>NZ_JBIMEU010000025.1:0-217 GCF_051262555.1 Aeromicrobium sp. CF4.19 | reverse complement strand
ACCAAGCCCGCGTGATCGGTGACGGGCTCGACCGGCTGCCCGACGCTGTCACCGACGATCAACGCCGGCTGGCGGAGAAGCGCCTCCTGCGCGACGCCCGGCACCTCAACCTCAAGGACCTGCGCCGACGCGCCGACCGCGCGGCCGACGCCTTCTCCAGCCCCGAGGAAACCGACCGGATCGAGAACGAGACCCTTGAGCAGCGCGAGAAGCGCGC
>NZ_JBIMEU010000024.1:0-308 GCF_051262555.1 Aeromicrobium sp. CF4.19 | reverse complement strand
AGATCGGTGCGCTGCTCGACGGCATGTCGTCCGACGCGTGGGACGGTCTCGATGCTCCGACGGTGCGGGCGGCGATCGGTGAGATCGCCCGGATCGAGTCGCGGCTGTCCGCACACAAGGCCGCCGCTGCCCGGGTGCTCGACGCCTCCGGCGCGGCCAAGCGGGCCGGCGCCACCTCCACGGGCGATCTGCTCGCCCGGGACTACGGCGGTGACCGCGCCGCCGGTGACCGCCTCGTCCGCACCGCGAAGCGACTCCAGCAGTCCACCGCGACGAACCAGGCACTGTCCTCCGGCGAGGTGTCGTTC
>NZ_JBIMEU010000023.1:0-340 GCF_051262555.1 Aeromicrobium sp. CF4.19 | reverse complement strand
GGCCGTGCTGGCACTCGTCGGTGATGCCGACGAGAGCTCCTCCGGATCCGGTGACGAGCAGGCTGACGCGGAGCCGGAGGAGACCACCGACGCCGAGGTCGACGACTCCGACGGTTCCGACGAGGCCTCGGCCGACGGGCCGGCCGGCAACGACGAGCACGATGCCGACGACGAGGAGCAGGCCGTGCAGGCCGAGGCGCCCGCCGAGGAGTCAGGCGACGACTCCGGCGAGTCGGGCCGCGACTCCGACGGCAACGTCCGCAACGCCGAGGGCGAGCAGCCGCACCTGGAGACCAAGAGCAAGGGGTCCGGCACCGCGGTGACCCTTCCCGAGCTCGGG
>NZ_JBIMEU010000022.1:0-418 GCF_051262555.1 Aeromicrobium sp. CF4.19 | reverse complement strand
CTTCTAGGGGGATGTCGACGATGGCTCTGAACTGGTTCAAGAACTATGGCGACCTGCACGACGGCGTCACCGGCGACACCATCCGCGCCGCGGCCGAGGACCCCAACGAGAACGCCAACGTCATCGCCGCACTGGCCAGCGAGCTCGCCGAGGACGAACAGCACGTGGCCGGCGACGTCGAGGGCGCCATCGAAGCCGGCACCCGCACCAACCCCGCCCAGGTCCAGCTGGCAGCCAGCGAGCTCGCCCAGGCCGGCTACTACGCCGTCGGCCTGCTCAAGGAGTTCGCCACCAGCGTCGACACCTTCGACGACGGCGTCGAGGAGCTCAACGACCAGCTCCGCCACGACACCGCCTCCGCCCAACGCTACGCAGGCCAAGGTGCCGCGGAGAGCGACGAAGAACCCCCGACCTACGA
>NZ_JBIMEU010000021.1:0-538 GCF_051262555.1 Aeromicrobium sp. CF4.19 | reverse complement strand
ACCGGTGGCCGGTCGTGGATGGAGACCATGTCGGGGATCTGACCCCGACCATCGGGGTGGGCATGCTTGTTCGGTCGACGCATCGCCCGTCCGGTCCGCAACGCCGCACTGACCTCAGCCTTGAGCTGGCCGCGTGGCTGCAGATAGATCCAGCGGTAGATCGTCTCGTGATGCACCCACATCTCCGCATCCTCGGGGAAGTCTTGGCGCAATCGTCCCGCGACCTGCTCCGGGGACAACCGCCGCCTGCCCGTCAATCCGGCCACGACCCGATCACGCAGCGCTGGATTGGCCTCGATCTTGCTGGCCTGGGGCCGCCTGGCCGTCTCGAACGCGACCGCATGCGCCCGCTTGGCCCGATAGCGGCCCTTGGCGTCGGCGTGAGCAGCGACCTCGCGACTGATCGTGGAGGGCGCCCGGCCCAGATCCGCCGCGATCGCCCGCATCGAACGGCCCTGCAGCAAGGCGATCTCGATGTGGACCCGATCCTCAAAGGACAACCGTGCCCGCGTCTGGCGTCGCCGTGGACGGATCCCAC
>NZ_JBIMEU010000020.1:0-1344 GCF_051262555.1 Aeromicrobium sp. CF4.19 | reverse complement strand
TGAACCGCCCCGGGTTTAGTGGAGGGCGTGTTCTGACCTGCTGATGGTCTCAGCAGGCTCGTGCTGGCGGTTGTAGGTGGCTTCGAGCTCGGCCGGTGGGACGTTCCCGATGGCTTCGAAGAGGCGCCTGTTGTTGAACCAGTCGACCCATTCCAGCGTCGCGATCTCGACGTCGTCCTGGCCTTTCCAGGGTCCTCGTCGGCGGATGACCTCGGTCTTGAACAGGCCGATGATCGACTCGGCCATCGCGTTGTCGTAGGAGTCGCCGACCGACCCGATCGAAGGACTGGCGCCGGCGTCGGCGAGTCGTTCGGAGTAACGGATCGAGGTGTATTGGCTGCCGGCATCGGAGTGGTGCACGAGTCCTTGGATCGACTGTCCTTGCCGTGATCGCTGCCAGATCCCCATCTCCAGGGCGTCCAGGACCAAGTCGGTGCTCATCGACCTGGAGACCCGCCAGCCGGTGATGCGGCGGCTGAAGACATCGACGCAGAACGCGACATAGACGAATCCGGTCCAGGTCGCGACATAGGTGAAGTCGACCACCCAGAGCTGGTTCGATCGCTCCGCCTGGAAGTGCCGTTCGACCAGGTCCTCTGGTCGCGGGGCCTTCGGGTCGGCGCGGGTGGTGCGCTTGGACGCCCCGCGGACCGCACCGGCCAGACCGTGGGCGCGCATGAGACGTTCGATCGTGCAGCGTGGGACGTCTATGCCCTCCCTGCGGAGTTGATGCCACACTTTCCGGGCCCCATAGACGCCGAAGTTGGACTCATGGACCCGCCGGATCTGGGTCAGGATCTCCGCGTCGCGAACCGCCCGGCGGCTCGGTGGTCGCTTGGCCGCGGCCCAGTAGGTCGACGGGGCGATCTGGCAGCCGTGCTCGGAGAGCACTCTGCAGATCGGCTCGACCCCGAAGACCTGGCCCTCGAACACGTCGTGGCGGTGCTCGTCGATGAACTTCACGAGCGTGGAGATGGGCGGTCGAGCTCCGCCGCGAAGAAAGCCGACGCGGTCTTCAAGATCGCGTTCGCCCGCCGGAGCTCACGATTCTCCTTCTCCAACTCATGGATCCGCCGGCGGTCGTTCGTCGCGAGACCCGGTTTGGTGCCGGAGTCGATCTGGGCCTGCTTGACCCACCCGCGCAACGTGTCGCGATTGATCCCCAGTTGTTCGGCGACCCTCGTGCAGGCCGCCGTGACCGAGAGCTCCAGCTCAGGATCGGCAAGCAGATCCTCAACCAGACGGATCGACCGATCCCGAAGCTCCTCGGGGTACTTCTTCGGTGCTGGCATGGTCATCATCCTTTCGGGATTTCAGACCCTCCACCAGACCCGGGGCGATTCA
>NZ_JBIMEU010000019.1:0-2908 GCF_051262555.1 Aeromicrobium sp. CF4.19 | reverse complement strand
GCATCCAGCTCAGTCCGCAGGAGAAGTTCGAGGCCTACCAGGCAGCTGTCGAGAACGGCACCCTGCCCTCCGTCGAGGAGATGACCGAGACCGAACGCCAGGCCTTCCTGCAAGAGAACCCCGGCCTGCTCGAGGAGTGGATGCAGGTCGAGGAGCCCCCCGAAGAGCTCCAAGAGGTGATCGTTGGCCTCGCCCTGCCCGATGTGGATGCCGAGGATGCCGACGTCGACGTCCAGACCATCCTCGACGGCATCGACGGCAACTCCACTGCGGAGGAGATCCGGGCTGCGTTCGGCAACTCCGGTGAGGTCGCGAGCGGTCTCGCCCTGCTTCTTCCCTGGGCCAACCGCACAGGCGTCGACCTGGGCACCCACGGACGCGCCACCGATGCCCAGCAGTACAGCCAGGCTTTCGGCCAGCAGACGTGGGACCACCGCGAGGACATCGAGACCCTCCTGACCGACGGCGTCGAACGCGAGTACACCACCGGCGCCGGCACGCCCCGGGGTGAGCACACGGCCACGCGCATGGAGAGCATCTTCTCCGAAGAGGAAGCCGAGGAGCTCCGCTCGCAGTGGGCCGGCTCCTATCTCGTCGCCTCCAACGAGGACATCGGCGGGAGCTGGGAGAGCCTGCCGCAGGACATGCGGGAGGACCTGACGGGCCGCCAGTCCAGCTTCGCCGACGTTGCCGGATTCCTCGACCGTGCGGACAGCGACCTACCCGCCGGTGACGGTCTCTCCCTGGAGCTGGCCAACAGTGCCTCGCAGTTCCTCGACAGCAGCTACGGCGACCGCGACCCCTCCCCCGGTGGGAACGACTACGGCTGGAGCAACGGCCCCCACGAAGAGCTCTACGGCAGCCTGCTGGAACGGACCTCGCTCAACCACGAGGCCACCACCTTCCTCCTCGGGGGCGATCCGGGCTACGAGATGGACCACGTGCCGGAGGACTTCAGCTCCGAGGAGTTCATCACCAACGTCTACACGCATCCTTGGGACGATGGGGGGCAGGCTGCCTCCTCGCTCACCGACTGGACGATCGACCCCCCTGCCGGTCAGGAGGCCCTGGCGGACTCCGCCTACAACGGCCTGTACGACACCATCGCTGGCAACCAGGAGATCTACGACCAGCTGATCTCCATGGACAGCGGGCCGGGCACAGGACAGGATCTCGACGAGGGCGCCCCGCCGCCGTCGGTGGGCGAGCGAAACCCCGAGCTCATGCGGTCGCTCGCCCTGGCCACCGGCGTCCGTCTGGATGAGTTCGACACTGCGACGGACACGGAGGGCGAGAAGCAGCGAACCAAGATGCTCACGCTCATCAACAGCGATCACGCACAGACCGACGACGGCCTGCCCGATCCCAACAGTGCCGCTGTCCAAATGGCAGCACTCATCGATCAGTACCAGAGCCAGCGGATCGCTGACTCACTCGATCCAGACCACGAGTACCCCGACGGTCCGCACCAGCGCGGGACGGTCGGCGATGACAACGGTCGACTCTTCGGGCTCAACTCTGCCGCGCTGCGCAATGTCGTGTTCAACGAGTTCACCAGTGCCGAGGACGCTGCCGCGGAGGCCGCTGAGATCCGCAAGTCCGCGCTCGGCCTCGTGGGCATCATCCCGGTGCCGGGCAACGGCGGTCCGGCCGTGGACGCTGCTCTGTGGCTCGCGGAGCAATCCATCGAACCTGCCGAGGTCTCCGTGCCGGAACGGATCGACAACGACCTCTACGCGAACCTCGACCCCGAATCGGCCGGGTCCGAGAGCGTGCAGACCGTTTCTCGTGGGCAGTTCCTGCAGGCCATGATCGACCGCGACCCGGAGATCGCCTCCGACTACGAAGACCTGGGCATCATCGACTCCGACGGGAACGTCGACCTGACGAACGTGGCAATCGAGGACACCACCCACCTGAACAACCAGTTGACCGAGCGCATGGGCAGCGAGGTGACCGAGGAAATCAATGACCTCGTGCGTACTCGCAACGAGTTCCTGACGAACTACGGCAACATCCCCGACCGCGAGTGGGGGCCCTGATGACGACGTCATCGGCCTCGCGGGCTCTGCTGCTCTGCGCAGCCCTGGTCACTGCGGCGAGCGTGGCCACTGCTTGCACGAGCAGCGACGACGACTCGTCCGACGCGACGTCCACCCCGTCGAGGGCTACCGACCCGGAGTGGTCGGTACCCAGTCTGCCGCCCTCGAGTGTGGTCGATGACTCGGACGTCCTTCAGTACGTCCGAGTGCTGCAGGAGCTCACCCAGGCCGCCCGAGCGGAGCGGTGTGGCACCGCGTGGGACCTGGTCGATCCCGAACAGGTGGGAGGAGATCGCGAACGCTTCTGCGACCTGTACTTGCCAGGCCTGACCGACCTCGACCTGAGGGACGGCGTGCTGACCTTCGAGGACAATGGTGGCAGCGGAGATCCGGCGGAGATCAGTGCCGACTTCGTTCGTGACGAGTCCTCGTCCATCACACTCAGGACGGACGATCAAGGGCGCATCCGGGTCAGCCGTCTCAGCGTCCTCTCCTGAGCGCGAACCCATGACGGAGGGAGGTGAGCATCGACCGCCATGCCGCACGGACTCGACGCCCCACCCGTGGACGACTCGCCGCGGTCGTGAGTGATCGCCCCCGCCCTTCCGTCGTCGCCGTCGCCTGTCTGCTCCTGTCGGCTGTCCTGACGGCGTGCGGTCCCGCGGGGATCGAGGACGATGCGACGACCTGTGGTGACCGCGACTGGTGCCACGACGTTCCCGGCGAGGGCTACACCGAGGGCGCGTAGCTCGGCGCAGTCCGCGTCACGGGCATCAGTGCCGCGACCTGCTCGGCAGCGGCGCCCAGCACGGGACAACAGGTGCAAGCCCTGACGCGGAATGCTTAAGATGATCGTGGACAGAGGT
>NZ_JBIMEU010000018.1:0-4962 GCF_051262555.1 Aeromicrobium sp. CF4.19 | reverse complement strand
GTGGCCGCACGAGCCCGCTCGAGCACGTCAGCGGAACAGACCACCTCGGCACGGAGCGAACCGGCCGTAGCCGGCTCCGTCGCGGCGAACTCACTGCTGCAGCAACTGCAGGAGACCGCCGGCGTCCTGACGGTGCCTGACCCGCCACCGGACGTGCGTGGGGCGTATCGCAGAGCGATCAGTCGAGCCATCACCGACGGCCTGATCCCCGAGGGATACGTGCTGCGCCACACCGGACGCGACCGAGGTGATCTGGTGATCCGGCTCGTCTCGCGCCAAGAGGTTGCACCCGCTCGAGAACGACTGCCCGAAGTGCCAGTGCCGGAGGATCTGCGTGGCTCGCACCCGGCGGTACGGGCACTGCGCGACGAACACCGGGATCGGCTCGCAGTCAGAACTGAGTCCCGCCGGCGCGCGCTGCTGATCGTGCAGGCGATCGCAGCAGAATGCGCTCGCCGTGAGCACCAATTCGCTCTGCCCGATGAGGAACGGTCGACCTTTCAGATCAGCATCGGCGATGTCGCATTCACCTTCGTCCTCACCGAGGAGTTGGAGCGTCGCGAAGGCCCGTCAGTGAGGTCCTCGCTGCGACGAAGTACGCCTGGCAGCGTGTCCCCTCAACAGTGCAGCGGGTCCCTTCGGGCCGACTCGTCATCAAGTTGCAGGACCATCGGCACGCAGCGTCCTGGGCCGATCGGAAACGGTGGACCCTGGCCGACCGGCTCCCCCACTTGTTCGCGCACCTGGAAGATGCAGCCATCCGGGTGGTCGAGCAGCGTGCCCGCACTGAGCTCAAACGTCAGGAGCAGCACCGCGCCTGGGAAGCCGCGTGTGCCGACGCGCGCGTGGCCTTCATCGAAGACTTCAATCGTCGACGGCTGGAGGAGCAGGTGGCCGCCTCAGCAAAGGCCGCGTCGCTGCGCCGCTACGCCGCACGGCTCCGCGAACAGGCGCAGCAGCCAACCCCGAGTGCAGCTGGGGCTGCAGTCCGTGAGTGGGCCGACTGGGCCGACAACGAAGCCGACCGCATCGACCCGCTGCTCTATCCCGTCGACCTGGCCTACCGGGTGCCGGAGCAGATCGGGGCACGAGAGATCGCGCCGTTCATGCCCCGCGGAATGAGCGCTTGGTCGCGACCATCACCGTGAGTAGCCACGCTGGTCCACTCCCTCGAGTCAGCTCCGGTCAGTGGCATCGTCGATGCGGAGCATCTCGACCGGCGTCCCCAGCTCCCGACTCAGTTGAGCGGCTTGGTCGCCACTGCCTGCGGCACGCAGAAGCTCGATGGCGCGTTCGGCCACGTCGCCCACCCGCTTGATCTCCCGACGCAGTTCAACCAGCTCATCGAACCGCTCGGTCTCTTCCGCGCCGCACCAGGAACGCAGCAGTTGTCGCGTCGGCTTTCCGAACTCATCATCGCTCTGGCGGCTGTCCTCAGGGGTGATGTAGAAGTCCTGATGGCCGCGCGAGTAGCGCCCATGGATCGCTTCGTGCCGAGCCTGCCGCTCCTCCGCCTCCACAAACATCAGCACCTGCTCCGCATGTCGACGAGCGACAGCCTGGACAACGATCTCAGTGATCGGCCACGGCGCCATGCGAACACCATCCTCGACGAAAGAGGCAGGGTGACCAGTCAGCTCAGATACTTCGATCCCAGTCGAGACAGCGAGGGTCCCTACGTCGGCGACATGAATCGCGGTGCCGTCGCGGTAGCCACCTCGCGCCACTTCCTCGGCGATGTACTCAAGGAAGATGTGCTCGGCGGCGTACTCCAGTGCCTCCTCTGCCGGGCCGAGACTGCGCAGGGTCTCCCACCGGGCCTCACGGGCGCGAAACGCATCGACCTGGGCCCATGGCACTTTCATCCGTGCCGGAGGCACCCACTCCTCGCGGCCCTCGAACTCAGCATCAACGAACCGCACCAGCGTGCGAGCTGGCTTCTGCGTGCCTAGGCGCACGACCATCACCTCAACCAGCGGTTCCTGATGACGGGCCCGGTAGGCCCACGACTTGTTCGGCTCCATACCCACCAGCATCCGACACCTTCTCTTCAAGGTCCCGCCTCCCAGTGGCACCCACCGCCCCGGCAGCAGTTCTTCGGGTGTTGAACACCGAAGCGTTCCCTCAATGTAGGACGAAGTGGGTTCCCTCAATCTGACCGTGCGCAATGCTCGTTCCCATCCAGATGTCAAAGGCCAGCAACTCGCGGGAGCTGGAGCTGTTAGATCTCGCGCCGCGCCTCGAGCGACGGCGGTCCGTCTGCACGCTCGATGCCGAACATCGTGCCGAGACCCGTGAGAGCGTCGCCGGTCAACAGTGACGGGTTGGCGTCAAATTTGCCGAGCATTCTGGCAACCTGTTCAGGAGGCAATTGCGACAGTGCTTGCTTCAAATCAGGAAGTCCATCGCCGGCACGGATCTCAGTCTCTGCAAGGAGGCGCATCTGCTCGTCGGCAAAGCGCTGTGCCGCCATCGCCAGAAGATACCTTGCCGCGCTTCCGCGCTGGTCATGTCCGCTTCGAACTCCTCGGCGATGGCCGCAAGGTCCAAATAGGGCTCGACAGGCGTTGCCTCGAGCACTTCGGACTTCTTCGCGGCACGGCGCCGACGACGCAACGCGCGTCGCTCGCGCCGCCCCTGCACCCGTGCCTGGATGGCAGGACGAAGCTTCTCGATCCAAGACGCTTGGCGTGGGGTGTGCCGCGCTCAATGGCGAGTTCCAACAATGCTCGGACAACTGCCTGCGCGAGTTCGCCTCGCTGTCGCTGCGCCTCGGTACGGTGGGGGAAGCCGCCTTCCCCAGGCATGTAGAGGGTCTCAGCTTTGCGTGACCCGGCCCTGTTCGCCGTTCTCATCATCAGGGATAAAACGGGCACTACCCTTGAGATTGCCGTTCTCGTCGAAGAGGTTCTGGTGCAAACCGCCCTGTTTCCGCTTGCCCCGGGGGTGAGGCCCTCATCGTCATATTCGTAGCGACCCCGGATGCTAGACACCGCAAACCACCGCCCCCATACGCTCGTTCCAAGCGCTCGGAATGTTCAAAGTCATGGCACAATTCTAGGTCGAAACACCGACTATTCGAGGCCGATCAACCGCGATGGCACCGATCGGTGCAGCAGTCCTTTATCCTATGAATGTCGCTGTCGCGGTGGTCCGCTCGTCGTTGGACTCAATCCACGCGCTGCCCGGCTTTCCGGCGGCAGCACGCACATTGAGTCCATCGTTCTCGTGCAGAGGTGAGACGAGGCGATATGAGAAGGTGCGGATCATCGGTTGCACGAGAGTGGCGAGCTCGGCCATCAGGAGAGCCTGCAAGGGCCCGTGAACCACGAGTCCCGGATGGTTCTCGACCTCACGCGTGTAGTCGCGGTCGTAGTGGATACGGTGAGCGTTGTAGGTGAGCGCTGAGAACCGAAACAGCAAGGTTGAGTTGACTTTGACACTGGCGGTCCTCGTTGGCTCTTGATGTTCAACGGGGCGACGGACTGGTTGATCCGCCGATGCCGATGTCACCGCAGGCATCGGGATATAGACGATGTCGCGTTCGTCAACAAGAGCGACGTCACCGTCGACCTCGATAGTGGTGCGCTGGCACACGAATCGTAGAGACCCACTTCGACCCTGCCGCTGCTCGTCCGAGATCGTCGCTGTCGTGGCAATAGCGTGGTCACCGACGACGAGTCCGCGGTCGGCGTGAACGCGCCCTCCAGCAAACATGCGGCGGTACCCTTCGGGAGTTGCATTGGCTCCGGCTGGGTGGCCATCAAGCCCGAGTGCTGACTGCGCGGGACGGTCTAGGAAGTAGAACATCTGCCACATCAACGGCAGCTGGTTCCCCTCGAGGAATTGGTCGCCTGGTCTATTCAGGAACGCTGCGACTGTCCGCGCTGTGCGCTGATCGATATCGTCCTCACGTCGCATTCGTGCACCTGCGGGCAAGGATGGACTCGGCGCGCAGAACGACGGGGCGGTCGATCATGCGGCCGTCGAGCACGGCCACCAGGCCGGACGACGCGGCCTCGACAACACCTTCGGCCCAGGCGATCTCGTCGTCCGTCGGCGCGAGGCCGACGTGAACGATAGGCACCTGGGCCGGGTGGATGCAAAGGCGTCCGGTGTAGCCGCGACGTCGCGCGGCCCGGGTGTCGGAGGTGACGCGCTCGGTGTCGCGCACCTCGGTGCTCACGCCGTCGATAGGCGCGGGCAGGCCGGCGGCGATCGAGGCGACGAGCAGCGAGCTCCGGGCTGCAGCGAGGACGTCGTCGGCGTCGGGATCGACGCCGAGGTCCGCCGCTAGGTCGAGGTGACCGAGCGCGATCCGTGCGACACCTGCGGTCCGGGCAATCGTGACGGGATCGACCAGGCCGAGCGCCGACTCGATCAGCGGGATAACCGGCGCGCCGGTGCGTCGGGCGAGCTCGACGAGCACCGACGGGTCCTCGGCCTTCGGCACCATCAGCGGTACCCCTTGCGGTGCCAACGTGGCAACGTCGGAGGCGCCAACGCCGCCGCGCGGGTCGTTGATCCGCACGAGAAGGAGGGCGGCCTCGTGCGGTTCGGCCAGTCGCTCCCCCACCGCAGCGCGAGCCGCGTCCTTGGCGTCGGGTGCGATGGCGTCCTCGAGGTCGAGCACGACGGCGTCCGCCCCTGACTCAAAGGCCTTCTCGAGCCACTTGAGTCGGTCGCCTGGCACAAACAGAAAGGAGCGCGCGGCGGCGATCCGGGCCGCGAGGTCGCTCATGACGCGTAGCTCTTGAGCAGCGAGCGGCCGATGATCATCTTCTGGATGTCGGACGTGCCCTCGCCGATGAGCATGAACTTGACCTCGCGCATGAGGCGCTCGATCTCGTACTCCTTGGAGTACCCGTAGCCACCGTGGATGCGGAAGGAGTCCTCCACGACCTCGTTGGCGTACTCGCTGGCCAGCATCTTGGCCATGCCGGCCTCGACGTCGAGCCGCTT
>NZ_JBIMEU010000017.1:0-6754 GCF_051262555.1 Aeromicrobium sp. CF4.19 | reverse complement strand
CGCCGAGCTCGCCATCATCGGCAGCGCCGACCAGGCGTCCTCCGACCAGGCGTCCTCCGACGACTCCGACGACTCGGCGCAGGACGCCGAGCAGACCTCCGAGCCCGAGGGCGACCCGGCCGAGGACCCCGAGCAGGCCGAGAAGGTCGAGGAGGCCGCCGAGGCCGAGAAGGAGCAGCCCGCCCCTGCTCCGGAGAAGAGCGAGCCCGCCCCGGCCGCTGAGAAGGAGCCGGAGAAGGATTCCGAGCCTGAGAAGGAGCCGGAGAAGTCCTCCTCGCCCGGGGCAGGGTCCCAGGGTGGCGGCGACACCTACGTCACGCCGATCGTGCGCAAGCTGGCCAAGCAGCACGAGGTCGATCTCGAGTCGCTCACCGGCAGCGGGGTCGGTGGACGGATCCGCAAGCAGGACGTCATCGATGCCGCGGAGAAGCAGGCTCCCGCCCCCGAGGCGGAGACCGGCACCGCCAAGGCGCCCCAGGGGTCCTCCGCACCGGCTCCGGCCGAGCCGTCACCACTGCGCGGCAAGACGGAGAAGCTCAGCCGTCTGCGCAAGGTCATCGCCTCGCGCCTGACCGAGTCGCTGCAGATCTCGGCCCAGCTCACGCAGGTGCACGAGGTCGACGTCACCGACATCGCCCGGATGCGCGCGAAGCACAAGGGCGCCTTCCTGGACCGAGAGGGCGTCAAGCTCACCTTCCTGCCGTTCTTCGCCAAGGCGGCCGTGGAGGCGCTGAAGGCGCACCCGACGCTCAATGCGGCGCTCGACCTGGACGAGGGCACGGTGACGTACCCCGCCGGGGAGCACCTGGGCATCGCCGTCGACACCGAGCGCGGTCTGCTCGTGCCGACGATCAAGGACGCCGGTGACCTGTCGATCGCCGGGCTGGCACGAAAGATCGCCGACGTGGCCGAGCGCACGCGCACCAACAAGATCTCGCCTGACGAGCTCTCCGGTGGCACGTTCTCGATCACGAACCTGGGCAGCAACGGGGCCCTGTTCGACACGCCGATCATCAACCAGCCGCAGGTCGCGATCCTCGGCATCGGGGCGGTCGTCAAGCGGCCGGTCGTGATCACCGACGAGCACGGCAGCGACAGCATCGCGGTGCGCAGCATGGCCTACCTCGCCCTGACGTACGACCACCGCATCATCGACGGGGCCGACGCGGGCCGGTTCCTCACCACGGTGAAGGATCGCCTGCAGAGTGGCTCCTTCGAGTCCGAGCTGGGGTCCTGATCAGCTGATGCACGTCGTCGTCGCCGGAGCCTCGGGATTCCTCGGGTCCGCCCTGGTGGCTCACCTGCGTCGTGAGGGCCACCAGGTCACCCGCCTGATCCGGTCCGGCGAGCCGACGCGGGACTCCTCCCAGTGGGACCCGGCCGAGGGGCGCATCGACCGGGTCCTGATCGACCGGGCCGATGCCGTCGTCAACCTCTCGGGCGCCACGATCGCGCGGTGGCCGCGCACGAACCGATACAAGAAGGTCCTGCGGGACTCACGCATCGACTCCACGACGACTCTCTCCTCGGCCATCGTGGCCTCGGGCTCGCCGACCATCTTCCTCTCGGCCTCCGCGATGGGCTACTACGGCAGCGAGCGGGGCAACGAGCCCCTCCCCGAGGGGGCAGCGGCCGGGTCGGGCTTCCTCGCCGAGCTGTGCCGGCAGTGGGAGGATGCGGCCGCACCGGTCGCCGAGGCCGGCCAGCGGGTGTGCCTGCTGCGAACCGGCCTGCCCCTGCACCGCGACGGCGGGATGCTCGCTCCCCTGCTGCCGATGTTCCGGCTCGGTGCAGGCGCCCGGCTGGGCACCGGGCGCCAGCTCATGTCCGTCATGGCGCTGCACGACTGGGTGCGGGCGGTGACGTTCCTGCTCGAGAACGACGATGCCAGCGGGCCGTTCAACCTCTCCCTGCCGGTGCCGGTGACCAACGCAGACTTCACCGAGGAGCTCGGCGAGGTGCTCTCGCGCCCGACGATTCTCGTGGCGCCGCGACCGGTGCTGCGCACGGTGCTGGGTGCCTTGGCCGACGATCTGCTGGGCTCCGTCGGGATGGTGCCCGACGCCCTGACCACGGCAGGGTTCACCTTCGAGCACCCCGACCTCGCCAGCACCCTGCGCGCAGCCCTGGACTGACGTCGTGGTCGCCCTGCCGGAACCCTCCGGCTACGCCACCGACGTCTCGGCGGCCCTCGTCGCCTACCTGGACTTCTATCGCGCCGAGGTCGAGCGGAAGGTCACCGGGCTCGAGGACGACGCGGCGCGGTCCCAGCTGCTGCCCTCGGGATGGACGCTGGTCGAGCTCCTCTCCCACCTGGTGCACATGGAGCGTCGCTGGTTCGTGTGGGGCTTCCTCGCAGAGCCCGTCACCGAGCCTTGGGGCGACCAGGACGGCCGGGGCCGTTGGCACACTGACGCCGACGTGCCGACGCTCCTGGCTGCGCTGCACGCCGGGGGCCGCCGCACGACCCGTGTCCTCACCGAGCACGCTCCGACCGCGCGAGCGTCCCTTGGCGGCCGCTTCCACGAGGAGCCACCGACACTGCTGGCCATCGGCCTGCACGTGCTGCAGGAGTACTCGCGCCACACCGGCCACGCCGACGTCGTGCGTGAGCTCACCGACGGGACGACCGGCGAGGCCCCGTCCTCACCGTGATGCGCTGATCCGCCAGCCCTCGGAGGTCTCGGTGAGCGTCACCGCACGACGCGTCGGGCTCGCCCGTGGCAGCTCTCGTCGCCGACCGGAGGCATCGATCACCCAGGTGCGACCGAGCCTGTCGACGACGTCGAGCCGGATCGAGCTCGCGTCCCTCCCGGTCACGCGACACTCGATCCGCACCAAGGCTCCCCCACGCAGCCTCAGCCCGCGCTCGGTGTACCCGCGGAGCACGGACGCGTCGGCGTGGGCCAGGCGGTCGTCGGCGTAGACCTCCGCGAGCATCCCGGGGCGCGCGGTCTGCAGTGCGACGACTCGCTCCGCGTCCAGCCGTCCGAGCAGCAGGCAGGCGGGATCCTCACCCTCGCCGAGCAGCGTCGCGAGCCACGCGACGATCCCGACGACCCAGTCCGTCATGGCCGCACCGTCCCACCGGCGGACGGAGGTCCGCCAGCAGCCGTCCACAGGCGGCGTAGGCTGCAGGCGTGAGCGGCTTGGAGATCGTCGAGGGACGCTACGGAGCGAACGCCATCGACTACGTCGAGGCCTGGGAGCTCCAGCGCACGCTCCACGCCCAGCGGGTCGAGGCCACGATCGGCGACACCGCGTTGTTCCTGGAGCACCCACCGGTCTACACGGCGGGCAAGCGGACCGAGCCGCACGAGCGTCCCACCGACGGTGCGCCCGTCGTGGACGTGGACCGCGGCGGCAAGATCACCTTCCACGGGCCCGGCCAGCTCGTCGGCTACCCCATCACCCGGCTGCCCTCGCACGTCCTCGTGGTCGACTACGTCCGCCGCGTCGAGGAGGCACTGATCCGTGCCGTCGGCGACCTCGGCATCACGAGTGGTCGGGTGGCCGGGCGCTCGGGCGTGTGGCTCGCCGCCGACTCCACCGCTTCGTCGGACTCCGCCCGAGGGGGCCGCCAGGAGCGCAAGATCGCCGCCATCGGCATCCGGGTCTCCCGCGGGGTGACGATGCACGGCTTCTCGCTCAACGCCGACGTCGACCTGGCGTGGTACGACCGCTTCGTCCCGTGCGGCATCGCCGATGCCGGCGTCACCACACTGAGCGCCGAGCTCGAGCGCCCGGTCACGGTTTCGGAGGCGGCGGACGTCGTGCGCCCGCACCTGCAAGAGCTCCTCGCCTGGAACTCCTACACCCCCTCCCCCGACGTGCCGCACCCCGACGCCGCCGAGGCGGGCGCCGGGGTGCCGGTGCTCAAGCTCAGTCGCCCGACATCGTGAGCGCCTCCCGGTAGGAGATCTTGTCCCCCGTCCGCAGCAGCGTGCGCTCGTAGACACGCGCCCCGAGCCGGATCAGCAGGATCGTCGCGACAACCGTGCCACCGATCGCCACCCCGGTCTGCCACAGCGGGACCGACTCCGTCGCCATCCGCGCCGGCATGATCATCGCGGACACGATCGGTGCCATCGACATCACCTGCTGCAGGAGGTCGTTGCCGAAGAAGAAGGCGAAGTACGGGATGAACAGCAGCGCCTGCGCCGGAGCCGTCGTCGACTGCAGGTCCTGCTGGCGCGAGGCGAGCGCCCCCGCCACGGCCCACAGGCTCGCCAGGGCCATGAAGCCCAGGACGAAGAAGACGATGTACCAACCGATCGCCGGGCCCAGCCGGCCGAGCCCCGCGTCGAGGCCCGAGACCAGCAGCCCGACGGCACCGGCGACCACGAACAGCACCACCTGACCCACGGCCAGCACCGTGTTGCCAAGGATCTTGCCCCACAGGAGCTGTCGGATCGGCACCGTCGCGGCGAGGATCTCCACGACGCGGCTCTCCTTCTCCTGCGCCACGCTGCCGGCGATCATCATGCCGGAGCCGATCGCGACGATGAAGAACAGGATGATGAACGCGAAGGCGGCCGCCTGACCAAGTCCGTCGTCCCCGTCGGTCTCCAGCAGCCTCTCGGCGACCTGCGTGCCCTGCTGGAGCGAGGACAGATCGACGTCCTGCGCCGTGGCGTTGTCCTGCAGCACGGCACCGCTCGCGGCCGTCTGCAGCGGGCCGGAGATCGCTGAGGGAACGCTCTCGTCCGCGACGATCTCGAAACCATCGCCGGCCGGCAGCAGGGCGGCGTCGGCGTCGCCGTCGCGCACAGCCTGCTCGGACGCCTGCGCATCGGCCACCTCGAGCACCTCGATGCTGAGTCGGTCGTTGCCGGCCCGGCCCGCCTCCTCAGCGCTCTGCACGATGGCCGCGGCCGTGGAGTCGGTGACGGCCACGGTGTTGTCCTGCGGCCGGTCGGCGAAGTAGGACGCCGCGAAGATGCCGACCACGATCATCAGCACGGAGATGCCGGTCGTGATGAGGAAGGACTTCTGACGGATCCGGGTCCGGACCTCGTTCTCGGCGACCAGCCTCCAGGCGGGTGTCGAGTCTGGGCTGGTCGGGTCTGGGGTCTGGGTGCTCATCGGGTGGCCTCCCGGAAGATCTCGGACAGGGGTGGACGGGCTCGGGCGATCTCCACGACGGGGCCGTGGTCGACGACCAGGCGGGTGAGCTCTGCGGGAGCCAGCCCGTCGAGGTCCAGCAGGGCGACCGTCCCGTCGACGTCGCGCACGTTCAGGCCACGGACGTCCCGGAGCCAGGCGGCGTCGGAGTCCTGCATCTCGACGCGGTAGCGGTTCGCGCCGCGACCGCGGAGGTCCTCGACCGCTCCGGCCGCGACGAGCTTGCCCCCGGCGAGGATGACGAGGTCGTCGCACAACCGCTCGACGAGGTCGAGCTGGTGGCTGGAGAACAGCAGCGGCAGGCCGGCGGCCTCCCGCGAGAGCAGGTCGACCATCGAGTCGACAGCCACCGGGTCGAGCCCGCTGAACGGCTCGTCGAGCACCAGCGCGCGGGGACGGTGCACGAGCGACGCCGCGATCTGGACCCGCTGCTGGTTGCCCAGCGACAGGGCGTCGAGAAGATCGTCGGCGCGCTCGGTGAGGGAGAAGTGCGCCAAGAGCTCGTCCGTCCGCTCGGTGGCCTGCGCACGTGACATGCCGTGCAGCCTGGCGAAGTACACGAGCTGCTCGGCGATCGGGGCGCGTGGGTAGAGCCCCCGCTCCTCCGGCATGTAGCCGAAGCTGCGCCGGACCTCGGGGGTGGCAGGCGACCCGTTCCAGAGCACCTGCCCCGCGCTGGGCGCGAGCACTCCCATGATCATCCGCATCGTGGTGGTCTTGCCGGCACCGTTCGCGCCCACGAATCCCGTGGTGCGCCCCGGTCGGACGCTGAAGCCCACGTCGTCGACGACGGTCGTGTCGCCGAAGACGCGGCTGAGATGGCTGACTTCGATCATGCGTCCACGCTAGGCACCCGGACGGTCCCGCACATCGGCCACGGGACCGAGCCACCCCTCATCCCTGCGGACGAGTGGTCGCGGCTCAGGACTCCATGAGACCGGACTCGTAGGCGACGATGACCGCCTGGACCCGGTCGCGGGAGTCGAGCTTGGTGAGGATCCGCGAGACGTGGGACTTCACGGTGGCGTTGCTGACGAACAGGCTCTCGGCGATCTCGGCGTTGCTCTGCCCACTGGCCATGGCGACGAGGACGTCGCGCTCGCGCTCGGTGAGCTCCTCGACCCGGGCGTCCTTGTCCCGCAGGACCCGGCTGGTGGAGCGGGCGATGACCCGGTGGGTCACCTCCGGCGCCAGCAGGGAGTGTCCTCGGGCGGCGAGCCGGATGGCGCTGACCAGGTCCTCCGGCGGGCAGTTCTTGAGCAGGAACCCGCTCGCGCCCGCCTGCAGGGCGGCGAACAGGTACGCGTCGTCGTCGAACGTCGTGAGGATGAGGACCTTGGTTCCCGGGTACTCGGCCACGACCCGCTGCGTGGCCTCGATGCCGTCCATGTCGGGCATCTGCACGTCCATGAGCACGACGTCGGGCGACGTCTCCGCCACCCGCTGCACGGCCTGGCGTCCGTCCCGGGCCTCCCCGACCACCTCGATGTCCTCCTCGACGTCGAGGATCATCGCGAAGCCGACACGGATCAGCTCCTGGTCGTCCACCAGCAGGACGGTGGTGCGTTCGCTCATGCGATCACGTCCTCGAAAAAGCCACAGTAGGAGCGTGATCGCATGAGATGCGCCT
>NZ_JBIMEU010000016.1:0-11348 GCF_051262555.1 Aeromicrobium sp. CF4.19 | reverse complement strand
CGAGGAGCGAAGCGACGAGAGGCGGCTGCGCGCGGAGCTCTGCGGAGCGCGCAGAATGAGCGCGAAGCGAAGCGAGCGCGGCCGCCTACCACCGCGTGATCAGCAGCACCTGCACCACGACGGCAATCGTCACCTGCAGCAGCAGGAGCGGCCGCACCCAGCGGCTCGGGAGCAGCGCACCGACGGCCACCACCCACACCGTGAAGGGCAGCCAGATGCGCTCCACCTCCGCCTTGCTCATGCCCGAGAGCGTGGCCAGGGCGATGGTGATCAGGCCCGCCGTCACGAGCACCGCCACCGCGTCGTGACGGGTCTGGCGCAGCCGTTGCCACAGCGCCGGGAACGCCGCCCAGGTGGCGACGCCGGCCGTGAAGGTCCACGCCGCGACGCTGCCCCACACCCAGTACCCGTAGGGCCGCTCGGAGGCGATGCCGTCCTGGTAGCGCTCCCGCAGCACCGGGTAGGCGTCCCACCACGCGAACCCGAGCACGGCGAACGCGCCGGCCACCACGAGCGCGGCCCCGGCGGCCCACGGCAGGGGGCGCCACGTGCGGGCCAGCCACAGGACCGCGAGGGCCAGGACGCCCAGCAGCACGAGCCCGTAGGAGAGGAAGACGCAGTAGCCGAGCAGCGCCCCGGCCCCCAGCGCGGCTGGGACGCTGCCCCGCACGCCGGCACGGGCCAGCAGGTACAGGCCCCAGGCGCCGATCGCGGCGAACATCCAGTCCGCACTGACCCCGGCCCACACCACCAGCGGAGCCATCGCGAGCCACGGGCCCGCACGCCGTGCGACGTCGCGATCCCCCAGCTCGTCGATCGTCAGCATCACCGCCGCGACGGCACTGGCCCCGATCGTCACCACGGCCATCGCGATCCAGAAGCCGCTCGTGACGCCCAGGCGGTCCAGCCACACGAACGGCAACAGGGCACCGGGCGGGTGCCCCGCGACGTGGATCGGCCAGTTGTCCTGCGCGCCGGTGGGGATGCGGTCGATGAACTCGGCCAGCATCGCCGGGATGTCCGTGACCGTGCGTGCCGTCGTCGGGTACTCGCTGCTGCGCTCCATGACGCGACCGAGTCCGTAGGGTCCGTCACTCAGGGCCAGCGCCAGCGTCCACGCCCACGACGCTCCAGCCGTGGCTGCCACGGCACCCGGCCACGGCAGCCGCTGCACGAGGGTGGGGAGCGAGATCGCGAGGACGACGCCCAGCAGCGCGGCGGGAACGATGCGAGCGTCGAAGCGCGGACCCCACACGGCGTGCAGGGGCGGCCAGTGGACGCGGACGTCGCTGCCGATGACGTAGGCCGCCACGGCTGCGGTCACGACGAGCAGCACACCGGTTGCGGCGGACACGACGGACGCGGTCCCGAGCCGTCGCTGCTGCATGGCCGCCAGCCTAGGCCGTGTTGGGAAACCCCACGCGCCGTCTGCACGCCCGCGCATCCGCGCTGACGGCGTTCTCGGTCCTCGCGAGACAACACCCGGCATGGCTTCGGCCCGCCCCCTCACTCGCTCCGCTCGCGGGAGGTACCCCCAGGCCTTGTCAGCCCAGCGCGGCTGACGCCCAGCCGACTGCGCGGAGTTCCCCAACACGACCTAGTCAGACCGGTGGAACGGCGTCGTGATCGTCCTGCAACCACGGCCCCCGTAGGTTGTAGGGATGCTGGAGGCCACCGCGACGTGCGACATCGTCATCCCCTGCCGCGACGAAGCGGCCGCCCTGCCCCTGGTGCTGGCTGACGTTCCCGAGGGCTTCGCGGTCGTCGTCGTGGACAACGGCTCCAGCGACGGCACCGCCGACGTCGCGCGAAGCCTGGGCGCCCGGGTGGTCCAGGAGCCACGCCCCGGCTACGGAGCCGCGGTCCACGCCGGGATCGAGGCCGCCACCGCCGAGTACGTCGCCGTCGTCGACGGTGACGACTCCATGACGATCGCCGACCTGCCCGGACTGCTCGCCGTCGTGCGGTCCGGGGAGGCCACGATGGCCGTCGGACGCCGTCGTCCTGTCGCCCGCGGCGTGTGGCCGTGGCACGCCCGCGCCGGGACCCTGGTGCTGGCCACGTGGCTGCGTCGCTCCAGCGGGTTCGGCATCCACGACCTCGCCCCGATGCGGGTCTCTCGACGTGAGGACCTCCTTGCGCTCGACGTGCAGGACCGGCGCTTCGGCTACCCGCTCGAGCTCATGATCCGGGCCTCGCGCGCCGGGTGGAGCGTCGTCGAGCGGGACATCGACTACCGGCCCCGCGCCGCCGGCACGACGTCCAAGGTGTCCGGCTCCCTGCGCGGGACCCGACGGGCGATCACCGACTTCCTGCGCGTGCTGAGGACGGTCTGATGGGCGCCCCCACCGTGCTCGTCGTCGCCAAGGCCCCCGTTCCGGGTCTGGCCAAGACCCGCCTCGCCGCCACGGTCGGCGACGACACCGCCGCCGACTTCGCGGCCGCCGCCCTGCTGGACACCCTCGAGGCCGCCCGGGCCACCGGGTGGCGCGTCGTCGTCTCCATGACGGGCGACCTCGACGCGGCCGCCCGCCCCGGCCAGCTGCGCGAGGCGCTGGAGTCCAGCGTGGTGGTCCATCAGCACGGCAACACCTTCGGCGAGCGGCTCGTCCGGGCCCACGCCGATGCCGCCGAGGGGCACGGCGTGGTGCAGGTCGGCATGGACACTCCGCAGGTCACGGCCCAGCAGCTGCGCGAGGCCGGCGAGCTCCTGCTCGACCATCGCGCTGTGCTCGGTCACGCAGAGGACGGCGGGTGGTGGCTGCTCGCTCTCCGGGAGCCCGGCGACGCAGCACCGTTGGCCCACGTGGAGATGTCCACGGAGCGGACGGGTGCGGACACCGAGGCAGTCCTGCCCCGCCCGTTGGCGCAGGTCTGCCCGGCGCGGGACATCGACGAGTGGCAAGATGCGTTCATGGTGGCGTCGACCTTCGTTCATCTCAGAGCGTCGGCCGTCGTACGAGAGACGGGGGTACAGCGGTGACCGCTGAGACGATGGTGGTCGTGACCACGACGGACGCGCTCGATGCGGCGTTCTCCGGGATCGGGTGCTGGTTGCTCCAGCCCGACGGGCGTTCCAAGCCCCTCTCGGTGGACCGGTGGCGCCTGCCCGCCGACGCGGACGACCTCGCGCTCTTCCTGGACACCGCCCCGGACGAGCGCACGCTCGACATCGGCTGCGGACCGGGACGGCTCGCCGCTGCCCTGACCGCTCGCGGCGTGCCCTCGCTCGGCATCGACATCTCCGGCGAGGCGGTCCGTCAGGCTCGCGACCGCGGCGCCCACGCGGTCCAGGGCGACGTGTTCACCAGCCTCATGGATGCCGGGCGGTGGGACCGTGCTCTGCTCGCCGACGGGAACATCGGCATCGGCGGCGACCCGGTGCGACTCCTGCACCGCGTCACCGAGCTCATGCGCCCCGGGGGTCGCGCCGTCGTGGAGGTCGCCCAGCACGGCGTCGGCGTCGTCACCGAGAAGCTTCGGCTCAAGGTCGGGCAGGACCTCACGCCCGGGTTCCACTGGTCGGTGGTCGGCGCGGACGCCATCGGCGAGGTCGCCGACGAGGCCGGTCTGGACCTGGAGGAGATCCGCGTCTCCGGCGAGCGCCGGGCCGCGGTGCTCAGGAGCCGGCGCTCGGTCTGAGCACCGGACGTGCTCGCCGTACGGCGAGCAGGCCCAGCACCGCGACGCCGAGCCACCACACCACGGTGAGCGCGAGCCACCAGCCGACGTAGGGGCGGTTCAGCAGCGTGTCGTTGTCCGGCACGCCGCCCATCCCGAGCAGCACGTTGGCCGTGGCGATCGTGACGGTGCCCCACACCAGCAGCCCGACGGTCGCGGCGGAGCGAGCCGGAGGTGGGACGAGCCGCCTCGCGACCACGACCACCAGGATCGTCAGCGGGGCGAGCAGGGCATCGTGCACGAGGACACCCCCGGCGAGCCACAGGAACGTCGAGACCAGCTGGCCGCCGTCGAGCTCTCGCAGGTTGACCAGGCCGATGAGCACGAGCAGGATCCCCGCCGCACCGATCGCCAGGCGAGCGGCTCTCATGCGACCACGTCCTCGAACGGGCCACCACGGGAGCGCTGCGAGCTGCGACTCATGCCTGCACCTCCAGCCGCGTGACCCACTTCGTCTGCAGGACGCCCGGCCGGTTGGGCGCGATGAGGCGGCATGGGAACCCGTGGTCGAGGGCGAGCGTCTCGCCGTTCAGCCGCAGGGCGAGCAGCGTGCGCGGGTCGGCGACGACGTGCTCGCGCAGCTCCGACGCCGCGAAGGCCCCACGCGTCTGCAGCGACCGGACCACGACGTCGAGACCGGGCGGGACGCCTGCGGCCTCGAGGACGTCGCGCACCGGCACGCCCGTCCAGTCCGCCGACCGGCTCCACCCCTCCACGCAGGCGATCGGCAGCCGGTGCGTCTGCTGCCCCATGGCCAGCAGGTCGTCCCGTGTGAGGACCGTGACGTCGCCGCGATGCTCGACCTCCAGGCGCCAGTCGTCCGAGAGTGCCGTGCCGGTGACTCCTGCCTGCCGAGCCGTGCGGTTGACCGGGAGGTCCTGCGGGCCGTCGCCGTCGCGCACCCCCAGCACGGAGATCCGACGCAGCGGGGTGACGGACTGCCCCACGGTCAGGATCGTGGCACCCGCCGAGGCCAGGAGCGTCGCACCGACGATCGTGCGTCGCGAGGGCCCCTGGGCCTCCTCGTCATCCGGCGGGACCCCCAGAGCCTCGCGGATGACCGGCAGCTTCACGGCGACGTGCACGAAGATCGAGCCGACGGCGAGCCAGGCGACGGCGAAGTGCGTGCTGCGGAAGCTGAACTCCCACGGATACCACTGCACGACGTTGAGGACGCCACTGACGAGCATGAAGACCGCCGAGGCCACCAGCAGCGCGACCGAGCCGCGCTCGAGCGCGTGCACCAGCAACCGGCGGGCGCCGCGTGGGGGCCGCTGGAACAGCCGCGGGAAGACCGACCACAGCTTCACCAGGAGCAACGGGACGGTCGCCACGCCGGTCGCGACGTGCACGCCTTGGGTGACGCGGTACAGCGAAGCGGGGGACGTCGGGATCGTCAACCACTGCGGCGTGTCCTGCTGCAGGTGCGACCACAGCCCGGTGAGCAGGCACACCCCGAACGCCGCCCCCAGCCACAGCCCGAGTCGCGAGGCGGTCCGCGGACCACGCAGGCGGTCCTCGAAGTCCTCGACGCGAGGCAGTCTCATGGAGCACATCCTCGCACCACCTGACAGGGTGGACACATGAACGAGTGCCAGCTGGGGGTACCCCCGCGAGATTCCCGACGATCTGAAGACGGTCCGACGAACCTGCGAGCAGGGGGCGAGGACGCGACCGCATGACCGACCGACCTGACGTGGCCGTCATCGGCGGCTCCGGCTTCTACACGTTCCTGGACGACGCCGAGTCCTTCGAGGTGGACACGCCCTACGGCAAGCCCTCGGCGCCGGTCGTCGTCGGCACGGTCGACGAGCGCCGTGTCGCCTTCCTGCCCCGGCACGGCCGCCACCACGACTTCCCGGCGCACCAGGTGCCCTACCGCGCCAACCTCTGGGCGCTACGGAGCCTCGGTGTGCGCCAGGTGCTGGCTCCCTGCGCGGTGGGTAGCCTCAAGACCGAGCTGGGGCCCGGCAGCCTCGTCGTGCCCGACCAGCTCGTCGACCGCACGACCGGCCGAGCGCAGACGTACTTCGACTCCGGCGCCTGCCACATCTCCTTCGCGGACCCGTACTGCGACCGGCTCCGCGGCTCCCTCCTCGAAGGTCTCGCCGAGCACGACCCCACCGACGGCGGTGCCATGGTCGTCATCGACGGCCCACGTTTCTCCACGCGCGCCGAGTCGCAGTGGTACGCGGCGCAGGACTGGTCGCTGGTGAACATGACCGGCCACCCGGAGGCGGTCCTCGCCCGGGAGCTGGCGCTCTGCTACGCCGCCGTGGCGCTCGTGACCGACCACGACGCGGGGGTCGACGCCGGCGGCGGGGTCAGCCAGGCCGAGGTGTTCAAGGTCTTCGGCGAGCACACCGAGCTGCTGCGCTCGGCCCTGCGAGGGATCGTGTCCGGGTTGGCACCGAGCACCGAGGGGGGCCGCGACTGTGCGTGCCCGCACGCCGTCGACGGCATGGACCTGCCGGTGAAGCTGCCGTGAGGATCCTGCTGACCGGGGCGGCCGGGTTCATCGCCGGACACGTCGCGGAGGTGGCCCGCGAGCGCGGCCACGATGTGCTCGGGCTGGACATGTACCTCGACGCCGCCCACGGCCCGGACGCCACGCGCGACCCGGCGATCCTGCCGCTCGACCTGCGGCACGACGCCCTCGACGAGCACCTCGCGGACATCGACGTCGTCTGCCACCAGGCTGCGATGGTCGGCAACGGCGTCGACGCCCAGGACCTGCCCGCCTATGCCGAGCACAACGACGCCGGCACCGCGCACCTGCTCGCGGCCATGGCCCGCGTCGGCGTCGCCGACCTCGTCCTCGCGTCGTCGATGGTCGTCTACGGCGACGGCCGCTTCACGTGCCCGGACCACGGTGACGTCCCGCCGGCGGTGCGCCACGAGGAGGACCTGTCCGCCGGTCGTTTCGACCCGCGCTGCCCGGTCTGCGGCGGCGACATCACCTGGCGGCTCATCGACGAGACCACGCCTTTCCTGCCGCGCACCAGCTATGCGGCGTCCAAGGTGGCGCAGGAGCACTACGCCTCGGCGTGGTGCACGCTCGAAGGCGCCCGGGCGGTCGCGCTGCGCTACCACAACGTCTACGGGCCGGGCATGCCTGCGGACACGCCCTACTCCGGGGTCGCGGCGATCTTCCGCTCCGCCATCGCCCGCGGGGAGGCCCCTCGCGTCTTCGAGGACGGCCAGCAGGTGCGCGACTTCGTGCACGTCCGCGACGTCGCCCTGGCCAATGTCCTGGCGATCGAGCAGGTGGCCGACCATCCGCAGGGCGTCACGCCCTACAACGTCGCCTCGGGCACGCCGTTCACCATCGGCGAGATGGCGAGCACCCTGGCCGGGGCCGCCGACGCCACGGAACCGGAGCTGACCGGTGACTACCGGGCCTTCGATGTCCGCCACGTGGTCGCCTCGCCCGAGGCCGCAGCGCACGGTCTGGGCTTTCGTGCCCAGATCTCCCCGCACGAGGGCATCGCCCAGCTCGCCACCGCGGCCCTGCGCACCCGCTGAGCCGACGCACCCGCGACCCCCAGCTGCACGGCTTTCTTCCAGATGCACGGAGAGCAACCCGTGCATCTGGAAGAAGACCATGCAGGTGTGCTGGTTCCCATGTCGACATGGGAATCAGCACGCCCCGGGATCAGATCAGGCCCTTGTCCTCCAGCCAGTCGGTCGCGGCGGTGGCCGGGGCGGCCTTCTCGTCGCCGTCGACCCGTTCGTTGAGGGCCAGCAGGTCCTTGGTGGTCAGCTCGGCCGAGATGGCGTCGAGAACGTCCTCGACCTCGTCGCTTGCCTTCTCCTCGTTGATGAGCGGCACGACGTTCTGGGCGGCGATCATGTTCTCCGGGTCCTCCAGCGTCACCAGGTCGTTGGCGACGATCGAGGGGGTCGTGGAGTAGATGTTGGCGACGTCTGCCTCGCCGCTGACGATCGCGTCGACCGTTGCCGGCCCACCGCTGTCGCTGACCGGCACGAAGTCCTCGGGGTCGGTTGAGACGCCATAGACGCGCTCCAGACCCGGGACGCCGTAGGAGCGGGTCTCGAACTCGGGGTTCCCGGCCACACGGAGCCCGTCAATCTTGCCGAGGTCACCGATCGCCGCGAGGCCTTCTTCCTCGGCGAGCTCGCTCGTGACGTTGTAGGAGTCCTTGTTCTCGGCCGCCGACTCCTCCAACGTCTCCAGCGCCTCGGGCAGGGCCTCGTCCAGGGCCTCGTCGATCGCCTCGGCCGTCGTCGCCTCCGACTCGGGGTCGAAGTAGAGCAACAGGTTGCCGGTGTACTCGGGGATCAGGTCGATCTCGCCGCCCTCGAGCGCGGGAATGTAGGCCTCGCGAGCACCGATCTGCATCTGGCGCTGCACGTCGACGTCCTCGGCCTCGAGCGCCTGGGCGTAGATCTCGGCGATGACCTCGTTCTCGTTGAACCCGGCCGAGCCGACGATGATGGAGTCGGCGTCGCCCTCGGT
Source organism: Aeromicrobium sp. CF4.19 (assembly GCF_051262555.1). NCBI lineage: Bacteria > Bacillati > Actinomycetota > Actinomycetes > Propionibacteriales > Nocardioidaceae > Aeromicrobium > Aeromicrobium sp. CF4.19. The sequence continues at coordinate 3,187 of NZ_JBIMEU010000016.1, read as the reverse complement.
GGGGTCGCCGCCGCAGGCTCCGAGCACGAGGGCTGCGGCAGCAGCCCCGGCCACGATGCGGCCCAAGGCATGGTGCGTGGTGGACATGTCACTCCTAGGTGGTGGGGGAGGTGGAGGTGGTGGAGGTGGTGGAACGTGCACGGCGAGTCGTGGCAGCCTGACCCGGCCGAGCTGCCCGCCCGGCTGCGCCTTGGGCCAGGGCGAACAGTCCGTCCAGGGCGAGCGCGAGCGCCACCACGACGATGGAGCCCGCCACCATCTGTGGATAGTCGCGCACGGCCTGGCCGTCGAAGATGTAGCGGCCGAGGCCGCCCAGCGTGACGTAGGCAGCGACGGTGGCCGTGGCCACCACCTGCAACGTCGCGTTGCGCAGACCGCCGATGATGAGGGGCAGTGCGATGGGGACCTCCACCGAGCGCAGGATCTGCCACTCGGTCATCCCCTGCGCCCGGGCCGCGTCGACGGTCTGGGGATCGACGTCCTCGATGCCGGAGTAGATGCCCGCGAGCAGCGGGGGCACGGCGAGCAGGACGAGCGCGAGGATGGGTGCGGTGAGACCGATGCCGACCAGCAACGTGAACCACGTGAGGACGCCCAAGGTGGGCAGGGCACGAAGGGCTCCGGTGACGCTGATCGCCGCGGTGCGGAATCGTCCGGTGTGCCCGATGTACAGGCCGAGCGGCACGGCGACCGCCGCGGCTCCCAGCATCGTCAGTCCGGTGTACCCGAGGTGCTCCACGACGCGCGTCGGCACGCCGGTACCACCGGTCCAGTTCGCGCCGTCCAGCAGCCAGTCAGCGGTGTCGGTGATGACGCTCATCCGGAACCTCCTCCGCCCAAGGGCGACGTCTCGGGCCCACGGGCCGCCAGACGGCGCCACATCGAGCTCGTCGGACTCGATGCCCGGGCCACCGACCACGGCATGAGGACGCGTCCCAGAAGCACCAGCAACGCGTCGAGCGCGAGCGCCAGGACGACGATCGCCACGAGCCCCACGAGGATCTCGGTGGTGAACTCACGCCGGTAGCCACTGGTGAACAGCGACCCGAGGTTGCTGACCCCGATGAGCGCGCCGACCGTGACGAGACTGATGGTGCTGACGCTGACCACCCGCACGCCGGCCAGCAGCACCGGCCCGGCGAGCGGGAGCTCCACGAGGAACCCCCGTTGACCCGAGGAGTACCCGGTGGCCGTCGCGGCGTCCAGCACGGCCGGGGAGACCGCGGTGAACGCGTCCGCCGAGGTCCGGACCATGATCGCGAAGGCGTAGATGCTCAGCGCGATGATGACGTTCAACGGGCTCAGGAAGCCGGTGCCGATGATGCCCGGCAGCAGCACGAACAGGGGCAGCGACGGGATGGTGTACAGGATGCTCCCGCCCGTGAGGAGGAACCCGCGCAGGCGCGGGTGCCGGCTGGCGTACCAGCCCACGGGCACCGCGAGCACGAAGCCCACGACGATCGGGATGATACTCAGCCAGGTGTGCTGCCAGAAGTAGTCGAGCACCACTTCACGGTTGTCCCATGCCCAGGTCATCGCGAGATCACGCCTTCGCGGGGTCGGCCAGGACGCCCGTCGCCTTGCCGGCGGCGTCGACCACCACCTGACGGCCCTCGCGGTCCTCTACGTGCAGGGCACGGCTGCCCTTGTCCAGCCCCACGAAGCTGCGGACGAAGTCGTCGGCGGGCCGGGCGAGGATGTCTGCGGGGCTGCCGACCTGCGCCACCTCGCCCCCGGTCTTGAGGATGACGACCTGGTCACCGAGCAGGAAGGCCTCGTCGATGTCGTGAGTGACGAAGACGATGGTCTTGCCGAGCTCGCGCTGGAGCCGGAGCAGCTCGGCCTGCAGCTCGTCGCGCACGATCGGGTCGACCGCGCCGAACGGCTCGTCCATGAGCAGGATGTTGGGGTCGGCGGCCAGCCCCCGGGCGACGCCGACGCGCTGCTGCTGGCCACCGGAGAGCTGACCCGGGTACTTCGCTGCGTGCGACTCGTCCAGACCGACGGTGTGCAAGACCTCCAGCGACCGCTCGCGCGCCACCTTCGTGTCGGTCCCGTTCAAGCGCAGCACGGTCGCCACGTTGTCGATGACCTTGCGGTGGGGCAGCAGCCCGGCATGCTGCATGACGTAGCCGATGCTGCGCCGCAGCTGCACGCGATCGCGCGCGGCGACGTCCTCGTCATCGATCAGCACCTGCCCCGCGGTCGGCTCGACCATCCGGTTCACCATCCGCAGCAGGGTGGTCTTGCCACAGCCGGAGGACCCGACGAGGACGGTGGTGGTGTGGGAGTCGATCGTGAGGTCGAACTCACCCACTGCCTGGGTGCCGTCGGGGAAGGTCTTGGCAACGGATCGGTACTCGATCATGGGGCTCCTCGCCGCGCCGTGGGCGCGGGTCCGTGGGGTCTGGGTCGGTCCGGCTGCAGGACAGTCTTCACCGCAGACGCTCCATCGGCAATCGGAAGGTCGGTACGTCGCCCCCCGGTCGGGGGTGACGCCCGACCGGGGTCGCGGCTTCCACATCGATGATCATGAAGGTCGCCGAGGACAGAACACGTCTCGCCGCCCCCTGGAGGCCCGGCTGCCGCACGCTCCCAGGCCTCCTGCGCCCGTACGCCGTCCGGCCCGCGGAGGGCCCGGACTCGGGTTAGGCTGGTCCTTGCCCTCGTCCGGGGGCGCGCCGAGCGAAGGGGGACACCATGCGTCTCGTCGGACTGGCTCTCGCCGCCGCCGCGGCCTTCTGGTACGCCAAGCGACGTCGTCAAGGGACTGCCGCGGTCGTCGGCGCCCCGGCGACGCCCCGGCCCGTCTCGACCCCCGGGGTCGTCCCGGGCGGTTCCGCGAAGGCAGGCCCACGCCCCGACACCTCCGATGGAACCGAGGCCGCCACCCGCACCGGTCTGGACGCCTCCGCCGGCTGGGACGACAGCACCAACGAGCCGACTCGTCGTGGGGCCACCCACCCTGATCCCACGGCTCCTGGCCTCTCGGGAGACGACATCCACGGGGTGGCCGCCTGGGACCGACCCAGCTGATCGAACGCCCTCGACCCGTTTTGGTCGGCGTCGCGGCGATGGGCTACGATTGCGTTCGCGGTTCTGCCGCAAGCGTCCAGGCCCCGTGGCGCAGTTGGTTAGCGCGCCGCCCTGTCACGGCGGAGGTCGCGGGTTCGAGTCCCGTCGGGGT
>NZ_JBIMEU010000015.1:0-23784 GCF_051262555.1 Aeromicrobium sp. CF4.19 | reverse complement strand
CAAGCGCTCGCTGGCGCGCCCCCACTCGCAGGGCTCGCGGGAGGTGCCCCCAGCTCATGCGTCCCCCTCGACGGGGATCCGCACCCGGACGCGGAAGCCGCCCTGGGGTCTCGGGCCGATCTCGGTGACCCCGCTGTGCATCTCGGCCCGCTCGCGGATGCCAGCCAGCCCGAACCCGCCGGACTCATCGCTCGTCCGCGCTGCTGCACCACGACCGTCGTCGACGATCTCGGCCTCGACGGACGCGGGCTCGTCACCCGGGTCGCGGTAGCGGACGGTGATGGTGACCTTCTTGGCCGCTGCGTGTCGTTGCACGTTCGTGAGCGCCTCCTGGGCGACGCGGTACAGCGAGACCCCGACGGTCGGCGGGACGGCGAGGCGTTCCCCCACCTCGTGGTACTCCGCCTCGAGGCCTGTCGTCGCGTCGACCAGCCCCGCGATGGCCTCCAGGCCGGGCTGCGGAGTGCGTTCGCCGGAGCGTTCCTCATCGGCCGCACGCAGGAGGCCGACGAGCTGGTGCATCTGCCTGACCGCCTGGCGCGACGACGCCTCGATCGTGCCCAACGCCTTCCTGGCCGACTCCGGCCGGCTCTCCAGCAGCCGCGAGGCACCGGCGGCCTGGACGCCGATGCCGCTCACGTGGTGGGCCACGACGTCGTGCAGGTCCCGTGCGATGCGGACGCGTTCGGTCTGGACGGCGCGACGGCGCTCGGCCTCGTTCTGGTCGCGCTCGCGCTCCATCTGGGCGGAGACCTGGGCGCTGCGACGTGCGCTCAGCCAGGCCGCCTGACCCCACGCGATGGCGCCGAAGAAGTAGACGACGTTGATGGTCAGGCTGTAGGTGACGATCGCTGCCTGGGCCGGGATCAGGCCGCTGCTCTCGCCCGGCACGATCATCGCCGGGGAGGCCAGCTGGTAGAGCAGCCAGCCGAACATCCCCAGGAGCACGGTCACCGACACCACGAGCAGCGAGCGTGGCCGTCGCGACCAGGCCCAGGCCGAGTAGAACGCGGCGAACAGGATCATCTGGATCGTGAACACGACGCCCAGCTCGGTGAGCCGCTCGCCCACGGCCACGAAGATCGCCGAGACGAGGGCGAGCGTGGTGAGCGGGTAGCGCCGCCGGCCGATCAGCAGGAGACCGGCGAGCGCGAACCAGAGGTACGCCTCCAGGCCCTGCCATCCCACCGAGGCCCCCGACGCGCTGCGGTAGACCTCGACCGAGGCGATGCCGATGACGGCTGCGACCACGCCGACCCACACGTCGGCACGAATCTGCCTGGGCGTCGGGCCCGGTCGGTCCCACGACCGGTCGAGAGGGATCACGCCCCGACCCTAGGCGATCGTTCCGGCCCCGGCCTCACGCGCGTCGCGGGGGGTCGAGGCGGCCACGTCGTCGGCGCGGCTCCGGGGCGGCTCGAGCCCCTCCCGTCCGGCGTCCCGCGGAGCACCGGGTCACCCCCGCCGGCGTGTGATCCTCGGGCGTACAGTGGAGGGCGTGACCATCGCACCCGAAGGACGCAAGATGTTGCGACTCGAGGTTCGCAACGCACAGACCCCCATCGAGAAGAAGCCCGAGTGGATCAAGACCCGGGCGAAGATGGGGCCTGAGTACAACGAGCTGATGAAGCTCGTGAAGAGCGAGGGGCTGCACACCGTCTGCCAAGAGGCCGGCTGTCCCAACATCTTCGAGTGCTGGGAGGACCGCGAGGCCACGTTCCTCATCGGTGGCGAGCAGTGCACCCGGCGCTGCGACTTCTGCCAGATCGACACCGGCAAGCCCCAGCCCCTGGACCGCGACGAGCCGCGGCGCGTGGCCGAGAGCGTGCAGAAGATGCAGCTGCGCTACTCCACCATCACCGGGGTGGCGCGGGACGATCTGCCAGACGGCGGTGCCTGGCTGTACGCCGAGACGGTGCGCAAGATCCACGAGCTCAACCCCGACACCGGTGTCGAGAACCTCATCCCGGACTTCAACGGCAAGCCCGAGCTGCTCGAGGAGGTCTTCGACTCCCGCCCCGAGGTGCTGGCGCACAACGTCGAGACCGTCCCGCGCATCTTCAAGCGGATCCGCCCGGCCTTCACCTACGAGCGTTCGCTGGACGTCATCACCCAGGCCCGCGACTTCGGCCTGGTGACCAAGAGCAACCTCATCCTGGGCATGGGCGAGACCCGCGAGGAGGTCAGCCAGGCTCTGCGCGACCTGCACGAGGCCGGCTGCGACCTCATCACCATCACGCAGTACCTGCGTCCCTCACCCCGGCACCACCCCGTCGAGCGGTGGGTCAAGCCCGAGGAGTTCGTCGAGCTCAAGGACGAGGCCGACGAGATCGGCTTCGCCGGCGTCATGTCCGGCCCGCTCGTGCGTTCCTCCTACCGCGCAGGCCGGCTGTACCAGCAGGCCGTGGAGAAGCGTGAGTCCACCGGCGAGGTCGTCCTGCACCACGCCGGCGCCGACCAGAGGGCCTGAACGACGGCGCGATCGGTCGCCGGACCGCGCCGCGTAGAATGACCGCCATGTCGAACCCCGCCGCCGCAACCCCCGAGAAGGGCCGCCTGCGCCAGATGCGCCAGGCGTACCGGATCACCAAGCGCACCGACAAGCACATCGGTCTGATCCTGCTCCTGTGGTTCGTGGTGGTGGCCGCCGCGCTGGGTGCTTTCGGATACTTCGTCTTCGGCACGCACTGGCTCAGCATCGTCAGCACCGTCCTGTTCTCCCTGCTCTCGGGTCTGCTCGCCGTCCTCATCGTCTTCGGCCGTCGCGCCGAGCGATCGATGTACGCCCAGGCCGAGGGTCAGCCCGGTGCCGCCGCCGGTGCGCTGCAGATGCTGCGTCGCGGCTGGTTCGTCAAGCCCGCCATCGCCTTCACCAAGAACCAGGACGTCGTGCACCGCGTCGTCGGCAAGCCCGGCGTGGTCCTCGTCGGGGAGGGCAACACCGGCCGCACCCGCAACCTGCTGACCGCCGAGCGCAAGAAGCACGCCCGCATCGTCGGCGAAGAGGTTCCTGTCATCACGGTCCAGGTCGGCCGCGGCGACGACGAGGTCCCGCTCACCAAGGTCATCAAGCACGTCAAGAAGCTGCCCAAGGCCATCAAGCCGGCCGAGCAGACCGCCGTCATCAACAAGCTCAAGGCCCTCGACGCCATGCGCCCCGTCGCCCCGATGCCGCGCGGCCCCATGCCCACGAGCGCGAAGGGTGCACGCAAGATGATGAGGGGGTAGCACGAGGTGGTGTCGTGAGCCTCACAACCCACGACGTCTCATGGCTGGTACGCCGGTCCGGCCTCTCGCGCTGCTCCATCCTGCACGCGCCCAGAGGCGCGCCTCAGCGCGATCCGGTCCGCGACGCCCTGCATGGTCCGGTGAGTTCGCGAGTCACTCCCCCGGCCCCGCGAGTCACTCCCCCGGCCCGGGAGTGACTCGCCGCAGCGTCGGAGTGACTCGCGAGCGTCAGGTGGGGGCGATGCGGGAGCCCGCCGCGATGTCGTGGAAGCCGCGACCGTCGTCGTTCTGGATGAGGGCCGGGATCACCAGGCACAGCAGCGCCGCCCTGATCGCCGACCGTCCGAGACCGATCGGGCCGCGGCCGGGGCCCTCGACCCGCATCCGCAGCAGTCGCTTGCCCACGGTGAAGCCCAACAGGCCCTCGAGCAGCCAGACCTGCACGAAGAAGACCCCGAGCGTCACGAACGAGCTGCCGGCCTCGGCCCCGTAGACGGGGGTCCCCGTGATGAGCGAGGCGGTGAACAGGGCGATGACCCAGTCGACGAGCAGGGCGAGCAGACGTCGACCGATGGAGACCGTGGGCACGACGTCGAGCCTATCGACCGGCCGAGCGGACCTGCCCCGCGACTTGTAACATGCCGGAAACAAACCGGTGACGGTCGGGAAACTGCCACTGCCTACCGTCAGGAGCACGATGCATCGCTGCATCGACACCCCCGCCGGAATTCGAGTATCGACACCACGACCACTGGTCCAGGAGGCCCCATGTTCGGCAATGCCGACGAGTTCTTCAAGTACGTCAAGGATGAAGGTGTCGAGTACCTCGACGTGCGCTTCACCGACCTGCCCGGGATCCAGCAGCAGGTGACCCTGCCGGCGTCGACGTTCGACGCGGCGATGGCAGAGAACGGCGTCGCCTTCGACGGCTCGTCGATCCGCGGCTTCCAGAGCATCGACCAGTCCGACATGGTGCTGTTCCCGGACTTCGGCACCGCCTACGTCGACGTGTTCAAGCGACGCAAGACCATCGCGATGGAGTTCTTCGTCCACGACCCGATCACCGGCGAGGCCTACTCGCGCGACCCCCGCAACATCGCCCGCAAGGCCGAGGCGTACCTCGCCACGACCGGCATCGGCGACACCGCGTTCTTCGCCCCCGAGGCCGAGTTCTACATCTTCGACCGCGTCAGCTACGGCACGAGCGCCAACAAGTCGTTCTACGAGATCAGCTCGGCCGAGGCCGCGTGGTCCACCAGCGACTCCATGGACGACAACCGTGGCTACAAGGTCCGCTACAAGGGTGGCTACTTCCCCGTCGCGCCGACGGACTCCCTCGCCGACCTGCGCAACGACATGATGACCAACCTCGGCGTCGCGGGCCTGGAGCTCGAGCGCGGCCACCACGAGGTCGGCACCGCCGGACAGGGCGAGATCAACTACAAGTTCGACACGCTGCTCAAGGCCGCGGACGACGTCATGAAGTTCAAGTACATCGTGCGCAACACCGCGTGGGCGAACGACAAGACCGTCACGTTCATGCCGAAGCCGCTCTTCGGCGACAACGGCTCGGGCATGCACGTGCACCAGTCGATCTGGAACGACGGCAAGCCGCTGTTCTACGACGAGGCCGGCTACGGCGGGCTGTCCGACATGGCTCGCCACTACATCGGCGGCATCCTCAAGCACGCGCCGTCTCTGCTGGCCTTCACCAACCCCTCGGTCAACAGCTACCACCGTCTGGTGCCGGGCTTCGAGGCTCCGATCGCCCTGGTCTACTCGGCCCGCAACCGCTCGGCCTGCGTCCGCATCCCGATCACCGGTGCCAACCCGAAGGCCAAGCGCATCGAGTTCCGCTGCCCCGACCCGTCGGCCAACCCGTACCTCGCCTTCTCGGCGCTGCTGCTGGCCGGCCTCGACGGCATCAAGAACAAGATCGAGCCGCCCGCCCCGATCGACAAGAACATCTACGAGCTGCCGCCGGAGGAGTACGAGCAGATCGACATGGTGCCGACGTCGCTCAACGCGGTGCTCGACTCGCTCGAGGCCGACCACGAGTTCCTGACGGCCGGTGACGTCTTCACGCCGGACCTGATCGAGACGTGGATCGACTACAAGCGCCAGGAAGAGATCCTGCCCGTGCAGCTGCGCCCGCACCCGCACGAGTTCGAGCTCTACTACGACATCTGAGCCGCACGCGCCGGACGGCGCGAGCCCTGGATCGCCCTCGACCACGTGTGGTCGAGGGCGATCCGCTTTCCGGACGATCTCCTCGCACCGGGTGATCGCGCGACGTCGACCCGGCGGGCGTCCTACCTGCTGATCGGAACGCTCGAGGTGGCCTCAAGGTCGCGGTTGACCCCTGCCCCTACCGTGGCGGCGTGACCTCGACCGCCGCCTCCCCTGCGACCTCCGCGACCGACCTCCTGCTCGTGGGAGGCGGCATCATGAGCGCCACCCTCGGGCTGCTGGCCAGCCACGTGCGGCCCGACTGGCGCATCACGCTCGTGGAGCGCCTCGACGACGTGGGGCTGGAGAGCTCGCAGGCCTGGAACAACGCCGGCACCGGCCACGCCGGGCTCTGCGAGTTCAACTACACCCCACGACGCCCCGACGGCTCGGTCGACATCACCGCCGCAGTCAGCGTCAACGAGCAGTTCCACGTGACCCGTCAGCTGTGGTCCGCCCTCGTCGCTCATGGCACCCTCCCTGAGCCGGCGTCGTTCATCCGACCTGTTCCCCACATGAGCGTCGGCTTCGGCGACCACGGCGTCGACTACCTGCGGCAACGCCATGCAGCGCTCCAGGAGCACCCCCTCATGCGCGGCCAACGGTTCAGCGAGGACCGCCAGGAGCTGGCCGCCTGGCTCCCGCTCATGCTGGCCGGTCGATCTCCCGGGGAGCCCATGGCCGTCTCGCGCTCGGAGGCCGGGACGGACGTCGACTACGGCGCGTTGACCCAGCACCTCGTGGCCGCGTTGCGACGACGCGGCGCCACCGTGCTCACCGGGCACGAGGCCACGGCGCTGCGGCGACGCGGGGACGTCTGGGAGCTCTCGACGCGTACCGACCAGGTCTCGGCCCCCACCGTCACGGCGAGGCTCGTCTTCGCCGGCACCGGCGGAGGCACGCTGCCGCTGCTGCGGTCCGCGCGTCTCCCGGAGGTGGCGGGCCTGGGGGTCTTCCCGCTCAGCGGCCAGTTCCTGCGCACGAGTCGACCCGACCTGGTGCAGGGGCATCGCGCCAAGGTCTACGGACACGCCGAGCCCGGAGCCCCGCCCATCTCGGTGCCCCACCTGGACCTGCGCAGCGTCCAGGGCGAGGAGTCGCTCCTGTTCGGCCCGTTCGCATCCTTCTCCCCGCGATTCCTGCAGCACGGCCGCCGCAGCGACCTGCCGCGCTCGGTGCACCGCGGCAACGCCCGGACCCTGGCGATGGCGGCCCTGGACCACCCGGACATGGTGCGCCACCTTCTCGCAGAGCTGCGCCGAGGCGCCGGTGGACGGCTCACGGCACTGCGACGCTTCGTCCCGGAAGCCCGGCCCGAGGACTGGGAGCTGATCACCGCCGGTCAACGCGTCCAGCTGGTCCGGCCCAGCGCGGGGCGGGCGACGATCGTCGGCTTCGGCACCGAGGTCGTGACCTCGGCCGACGCCACGCTCGCCGGCCTTCTCGGGGCCTCGCCCGGAGCCTCGACGTCGGCCTCGATCATGATCGACGTCCTCGGCCGACTGGTCGGGCCGCATGCACCGAGCTGGCGGGACCGGGTGCGCACGCTCGTCCCGTCGCTGGACACCGACCTTGCCGACGACCCGGCACTGGCCGCATCGACGACGGCGCGCACCGATGAGGTGCTGGGCCTGCTCTGACTCCTGCTCGCCCGTTCAGCCGCGCAGCTGGGCGGCGAGTGGGCAGTCGAAGGGGTCGCGGGCGCGCAGGCCGACGTTGTTGAGGTAGTCCACGACCAGGGCGTAGGAGTGGAACAGACCGACCTCGACGTAGTCGATGCCCGCCTGCTCGCAGTGAGCCCTCACCATGGGCCGCGCCTTGCGCAGGTTGCAGCGCGGCATGTTCGGGAACAGGTGGTGCTCGATCTGGTAGTTCAGGCCGCCCATGAAGAAGTCCGTGAGCGGGTTGCCGCGGACGTTGCGCGAGACCATCACCTGCCGGCGCAGGAAGTCCAGCTTCATCGTGGCCGGCACGATGGGCATCCCCTTGTGGGCCGGCGCGAACGCCGCACCCAGGCCGACGCCGAACGTCGCCATCTGCACGGCGAAGAACGCGACCGCCATGACGGGGGGCAGCACGATGAGCAGGACGGCGACGTAGCCGACCAGGCGCCCCACCACCAGGCACAGCTCCAGGCGCCGCCACGGCTGGCGGGAGCTGCGGTCCAGACCGGTCCGCACGCTCGCCACGTGCAGGTTGATGCCCTCCAGCGTCAGCAGCGGGAAGAAGAACCACCCTTGGTGCTTGGCGAACCAGCCGGCGAAGCCGGTGCGTGAGGCGACGATGTCCGGAGTGAACGCGAGCGGTCCTGGGGCGATGTCCGGGTCCTGGCCCTCCTGGTTGGGCGCTCGGTGGTGCTTGTTGTGCTTCGCGCGCCACCAGGTGAGGCTCAGCCCCGCGAACCCGCCGGCGAGGATGCGGGCGGTCCACGCGTTCCACGTCGGCGAGCTGAACATCTGTCGGTGCGCCGCGTCGTGGCCCAGGAAACCGAACTGGGTCACCACCAGCCCCAGGGCGACGGCCAGCACCATCTGCCACCAGGAGTCCCCCAGCAGGAAGACGCCCACCCAGACCCCGATGAACGCGGCGACGGCCACGCCGATCTGCGTCCAGTAGTACAGGTGCCGTCGTCGCAGGAGCCCCGACTCCCGGACCGTCGCCGCCAGCTCGGTGTAGTGGCTGACGAACTGCTCGCTGGTCGAGCCCGCCTCTCGTGCGGGTTCGGAGGTCATGAGGCGATCGGACACCGCGTCACCGCTCTCGTTCGTCACGGCCGCCTGTGCCCCCTGCCTCCGCGATGCCCGCGGACGACGGACCAGCGGCTCGCGGTCCACTTCTCAGGCTAGGGCAAAGTCCTCGTCGGCACAGCCTCGAACCTACGTGAGGATCTCCTCCGCGCGGACGGTCATGTCGTGCAGCCGGGGTCCGCCGAAGGTGGTAGCCATCGCGACGTCGGAGGCGTCGCGACCGCGGCCGATGACCACGCGGCCCTTGCGAGGCACGTTGTTGCGCGGGTCGAAGGTGTACCACCGGTCCCCCAGCCACACCTCCATCCACGCCGCGAAGTCCATCGGGATCGCCTTCGTCGACGTGTCCATGTCCGGCAGGTAGCCGAAGACGTAGCGGGCCGGGATGTTCATCGCCCGGCAGAACGTGATGGCCAGGTGGGTGTAGTCGCGGCACACCCCCAGTCGGCTGGAGTTCACGTCGGCGGCGGTGGTGAGGGGGCCGGAGCTGCCGTACTGGAAGGCGAGGTGCTGGTTGACGTGGTCGCAGATCGCCCGGACCCTGCGGTAGCCGGGCTCCTGGGAGCCGAACAGCTCCCAGGCCTCGTCGGCCAGCACGTCCGGCAGGCAGTACCGGCTCGGCAGCGTGTAGATCAGCGTGGCGTCGGGGAGATGGTCCGGCGTGACCTCCGGAGCCGACTCGTCGACGTCCTCCGTGGCGTCCAGGACGTGCAGCTCCGCGTCGTAGCGCAGGCTGGACCAGCCGGCAGGCAGCAGGACCCGGGTGCAGGGGTTGCCGTAGATGTCGTCGTAGGAGTGCAGCGACAGGCTCGGCGTGGAGACCCACGACTCGGTGCGCCGGATGAACGACGCGGACTGCGTCGGCCTGACCTGGAAGACCGCCAAGGTCTCCACCTCTGCCTCGTAGGTGAACTCACAGCCCACGAGCAGCCGACGCGTGCCCACCGATGACGTCATCGTCACGACCTCCACCTTCCCTGCTGCCGTCGCGAGCCCGGCGGGCCCGGCCCGGCAGACTGGTCTCGTCCAGCCTAACGGGGCTCGCGAGAACCGGCGCGGCGTGCGGATGCGCGCGGGCCGACGGCAAGCATCGCCACCACCACCGCGAGGACGACGACGCCCCACCGCACGAACACCGGTGGGTCGAGCAGGAGGTCCAGCACCAGGTTCAGGACGAGGGCCGCCGCGAACCAGCCGAGCCACCACCGCCTCGAGCCGCGGCTCGAGCGGTCCTGGCCGGAAGAGGTCATGGACACCACCGTAGCGTCGAGACGCAGTCGGCCCGGTAGCCGGACACGCCCTCGGACGTTCGGTCCTACTCGATACCGTGGGGCCATGAACGAGCAGCATCCCGGAGCCCACGGATACGGCGTAGCGACCCTGACAGAGGACGGAACCGTCCTCGACGTCTGGTTTCCCGAGCCCCGCCTCGGTGCGCCGTCCGCCCATGACCACGAGCCCGAGGGGCTGAGCGCCCTCGGTGGCGAGGACTCCGTGCGCCAGGTCCGCACGGCCGTCGTGCACGTCATCATCGACGACCTCGCCGAGGCACCCACCGACGCCTACGACGTCTACCTGCGCCTGCACCTGCTGTCCCACCGCCTCGTCCGGCCGCACGGCCTCAACCTGGAGGGCCAGTTCGGCCTGCTCAGCAACGTCGCCTGGACCACGATCGGCCCGTGCGCGGTGCCGGGGTTCGAGCTGACCCGTGCCCGCGCTCGTGCGGCCGGCAAGGACATCCACGTCACCAGCGTCGACAAGTTCCCCCGCATGACCGACTACGTCGTCCCGTCGGGGGTGCGCATCGGCGATGCCGACCGTGTGCGTCTGGGTGCCCATCTCGCCGAGGGCACCACCGTCATGCACGAGGGGTTCGTCAACTTCAATGCCGGCACGCTCGGCCACGCCATGGTGGAGGGCCGCATCTCCGCCGGAGTGGTGGTCGGCAACGGCTCGGACATCGGCGGTGGCGCCTCCATCATGGGGACGTTGTCCGGAGGTGGCAGCGAGACCATCAGCATCGGCGAGAACTGCCTGCTGGGCGCCAACGCCGGCATCGGCATCTCCCTGGGCGACGACTGCGTCGTGGCAGCCGGTAGCTACGTCACGGCCGGCACCCGGGTCCGCACGCCCGACGGCACCGTCGTCAAGGCACGTGAGCTCTCCGGCCAGGACGGACTGCTGTTCCTCACCAACAGCGAGACCGGTGCCGTCGAGGCACGCCCGCGGGGCGGGCGAACCGGCATCGAGCTGAACTCCGAGCTCCATGCCAACTGACCCAGACCGTCCAGGGCCATGAGGCTCCGGACGGTGCTGATCGCGGGCCTGCTCGTCGCCGGCGTCATCGTCGCCATCACCGTGCGTGACCGCACACCCCTGCGCGGCGAGTACTGCGTGGCCGAGGTGGGTGAGACACGCGCCCAGGTCGACCTCGAGCAGGCGCAGTGGTCAGCGCTCATGTCAGCCACCGCCGAACGCCGGGGGCTGCCCCCGCGCGCCGTGACCATCGCGATCGCCACGGCCTTCCAAGAGTCCAAGATCCGCAACATCGACTACGGCGACCGTGACTCCCTCGGGCTGTTCCAGCAGCGGCCGTCGCAGGGCTGGGGCAGCCCGGAACAGGTGATGGACCCGAACCATGCCATCGGACGCTTCTACGACGGACTCGCGGAGGTCGACGGCTACACGACGATGGAGATCACCGACGCGGCCCAAGAGGTCCAGCGATCGGCCTACCCGGAGGCGTACGCGGACCACGAGCCGTACGCCCGCGCACTCGCCTCCTCGCTGCGTGGCCACTCCCCCGCCGCGTTCACGTGCCAGCTGAACCCGTCCGCCGGCGGGTCGGTCGAGGCCGTCCGCAGTGACCTGGAGACCGCGTTCGGCGACGTCGAGCTCGCCACGGAGGACCGGACCATCACCCTCACCCCCGGCGGCGACGACGAGACCCGCCTGGCGAGCGGCTGGTCGCTGGCGCACTACCTCGTCGGCAACGCCGACCAGCTCCACCTGGGCACGATCACCTTCGACGGTCGCCGGTGGACCGCCGAGGATTCTCCCGACGGCTGGGTGGAGTCGGACTCCAGCGACGACGGCGTGGTCGTCACCCTCGGCTGAGCCGCAGGGATTCCCACGGACCGAGGAGGCACCCGCCTCGGAGGGCGACCAGAAGCCGTCCCACGGGGCCCGTCACCCGAGGCTCGGCACCAGGTCCCCCAAGGGCGTCTGTGCGACCCGATCGGCGGGCCGGGACACGTAGAGCTGGGCGTGATAGTAGCCATCATCCTCACGTCCCGCCGGGTCGAACCCGCGCTCGCGCACCGAGGCGACGGCCCACTCGCGTTCCTCGGCGCTGGTGAAACGTCGCTGCCGGACCGTGCCCTCGGCCCGCTCGGTCACCAGACCGTGGGCGTCGAGAGCGGCCTGGACGTCACCGTAGTCGTAGGTGCGCAGGCAGAACGCAGCGACGGACACCGTCGGCGGCGCATGACGCAGGAGCCGCGTGAAGGACCGTTCGGTCACGTAGCCGACCCCGCCCGTGGTCGTGATCAGGTCCAGGTCCGCCAGCAGCCCTGCGAGCCGCGGCGAGGGGTCGTCGATCTCGAGGTTCTCGACCGCGCCCGCGTCGAGGGCTCCGACCTCCACGGCGTACTCGACGGCGTTCTTGGCGATGTCGATGCCGATCGTGCGCACGGGATCGGGTCGACGGTGGGCACGGAGCAGGTCACGGTCGGTGCCGACCAGCTCCTCGTCGGACATCGCCGCGGTGCGCTCGGCGCCGTAGTGAGCCGTGACGTCGTCCATCGTGAGGTCGGTGTTGAGCAGCGTCGGGACGATGCCGTAGGAGCAGCACAGGTCGAGCACCGTCGACGGCTCCCGGCTCTCGTCGGCGCCACGGTCCTGCAGGAGCCGGTCGAACACGTCCGCCCCGTGCTGCGGGATCTGGTAGTCGTGCTCCGCGAGAGTCGTGTAGTACGCCCGTGGGTCCGGCTGGTCGTAGATCGCGCCGAAATCGGCCTTCTGGAGGATCGTGTCGTCGGAGGACGGCATCGTCACCTTTCGTCGTGGGTGGGAACCCTCCTCAGGCTAGGGAAGCTGCTGCGTTTGGCAACCCCCGGGCTCGACACGTCCGAGGATGTTCACCCGGCAGTGACGGCCTCGATGGAACGATGGATCGGATCGGTGTGGTCCCGAAGACCGCGGTAGACCTCTCGCAGCTCGCGATAGCGCTCGCGATCCCGTGGTACGGGTGTGACCACCGGGCCGGGCCGGACCATCGCCTCGACCGCGGTCTCCACGTCGGAGTGCACACCATGCCCGACGGCGGCACAGAGCGCCGCTCCGAGCCCGGCAGCGTCCGGGACGGCGCTGCGGTGCGCCGGACGGCCCAGGACGTCGGCCACGACCTGCATCATCAGGTCCGAGCGCGAGCCGCCTCCGGAGACGACCAGCCGGGGCGAGCGCTCGCCCAGCGCCGCCTCCATGGCCTCGAGGTGGTCGGCCATCGTCAGCACGATCCCCTCCAGGACGGACCGATGCAGGTGGTGGGGCCCGTGGGAGCCGTCCAGCCCCAGGATCGCCCCTCGCCGGTACGGCGCATGCCCGGGTGCCAGGAAGTCCGGGAGCACCATCAAGCCCCCGCACCCCGGCGGGACGTCGCGGGCGCCCGCATCGAGCCAGGCGCGGACCGCGTTCTCGTCCACCAGGTCGGGAGCGGCCGAGCTGACCAGGGCCTGCAGCCAGGAGACCGTCCACATCCCTCGTCGGACGCCGGCACTCTCCACGAGCCGGCGCCCCGGCACCGCCGCCGGATTGACCCAGCAGCGGTCGTCATCGAACCCGGTGAGGCCGTCGGCCACCGTCATCGCCGCGACGTAGGTCCCCAGCGACAGCAGGACCGCGCCGGGACCGACGAGGCCGGAGCCCAGGGCCTCGACGGCCTTGTCGTTGGCGGTCGCATGGACCGGCACCCCCATGGGGAGGCCGGTCTCTGCCGCCGCCTCGGAGGTGATCCGACCGAGCAGGCCACCGGGGTCGACGAGCTCGGGCAGCAGCGCGAGCGACGTCCCGGTCCTGGCCAGCTCCCGGGGATCGTCGGACCACTGACGGCGCTCGGCGTCGATCGGCCACATTCCCTGATAGCTGGCCGCACTGTCGCGTCGCTCGCCGGTCAGCCGCACCGCGAGGTACCCGCCGGCGCTGCACACCGTGGCCACGGTGTCGTCGACGCCGTCCAGCGGGCGGGACACCCGTGCGTCCATCCAGCTCTGCACCGGCTCGGTCAGCCGGCCGTCGGCCCCCACCAGGGCACGGCAGAAGCGGATGCCGCACAGCCCCACCGCGACGATGTCGCGGGGGGTCCCGGCGAAGGAGGCCAGCGCGGCGCGGGTCCCCTGCGCCACCGTGTCCCAGAGGTCGTCGTCGGGATGCACCGCACGGCCGTCCGGCCCGAGGGCGTACGGCCGCAGCGGCACCCGGGCCGCCGCGTGGAGCGTCCCCGCGTCGTCGAAGATCGAGACCTTCGTGCTCTGCGAGCCACCGTCGACGGCGAGGATGTAGGCCGTCATGGCGCAGGTGAGGGTGCTGGAGCCTCGAGCAGTGCACTGCCCTCGGCGTCGACCGGGAAGACGGCACCGGGGTTCATGACGTTCTCGGGGTCGAAGGCACGCTTCAGACCGGCCAGCACGTGGTAGGCGCTGCCGTGCTCGTCCCGGATCCAGGGCGTGCGGTACTTGCCGACGCCGTGATGGTGCACCATCGACCCGCCGACCCGCAGCGCCTCCTCCACGATGATCGCGTTGAGCGGCCGGTGGTACTCGTCGATCTCCTGCCGCGGCTCGCAGGCGATGTCGTAGTCGTAGACGACGTACAGGTTGGTGCCGGTCTGGTAGGAGTGCGAGGAGTGGGCGCCGAGCAGGGTGAGGTCGGCGGCCCGCGGGAACGACGTCCGGATCCGGTCCATGACCGCCTCGTACAGCTCGGTGGTCCGGGACCAGTCGACCGACACCTCGGTCGTGTAGGCCAGGTGCCGGGTCCGCACCATCTCCTGCTTCTCCGCCTCGATCTTCGCAGGGCCCCAGTTGAGCCCCTCGAACCACGACCGGATCCGCTCACCGGGGACGCGCACGTGCTCGACCCGCGCCACCATCTCCTCGATCGCCGTCATCGTCGCGTCCACGATCGGCTGCGGTCCCTCCACGGCCATGACGACGAGGTTCTCGTCCTGCGGATGGTCCGGGAAGTGCTGACGGGCGTCCTGCGGGGAGTACAGGCGCGCCACGGACGGCCGGAAGCCGGCAGTGACGACCTCGCGCAGCAGCCGGACCCCCGCGTCGAACGTGGGCATCGTCAAGCCGAGGTAGCGGGTGTTCTCGGGGTACCACCGGAACACCTTCACCGTCACCTCCGTGACGTAGGCCAGCGATCCCTCGTTGCCGATCACGACGTGCCGGATGTCCGGCCCGGCGGCGCGGCGTGGCACGTTCTTGACCCGAACGACGCGGCCGCCCGCGAGCACCGCCTCGAGGCCCACGACCATGTCCTCGATCCCCCCGTAGAGGGTGGAGAGCTGCCCGATGGACCGGGTGGAGACCAGGCCTCCCATCTGGGCGACGGGCTTGGACTGCGGGGAGTGTCCCGTAGTGAGACCTCGCTCGCGCAGCGTGTCCTCGAGCACCTGCAACGGCACACCGCACTGGACGGTGACCATCATGTTCTCCGGGTCGATCCGCAGGATCTGGTCCATCCGCGAGCCGTCGACGACGAGCGTGTCCTCCACCAGCACCTCCAGTCCCCCCTCGGTGCTGGTGCCCCCGGTCCGGGGAACTACGGCGACGCGCTCACGCTGGGCGTACTCCAGCACGGCAGCGACCTCGTCGGTGGACGAGGGGTACACGATCGCCGACGGGAGCGGGCCGTCGTAGATCCCGTGCACGGCGGTGTACTTGCGGAATCGGTCGACGCTGCCCTCGCGCAGGCGCTGCTCGTCGGTGTCGACCCGGTCGGGCCCGAGCAGGTCCGTGACGTCGCGGACGATGTCCTCGCGACGCAGGGTCGAGCGGGAACGGATCATGGGTGGGCCTTCCGGAGGATGTCGGGTGGGGAGGTCAACGGACGAGGTAGCCGCCGTCGACGGTGAGGACGTGACCGTTGACGTAGTCGGAGGCGCGCGAGGCCAGGAAGACCACCGCGCCCATGAGGTCGGACGGCTCGCCCCAGCGTCCGGCGGGGATGTGCTCGACGACCCGCTCGTTGGCACGGGCGTCGGCGCGGGTGGCGGCGGTGATCGCGGTGGCGAAGTAGCCGGGGGCGATCGCGTTCACCTGGACACCGTGCTCGCCGAGGTCGTCGCAGTAGGCCTTGGTGAAGCCGACGATGCCAGCCTTCGTGGCGGCGTAGGCCGGCGAGCCCCGCCCGCCGAGCACGGAGAACAGCGACGCGACGTTGATGATCTTGCCGCCCCCGTGACCGATCATCTCCCGTCCCGCGTGGTGGGCCAGCTCGAAGGCCGCCGTCAGGTTCACCGCGACCATCGGGTCCCACTGCGTGCGGTCGAACTCCGTGACGTCGGCCGTCAGGCACACGCCGGCCGAGTTCACGACGACGTCGACGCCACCGAGCTGTTCGACGCACTCGGCGACGACCCGGGCCGGCTCGCCGGCGACGGTCAGGTCGGCGTGACGCTCCACGTACCGCCGTCCGCAGCCGGTGACGAGCTCCTCGGTCTCCCCGGCGTCGGCCACGATCGAGGGCACGAAGACGTCGGCACCGGCACGGGCCAGGGCGACGCTGAACGCCTGACCGAGGCCGGTGTTTCCCCCCGTGACCAAGGCGCGTCGCCCGGCCAGGGAGAAGGAGTCGAGGGAGAAGTCGGTCAGCGCCACGGACCGAGCCAATCGCACCTCCTGGCACCCTGCAACCATAGTTGTGCATATGGCAACGCTGCTAGGCTCCGAGCATGCCCACCCCGTCCTCACCGCGGCGCAACGGCGCCGGACTCGCCCGCGACGTGGAGATCCTCGACCTGCTCGCGGAGCCGGAGGCGCTGCGGGAGGACGGCCTCGGCGTGGTGCGGATCGCCGAGCTGCTGGACCGGGACAAGGCCGTGATCTCGCGGGCGCTCGCCACGCTCGGCGAGGTGGGGCTGGTCGATCGCGACCCGCGGCGGCGGGCCTACCGCCTGGGCTCGCGGCTCTACGCACTGGCCGCCCGCACCCACGAGGCATCGCTGACCCAGCGGGCCCGCCCCGTCCTGCGCGACGTGGTGCACGCCCTGCGGGAGACCGCCCACCTGTGCGTCCTGCGGGCCGGCAACGTCCTGACGCTCGCGAGCGAGCCCAGCACCCGCATGGTGGGCACGGCGCCCTGGACCGGCACCGTGACGGCCGCGTGGCGCACCCCCTCCGGTCGGGCCCTGCTCAGCGACTGGGACCCCGGAACGGTGGACGGGTGGTACGCGGTCCACGGGCAGGACGCTCCACTGGTGGACGCCGCGTCCCCGGGCGCCCCGGGGGCCTTCGGGGTGCTCGAGGAGCCGACGCCCACGACGAGGGTCGTCCACGACCTCCGGTCCTTGCACGAGGAGCTCGAGCGGGTCCGGCGACGGGGCTACGCCACCTCCGACGAGGAGCTGGAGCACGGCGTCGTGGCTGCGTCGGCCCCGGTGCGGGACGCATCGGGAGCGATCGTCGCCGCGCTCAACGTGAGTGCTCCGAAGTCCCGACTCGGCGGACGCGTCGACGAGCTCGGGGGCCACGTCGCCTTGCACGCCCGGACGCTCACGCTCGCGCTCGGTGGCCCACCACGTACCGTCAGCAGTCAGCCTCGCGCCTCATCGACGCGGAGCTCCCCCGCCCGCGACGAGCGGGGACAGGCAGAGAGGACCCACCCGTGAAGTGCCCCACCGACAACGCCACCCTCGTCATGAGCGAGCGATCCGGCGTCGAGATCGACTACTGCCCCGAGTGCCGCGGCGTCTGGCTCGACCGCGGCGAGCTGGACAAGATCCTCGACCGTCTCGCCGCCGAGGCCCCCGCCGGCCCGCCCGCGGACTCCGGCCGCCAGTACACCGAGCCCCGGCAGCCCGAGCCCCGGCAGCCCGACCCCCGGTACTCCGAGCCCCACCACTCCGAGCACCAGTACCGCCGGGACTCCTCCGGCCCGTACCGCAAGAAGAAGAAGGAGCACTGGCTGATGGAGATGTTCGACTGAGGGTCGCCCCACCCGCGGGCCGGGTGGAGGAGCGCCGAGGCACCTCCCACGCGCGCCACACGGCCGGCGTGCGGGGACCCACCGTGGGGCCACGGCGACGACGCTCGGCATACTGACCGGGGTCCGTCCCCGTCAGGAAGTGGTCCCGTGCGCAATCCCCGTGCTTTCCTCCGTCCGCTCGCCGTCGGCGCTCCGGAGCCGGCTGTCGACATCCCGTTCCGGCCGTCCCGGATGATCCACTTCTTCGACCCGAGCAACGAGAAGATGGCCGCGAAGGTCCCAGACATCGCCCCGAAGGTCGACATCATCCTCGGCAACCTCGAGGACGCCGTGAAGACGGAGAAGAAGGAGGCCGCCCGTCAGGGTCTCGTCGACGTCGCCAAGGCCACCGCCAACCTGTTCGGACCCGGCGGCCAGACGCAGCTGTGGACCCGGGTCAACAGCCTCGACTCCCCCTGGGTGCTGGACGACCTCATCACCCTCGTGACCGAGATCGGTCACCAGCTCGACGTCGTGATGGTGCCGAAGGTCGAGGGCGCCCAGGACATCCACTACGTCGACCGCCTGCTCGCCCAGCTCGAGGCCCGCGCCGGCCTGGAGCGTCCGATCCTCGTGCACGCGATCCTCGAGACCGCCGAGGGTGTCGCCAATGTCGAGGAGATCGCCGGCGCCAGCCCGCGCATGCAGGGCATCAGCCTCGGTCCCGCCGACCTCGCCGCGAGCCGCCGCATGAAGACAACCCGCGTCGGCGGCGGCCACCCCGGCTACCTCGTGCGCGAGGACCCCACGGGCGACGACCTGAACGAGGGGCGCACGACCCACCAGCAGGACCTTTGGCACTACACGATCGCGCGGATGGTCGACGCGTGCGCCGCCAACGACGTCCTGCCCTTCTACGGGCCGTTCGGGGACATCAAGGACGTCGTGGCCTGCGAGGATCAGTTCCGCAACGCCTTCCTGCTGGGCTGCGTCGGTGCGTGGAGCCTGCATCCCGTGCAGATCGACATCGCGCGCCGCGTGTTCAGCCCCGAGCCGGCCGACGTGGCGCACGCCAAGGAGGTCGTCGAGGCGATGGGCGACGGGTCCGGTGCCGTGATGATCAACGGCAAGATGGAGGACGACGCCTCCTGCAAGCAGTGCCTCGTCATGCTCGACCTCGCCAAGGCCCTCGCCGAACGCGACCCCGAGCTCGCCGCCGCCTACGACCTCTGAGGAGACACCGATGACCGACGCCACCGAGCAGATCCGCCCTCGCCGCTCCGTCCTCTACATGCCGGGCGCCAACGAGCGGGCCCTCGAGAAGGCCAAGACGATCGAGGCCGACGCGCTGATCCTCGACCTCGAGGACTCCGTCTCCCCCGACGCCAAGTCCGAGGCACGTGACCGCGTCTGCGCCGCCGCCCGCTCGGGCGAGTACGGCCACCGCGAGCTCGTCATCCGCGTCAACAGCATCGGCACGCAGTGGCACGACGACGACCTCGCCGCTGCTGCCGAGGCCGGCCCCGACGCCATCCTCGTGCCCAAGATCGACTCCGCCGACGAGGTCCGCTCGCTGGTCACCGCCATGGAGGCCGCGGGCGCGCCCGACCACACCGCGCTGTGGGCGATGATCGAGACGCCCGCCGGCCTGCTGCACGCCGAGGAGATCGCCGCCGCGCACGAGCGGCTGACCGTCTTCGTGATGGGCACGAACGACATCGTCAACGAGACGTTCGGCCTGCACGTGCCCGGCCGCAACCCCGCCGTGCTGACGTCCTTGTCCTGGACCCTGCTCGCCGTCCGAGCCGCCGGCAAGGTGATCGTCGACGGCGTCTACAACGACGTCAAGGACCTCGAGGGCTTCGACGCCGAGGCCCGCCAGGGCCGCGAGATGGGCTTCGACGGCAAGACACTCATCCATCCCTCGCAGGTCGAGCCGGCGAACGCCGCGTTCGCGCCGTCGGACGAGGATGTCGAACGCGCGGACTCGATGATCGCCGCCTTCGAGGAGGCGCGCGCCGAGGGCAAGGGCGTCGCCACCTTCAACGGCAAGATGATCGAGGAGCTGCACATCCGCGATGCACGACGCATCCTCGCCTTCCACCAGGCCATCGCGTCGCGTTGACGGGCTGAGAGCGAACCCGTCTTCCGATGGAGCGAGAATGGCCGGAAGGCTGATGTCTGAGCCCGGTGTCCACGGCACCGTGGAGGCATGACGAGCAGATCGCGCCACGACGACAGGGTCGCCGACCTCAGACACCGCCTCGGTGATCGGCCGTGGTCGGTGGCACTCATCGACGAGGACGGTGTCTCGACGTTCACCAACGGCGTCCCGGACGAGGCCGACCTGGAGATCGGCTCCATCTCCAAGGGTCTGACCGCGCTGCTCTACGTCGATGCGCTCGAGCGGGGCGATGTGACGCCGGACGACCGTCTCGCGCAGCACCTGCCGAGACTGGCCGGCACTCCCGTCGCAGAGGTCCGGCTGGCCTCGTTGGCCGTCCATCGCTCCGGGCTGCCCAGCCTGCCCGCAGGCGCCCAGATGACCCGCCGCACCATCACGTGGCTCGTCAACGGGAGCAACCCCTACGGGGACACCCTGGAGGAGCTGCTGGGTCAGGCCAGGGTCACCCGGCTCAAGTCGACGCGGGCCCGGTACTCCAACCTCGGCTTCCAGCTGCTGGGTCACGCCGTCGCGGCCGCCGCCGGGTGCTCCTACGGCGAGCTGCTCCGACGACGGGTCACCGGCCCGCTCGACCTGACGTCGGCCTACGTACCGATGCGGCAGGAGGACCTGCGACCGGACGCGATGATCGGCTTGACCCGGTTCGGGCGCGAGGCCGAGCCGTGGGTCGGCGAGGCGCTCGGCCCAGCCGGTGCGGTGCGGATGACGATCGCCGACCTCGGGCGGCTCGCCGCGGCCCTGCTGGACGGCCGCGCACCAGGGGTCGATGCCCTCCAGCCCGTGGAGGACTTCATGGGCCTGCGCATCGGTGCCGCGTGGATCACCCAGACCAGCGGTCAGCGGACCATCACGTGGCACAACGGCGGCACCGGGGGCTTTCGATCCTGGCTGGGCCTGGACCGCAGCGCCGGCACCGCCGTCGCCATCGTGAATGCCCGGGTGAGTGCCCCGGACGCCGTCGGACGACGCTTGCTCACCTCGCTGGCCTGAGCCACCACGGCCGCACGTCGGGACTCGCCCTGGGACGCAACACCATCCAGGAGCGTCAACGACGTGCCAGCGTGCATCATGGCAACCACTGATCAACAAGGCCGTCACAGGAGCCAGGCATGGAGCCAGCAGGACTCGTGATCTCCATCATCGCCATCCTCGTCGTCGCCTACCTGGCGTGGAAGGCGTGGGGCTGAGGAGCGGACAGGAGGCGAGGCCAGGGCAAGGGTCGGCGGACCCTTGCCCTGGCCTCATCCCGCCTCATCGCATGCTGCGGGAGCGGTAGACCTCGGCCTCGACGGATCGCTTGATCGCCTCGGCCCTGCGTCGCTGACGCACGGTCTCCAGGAGCACCGCGCGGTCGATCTCTGACATCTCGTCCCAGGCGCGCTTGCGCCCGGGGCGGCGGGACTTCGCCACGGTCTTCACCTCCTCTCCGAGGGCATCGGTCGTACCGTTGGTGGGTGGGGGTCGGTGTGCGGGCTCGGGGCGTGGTTCGTCGTTCATGGTGGCGCGCGCCTCCCTTCTGCTGGGTTGGTCGATGCATCGTGATGGACGTCGGGGCGGTGGGTGCAGACACAAAAATGCCGCTTCGGGACCGGGGTCCGAAGCGGCACTGGTGCCAGAGGTTCTTCTGGCTACAGGGGCACTGCCTCGGAGGTCGGACCGGCGAAGGACGTGGCGACACGACGGTCAGCGGCGATCGTCCAGATGAGCTTGGCGTCCATGATCGGTCCTCCTCTCGGGGTCAGGTGCTCGGTCACCGTAGCGCAGAGGGACGCCGCCGCGCGACCCCCCGCGCGGCGCGTCGTGCTCGTCGATCGGGTGGCATCCCTCGTCGAGCTCCCGCGCCGACAGCGGTCACCTCACCGTGGAGAAGTCCCTGCACCGCCGACAGGTGTCTGCTTGCCGCGGACACGGGCTCGTCAGTCGAAGTCCAGGCGCTCGTCGATCTCGTCGCGGGTCGAGCCGGAGGCGTACAGCAGGTCGGCGGCCAGGGAGCGGACCTGGGCCGCGATCGAGGCGGTGTTCAGCGTCATCGCCCCCGGCAGCGCGAGGACGGCGATGCGGGCCGCGTCCACGAGCTTGCGCCGCGCCTCGTCGAAGTCGTCGTCCTCGGAGAGGTCATCGGCGATGATGTCGACGGCGTCGGCGAGCGCCTCGACGGCAAGCTCGAGATCCGCCGGCGGCGACTCGGCGTGACGCAGCATCGCCGCCGTGCGGCGAGCGAGCACGCGAGCGTCGCGGATGGCGTTGTCGAAGTCCCGCACCGCGCCGACGTAGCGGTCCAGCCGCGTACGCTGACGCCACCGCATGGGCGACATCCTGGCGATCTCGCTGACGTTCTCGGCCGTGGCCTCGAGATCGTTGAGGCCCGGTTGCAGCCCCCTGGCCCGGGCCAGGGCTGCATCGGCGGCCTCGGCGTCACCCTCGCGCATCGCACGGGCGGTGCCCCGGAGCACGGAGGCGAGCTGGCGCAGCAGCCGTTGGACCTCCACGTCGATGTCCCGCACGGGGTTGCGGGGCAGCAGCAGGATCATCGCCATGCCGAAGACACCGCCGATGAGGGCGTCCAGGAAGCGGGTCACCGCCGGGTTACCGGCTCCGACGACGGGCAGCACGGCGGTGAGCAGGACCGCGGAGTTGGCAGCCTGTGTCAGCGCCAGGCCCTTGATGCCGAGCAGGATGCTGACGGCGACCGTGAGGACGACGACCGCCACCAGCTGCAGGGTGCCGCGGCCGATGGTCAGGATGATGAGCTCCCCGACGAGCACCCCCACCGCGACCCCGAGCACGAGCTCCAGCACGGTGCGCCCACGCAGGCCGGCGCCGGCGGTGATCACGATGATGGCGGCGACGGGCGCGAAGAAGGCCTGCTGGTGGCCGAAGACCTCCGTGGCCACGAGGAATGCCAGCGCCGGGGCGACCCCCAGGCGGATCAGGAGCCGCCAGCGTCGTCGCAGGGTCAGCAGGCGCTCGGTGAGCGTCTCCCCGGAGCTGCGCAGCCGGATGCGGCGCAGCGGAACATCCCGCGGAGCTCCCATGGTCACCTCACAGGTACAGGCCGGTCTGGCCTTCGTCGATCCGTTCCGACGCGACGGCGTGCAGGTCGCGCTCGCGCAGGAGCACGAAGTCGTCGCCGCGGACCTCCACCTCTGCCCGGTCCTCCGGGTCGAACAGCACCCGGTCACCCACCTCGACCGAGCGCACGTGGGCCCCGGCCGCCTCCACCCGGGCCCACGCGAGACGGCGGCCCATCGTGGCGGTCACCGGGATCACGATGCCGCCGGAGGAGCGCCGGTCGCCGGACTCGTCCACCCGCACGAGCAGGCGGTCGTGGAGCATCCGGATCGGCAGACCGTCGGCATCGCCCACCTCAGCTGACCAGTCGACGAATACCCACGAGGGTCGCGACGACGGCGATCGTGCCCACCGCGACGGGGACCACGGTCTCGTACCGCAGGCGTCCCTGCTCGTCGACGAACCGCGCCTTGACGCTCCCCAGGCCTCGCCGGGCGATGTTCTTGGGGTTGGCGCGATCGACGAGCTGGTCGACCGATCCGGCAAGGCGCTCCAGCGCAGCCTCGATCTCGTCGGCCTTCTCGTCCGTCTGGGAGGGGCTCACCTGAGGCCTTTCGTCGGTACGGGCGGTCGCTGCAAGGATAGGCCCCATGACGACGCGACTGCAGCCCGGTGACCAGGCCCCCGACTTCACCCTTCCCGACGACACGGGCAAGGCCGTCAGCCTGTCCGGCCTGCGAGGCACGAAGGTGATCGTCTACTTCTACCCGGCGGCCCTCACGCCGGGCTGCACCAAGCAGGCCACGGACTTCAGCGAGTCGCTGGAGAGCCTCACCTCCGAGGGCTACACGGTCCTCGGCATCTCCCCCGACCAGCCCGAGAAGCTCGCACGGTTCCGTGAGCAGGAGGGCTTGACGATCACCCTGCTCTCCGATCCCCTGCGCGAGGTCATGACCGCGTGGGGCGCCTTCGGCGAGAAGAAGCTCTACGGCAAGGTCGTGGAGGGGGTCATCCGCTCGACCGTCGTCCTGGACGCCGACGGCGTCGTCCAGGTCGCCCAGTACAACGTCAAGGCAACGGGTCACGTCGACAAGCTGCGCCGCGACCTCGGCCTCGCTCCCGCCTGACTCCTGATTCCCAGGTCGACATGGGCGGATTCGTGCCGTGGACGCAACAAGGGTTGGTTTCAGGCTC
>NZ_JBIMEU010000014.1:0-26448 GCF_051262555.1 Aeromicrobium sp. CF4.19 | reverse complement strand
GAGGTCAACCACGCGGATGCTTTCAGCGCGTCTGCGTAGGTGCGGATCCGCATCAGCGGCGACCAGTGGCAGGTCGCGATCCCGGTGTCCTCCAGGAACCCCAGCGGGTCGAAGACGTAGACCGGGCCCTGCGCGGCCCGGTGCGCCATCGTGAGGCGAACCAGGTCGGCCTTCGCCGACGTCGCCACGATGGCCCCTTCCCACTCAAGCAGGCGCGGCACCATGAACGAGGTGGTCTTGCCCGACAGGGTCGGCG
Organism: Aeromicrobium sp. CF4.19; assembly: GCF_051262555.1. Classification (NCBI taxonomy): domain Bacteria; kingdom Bacillati; phylum Actinomycetota; class Actinomycetes; order Propionibacteriales; family Nocardioidaceae; genus Aeromicrobium; species Aeromicrobium sp. CF4.19. The sequence continues at coordinate 26,192 of NZ_JBIMEU010000014.1, read as the reverse complement.
CGAACAGCGCGACCGAGGCCCGCGGAGCTGCGGCGGCCCACTTCTTGCCCAGCCGACCGAGCGTCAGTCGGTCATAGGCCGAACGGCCGCCGATGAGCAGCTGCTTCACGCCAGCATCGCGGGTGCTGCCCCAGCCGTCGGCGCGATCGCGCTGACGGTCCGTCGCGGTCTTGGCTCCCTTGGATGCCGGCAACAGGCTGCCCACGAACCAGGCCAGGGCACACGCCGCGGCCAGGCCGCCGAGCAGCATGAGCATAAGTTGAGGGTTCACCGCGTCCCACCCCTCATCGCTTCGTCGGTATCGCTGACGGACTCCTCAAATGGTGTCCTGATGTGGCGCACCACCCGGGGCGCGTCCTTGCCTGCCTTGTAGACGTGCACGCCCCGTTCCAGCTGGCTCAGCAGTCCGGGCAGTTCCGGCGGGAGCCCCAGGAACTCGATGCACGCCTGCTGATCGGCCTCGCGGGACTGACGGTAGATGTGCATTACCTCCGCCTCGCGGATCAGGCTCATGGCGTCTGAGTCCTCGGGCACGTCGGAGAGGTGGTGAAAGATCGTCACGAACGACAGCCCGATCCCGCGGCCTCGCTTGACCAGCGAACGCAGGATCGAGGCGACGTTCACTGTGCCGCCGGCGACCAGGTTCGCGGTGTGATAGCCCTCCTCGACCACGATCACCTTGCGCCGATCGGAGGCCGCCCACACTGAGGACAGGAACGTCACCACCAGGGCCATCACCAGCGCCAGCGCCGGTGAGCCCTCGTCGAGCTCGCTGGTGTCAAAGACCAGCATCGGGGACTCCCAATCCAGGTCATCGGACGTCTCGCCGTCGATCAGCCCGGACAGGTCGCCGTCAACGAACCGGGCGAGATCCATCGCGAGGTACATGCCCCACCGGGTCAGCTCGGCTTCATCGACCAGGCCCCGTTCGCGCAGCACCTCGTGCGGGACCGCGCTGGCGACCGGCGCATACAGCGCCTCGATGACGTCGCGAATCGTGGCCGTCCGGCCCCGGTCCCGGGCGGTGCGCACCGCCGAGGCGTGCGCCGCGCGCAGGGCATAATGCTCCTGCGATGACAATTCGCCGTGGGCGAATTGCGCCACCATCTCCAAGAGCCGGTCCTGGCCGACACGACCGGAGTCCTCATCCTCGCTCGATGTCATCGAGATCCGCGGATCAAGCAAGTTGATCGCGCTCCCATTGCGGCGAGAGAAGCGGATGACCGTGCCGCCGGCGGCCGCCGCGGCGCCAGCGTACTCACCGATACCGGCCTGGTTCTTGCGGTCGAAGGTCGCCACCTGCATCCCCATGGCCACGTGCCGAAGGCAGTAGTGCGTCTTGGACAGCGAGGACTTCGCCGAGCCGATGTCTCCGAGGATGACCACGTTCGGGGAGGTGATGAGCCCTTGCGCGTAGAGGTGGTGCGGTGAGCTGGTGACCGGTGTCCCGGTCTCTACGTCGATGCCCATCGGCGGGCCGGCCTTCGGTCGGTTGGTCGAGACAAGCGCCACGTTCAGCGCTTCGCCCTGACGGGTCGACGTCTCCAGGGCGCGTTCTGAGAGGCGGTAGGAACGGGTCAAACGGCCGAAGCGCGAGCGGCGCTGCAGCTGGGTCGTCAGCGGGCGCGGAATCGGCGTGGGCTCCTGCTCGGCCTCTTCCTGCTTGGCGCGGCGGCGTGTGCCGCCCTTGAGCTTGGCCATCACACTTCCTTCCCGAGGGGGCACATCTGGATCATCGCCAGGTCGTGGCGATGGCGATGCCACTTCAACCGGTCGGCGCCGATCTCCTCGGCGGCTTCGTTCATCTGCTGACGAGCAGTCAGCAGCTCTGCCTCTGAGCGGCCCGAGACAGCCACGTGGACCAGCCCCTGCACGCCGGCGGCTTGCTCGTGCGTGAGGTCGTCCAGGATCAGCTGGTGCACCGAGGCGGCCGCCTCGCTCTCACCGGTGGAGACACGAGCGCGCTTGTCATCGGCGGCCATGTTCGCCCGGTCGGACGTCAGGCGAGAGATCGCCCGCTGACGGGTCTCGCGCTTGCTCAGCAACTTCTGCTGGACCTTGATCGTGCGAATGGGCGAGGGATGCACGTCCGTCACCAGGCCCGCGAGCCAACGGCCGGTCACCGCGTGAGGCGGGAACGCGTCCAGCGGGATCGTGGCCACGCTGTGGTACCAATCCGAAGACTTCTGACCCGTCATCGGGTCCTCGACCTCAGGGCCGCGCACAAGAACGTAGTCCGGGTGCACCTCATAGGGCCACGACCAACCGTCCGTCGCCCGACGCAGCGGCGCCGGCACATCCAGCGGGAACGAGGGCACGTACAGGTTGCGGACCATGGCGCCGACCTGCGCCGGGTTGAGGACGTTGACGACGTCGAATTCCGCGGCCTCAACGCGACGGACGACCTCGCGCAGCTGATCGCCGACGGCCCCGACGAAGCCGTCCAGGTCCAGGACCTTGTCGCCGTGGCGTTCCTCCACGGCGACCTTGTCCAGGCGGACCGTCAGGAACGATCGGTACGTCTCAGAGCTGGACGCGGCCTGCGCTGAGAGCTGATCCATCGAAGCGCGAAGGCTCGGCGGGCACCGATCGTCGATCAGGCTCGCGTAATAGGCCTCCTCCTCAGCGGGGTTCGTCGGGTACACCTTCGTCTCGAAGTCCAGTTGGGTCACTGGTGAGGAACCAGAGGCGAGCAGCGAGTGCAGCCGCCCGTAGCGGGCGGCCGAGCGGTTGGAGTCCTCCACAGCGCGCAGCCCGTCGCCGTGACCGACGATCTCCAGCACGGCCGTCACTCCGGAGTTCTTGTCCCAGCTGCCCCGCTTCGACGCGTGGTGCAGCAAGGAGACTGCGACGTCGTCATACGCCCCCGAGGGACGCAGCACGAGCTCACGGACTGGGCCGATCGCCGCGGGCAGACCGAGTTCACGATTCCAGGCCGAGCGCCCGCTACGGCTCTCGCGCGAGGCCGACAAGCGCGCGAGACGGGTCGCGACCCAAGAATCTCCCTCGACCGTGGTGTGCCCAGCGAGCTTCCACCCACCGAAGGTCAGGAGCCCGACGATCAGGATCGTCCAGGCGCTCTGTGTGATCAGGCCCGCGACGATCAGCACCATGATGCCGAGCCCCGCGGTGATCCACTGAGGTGTCGAGACGTTCCTGCCGAAGACAGACCCCGTGCGCTGCACGTGGCCCAAGACGCTTGCTCGCTGAACAGCCATCATTTTCCCCCTGATCCGTTACCGGTCCGACGGGCGGTGCCCGCCGCCGTCTCCGCCGGCGTCGGCCACACCCATGCTCGACGTGGAGGCCGACTGTCCCGCTTGCTTGAGAGCCTTCGCTCCCATCGCCGCCGCGGCGGCACTAGCGACCACGGGCCCGGCGGCGGCAGCCGCTCCCGCCCCGGCCTTCGCGCCGCCGGCCTTCGCTCCCGCTCCGGTCGCTGCCTGTGCCGTGGAGGCGGTCTGTGCCCCAGCGCCAGCGGTCGAGCCGGCGCCCTTGCCGGCCGCGCCGGGCTTGGCTCCTCGCATCGCGTTCGAGGCGGCAGCAGAACCGCCCTGCCCGGGCGGCGTCTGTGAGGGCGACGCGTGCGCGATCGGCCGGTTCTGAGAGGTGCCCGTCCGCTTGGACTGGCTCATAAGCATCCGCGAGGTCATCGCGCCGCCAACGGCGCCGCCGCCCATCGACAGACCCACGCTCGGGGCCGAGGAGCCGTCGGGGATCATCTTCGGCAGGAACATCATCGTCAGGGTCGGCACGCTGGCCAGGAGCGCCAGGCCGACCAGCAGCCGGATCGCCGCGTCGATACCGGAGATATCGGAGGTTCCGACGCGGGTCCAGACGGCCCAGAACACGAACTGCAGCACCGTCGGCATCAGCAGTAGCGCGACGAGGCCCGCCATGATGCGACGCGCCATCGAACGCCACGGCGGGTACACCCACACGCCCAGCACGACCGGCAAGAACAGCGCGAAGATCAACTGAGCCTCTGAGACGAAATAGAGCATCAGCAGCACGTAGATGCCGAGCAGGGCTGTCGCAAGGAAGATGAGCAGTGCGCCGAACGCGCCGCCTAAAGGCGCCCAGTTGCCGGCTGACTCGACAAGAGGCTCGACGAGCCCGACCATTCGCTCCGTGGCTTGGCCCTCACGAACCTCCTTGCTGAACACCGCCCCGACCGAGGAGATCGAGCCTCCGAGCGTCACCAACAGAGCAGGGCCAGAAACGATCGCCACGGGCACCAGCCACACTGACATGCCCGCGTCTCGCAGCAGCTGGGCGTGGTCGACACGGTCCTGGCTAACCTTCGCCACCCTCGCCCCGACCAGAATCAGGACTCCGGCGAACAGGATCAAACCAAGCCCCGCAGCAATGGCGTACTGCTGCAGCCAACTGTCGTTGTCGAACCGCGGGGCGGTAATCTTCACCGCTCGCTCGCTGATCCACGAGACCGTCTTGATCGCGAACTCGCCGACACTCGTAGCCCACGTATCGACCATGTTCTGAGGCGACAACGACGAAAGGCTCTCGGCCGCCTTGACCAGCTTGTTCGCAGCGTCAGCCATCCCACCAACAGGAGTCCCCTCAAGCGCCTCAGCAGCGACGCCCGACGTTTCCTTCGTTGCACAGCCGGCGCCAGCGATCGGACCCTTCTTGAAGCATTCCCCGAGGAGTGCCGTCAAACCAGGGTCGTCGTCTCCCTCAGCAGCGGACGAGGAACCCGTAGCAAGGATCATCAGGGCGAGCGTGGCTGCCACGACCACTGCGATCCGGCGCATCACTGGGGCTCCTGGCCGAGGAGCTCGACCGGCCACACTTGGCTGGCCCCATCGAACATTTCCCAGCCGCCGCCGAGGATCTGAGCCCGTTCGGTGAACGAAACGTTCACCTCCTCCTTCGACGCGGGAGTCGGAGCCTCCGTACCATCCGGCATGTCGGCCGACGAGGTACGCCAGTCGCCATCTCGCCACGTCATCAGCGCTGAGGACTGAGACCAGAACACGATGACATTTGAAGTGTCAGCGGGCGATCCGATACCACCGACACACGGCATCCAGACTTCGACCTCGACTTCCGTCTTGGACGCCATGTCGGATCGGTAGGCCCCATATTCTGGGAGGCAGTCTGCGTAGGGCTGAGTGCCCGGTTGCCCCATGAAACGTCCTTGCTCGTCGAGCCCGAAGGCATCTCGCTCCGCGAAGACGTCGGCCGCTTCGGCGGCCGCATCTTCGGGTGGCATGACGTCGGCGTAGTACTCCTCCAGGACCTCGTTGGGCTGCTGGATCGCCTCAGCAGGCGCCAGGGACCAGCCGAGGTACGCCTCTACGGCTCCTGCCTCGCTCTGCGGGAACCGCCGGGGGAAACCGGCGACGCTGCCCGTTGCGGTCCGCAGATCGACGCTGGCCTCACCGGTCGGCAGGGTGTTCGTCGACGGGTTCTCAGAGCCGCCCGCGCCAGCATCGCTCGGGTCGCTATCCCCGATGAGGAAGAACACTCCGGCCCCCACCACTAGAGCGGTCACGGCCACTGCCGTCACGATCAGCACCCACGGCTTGGCTTGGGCCTTCTGCTCGACTACTTCGTCTATCTGGGTCATTGTTTGCTCCTCAGAACACCGTTGGGGGCGCGAGAACGCCGAGGGCCATGAGCGCCGCGGTGGAGGCCAGCAGCTCTCCTACCGCTCGGCCGCTTTCCCTGCGTTCAGCCGCCGTCGCGGGCACGCCGATGCGTCGAGAGGTCGTGGCCGCGCGAATCGCCAGCAGGACCGCGGCGCTCAGCGCGAGGACCCATGCCGTCATCCAGACCGCTTCTCTCGTCCACATCGGCGATCACACCGAGACGAGGACGCCGAAGATCGCGGGCAGGGCCACCAGGATGATGACTGCGCCACCTGCCCAGAAGGCGTGGTTGCGGGATTCATCGAGATCGTTGCCGTAACCGCCGCTCTTGGCGCGGCTCAGCTTCGCCACGGCGACGATGAGCTGCCAGGCGCAGAACACGAAAGCGATGGCCCACGCCAGCGCCAGCAGGACTCCAAGGCGGGACTCCAGCAGGCCGGTGAACGGGCCGAAGCTGGGGTTGATGCCGTCGAAGGGATTCATGGTAGTGCTCCTCTCAGAGGCGCGCGGCGATTGCCGCGCTGATCTTGAGCCAGGCGGCCCGGGTCGGGTCGGAGATCCGCGTGTAGTCGATGCGGTCGCCGGGGTTCATCAGTGGCTCGTATGGGGCAATGTGGACGCTTCCGCACCGGCCCTCCATCAGTTCCGTGACGTCACGCAGGAGCCCCTGGTCGGCGCCACCGCGAGGCAGGCTGATCACTGCGGTGCTGTTGGCTCGAATCCAGTCCGGGTCGTGCCCGGCGGTGTGCAGGACCTCCTCGATCGACTCCAGCGTCTGCACGGCGCCGTAGGCGGAGTCCACGCGCACCGCGGTGGGCACGAGGAGGTGGTCGGCGCCTCCCACAGCCTCCAGCCAGTTCGGGGCGCGTAGGTTGTTGCCGGTGTCGATGAACAGCACCTTGTAGAACCGCTCCAGCAAACGACGGATATCCACGACGTCCTGCTGGGAGATCTGTCCCGTCACGGTCGAGCGATTGTCCGAAGCCAGCAGCTCAAAGTGAGCCTCGCCCTGGCTGCGCAGGTAGCCACCCAGATCTCCAACGCGCGACGTCTCGACGTCGGCGAAGCGGTGGATCTCCTGCAGGAGATCTCGTGCCGTCGTGTCACGGCTGCCTTCCAACCCTCGGTGACCAAGCGACCCCTGGGTTTCGTTGTTGTCCCACGCGACCACGCCACCGCCGCGGATCATGCCGAACGTCATCGCGGTCATGAGGGTCGAGGACGTCTTGCCGACCCCGCCCTTGGTGTTGATCGTGACGACCGACTTCGGGCCGCCGAAATTCCGCTGGATGGTCCGGCGATCCTCCTGGGCCTGGCGCTCCACGGTGGACTCACTGAGCTTCAACAGGCCACCAGACCAACGGTTGGCCTTCACCCGCCATCCCGTCGTCGCGGTCGGTGCGGGCGCCGAAGCGCGGCGCCCCTCCAGGAAGTCGTTCGATGAGCGGCGGCCACCACGGTGACGGGCACTCAACGGCTGGTCCTGCTCAGGCTGCTCGTCCACCTCGGCTGTGGGCGGTGCCTCAGCCTCCTCCACTGGTGCAGGAGCCGCGGCGGTCGGCGCCGCGTCCTCCTCGACGTACGTCACCCGACCCACAGCCTCAGAGGTCGTGTGGGCGGCGAACTGGGGTCCACTCATCCGCCGCTTCGGGTTGAAGTCCGGCTGCGTTTCTTCACTCATCGGTCACTCCTTCACTGCTCATGTACGGGATCAGGTCGTCGGGGGGTGTCCCCTCCGACCACTGCTCGGGCCATGGGTCGGAGACCCAACGCCAGTCGTTTTCGCTCCATCGCACGGTGATCGTGCGCGTCCACCACTGCTCGGGGGTGCCGTCGGAACGGCCCCACACCGAGACGGTGCGGTCCTCACCGGATGACCCCTCATCGAGGTAGCCGAGGATCCGCAGGTCCGGCATCCATGCCTCTTGGCTGGGGCCGTCAGAGTGGACTTCGTCTCGCTCGGCCGCGACCTGATCGGCCTCGGCCTGCAACCGGCCCTGCGCCTCATCATCGGCATCAGGCGGCGCTACCTGCGCCACGGCCGCCGCACGAACGGAGGCCTCCTGGGCACCGTCGACAACGGTCGCGAACCACGCCGCCGCGAGATCGCTGTCCCGCTCCTGCCAGCCCGACGCTGAGGTCCCCGACTGCCTCGATGGACTCGACTCACCGACCGGCACGTGGGCGCCGCCCACGCGCACGAGTGAGACCGCCCTGTCTGCGGGCATCGTCTGCGACGCCTCGGCCTCCGGATCGCTCGAACCGGCGCCCTCAGTGTCGGGCTGTCCCGCGCACGAGGCCAGTAGCACCGCGGCGGCACCGACGGTCGCTGCAATTCGGTATTTCACCTGGATCCCCCGATCCCCTGGAACGGCTCATGGTAGGCGGTTCACCTGACAGATGCGTACAGGTACCATGGTCGCATATCGCGCTAGTTTATTCTAGTGTGTAACTCTACTGCGGTAGTCGAACGTTTCCACGCCAACAGCTCAGGAGTAGCGATGCGACACAATCGGGGGGTGCCACGCCCGTCCGTACTCACCTTTGCGCCCGAGCGGCTGCGTGAGCTGTGCGTCGAGAAGGGCTGGACGACGGAGCGTCTCGCTGTCACTGCGGACCTGACACCGGCGTCAGTGCGGGCGTACATGGACGGCCGAGTCCGGCCCTCGCCCGCGTCGCTCGTCGCCCTCGCGACAGCCCTTGACGTCTCGACCGCACAGATTGCCCCCTACAGCGAGGCCCCTACGCTTCACGAGCTGCGGTGGCACGTTGGCATGACGGTCGACCAGCTGGCCAAGGACGTGCAGGCGCCGCGAGCCGGGCTGTACGGCATCCTGCGCGGCGCCGATCGGCTCCCGGCGGATACCGCGATCCGTTCCCGCCTCGCCGCGACGCTTCGCGTCGACGACGTCGGTCTACAGAAAGCCTGGCAGGCGGCTCGAGACAAGATCACCGCGGACTGATGAAGCGACTGTCGGGGGGCATCGCGGCACTAGTAGCAGTGCCGGCACTGCTGCTTGGGCTCATCGTCTTCGTTGGCGGCGAGGACCAGGCCGACGCCGCCACCGGCTACGGCGACGAGCTGAACCCAGCCGGGATCCCGGCCGAGGTTGTGCCATGGATTCGCAAGGCCGCCGAGACCTGCGAGGACATCACCGCGCCGCTGCTCGCGGCGCAGATGAAGGCCGAGTCGAACTTCAACCCGCGCGCAACTTCCCCCGTCGGAGCCCAGGGCATCGCGCAGTTCATGCCCGGTACCTGGGACCAGTGGGGTCAAGACGACGACAACAGCGGCACCGCAAGCCCGTTCGACATTGGCGACGCTGTCATGGCCCAGGGCCGCTTTATGTGCGCCCTCATCGATGAAGTCGGCGATCTGCCGGGCGACAAGATCGACCTCGCGCTCGCCGCCTACAACGCCGGTCCCGGTGCCGTCCGGCAGTACCGGGGTGTGCCGCCCTATGCCGAAACCCGCGGCTATATCAAGAAGATCTCCGCGGAGATCCCGAAGTTCACCGCGGCCATCGCCGAGGGCAAAGTAGCGCTGCCGATCGACCCGAGCTCGGCGTACGTCTCGCAGAACAACTGGGGCAAAGGTGGCTCTCGCTGGTCCCGCGGTCACACCGGCAACGACTTCTCCGTCGCTTGCGGCACACCCGTTCGTGCCGCCAACAACGGCACCATCATCATCGAGACCGACCAAGGATGGTCCGGCCGCTGGCTCGTTAGGGTCCAGGCGGCACCCGGCAAGACCACCACCTGGTACGCCCACATGCAGGCCGTCAGCGTCAAGGACGGCCAGAAAGTCAAGGCCGGGCAGAGCATCGGCCAGGTCGGGAACGAGGGCAACTCCTCCGGCTGCCACCTGCACTTCGAGTACCACCCCAAGGGTGGCGAGATCTACGAAGACAACACCGACCCGATCCCCTGGCTCCGTGATAACGGCGTCAAGATCCGGTGAGCCGCGGACGCAGATGCTGCCTCGAACCAATATCGCTAGAGACTGCGGCGTGTCGACCGCGCCACAGGGTGCCGCTAGCCATAGCGTTACCGCCATGGCTACCAACAGGCGTCGCCGAGGCGAGGCGAAGAACAAGATCGCCATGTTGTCCACCGTCGACCTCTCCGTGAAACGGAAGGTCGAGCGCGTGGCCGAGAGTCTGCAGATCTCGCAGACTGCCGCCGTCGAGCTGATGCTGGAAAGCATCGACGTCGATGCCAACGGCCGCCCCGCCTTCTGGGACGGCCCACTGCCCACCGACACGAACAAGGAGCTGCCGCTCGCGTCCAGCGCCTAAACGCACGAAAGCCCCCCGTTGGTAGCGAGGGGCCTTCGTAAGTCAGAAACCGAGTTAACCGCTCGGTTCCCAGAAGCTCTCCGGCTGAGGAGGGGGCTTTGCTATGCCCACAATAGCAACACCCGACCGCAAAACGCGACAGATACGCCAGATCGGGCGCACGGGCGCCCGTGGCGAGCACGAACGACTCGACCGCGCACGCCCGCACTCCCCCGGCTCTCTCAAGACCCTCAGGACCGCCACCAGCGCCTCTGAGCGCCGCGACGGCCACGGGCCGGGACAGACACCCCGCGAACTGCTCGCAGCCGTCCCAGCCTGGTCCTCACGCCGCTCCATGCGCCGCGTACTCACCGCTCTCGCGGATCAGCCGCACACCAAGCATCTGTGCGGTGCAGCGCAGATCGCCGTCAAGACGTGGCTGGCCGTGGCCATCAACGACGCCCTCGACGCCGACGACGCGACCGGGCGCGGCATGCGCACGTCCCAGGCCGTCGCAGCGGCCCGCGTAGGACGCTCAGAACGCACCGTGCGACGCGCCCGCGCCGTCTCCGTGCGCCTGGGCGTCCTCGTCGAGCTCTACCGCGGCCGGGAACTCTCCGGCGACGAGCGCCTGGCGCTCTACGACGAGAAGCCCGGCCACAAGCAGCGCGGCTACCCCAACGTCTACGCCGTGACCGTCTGCCCTCGCCGCCAGCGAGGCCGCGTAGCGGTCCCCCGTCCTGGCCGGTGGGCCGTTGTCCGTTCACATCTTGAAGGTTTCGGCCACCTTCCCCCCTTAGGGGGCGTTTCGAGCAATTCTAACGTTGAAGATGGGTTCCCTTTCGCGGTCGCTACCGCTCCCAGAGATGCGGAGCCGGCTCCGCCGGCACTCAGATCAAGGAGACGGCGACCCGGAATCGGTCTGGCCTACCGCACACTGGCCCACCACGCGCTCTCACAGCTCCTCCAGGGAGTCAGGCCGGGCGCAGCGGCCGCCCTGTTCATTCACCACGATCGGGGCGGCTGGACGAGCGACGCGCTGGCCACAGCGCTCCGCCAAACGGCCCAGCACCGCGGCGTCGGCCCCTGGGCCAACGTCCACTCCCCCTACGGCCTGCTCAAGACCCTCCTGGCCGAGGTCGACGCCGACGCCCGCGCCTACCTCACGCTCGGCATCCCCACTCCCCTGCCCGAGCCCGTCGACCCCTGCGGCGGGCCGAACTGCGACGGCCACGGCTGGAGCTACCTCCAGATCGCCGGCGTGGAGCACGCCAGGCCGTGCCCGGACTGCCCGCCCACGATCAGGACAGCAACGTGACCGGGTGCGAGGCCAAGGCCGACCCGGGGAAGTCTGGCCTCGCGCCTCACATCTCGGCATCACCCCGGAATCCCAGCCACCACGACCAGTCCATCACCTGTCGCGCTACCCACGCCCCAAACCTGCTGTACGTCCTACGAATCATTACTCGATCTCCTTTCAGACGGATCTATGCGCCTCAGGCGGTTCACACCCAAGACAGATGGCTGAGCAGACCGGTTTGTGACACCTCGCTCCCAGGCATGTATCGGTCCGCTGGACCCGAAAAAGGGCCTCTACTAGGTAGAGGTGTGGGCGACCCCCGGATTTGGGACACCGCGACGCGAACTTTCTTCGTACGGCTCCAGCAGCTCCAGCCCGACGGGCCGAAAAGCAGGCTGAGGACGGTGGGGGAGGATGACTCGGTGGGTGTGCGCCGTCTCCCCCGCGCTACGTCGCGTGGTGGTGGGTCTGCGAGCGGCTGCCGCCCTGTGGTCGACCGATCCTGTTGACGCCGACCGATCGTGTAGTTGGCCATTGCGCGGCCTGTGGGGCCGAGCCTTCGGGGGGCGTGCCCGTCGCCGCCAGGCGCTCGACCAATCCAGTGGTCCCGCCAGAAAACCCCCAAAGTCCCCAGCACAACCACTTGCACACCAATAGGGGCAATGGTACTATTAGAGACATGAGGAACCGCACCGGAAACTACGCCAACGACCTGTTCGACTTCATGCCCGCGACGGGCGTCGCCCACGTCATCCTGCCGAACATGGCCACGGCCTGCGGCATCGACTTCCTCACCATGCGCGACCAAGGCGACTCCTCCATCTACAACGCCCAGACCCGCTGGCACGAGGTCAGCTGCCCGTGGTGCCACTCCCTCGGCCTGGGCGCCGTCGCCCATATGGGAGCACAGATGCAGGGACGTCTAGCGGCCGCGATCGACTGAATAGAACTATTAGCGACAATAGAGACACGAGAGGTTACACCATGAACGACACCTTTGATCGGATCGATTACGACACCAAGGAGACCGCCACCGCCCTGCGCAAAGCCCTGCGCGAGGCCTTCCCCGGCGTCCGGTTCTCCGTCCGCATGGCCCGAGGCTCCGCCTACGGATGGTTGGGCGTCGCCTACGTCGACGGACCGACCTGGGAGGCCGTCAGGGCGATCACGAACGGGTTCCAGTCCTCCTACTTCGACGGGATGGACGACGGCTACCACCAGATCGAGCCCACCCTCTACAGCCGCCCCGACGGCAGCCTCTATGAGATTCGTTGGGGATGCCGCGGCGTGAACGTCACCCGCGACTACAGCCCCGAGGCCACCTCCTGGGCCGAAGGAGTCGCCGTGCGCGGCTCCCGCTGGTGGCCCATCGGCGTCGACGCCTGGCGCGACGACCAGGAGTACGCCAGCCGGGACCTGCTGTCCGGCATCGACCTCACGGCCGGCTACCCCACCGACCCCGAGGCCGCCTACCGCGAGCGCTGGAACCGCTGAATACCGGCATTCAACCTAACAGAACTATTAGAGGGAATAGAGACATGGACCAACCAGCACTGTTCGACCTTGACCAGATGGCACGCGAGGCCGTCGCGGCAACCCCGTGGACCGGGGCGCCCCTGACGTTCACCACCGACTACTACCCACCGGCGCAGCTCCTCGCGGCGTACGAGCGCTGGGTCGCGGAGAACGGCAGGCTAGGCGCCTCGCCGCAGAGCCACATGTGGCACGTGTGGGAGCCCCAAGCCGCAGTCACGGAGACCCACGCGCTCCAGATGCTCACCGCCGACCTGCGCTGCTGGCCCGGCGACCACCGCCGAACTGGACAGTGCCACTGCCCCGGAACTCTGATGTACCAAGCCAACTGCGAACCCTGCCGCTGGCAGCACATCACCGACGACGAGCAGGAGGCCGTCGAGGCGTGGCACGACCACGCGATGCCCGGGTGGCGCGATCTGCCTGCCATGCCGCTGAAACTGACCAAGCGCGACGAGCGAGGCCGCCTCACCAAGAAGGCCACCGCCTGGCTCGATGAACACCAACCCACCGGCTGGCGATTCACCGGAGCCCCCATCCGCACCGAGCGCGAGCCGATGGGAAGCAGGCACGTTGCCGGACGCCCACCGTTCGGCGGCTACGACCTCGGCCACATCAAGTGAAGGAGCCCACCATGACCACCACGACCTACGTCACCGACCCGTGCCAGATCTGCGGAACCGCCACCACCCTGAAACTCCCCCTCGACGTCGTCGAGCGTCTGGGGCTCGTGCCCGTGCAGGACCTCCTACCCGACATTGACCCCGAGCAACGAGAACTGATCCGCCACGGCACCCACCCCGGATGCTGGCGCAGCGTCTTTGGACCCAACCCAAACTAATAGAGGCATTGGAGGCAATGGAACCATGAACATCGTCCACATCATCGGCCCCGAAACCGGGACCATCTACCCCGCCATCGACACCCAGCAGCGCTGGAACGGCTCGCCCGTGGTCGCGTTCCTCTACGACGACATGCACGCCATGATCGCCAACGGTGACGCCGCCGACGCCAACGGCTACGGACTGGCGACCTACGCGGGGGAGGTGGTCGACTACGACGACGCCGACAGCTTCGAGGCCGTGCCGGTCCTGAGGTTCACCATCGGAGCCTTGCAGGAGCGGGCCTACGTCCCGGAGGGACGCTGCTGGGAGGTCGTCGAGCCTGCCGACCTCCTGGCGCCGTGACCCGGCGCCCACGCCTACGGCGCGTCCGTACCGAGAAACCCGTCCCTAACAGTACTGTTGTCTCTAATGGAGGTATCACCATGACCGCACGAATCTTCGCCCTCTGCAATCAGAAGGGCGGCGTGGGCAAATCCACCACGACGTTCCACCTGGCCCGCGCCGCCGTCCTGCAGGGACGCCGGGTGCTCGTGGTCGACCTCGACCCGCAAGGCAACCTCACGAGCGTGGCAGCGCGGGAGGCCGTCGAGGAGGACCAGGCAGGCTTGGCCGACGCCCTCAGCACCCGAGCGCCCGAAGGCATCGCGGATGTCATCGTTCCCGGCCTGTGGGACGGCCTCGACGTCGTGCCCACCAGCGGCGTGACCCTGGGCTCCGTCCGCGATGAACTCGTGATCGCAGGAGCCGGGCGAGAGGGCCGCCTGGTCGAGGCCTTGAGCAAGGTCGCTGACAACTACGACCTGATCCTCATCGACTGCGCACCCTCGCTGGATCAACTCACAATCAACGGCCTGACCGCCGCCCACGGCGTCGTGGTCGTGACGCACTCCAAGCTCTGGAGCGCCAACGGCCTGGCGCAACTGCTGGCCACCATCGAGAGCGTCAGGGACTACTACAACCCAAAACTCGGAGTAGCCGGCATCATCATCAACCAGCACGAAGAGCAGACCGTCAGCGGCCGCAGCTGGCTCGAGGAGCTGCGCACCGCCGCCGAGGGACGCGGCCTGCGCGTGCTGGACCCACTCATCCCCAAGCGCGTCGTCATCGCCGACGCCACCGAAGCCGCACGAGGGCTGGACGAGTGGGGGAGTGCCGAGGCAACCGCACTGGGCGAGATCTACGCCAAGCACCTGAGCAGCATCGAGGAGAGCGCAGCATGAACCGACCACCACCACGCAAATCCAGCCTCAGCGGCGCCAACCCGATCGCGCCAGCCCCCACGCCCCCGCCACCGCAGCAGGAGAAGCCCGCCCCGAAGGCCACGCCGACCACAGCGCGGGCGCAGGAGCCCGCCACCGAGCAGGCGGCGGAAGGGCGCAAGAAGCACCCCCCGAAGGTGTCGTTCTACAGCGACCCAGACGACACCGCCCGCATGCGCGGCGCCTTTCGCGCCACGCTCGCGCACGAGGGCTGGACCAGCCTCTCGCACTTCCTCAGCTCCGCCGTGATGACCGAGGTCGAGCGCTTGGAGAAGAAGCACAACGGTGGGCAGCCCTTCACGCCCGTAGACCCCGGCGGAATCCCGCAGGGCCGCCCGATGGGGGAGTAGCGATCGATCATGCGCCTTGCTCCTTCGCTGCTGATCCCCGGCGCCCTGGTGGTGTGCGGGGCCGTGTGGTGGACGCAGGGCGCTACCGACTCCCCGTCGAGCGATTCCGAAGCGACGGAGAGAGCAACGGTGGTTCGGGTCGTTGACGGTGACACCCTCGTGGTGAACGACTCGACGAGAGTTCGGGTGCTCGGGATCGACTCGCCCGAGGAGGCTCGCGACGGCCGCGACCCTGAGTGTGGAGCGATCGAGGCGACAGCGGCAGCGCGCAACCTACTCGACGGCCAGGACGTCGACCTCATCGCTGACGACTCACAGGCCGACGCCGACACCTACGGGCGGATCCTGCGCTACGTCGAACTTGACGACGGCCGCGACGTCGGCCAAGAGCTCCTGCGAGACGGCCTCGCGACCGTTTACACCCCAGCCGGTGCCATCGCCCGCCAGGACGCCTACGACGCCGCCGAGAGCGACGCACGAGAGCACGGACGAGGAGTGTCGGCGTGCTGAGCAACCATGACAACCAACCAAGGAATCGAGGGAACATCATGAGTGACATCGAGGACGCGGTACGAGCCTGGCGCCGGTCATCGACGCGATCGAGCAGTATCACGACGACGCGATCGAGGCCACGGACGATGCGAAGCGAAAGCTACGCGCAGGGCACGGGCCTATGGACACAGCCGCGACGCTAGAGGAGCAGTACTCCCAAGAGTGAGAGGCTTAGCGTGGCCGCCGATCCCTGTCGTTGGCTGCTGGCCCTGACGTGGTGCTGTACGAACCGACCATCAAGGACGTTCGCCCGTGCGAACCCCGCGAGGTCCCTCCAGACTTGCGCGATCGCTGGGGCTCTCGACACTCCGGGAGGAGTCGGACACCCCACAGGCCGCGACGTAGGTCGGGGACCCCACTCGCGGTGTCCTCGACCACGAGACCTGCCTACAGGGCGGCAGCCGCTCGCAACCTCACCACGACGCCAAGTAGCGCGGGGCAGCCATCGCCACCTTTGCAGGCTCACCCACCCCCACCATCACCAGCTGGCTTGTTCCCGGTGACTTGGCCTTGGTGGAGGACTACGTTGGGCCGATGGGCGGACTGTTCAACGAAGCGGAGACCCGGGCCCTGTACGTGAGTGCGGGTGCTGCGGTGGCCGAGGCGATGCGGGAGCGGAACGTTTCCAGGCGTGCTCTGGGCGAAGGTCTGGGATTGACCGATCCGGTCGTCCGCGACAAGCTCGCCGGCCGACGGCCGTGGTTCCTTAACGACATGCTCGGTGCGGCGTGGGTTCTCAGGGTTGACGCCGGCACGTTGTTCGCCGACGTCAGCCCGTACCCGAGGCCGTCCGCCGACCAGGTCGATGGCCCCGCAGGCCGCATCTGACTTACAGGTCCTCCAGGACGGGCGCCGAGGGCCGTGCCCAGACATCGACGAGGTAGAGCTTGGCGTTCTCCTGCAGGGGAGTGCTGGCGACCAGGTGCCAGCCCTGGGCGAGTCGCTCGCGGGAGACGTCGGCGGCCAGCGGCCGTAGATCGAGGAGGGTGTCGTCGGTCTCGACGCGACGGAGCTCACGTGGGCCCGGCACCCACTCGTAGCGCTCCTGGGCGTACTCGATCATCGGTCCCGTCCCGTCCTGGGTGCACACCATCATGCAGAACCGACGCAGTCCGGCGGAGTGATTCTTGACACTTCGCACGTATGTTCGGTTGCGGCTATCCTCTCGTGATGGGTCAGAATCGTCGCTACGGAGACCCGTTGACCGCGCTCGATGAGCCCGCGGTTGCGCCGCCGCGGGCGGGGAAGGTCCGCCACGTGTGGCTGAACCTCTCGCGACTCGACCGAGCGCCGAGCGCCTATCCAGGTGTGATCGTCGACTGGCGCCGAGCGGCACGTGGCTGGGAAGCCCAGGTCGCTTACGTCACCGACACGACCGACCGGACAAGCCTGCACGTCCTGTGGTGCACAGCGGATCAGCTCACGCCCGTAGAGGGCGGCCAGCCGTCGCGCGGTACGTAGCGGGTCGTCACAGGGCCAGAAGCATCATGAGGCCACCCACAGCGCCGAGGAGTGCGCCGCCGAGGACGAGACCTCTTGCCCTTTCCAACGTCGAGCACGCCGGGGCGGTCACCAGGCGCGCAGAGCCAGCCACCAAGAGGGCGGCGGCCAGCGCGACGGCGATACAGCCGAGTAGGAACACCTCGAACCTCCTTTGGGTGGCTGGCCTGAAACTACTCGTGCTCGACGACAGAATGGCGCCGGTGCCGGCCAGCGTGCCGTCTCGGAAACGGTTGTTTCTGAGACGACGGCGGGCAATCAGAAATCGATGGCCCGTCGCCCCGCGGTTGCGGGGGAGGAGCGTTCGCGAAACCCCGTCTCAAACGCTTCGTCTCATCCGCGTTCCTGTCGGTGGGTTCTGAGACAGTGAGCCCATGACGCTGATCGGGTACGCGAGGGTCTCGACGCTGGAGCAGGACGAGGCCCTGCAGGTCGACGCTCTGACGGCCGCCGGCTGTGATCTGTCGAGGATCTACGTCGATCACATCACCGGTGCGTCGACGACCCGGCCCGAGCTGGATAGGGCGTGGGACTACCTGCGTCCCGGCGACACCCTCGTGGTGTGGCGACTCGATCGTTTGGGGCGCAGCCTCAAGCATTTGGTGCAGCTCGTTGGTGAGCTAGGTCAGCGAGAGGTCGAGTTCCGATCCCTGATGGAGTCGATCGACACCACCACCCCGACGGGACGACTGACCTTCCACCTGTTCGCATCGATCGCGGAGTTCGAGCGCGACCTGATCCGTGAGCGCACCGCTGCGGGCCTGGCGGCCGCTAAGGCACGCGGACGCGTCGGAGGTCGACCGAAGGCGTTGAGTGCTACCCAGGTGGAGCAGGCCCGGCGCATGATGAGCGAGGACAACCTCTCGGCCACCGACGTGGCCGCGGTGCTGCGCGTGAGCCGGGCGACCTTGTACCGAGCGATCCAGGGGGAGACGTGAACGAGGAGCACCAAGAGCAGTCCGCCGGTCGAGCGCCGTACGAGCGTGAGCCCGACCTCGGTCGCGTCGACGATGACCCGGCCAGGCCATGGAAGCAGGCCGGACGCTCGTGGCTAGCGCAGGCGCGACGTGTCGATACCTATTACCGGACGCAGGGCACCGTCGGTGACAAGGCGCGCAGGGTGTTCGGCGTCCATGGCCACCCCGACGTCGGGCGCTTGAAGGACCGCGCCACCGCGACGAGTAGGACCGCCCGAAAGCTCGATCGACTCACCGCGACTGGATGGGTGGTCCTTCACGATCGGCGGCTGGTCGGTACTGAGGAGACACTCGATCACGTTGCGATAGGCCCAGACGGCATCACCGCCGTGCAGTCGATCAGCGCCGACGGTGCGCCGCCGGTCGGCGTGCCCGTGGCCGAGAGCGTCCACGTCGCCCGCGTGCGGCTGCATCAGCTCGTGCCGCGCATCGTGGAGCAAGTCAGCGTCCGCCTGGGGGAGGGGTGGACCGCTCTGGTCTACCCGGTGATCGCCGTCAACGGGTCAACGCCAGTCGTGCAGGAGAGTCCCCAGGTGTATCGCTACCAGGACGCCTCCGCAGCCATCGAGCATCATCCCCGCTCGTTCTCACGCATGCAGGTCACCGACCTCGTCATGAGCGTGGAAAGTGCGTTCCCGTTCGCGCCGCTCGGCGACGAACCGCGATGAGCGTCCTCACCGACGCTGAGGCGGTCCGGTACTGGCAGCACGTCGTCAAGGGGCCGGGGGAGAGAGACTGCTGGATCTGGGTCGGCGCGATCGCCGACGACGGTTACGGCCGATTCTGGACCACCCGCGACGAACGCGCCCGGGTGCTGCGGCCACATCGCATCGCGTTCTCACTCGCCACCGGGATCAGCCTCGATGAGTTGGCGGTGGTGGAGCACCTGGTTTGTGACAACCCAATCTGTGTGCGCTCTGCAGGAGACGAACGGGACCACCTCGCTGGCGGCACCCAGGCCGACAACCTCGCGCGCATGGCCCGCCGCAACCGCGGTGGCGGAAAGCCCCTAATGGTTCGTCCACCGGGCCTCGGACGCGCCGAACTTGCTGCACGCTCCCGAGCCATTCGTGAGATCGTCCGCGAGGGCTGGGACACCGAACGCCTAGCCCGGCTCCTGGTCGACCACGACCAATCAACTCTTTGGTAACCAGGCGGCCCTAACGGTTCCCATCGACTTCATCGGACCCGCTGCTGTGCACCGTGCTTGACGACGGAGCACGCTTGATCTTACGAATCTCTGCCGACGACAGTCCTGTGAGCACCGCAATTCGATCGGCTGTCTCTCCGAGACCGAACAGCGCAACTACGTGCTCATTGCGATTGGCTTCTGCTGTGGTGATCTCTTCACGTAGATCCGCGATCTTGTCATCCGCGAGATAGAACGCCATGGTGGCTTCCTCGATCTTCCTGTCTCGCTCTGCGCGCTCGACATCCAGACGCGCTTTCGCTTCGCGTGCGCGTCGTCGAGCATCAACCTTCGGTGCCATGAGTTCCCCCTGATCCTTTGACCCCGGCGGGGCCAGGTCATGCACAGCTGCGCCGCGTCCGCGACCCACCCTGTGCTCAATTCAGCATCTTAAAACAGTCGATCCACGACCGATCACAGCCCGAGTCCTTCCCGATCTGCTCCCATGAATCTCCATCACTCTCTCAGCCTCGTTCCAAGACTTCAAGGGCCACACACCTTATGCACTATTAGTGAACGGGGTAGGCTGCCGCACATGAGCATCGCGCAGACGGGTCGCGGCCGGTGACGGCCACGGTCGCGCGGCTGCACGCTGGCGACGGCTACACCTATCTGACGCGACAGGTCGCGTCGGCGGACGTGACGCGTGAGCGAGGCCAGGAGCTCAGCGACTACTACACCGCCGACGGAGCACCGGCCGGCCGCTGGCACGGGCGTGGGCTCGCCACGTTGGGGACAGCGGGAACCGTTAGCGAGGCGCAGATGAAGGCCCTGTTCGGCGAGGGTCTGCACCCGGACGCTGACCGTCGAATCACCGCCGCGCTCAGCGAGGGGATGGACGTCGAACGGGCGATGCGAAGCGTCCAGCTCGGGCGGAAGTTCCCGACCTTTGACGGCAGCAAGCAGCAGCAGTGGGACGACGCGCTGGAGCGCGCACAGGTGCACGTGCGCGCCGTCCATGACGTGCCCGAGGTCTCGGACCTGACGCGCGAGCAGCGCCGCGAAGCACGCCACAACGCCGGACGGGTCCTCTTCCACGGAGAGCAGGGACGCGGCCCGGCGGACGTCGCGGAACTGGAGTCGTTCATCAGCAAGCGTGCTCGTCCTACCCCTCAGCCGGTCTCGGGATACGACGTCACGTTCACTCCGGCCAAGAGCGTGTCCGTGCTGTGGGGGCTCGGTGATGAGGACACCCGACGCGAGGTCGAGGCCGCCCACGCAGCGGCGGTCGATCGCGCCGTGGCGTACATCGAGGACGAAGCTGCGTTCACCCGATCGGGTGTCGCGGGTATCCGTCAGCACGAAGCAGCAGGCATCGTGGCGGCGCGCTTTGACCACTTCGACTCGCGCACCGGCGACCCGAATCTGCACACGCACGTCGCGATCGCGAACCGCGTCCAAGGCCCGGACGGGAAGTGGCGCACGCTCGATGGCCGGCTGATCTTTGCCGCCAACGTCTCTTACTCGGAGGTGTACAACACGGCGCTGGAGGACGAGGTCTCCCAGCGGCTCGGGGTGACCTTTGAAGATCGGGAGATGGGCGACGGCAAGCGTCCCGTGCGTGAGATCGCGGGCGTCGACCGGGAGGTCTCCGGGCACTTCTCACGACGCCGCACTGACATCGAAGCGGCCTACCGTCAGCTGGTGCGCGACTACCGCAGCGAGCATGGCCACGAACCGTCCAAGGCGGCTCAGCTGGACCTCGCGCAGCAGGCGAACCTAATCACCCGAAGCGCCAAGGGACCGATGGAGTCCCTGGCCAGCAAGCGTGAGCGGTGGCGCTCTGAGGCTATCGAGGTCGTCGGAAGCGATGCCATCGACGGGATCCTGACCTCCGCCCAGCACCGAGCCGTCCAGGCCCGTGGCCACGACCTGGTCGATGTCACCACGGGAACGTTCGTGGGGGTCGAGGTGGCGTCGCAGTCGGTGCTCGATCGAGTCGCGACCGACCGTGCGACGTGGCGACGCTGGCACGTGCATGCCGAGACTCAGCGTCAGCTGCGAGGTGTTCCCGGCCTGACGACCAGCGATCGGCAGCATCTGGTGGAGCAGGTCACCGACCACGCGATCGGCACCGGGTCGCTGCTCTGCGAAGCGCCCGACGTGGAGACGGTGGCACCTGAGCTGCAGCGCGCCAACGGCGGGCACATCTACCGCGTGCACGGCTCGGAGATCTACACCTCAGAGAAGATCCTCACCGCCGAACGATCCCTGGTCGACGCGGCGATGAGGCCTGCGCTAGCGCCCGTGGCGGTCGCGTCGATCGACGAAGCGATCGAGCAGGCATCAGCCCAGGGCGTGCAGCTCGATACCGGGCAACTGGATCTCGTGCGCGCGTTCGCTGGTGCCGATCGTCAGCTGGTCACTGGACTCGGCGCCGCCGGCACCGGCAAGACGCGAGCCATGGCCGTCGTCGTCGACGCCGCCCACCTCGACGGCCACCGGGTCGTCGGCCTGGCGCCCTCAGCGGTCGCCGCGAAGGTGTTCGCCGAAGAGACCGGCGCCGACCGCTCCGACACCATCGCCAAGGTCCTGCACCACCTGAACAACGACGGACCGACCTCCACCGGCATCAACGCCGGTGACCTGGTCGTCATCGACGAAGCAGGCATGGCCGGCACGCTGGACTTGGCCCAACTTGTGGAGCACTGCGAAGACCGCGGCGCACGCGTGCGACTGCTCGGTGATGACCAGCAGCTCGCCGCCGTGGCCGCCGGCGGCGCGCTACGCACCATCGCGCACGAGGCCGGCGCGGTGCGCCTGACGGCCCTGCACCGCTTCGGCGATCCGGGCGAGGCAACCGCCACGCTCCAGCTGCGAGACGGTGACCAGGCCGCTCTCGGGTTCTACGAGGACGCCGAGCGGATCGTTGAAGGCAGCCGTGACGCGCTGCTCGATGACGTGTTCACCGCATGGGAGAGCGACAGCATCTCCGGGCGCACGTCGTTGATGATCGCCGGCGACAACGAGACCGTCACCGAACTGTCCGAACGAGCCCGTGACGCCGCGGTGCAGCGTGGCGTGGTCGAGGCCGACGGGATCGCCCTGCGCCCCGGATCACTGGCCGGCCGCGGAGACGTGATCGTGACCCGCCGCAACGACCGCCGGCTGTCGGTCGGCCGCTCTGACTTCGTGAAGAACGGCGACATGTGGACCGTCACCGATCGGCTCACCGACGGCTCGCTGGTGGCCCAGCACACGGGCCACGGGGGCAAGGTGACGCTCCCGGCCGACTACACGAGCCGTCACGTGGAGCTCGGCTACGCCACCACCGTGCATCGCTCCCAGGGCATGACGGTCGACGTCGGCCGAGTGCTCATCGAGTCCTCGATGAGCCGTGAGCAGCTGTACGTGGCCATGACCCGCGGCCGCGCAGAAAACGTCGCCTACACCGTGACCGAACAGCCGATGGACCTGGACGCCGACCACCGTCCCGAGGCGCACGGTAGTGGTCGCGAGGTCCTGGCCGCGGTCATGGCCAGGACCGATGAGTCCGCACGATCGGCACACGAGGTGTTGCGCACCTCCTATGAGCAGGCCGAGAGCCTGCAGCGGCTCGTCCCAGAGTATGAGGACGCGCTCGCCATCGCCCACGATGTGCGCATCTCCCGTGCCCTGCAGGACAGCGGGCTCGACGTCGACGAGTTGCGCGAAGATCCCGCCTACGGCGCACTGACCCGACGACTCGCCGCACGAGTCGAGGCAGGCGCCGACATCGAGGCGGACGTGTGTTCTGCCGTGGACGCACGAGAGTTGGGCAGCGCGGAGTCCGTCGCCAAGGTCCTCGCCCACCGGCTCGACCGAATGCCGGCGAACCAGACCAGCACGCCGCGCCAAAGCGACGTCTCACCAGCGCTCACCGCCTGGCTGCAGGAGCGTCGAACGCGTATCGAAGCCCGCCAGGACCACCTGGTCGACCAGACCCGCACCGACCCGCCCGCCTGGCTGCGGACGCTGCAGATCGGCGGCCGCCGACTCGACGACAACACGCTGCGCCTCGTGGTCGACTACCGCGACCGCCACGGCGTCACCGACAGCGCACGAGCACTCGGCACCGAACCGGAGCGCACCGGCGATCGTCACGAGGACTGGACACGCCTGCAGGCCGAGATCTCCGACCGATCCACACGCAGCGAGGGAGACCCACAGCCAGAGACGGACACGCCCTTGGGCGCCTCCACCCTCCTCGAGCGTGCACGTCGACGCCCGGCACCACGACCCGTCGACGAGGAGCCACCTCCACCAGGGCACCAGCCTGACCGTGGCCACGGCTTTGACCGCTGAGACGATGGTCGAGTGACCAGGGCGGATCGGGGACGGCAGCAGGACCTCAGCGCGTCCTACCGCTACGCCGCTGGCAGGCCGGTGGGGTTCGTTGACGAGTCCATGCGCCTCGATCCTCGTCGCGGGATGCCGTTCTACACGATGACCGGCGTACTGATCGATCACTCAGCGCTCGACGAGGTGCGCCGCGACGTGCAGCGCGTAGGACGCTCCCCTGGTGGCCGCCCCTGGCACACCACAGACGCCTACGAGCAGGGTCGCTACGAGCAAATCGAGCGCATGGTCGCGCTCGTGGCCGAGCGCACGGAGTGGTCGATCGTGACTGTCGACGCGCCCATGGCGAGCGCCGACGTCGAAGGGGAACGCCTGGCGCGGGCGTCCTGCATCCGACGTCTGATCCCTGAGCTCACACGAGGCGACCACGGCTCCAGGGTGGTCATCATGGACCACCGCAGCGAAGCCGGCGATCGTGACGACATGCGTATCGCTGCCGAGATCCGTGGTTCAAGCGACGGTCGGCTCAGGCACCTGCACCTGCGCCACGCCAGCGACGACCAAGAGCCGCTGCTGTGCACGCCCGACGTCGCAGGCTGGGCCGCCCGTCGCCTGCTGACGGTCGATGAGACTCGCTGGATCGAGCCGGCACGAGACGTCGTGACCATCGTGCACGCCAGCAGCGGGAAAAGGTTCAGCGTCGACGACCTCGCCCCAGAACGCAACAACGCCGGGCAGGCCTCGGCCATCCCGGCGTCCTCCGACCCGATGACCCGTCGCAGAGCGATGAGGCCGGAGTTGTTGTCCTCCCCAGTATCGCAGCCCGACGACGACGAATCAACCCTTGACCGGCTGGTCCGTCGGGCGCGCGAACGACCCGAAAGGCCACCAGGAGCGCCCCGGTCGGCGGTCGAGACACCGCGCGACCCGCCGATTCCAGAGCGCTGAACCGTTAGTCGCCTGGCTCAGCGCTCGACGAGCCGGCCCATGGTGGCCGCTCCACTCCGCTCTTGTCCTCGTCTCGCGCGGTATGACGTCGCATCCGCTCCAGAGCGCGGTCGAGGGAGTCATGCCAGGCCACCGCCGCGGTGCCCGCGATGGGGGTGCCGTCCTTCTTGTAGGCGGCGCACCAGGCGGCGTGCAGCGCCTGCAGCTCCTGCTGAACCCCGGCGACGTCTCTCCAGTCCGCCGGAATCGGCGCGCTGAGGTGGTAGGCGCGGCGTAGCCAGCCCACCCACTCCTCCAGGTCCACGTCCTGGGCCGGGTCGGTGTCGGACTCCACGTTTTCGAGCCGCTGCAGAACCTCTTCGAGCACCCGACCCAACGCGTTCGCAGCGCCGACCAGGTCCTCGGTGGTCCGGGCGACGCCGGCGAGCAGGTCCTCAGGCGTTCCGTCGCCAACTTCGAGGGGGCGGACGAGATCTTCACTCATGCGGTTCCCCGGCCATCCGATGAACCCGGCCGACGATCCGGGGCGGCGGGGATGCACCGCCGAAGGCGCTGTCGAACTCCGCCGCCACCGACGGATCGACCAAGGCGCGTACACCGTCGTCCTTGAACCAAGGCGTCACCCGCAGCCGCATTGGCTTGACGTTGCGAAACAGCACCAGGACCTCCCCATCGGGGAGGTTCCTGACGAAGTGCTTTGGCGCCAGCGCCTTGGTCTCATAGGAGACGTTGCTTGAGCGGCCGCGTTGGTCTTGGGACTGGGTGACTTTGCGAAATTCGAACTCGCCGGCAAGCCCTTCGACGTACTTCAACGTCTCCTCGTCCTGAATCCCACCCCAGAAGACCTTTCCGTTGTGTCCGGCCAGCAAGGTCCGGGAGCGGGCGCTGCCGTAGATCGTTTCGATCTGCGAGGTGTTCTGCCACACCGACAGCAACACGATGCCCTGCGACGAGCCGACCGACGCTAGTTCAGGCATCTTGCGCAGAGAGGCCATGTTCGCCGCCTCGTCGAGCGCGAGCAGCAGATGATGCGGCTCGATCGGTACACCGCCGGATCGGGCCGAGCGGTCCTCAGCCGCGAACACCAGCGTGTTGATAATCGTCTCGAACAGAGGCTTGAACTCTTCCGCCTCATGCTCGGGAGCGAACACGTAGAGCGTTCCGCCCTCGTCAAGGACTCTCGCCGGGTCGAAGTCATCGTCGACCCGGTTCGTGGGCGTGAGGGCAGTACGAGTGCGCGGGTGTGCAAAGGGATCGAGCACGAGCTGTGCCGTTGAGCCGATGTTCTGGCGCGTCTGCTCGTGGGCAGAGCGCACGCCCGCGAAGGCGTCGATGGCGTCCCGATCGCCCGTCGCGTGCAGGATCGCCTCAACCTCAGGATCGGAGACGGCGCCGCGTTGCAGCCAACGGCCGACCTGCGCGATATGCCTCTCGTGGGAGGTCTTGCCCGTGTCGGTGTCGACCCGCGGCGTCTGTGCCGCCGCGAACAGCAGGGGCGCCAGGGTCCGCTTGGCGTTGTCGTCCCAGAATTTCTGATTCGAGCTGCCGGTGCCCTCGACCTTGGACGTC
>NZ_JBIMEU010000013.1:0-32221 GCF_051262555.1 Aeromicrobium sp. CF4.19 | reverse complement strand
ATGGAATGTCCTGGCTCACCGCCCTGCTGCCCACCCTGGACGCCACCGCCATCACCCAGCGACTCGACGTCGAGGCCCGCTCCCTGCCAAACGATGACACCCGCAGCCACGACCAGGCCTGTGCCGACCTGCTCGCCGGACTCCTGCTCGGCTCACCCGACCCCGATGAGAAGACCGGCGGCGTCCGCACCGTCATCGGGATCACCGTGCCCGTCACCTCCCTGATGGGACTGAGCCAGATCCCGGGCGAGCTGGCCGACGGCTCCGCCTCCATCCCCGCCGCACTCATCCGAGAACGAGCCCTGGAACCAGGCACCCTCTTCCACCGACTCCTCACCGACCCCCACGGCCGACTCCTGGACGCCACCCACCTCGGCCGCTTCGCGCCCGAGAAGATCCGCACCGCACTGTGGTTCCGCGACCACACCACCGCGTTCCCGACATCGACCGTCGCCGCAGGGCGCTGCGACGTCGACCACCTCGACCCCTGGCCAGCCCCCACCACCGGGTCCAATCTTCAACCGCTGCATCGCCAGGCCCACCGCCTCAAGACCATGGGCTACTACAGCGTCAGACGACGAGGCACCGACACCGAGTGGACCACCCACACCGGCCACACCCACCGCCACCAACCCGACCCCCTACCCATCGAGCAGTGGCCCGAGCCGCGGCCTGACCAGTGGCCTCCGCGTCAGGTGAGCGGCGTGACGACGTCACGAACGAGCGCCGGCACTCTCGTCACGGAACGGTCCTGCCCCGTCACGTAGACGTGCACGAAGTGCCCGACAGCTGCCGGGGACTCCTCATCCCCTTGGAACAGGGCGATCTCCCACGTGATGCTCGCCGTGCCCAGGCGCTCCACGCGCAGACCCGCCACCACGTCGCCCGGAAAGTGCAGCTCACGCAGGAACCGGCACCCGCTCTCGGCGACGATGCCGTAGCTGTCGAGCTGTCGAATGTCCGTCCCGGTCGCCTCGATGAGCCAACCGTTCACGGCGGTGTCGAAGAAGGAGTAGTAGACGACGTTGTTGACGTGTCCGTAGACGTCCTCGTCCTCCCAGCGCGTCGTGATCGAGTACTGCGCCGGGTACTCGGCCAGGGGCCGGCCCGGGTGCTGGTCGGCCGGGGAGCTCACGAGGCGGTGTCCTCGCGCAGCCGCTGGCTGATGACGGCAGAGACGCCGTCGCCACGCATCGAGACGCCGTAGAGCGCGTCCCCGACCTCCATCGTCCGCTTCTGGTGGGTGATGACGACGAGCTGGGAGTTGGCCCGCAGCTCCTCGTAGATCTCCAGGAGGCGCCCGAGGTTGGTGTCGTCGAGCGCGGCCTCCACCTCATCGAGGATGTAGAACGGGCTGGGCCTGGCCTTGAAGAGCGAGACCAGGAACGCGACCGCGACGAGGGAGCGCTCACCACCGGACAGCAGCGAGAGCCGCTTGACCTTCTTGCCGGGCGGGCGGGCCTCCACGTCGATGCCCGTGGTCAGCATGTTCTGCGGGTCGGTGAGGATCAGTCGCCCCTCGCCCCCGGGGAAGAGGCGGGAGAACACGCCGGAGAACTCCGCCTCCACGTCGTGCCACGCCTCGGTGAAGACCTGCTCGACCCTGGCGTCGACCTCGTCGACGATGTCCAGCAGACCCTGGCGGGTCTTGCGCAGGTCGTCGAGCTGCTCGGAGAGGAACTGGTGGCGCTCCTCCAGTGCCGTGAACTCCTCAAGCGCGAGGGGGTTGACCTTGCCGAGCATCGCCAGGGAACGCTCCGCCGCCTTGAGCCGCTTGGTCTGCTTCGCCCTGTCGTAGGGCTGCGCCTCGGGCTCGTCCTGGTCGTCGGCCTCCGGCTCACCCTCCATCACCTCCGGGGCGGGCGGGGGCACCAGCTGCTCGGGACCGTAGTCGGTCACGAGTGCGTCCACCTCGATGCCCAGCTCCTCCAGGGCTCGCGCCTCCAGGGACTCCAGGCGGAGCCGCTGCTCGGCCCGGGCCATCTCGTCGCGGTGCACCGACGTCGTCAGGCCCTCCAGCTCGGTGGTGAGGTCACGAAGCCGGGCGCGGCTCTCACGCAGCTTCTCCTCACGTCCGGTCCGAGCCTGCTCGATGTCGCGCCGCTGCTCGGCAGCGGCGGCGATGGAGACCTCGAGACGGTCGAGGACGACGTCGCCCACCGCAACGACGGCCCGCGCGGTCTCGGCCTCGCGAAGCTGACGCTCGCGCCGCTCCCGTGCACGGATGCGAGCCTCCCGCTCCTCCGCGGCGGCCTGCACGAGAGCGGCCACCTGACCCTCCAGGGCCCGGGCGCGCTCCTCGTTGGTGCGCAGGGCGAGACGCGCCTCGGTCTCCGCGCGTCGAGAGCCCGACGCCTTCTCGGCCAGCTCTTCCAGGACGGACGTGTCCGGCTCGGTCTCGGGAGCGGTCTCGGCCTGCTCCAGACGCTCCTCCAGCTCGGCCAGACCACTGAGATCCCGCTCGTGGGCGGTCTGCGCCTCCTCGATCGCCGCGGCCAGGCGCTCGGCCTCCGCCCGGGCGGACCTGGCGGTGGACCCCAGGTGCGCGAGCTGCTCGGCGACGGCAGCCATCTCCGCGTCGGACTCGTGGAGCCGCTCCAGGACGGCCTCGGCTCGCGTGCGGGCGTCGTCGCGTGCGGCGACGGCGCGCTGCTTGTCGAAGCGCAGCGTCTCCAGGGAACGCTCGGCCTCTCCGAGGTCGGTCGTGGTCTGGTCGATGGCCGACTGCACCTCGATCAGGCTCTGCTCCGACGTCGACCCGCCGGACGCGAAGTGTGTGCCCAGCATGTCGCCGTCCAGCGTGACCGCGGTGACGTCGCCGGCCTGGGCCACCAGCGTCTTGGCGGCGTCGAGGTCCGCCACGACAGCGGTCTTGAACAGCAGACGTCGCAACGTCGGCTGCAGGGCCTTCGGCGCCTCGACCACGTCGACGGCATAGGTCACGCCGTCGGGCAGTCCGGGCCAGCCGGAGTCGTCGACGGGGTCATCGCCCTCGACGTCGGCACCTCCGAGCAGCAGCCCGGCCCGGCCGAGATCCTCCGACTTGAGCTTCTCCATGGCGGAGACGGCAGTGTCCAGGTGGTCGACCGCGACAGCGTCGGCGGCCGACCCGAGCGCCGAGGCCACGGCGGCCTCATACCCGGGCCGGACGCTCAGGAGGGCGGCGACGGACCCGAGCAGCCCGTTCAGCTCGTCGCTCGCCGCAAGCAGCGCGCCGGCACCGTCCTTGCGGGCCAGCCCCAGCTCGAGTGCCTCGCGACGTGCCTGCAGCGCGGCGTGACGCCGCTCGGCCTCCTGCTCGGCCGCGATCGTCCCCGCCACGGACTCCTCGGCCTTGGCCAAGGTGTCCTCGGCGGACTCGTGCTCGGCGTCCAGACCCGACTCCCCGGCATCCAGACCGGCGATCTGGTTCTCCTGGACGGTGAAGGTGTGCTGTGCCTCGTCGGCTCGCTTCTGCGCCTCGTCCCGAGCGGTGGTGAGCCGGGCGATCTCGGCGTCAGCGGCTTCCGCGCGGCTGCGCAGACCACCCACCTGGCCGCGCAACCGCGCCAGTCCCTCACGCTGGTCGGCAGCGGCCCGCAGCAGGCCGGCGACACGTCGCTCCTCGGCGCCGTACTCCGCCTCGGCCGCGGTGCGTGACTCGATGACCTGCTCCAGCGCCGCAGAGGTCTCTTCCACGGCCTGGCCCAGGGCGGCGTGCTGCTCCTCGACCCGGGCCGCCTCCGCCTCCAGCTCCTCGGGATCACGCCCGTGCTGCCGCTCGTCGGACTCGACTGCGGCGAGCCGGATCCGTTCCGTGGCGAGCCCGGCCGTGCCGCGCAGCCGCTCGCGCAGTCCCGAGAGCCCGTACCAGGTCTCCTGGGCGGCGGAGAGTGCCGGGGAGTCCGCACGAAGGGCATCCTCGAGCTCCACCTCCTGCTGCCGCTCGGCGGCCACCTGCTGCTCGACCGCGCCACGCTTCTCCTTCAGGGCGGCCTCGTCGGCCAGCTCCTCGGCGATCGCCGAACGCGCCGTCACGATGTCGTCGGCGAGCAGGCGGGCGCGCGCGTCACGCGCATCGGCCTGGATGGTCACGGCGCGACGGGCGACCTCGGCCTGGCGGCCCAGTGGCTTGAGCTGGCGGCGCAGCTCGGTGAGGACGTCCTGCAGACGCGTCAGGTTCGCCTGGGTGGAGTCGAGCTTCCGCAGCGCCTTCTCCTTGCGCTTGCGGTGCTTCAGGACGCCGGCGGCCTCCTCGATGAATCCGCGGCGCTCCTCCGGGGTGGCGCGCAGGATGGAGTCGAGCTGGCCCTGGCCGACGATGACGTGCATCTCGCGGCCGATGCCGGAGTCGCTCAGCAGCTCCTGGACGTCGAGCAGGCGGCACGAGCTCCCGTTGATGGCGTACTCCGAGCCGCCGTTGCGGAACATCGTCCGCGAGATCGTGACCTCGGTGTACTCGATCGGCAGGGCACCATCGCTGTTGTCGATCGTCAGCGCGACCTCGGCCCGCCCCAAGGGTGGCCGACCCGCGGTGCCGGCGAAGATGACGTCCTCCATCGTGCCGCCGCGCAAGGACTTGACCCCCTGCTGTCCCATGACCCACGAGAGGGCGTCGACGACGTTGGACTTGCCCGAGCCGTTGGGGCCGACGACGCACGTGATGCCCGGTTCGAGCTGCAGGGTCGTCGAGGAGGCGAACGACTTGAAGCCGCGGAGCGTCAGGCTCTTCAGGTACACCGCATTCTCCTCCGGCGACGGATCTGGTCGTGGCTCACCCTAGGCGACGCGGGGCCGGGGTCGGGGGACCCCGGGAGCGGGCGATGAGT
Organism: Aeromicrobium sp. CF4.19; assembly: GCF_051262555.1. NCBI lineage: Bacteria > Bacillati > Actinomycetota > Actinomycetes > Propionibacteriales > Nocardioidaceae > Aeromicrobium > Aeromicrobium sp. CF4.19. The sequence continues at coordinate 27,413 of NZ_JBIMEU010000013.1, read as the reverse complement.
CAGGATCGCCGCGGCGATCTCGGCCCGACGATCAGTGGGCCACCGGCTCGAGCAGCTCATCGACCTCGTCGACGCGCTGGGCGAGGGTCCTCAGCAGACCCTCGTTCTCGATCTTGAGTCGCAGGACCTCGGTCTCGAGGTCGGCGACACGGCGGCGCAGTCGGGCTGACTCACGGAGCTGGTCGGAGGTGGGGCCTCCGACATAACCGATGAGGGCCTTGGCCATGGATGTCCTCCGCAGAAATGACGGCAATCGCAGCAATGGCTGCGTCTGCCAGTGTCGCACCGCCCGACCCCCCGGTCAAACACGAGCGACGGTGGTACCGCCTAGTCTCATGGTGTGACTTCCGACCTCTTCCGCCCAGCCGACGAGCCCTGGACGCCGGTGTCCCCGACGCTCGCCACCGCACGCCGCCTCGTGACCATGCCGTGGTTCGCCCTCACCCTCGTGGCCCTCGTGGCCGCCCTCGTGCTGCTCGACGAGACCTGGTGGAGGGTGGCTCTGGTCGCCCTGCTGGTCGTCGTGGTGGCCGTTGCCGTCTTCACGTGGTTCTGGGCCGGCCGCAACCAGCGGAGCTGGGGCTACGCCGAGGCCGAGGATGACCTCCTCGTCACCAGCGGGGTGATGTTCCGCCGCCTCGTCGCCGTTCCCTACGGCCGCATGCAGTTCGTCGACGTCTCCGCCGGACCGATCGCCCGCCGGCTCGGCATCGCCACGGTCACGCTGCACACGGCGAGCACCGAGACGGCGGCCGACATCCCCGGGGTCCCGGCCGACGAGGCACGCCGACTGAGGAACCGACTGACCGAGCTCGGGGAGGCCCACGGTGCCGGAGTCTGACGTGACGACGCCGCCGGAGGCGGTGGGCCTGCGCACGCATCCCCTGACCGCCGTGACGACGGGCATGGTGGTGGCGCTGCCGGCAGCGGCCGGCCTCATCTTCTCGGTCCTCCAGAACGGCGAGGTGCCGGACCTGCCGTGGTGGCTGCTCGTCGTGCTGCCGGTCGCCACTCTCGTGGGCGGGTTCCTCATCGGGACGCTCATCGGGTACGTCTCGTGGCGGTTCACCACCTACGTCATCGACGGCGACGAGGTCCGCGTCCAGTCCGGGGTGCTGTGGAAGTCCTCGCGTCGCGTCCCCTACGAGCGTCTGCAGTCCGTCGACATCGCCGAGCCCCTGCTGGCCCGCCTCGTCGGCCTGTGCGAGCTCCGCCTGGAGACCGCCGGTGGCTCGGACTCCCGCACTCCCCTGCGCTACCTGCGCCTGACCGATGCGCGCGCACTGCGGCGTCTCCTGCTGGACCGGGCCCACGGAGTCACGTCGGCCGACGATGACGACCCGACCGCCCCGGCAGCATCCGACGACCAGCGTCGGACCCTGCTCACGGTCCCGCCGGCGCGGCTCCTGCTCGGCACCCTCGTGAGCCTCGACTTCGCCCTCACGGGGCTGGCCCTGGTCGTCGCCGTGGCGGCGATCTTCCTCACCGATGCACCCACCGCCCTCATCAGCGGCGCCCTCCCGCTCGGGCTCGTCGTCGTCCGCATCGCGGCCACCCGCGTGGCAGCGCAGTGGGACTCGACGGTCTCCGAGGGCGAGCGGGGTCTGCGCATCGAGCGTGGACTGCTCTCCCGGACGTCACAGACCATCCCGTGGGAACGTGTCCAGGGCCTGGCCGTGGAGGAGCCGTGGGCGTGGAAGCGCCTGGGGTGGGCCCGGCTGCGCGTCGACGTCGCCGGCTACGGCAACGACACCGACGACGAGTCGGGTGAAGTCACCTCCACGCTCGTCCCGGTGGCCGACCGCCCCGTCGTCCTGGGCATGGTCGAGCACATCCTGGCCTCGCGCCCCGACGACATCGCCCGGACCGCGCCGCCGCACCGGTCCTGGCCCTTCGCACCGATCGGCTGGCGACACCGCTGGGTCGGCGTGGACGAGGCGTCCTTCGTCGCGACCCAGGGGTGGCTGCAGCGCCGCACGAACATCGTGCCGCACCTCAAGACCCAGTCGGTGGAGGTCAAGCAGGGGCCTCTGCAGCGCCGGCTCGACGTCGCGACCGTCGAGGTGCACACCCCCGACGGCCCCGTGGACGCCGACGGGCACCACCTCGAGTCCGAGACGGCGCGCGACATCGCGCTGGCCCAGCTCGTGCGCGCTCGCCATGCCCGCGACGCCCGCCCCGGACGACGGGTGTCCGACGTGCCGTAGCCGCGCGGTGCTGACTCGTCAGCCGCCGCTGGTGGCGTCCTCGGCCTCCGCATCCAGCGTCGCCAGGCCACGCGAGTCCAGCCAGCCCTCGGGCAGCGCCACCCGGCGTGGGGTGCCTTGGCGGCCGCGTGGAGTGCCCAGCTCGGCGACGGGGAACGGCTCGTCCGGGTCCAGCCCTTCGAGCAACGCGTCGAGGGCCGCGTAGGAGGAGACCGAGCCCAGGCGCGACCGCACGACGGACCCGGCGGGGAAGCCCTTGAGGTACCAGGCGACGTGCTTGCGGAACTCGATGCAGCCACGCTCCTCGCCCATCCAGTCACCCAGCAGCTCGGCGTGGCGGCGCATGACGTCGGCGACCTCCCCCAGTCGGGGAAGCCGGCGCTCGTCGCGACCCTCGAACGCCGCCGCGAGGTCGGCGAACAACCACGGACGTCCAAGACATCCGCGCCCCACCACGACGCCGTCGCACCCCGTGGCCGCCATCATGGCCAAGGCGTCGTCGGCCTCCCAGATGTCGCCGTTGCCGAGGACGGGGATGTCGACCGCGGCCTTGAGCTCGCCGATCGCGTCCCAGTCGGCCTGCCCGGAGTAGTGCTGTGCTGCGGTCCTGCCGTGCAGGGCGATGGCGGCACACCCGCTCTCCTGGGCGATGTGACCCGCGTCGAGGTAGGTGAGGTGGTCCTCGTCGATGCCTTTGCGGGTCTTCATCGTGACCGGCACGTCGAACCCCTCCGCCCCGGCCACCGCCTCCTGCAGGATCCGACCGAGCAGCGCGGCCTTCCAGGGCAGTGCCGCTCCGCCACCCCTGCGGGTGATCTTGGGGACGGGGCAGCCGAAGTTGAGGTCGACGTGGCCGACACCGTGCTCCTCGCACAGGATCCGCACCGCACGCCCCACCGTCGCGGGGTCGATGCCGTAGAGCTGGACCGAGCGCACCTGCTCGTTGGGCGCGAAGGTCAGCATCGACAGGCTCGTGCTGTCACCCTCGACCAACCCGCGCGAGGTGATCATCTCGCAGACGTACAGGCCGGCTCCCTGCTCGGCGCACAGGCGCCGGTAGGCCACGTTCGTGACACCGGCCATGGGGGCGAGCACCACGGGGACGTCGAGCGTCAGCGGCCCCAGCCGCAGCGGCTGCAGCCGGGCGGGATCGGCGGTCGAGGTCATCCCTCCATGGTGCCGCAGAGGCGGCGAGGGCCCGCGCCCCGTCCGGGTCAGGGCTGCCAGCGGACGGCGTCGGCGGGCTCGCCGGGCTGCAGGTCGATCGTCTCCAGCCCCTCACCCTCGGGCACCAGGAAGATCAGGCAGACGTCCGCGGACTCCCCGGGGAGGAAGTTCTCCGGGATGGTCGGATCGGGGCACTTCTCGAACTCGCCGACGAGCTCGCTCGCGGGGTAGAGCGTGTCGGCGTCGGTGTGCGCGAGCAGCGGCAGCGAGACTCCTCCCAGCCCGGCCGGCCCCTCGTTGGTCACGGCGGCCTGGACGTAGTACGGAGTGGACTTCTTGGTCTGCTCGTCGAGCGAGAAGAAGCGGAAGTCACGCATGCGCCCCTTGATGACCTCACTGACCTCCACGGTGGTCGCGCTGGCCGCGCCGCCGCCGAGATCGATGACGACCGTCCCGCTGGCGCCGACGTCCAGCGCCGTGTCGGGCTCGGTCAGGGTGACGCCCTCGGGCACGTCGAAGCCCGCGGGCACGTCGGGCTCGGGTTCTTCCTGCTCGTCGCCGCCCCCGCAGCCGGCCAGCAGGAGGACGGCGACGGCGACGGCCGTCATCGCGACCTTCACGCGATGATTCTGGCGCACGGGGGTGTCACGGCGCCGCAGAAACGCGCCAGCCGGAGCAGGTGGCGACGCGGCGCAGCGCACAGCGGTCACGATTTGACAATCGTTCCCATGATCTTTGAGAATCATTCCCATGAGACGAGTCCTCCTGCCTGCCATCGCGGCCATCACGCTGTCCCCCGCTCTCGTGGCCTGCGGAGCGAACGCCCAGGACGACGGCTCCCTGCAGGTGGTGGCGTCGTTCTACCCGGTGGGCTTCGTCGCCGAGGAGATCGTCGGCGACGTCGCTGACGTCGAGGTGCTCAGCGCGCCGGGTGTCGATGCGCACGACCTCGAGCTGGCCCCCCAGCAGGTCGCAGCCGTGCAGGACGCCGACGTCGTGGTCTACCAGAAGGGCTTCCAGACGCCGGTCGACGAGGCCGTCGAGCAGGCCGAGCGTGACCCGGCGACGACCGTCGACTCCGCGGCCGGCGTCGACCTCATCGAGGACTCCGAGGAGAGCCACGAGGATCACGACCACGGCGACGAGCACGCCGAGGACGAAGGTCACGAGGGCCACGACCACGGCCCCGGCGACCCGCACCTGTGGCTGGACCCGCTCAACATGATCACGGTCGCCCGCAGCACCGAGCGCGCCCTCAGCGAGGCCGACCCGGAGAACGCCGACGTCTTTCGCGCCAACGCCGACGCGCTCGTGAGCGACCTGCGCGCGCTGAACGGCGAGCTCGAGGAGGGCCTGGCGACCTGCGAGACCCGCGACGTCGTCGTGAGCCACGCGGCCTTCGCCTACTTCGCCCGCGCCTTCGACCTGCAGCAGGTCCCGATCGCCGGCATCGACCCGAGCAACGAGCCGTCCGCGGCGCAGCTCGCCTCGCTGTCCGACCTCGTCGAGGACGAGGGAATCACCACGGTCTTCACCGAGCGGCTGGTGAGCTCGGCCGTCGCCGACACGGTCGCCCGGGAGGCCGGTGTGGAGACCGCCGTGCTGGACCCGTTGGAGGGCCTGAGCGACGAGACCACCGACGAGGACTACCTTTCACTCATGCGTCAGAACCTCGCGGCCATCAGCACCGCGAACAGCTGTTCGTGAGCCCTGCCCTCGCGATCGCCCACCTCGACGTCGAGCTGGGCGGTCGCGGCGTGCTCGAGGACGTGTCGCTGACCGTCGGTGCCGGCGAGTTCGTCGCCCTCCTGGGGGCCAACGGCTCGGGCAAGTCGACCCTCGTGCGCAGCGCCGTCGGCCTGACACCCTTCACCGGCTCCATCCAGCTCTTCGGCGTGCCCCTGGAGCGCTTCCGCGATCGGGCCCGACTCGGCTACGTGCCCCAGCGAGCGGCCACGGTCGCCGGCGTCCCCGCCACCGTGAGCGAGGTCGTGGCCAGCGGGCGCCTGTCGCGGCGCCGGCTCGCCGGCCTGCCGCGTGCTCGTGATCGATCTGCCGTCGCGGACGCCATCGACGCCGTCGGGCTCGGCAGTCGGGCCACGTCCCCGCTGGTGGAGCTCTCCGGAGGTCAGCAACAGCGCGTGCACATCGCGCGGGCGCTCGCCGGCGCCCCGGAGCTGCTCGTCATGGACGAGCCGATGGCAGGGGTGGACCGGGAGAACGCCGAGGTCTTGGCAGGCCTGCTCGGTGCGCTCGCCGCCGAGGGGACTGCGGTGCTGCTCGTGGCCCACGAGCTCGGCCCGATGCGTCCGCTGCTCGACCGCGCCGTCGTGATGACCGACGGACGCATCACCCAGGACGGCAAGCCCGACGCCGTCGCCGACCACGAGCACGAGCACACCCATCTGCACAGCGGTGCGCCGGACCGGCTCGCGCCGCTCCCGAGCGAAGGGGTGTGGCCCTGATGGGACTGCTCGACTACGAGTTCATGCGGCTCGCCCTCGTGGCTGCCGTGTTCACCGGCCTCTCCGCCCCCGCCATCGGCACCTACCTCGTCCAGCGACGACTCGCCCTGCTCGGTGACGGGCTGGGCCACGTCGCCCTCACCGGAGTGGCTCTCGGGCTGCTGACCGGCACGACCCCGATCCTGACCGCGCTCGTCGTGGCCGCGCTGGGCGCCGCCCTCATCGAGGTGCTGCGCTCCTTCACCCGCACCAGTGGGGACCTCGCCCTCGCCATGCTCTTCTACGGCGGCATCGCCGGTGGCGTCCTGCTGGTGAACCTGGCCGGCGAGGGTGCCGCCGTGCTCAACCAGTACCTCTTCGGTGCGATCACGACGGTGGACTCCTCCGAGGTGTGGATCGTCGCCGTGCTCGGCGTCGTCGTCGTGGCCACCTCGCTCCTGCTCGGGCCCCAGCTGTTCGCGGTGTGCCAGGACGAGGAGCACGCACGCGTCAGCGGCGTGCCGGTGCGCTGGTACGGGCTGCTGATCGCCGTGCTCGCCGCCGTCACCATCACCGTCGCGATGCGCACCGTCGGCCTGCTGCTGGTCTCCGCCCTCATGGTCGTGCCGGTCGCCGCGGCCCAGCAGGTGGCCCGCAGCTTCCGGGCCACCCACCTCCTGGCCATGGCCATCGGGCTGCTCACCGCGGTCGCCGGGGTCGTGGTGAGCTATGAGAGCGACGTGCAGCCCGGACCGACGATCGTGCTGCTCACGCTGGGCGTGTTCGCCGTCGCCGCACTGGCCCGACTCGTGACGGGGTCCATGGGTCGGCGGACCCGGCACGTATCCTCGCCGTGAGGACAGGAGGAGCAACCGTGGTCGAGATCGTGCGCAACACCCGGCAGCGTCGGGCGGTCCGGTCGATCCTGGACGAGCTGGAGGCCTTCGTCAGCGCCCAGGAGATCCACGACAAGCTCCTGCACCGCGGCGAGAAGGTCGGGCTGTCCACGGTCTACCGCAACCTGCAGGCGCTCGTGGACGCCGCCGAGGTCGATGCGCTGCGCAGCGACGACGGCGAGGTCCTCTACCGCGCCTGCAGCGCCGGCCACCACCACCACCTCGTGTGCCGCACGTGCGGACGCACGGTGGAGGTCGAGGGGCCCACGGTCGAGCGCTGGGCGGACATGATGGCCCAGGAGCACGGGTTCACCGACGTGGCTCACACCTTGGAGATCTTCGGCGTCTGCCGCACCTGCACACCCTGATGCGCGTCCTGCGCCGCGAGGAGTGGCTGCCGCGCGTCGAGGAGCACCGGGCCCGCGCCCGTCGCTGGACCACGCCCCATCTGCAGCGGTCCGAGCTCGGCGTGGACCATCCCGTCGAGGACTTCCTCTTCGAGTACTACAACCTCTCCCCCGGCCGCCTGGAACGGTGGCACCCCGGACTGGGCGTCGGGCTCCTCGACGCTCCCGAGCACGCCTCGCTCGCCAGCTACGTGACCGCCGACGGGGTGAGCACCGCCGACCCCGCCCGGCTCCCACGGCGTCGGCCCGGGCTCGCCTGGACTCGTGACCTGTTGAATCGCACGCTCCAGCGTCCGGCCGCCCTGGGGTGCTTCGGGCTGCACGAGTGGGCGATGGTCTACCGCACCGACACGGTGCGCCACCCCCAGCTGCCACTGCGCCTGGGGCCGGAGGGCACCGCCGACGTCGTCGACTCCCACCGCCTGGCCTGCACCCATGTCGACGCCTTCCGCTTCTTCACCTCACGCGCCCAGCCGCTCAACGAGGACCAGCTCCACCGCTCCGACCAGCTCGACCGAGAGCAACCGGGCTGCCTGCACGCGGGCATGGACCTGTACCGGATCGCCTTTCGGATGCTGCCCTTCGTCGAGGCCGGCATCGTGCTGGACGCCTTCGAGCTCGCCAGGGACATCCGGCACACGGACATGGCGGCCTCCCCGTACGACCTCGGCTCGCTGGACATCGAGCCCGTGCGCATCGAGACGGCCCAGGGCAAGGCCGAGTACGTCCGACGCCAACGGGCCTTCACCGAGCGCGCCCAGCAACTGCGGCGTCGGCTGCTCGCGCTGTGCGAGGACCTGCTGCCCACCGCCGATGCATCGGCTAGCCTGCCGACGTGACTCCAGTCGAGCGTCCCGGGGACCAGCTGTCCGCCCGCGAGGTCTACGAGATCTGGCGGATCCGCGACGCCGTCTTCGCCGTGGAGCAGAAGTGCGACGAGCCCGACGTCGACGGCATCGACCTGCTCTCGACGTGCTCGCACCTGTGGCTGGCCGACGACGACGGCCTCACCAGCTACCTGCGCACCTTCACCACGGACGGGGGCGTCCGAAAGATCGGCCGAGTGGCCACTCGCAGAGACGCGCGCGGCCAGGGCCTGTCCAGCCGGCTGCTGGAGTCCGTGCTCGAGCGCTGGGGCGATGCGGAGATCCAGCTCGGTGCCCAGGCCTACCTGCACGACTGGTACGAATCCTTCGGGTTCCGCCGCGACGGCGACAACTACCGGGAGGCAGGCATCGAGCACGTCCCGATGCGGCGCGACCCGGCCTAGGGCCATCAGGGCCCGGACGTCGGCGCCGCCTCGTGGTGGGGCGCCCCGTGGGTGCGCCGGTCCTCCTTCATCTCCGCCTCGTACAGGTGCGGGCGGCCCTGCACCAGCTGCTCACGCACCCCCTGCTCGGTGGAGCAGAACGCGGCGTAGTAGCCCTCGTCGTACTCCTCGACCACCTGGAAGCTCCACCGCCCGGCCAGGATGTTGCGGCCGACGAGCTCGGTGGCGATGGAGTCGGCCAGCTCGTCGTGACCGGCCTCCCGCAGCTCGTCGACCGCCTCGCCGAGGGTCAGGTCGGCCGTGCCGCACAAGCGGTGGAAGCCGTAGAGCATGCCTCGCGCCTGCTCCACCACCTCCAGGGCCTCGCTGACCTTGCCGACCGCGGACACGGTCGCGTCATCGACGCCCTCCGGTCGGCGGTGACGCTGGGCTGGCTGATCGTGGTCCATGCCCCCACCGTAGGGCGATCAGACGGAGGCGGCAGGCTCACCGACGAGCCGGTCGAACGCCTCCCGCAGGTCGCCCAAGGCCTGGCCTCGGTAGGCCGTCACTGCGGCACCCGCCTCGCCGTACCGGGTGCCGAACTCGAACTGGTAGCTGCGACCGGCGTCGAGCTCGGCGGCCAACGTCGTCGCCTCGTCGATGACGAACTGCAGGGCATCGACCACGGCGCGCCGTGCCTCCTGCGCGCCCTCGGGCGTCTCCAGGGACTCGACCTCGGCGAGCGTGCTACGCAGCGGAGGGATGACCCGTTCACGCACGGGGCTCCCGTTGGGCAGGGTCTGCTCGGTGACGAAGGAGTTCGGGTCGACGGCCAGGGCGCCCTCGGCGGCGTCGGCGAACCGCTCGGCCTCGATGCCGCGCTCCACGGTCTGCTGGACCTCCTCCAGCGCCTCCTGCGTCTGCCCGCGGGCGTCGCGGGCGGACTGGTAGGTCGACGAGCTCGCCTCGCCGTACTCGCTGACGGGCTCGAGCTCGGGCAGGTCCTCGGCGGCCTCGGCCACCACGTCCCCGACGCCGACCGGGTCCGCCAGAGCCTCCGGCCCGACGTCCTGGGCAAGGCCCTCGCGGAAGACCTCCATCTGCTGGGCGTACTCCGCTGCCGCCGCGTCCGCAGTGCGCACCTGCTCACGGCGGTCCATCTCACCGATCAGCAGGAGCGCACCGACGCCCAGGCCGATGAGCAGCGTCGGCAGGACGACGAGCAGGAGCAGCCGCGCCCTGGTCATGGCCGGGGGCTCATGCCGTCGCGGGTGCGATGTCGTGACGGCGCAACCCATAGGTGAGGGCATCGACGAGAGCCTCCCAGGAGGCCTCGATGATGTTGGCCCCCACGCCGACCGTCACCCAGGAGTCCTTGCCGTCGGAGGTCTCGATGAGGACGCGTGTGACGGCGTCGGTGCCGTGTCCCTGGTCCAGGATGCGCACCCGGAAGTCGATCAGGTGGAAGCGCGCGACATCGGGGTACACCTGCTCGATCGCCTGGCGCAGGGCGTGGTCGAGAGCGTTGACAGGACCGTTGCCCTCCCCGATCACGGCGAGACGCTGACCGGCGGCGCGCAGCTTGACGGTGGCCTCCGCCGTCGGGAGGTCGGCACCGGCTCCGCGGGCGTCGGACTCGGCCAGCACCCGCCAGGACTCCACGGCGAAGAAGCTCGGCCGGGCGCCCTCCATCTCCTCGGCCAGCAGCAGCTCGAAGGAGGCGTCGGCGGCCTCGAAGGTGTAGCCCTGCTGCTCCATGGACTTGACCCGGTCGGTGACGCGGGCCAGGCGCTCGGCGTCGTCGGCGAGGTCGTAGCCGAGCTCCTTGCCCTTGAGCTCGATCGTGGCCCGTCCGGCCATCTCCGAGACCAGCAGGCGCATGTCGTTGCCGACGAGGGCGGGGTCGATGTGCTGATAGAGGTCGGGATCGACGCGGATGGCGCTGGCGTGCAGCCCCGCCTTGTGGGCGAAGGAGGACACCCCGGTGTAGGGCTGGCGGGCCGAGGGCGGGTAGTTGGTGATCTCCGCGACCGCGTGCGCGATCCGTGAGGACTCAGCGAGCGCCCCCTCGGGCAGGACCTGCCGCCCCAGCTTGAGCTCGAGGTTGGCGATCGACGTCACGAGGTCGGCGTTGCCGGTCCGCTCGCCGTAGCCGTTGATGCAGCCCTGCAGGTGGGTGGCCCCGGCCAGCACCGCCGACATGGAGTTGGCGACGGCGCAGCCGGTGTCGTTGTGGGCATGGATGCCCAGCCGAGCCCCGGTGTCGAGGGCATCCGTGACCACTTCTCCCACCTGGTGCGGGAGCATGCCGCCGTTGGTGTCACACAGCACGACGACGTCGGCGCCCGCCTGTGCGGCGGTCCGCACGACCTCCAGCGCGTAGTCGCGGTTGGCCCGGTAGCCGTCGAAGAAGTGCTCGCAGTCCAGGAAGACCCGCTGGCCCTCGCGGGTGAGGTGCTCGACGGTGTCACGCACCATGGCGAGGTTCTCCTGCAGCGTCGTGCGCAGGGCGAGCTCGACGTGCCGGTCATGGCTCTTGGCTACCAGCGTCACCACGGGGGCCCCGGAGTCGCGCAGGGCGGCCACCAGCGGGTCGTCAGCAGCCGCCACGTTCGCCCGACGGGTCGCTCCGAAGGCCGCGAGCTGGGCGTTCTCGAGCTGCAGCTCCTTGGCGGCGAGGGCGAAGAACTCGGTGTCCTTGGGGTTGGATCCCGGCCACCCGCCCTCGATGAAGCCGACCCCGAGCTCGTCGAGGTGCCGGGCGATGTGCATCTTGTCCTGCACGGAGAGGTTGAGTCCCTCCTGCTGCGCGCCGTCGCGCATCGTCGTGTCGTAGACGTGGAAGGCGTCGGTGATCACGGTGTCGTCCTGTCTGTGGGGTGCTGCGGTGGGTCCTCCCAACAAAAAAGCCCCCCAGTTCATGGGAGGCAGCGCGTCGGGCAGAGGATGAACTAGAGCCCGGCGCGCCTGACAATGATGATCGAGAGGTGCTGCACGGGACCCATCCTAGACTGAGCGGCCTATGAGCACCAGACCCGTGCCCGTCCCGCGGACGTGCGAGGCGATGTACGCCGTGATGACGCCCGCACCGATCGGCAGCGACGACACCCTCCCCCTGCCGCACGCCGCGCTGCTGCGTCACCACGGCACCTCCGACGCCGCGATCACGCGGCTCGCCCAGTGCTCGCACCAGCACGTGGTGCACGCGCGTGTGCCGGTGGAGCGTGCTGCCCAGCACGCCCGGGACATGCGCGAGGACGTGCTGCGCCTGGCCGAGCAGCACGAGGGCGTCGTGGTGGACCTGACGGTCCCCCGCGTCCTGGAGGCCGCTGCGGAGGACGTCTCCCTCGCGCACTCGACCCAGTGGTACGTGCTCGACGCCGCCACGATCCTGGACGGCGTGGTCCAGACCGACGGCCTGGTCCAGTTCGGTCTGCCCGAGGTCCGGGTGACCGGTGTCGACGCAGCCAGCCATCCCGCCGTCGGCGCGGTCGTGGCCGGCCTGGCCCACCGGCTCATCGCCGAGTGGCCGCACCACGACCCCGTGGGGCCTGCCGCCGTCACGCTGCGCGACATCGCCCACGGCCTGGGCGACCCCCAGGCCGAGCAGACCCCCACCGAGCCGGCCCTGCCGGTGCTGATCTCCTACGACGCCGAGACCACGACCTTGAACGTCACGCTGGAGGCCGACCCGACGACGACGCTCTTCGGCTGAGGCTGCTCAGGGCCGGGGGGCCAGGTTCGCCAGGACCTCCGGCTGCAGGATGGCAGCGAGCTGCTCCGGCGGGAGCAGCTTGCGCTCGAGCACCAGCTCGGCCACTCCCCGGCCCGTCGCGAGCGCCTCCTTGGCCACCTCCGTGGCGGCCGCGTAGCCGATGAACGGGTTCAGTGCCGTCACCAGGCCGATGGAGTTCTCCACCTCCAGGCGCAGCAGCTCCTCGTTCGCCGTGATGCCGTCGATGCATCGCCGCGCCAGCACGAGCATCGCCTCCCTCAGGCGGTACGTGCCGACCGAGAGGGAGTAGCAGATCACCGGCTCGAAGGCGTTCAGCTGCAGCTGCCCGCCCTCGGCCGCCATCGTGACCGTCACGTCCATCCCGATGACCTGGAAGGCGACCTGGTTGACGACCTCGGGGATCACCGGGTTGACCTTGCCCGGCATGATGCTCGAGCCCGCCTGCACGGCAGGCAGGTTGATCTCGTTGAGCCCCGCGCGGGGGCCGGAGGACAGCAGCCGCAGGTCGTTGCAGATCTTGCCGATCTTGACCGCCACGCGCTTGAGCGTCCCGGACAGCTGCACGAAGGCGCCACAGTCCTGCGTGGCCTCGATGAGGTCGACGGCGCTCTCCAGCGGCAGGCCCGTGAGATGGGCGAGGTGCTCGCAGGCGACCGGGACGTAGCCCACGGGCGCGTTGAGCTGGGTACCGATCGCCGTGGCGCCGAGATTGATCTCGTGCAGCATCGCCACGGACTCGCTCAGTCGCATCCGGTCCTCGCCGAGCATGACGGCGTAGGTGTTGAACTCCTGCCCGAGCGTCATCGGCACGGCGTCCTGCAGCTGGGTGCGCCCCATCTTGAGCACCCCGCGGAACTCCTCGGCCTTCGCCGCGCACGAGGCCTGCAGCACCTCCATCGCGTCGAGCAGGGAGTGCGTGGACTTGATGATGGCGATCTTGATGGCCGTCGGGTAGACGTCGTTGGTGGACTGGCTGAGGTTCACGTGCTCGTTGGGGTGCAGGTGGGCGTAGTCGCCCCGGGGCCGTCCGAGGATCTCCAGGGCCCGGTTGGCGATGACCTCGTTGGCGTTCATGTTGGTGGACGTGCCGGCGCCGCCCTGCATGACGTCGACGACGAACTCCTCGTGCAGCGAGCCGGCCCGGATCTCCTCGCACGCCTGCTCGATCGCACGGAAGCGCTCGTCGTCGAGCATGCCGAGCTGGTGGTTGGTCCGTGCCGCGGCCTGCTTGACGCACGCCAGCGCCTCCACGAGGTAGGGGCTGTCGCCGATCGTCACCCCGCTGATCGGGAAGTTCTCCCGGGCACGCAGTGTGTGGATGCCCCAGTAGGCCTCGGCCGGCACGTCGCGGAACCCGATCAGGTCGTGCTCGGTGCGGTGGGGATGGTCGGCAGCGTTCATGCGGGCGCCTTTCTGGAGCGTGGGACCGTGGGTCGAGGTCCGGCAGGTGGACGCGCCCGGGATCGCCGGACGTGAGTCAGGTCACAGCCATGCAACCACACTGCCGCGCTCTTTCAGGCGATGCGGGTCATCCAGCCGTGGGGGTCGTCCGCGCGGCCGTACTGCAGGTCGACGAGGGCGGACCGGACGTCCATCGTGACCTTGCCGGCCTCACCGTCACCGGCGACCGCCTGGCCGCCGTTCCACTTCAGCGCGCCGACAGGCGTGACCACCGCAGCCGTGCCGCAGGCGAAGACCTCGGTGATCGTGCCGTCGGCCGTTCCGTCGCGCCACTCATCGATGCTGATCCGACGCTCGATGACCTCGTGGCCGAGGTCGCGGGCGATCTGCAGGATGGAGTCGCGGGTGATGCCCTCCAGGATCGAGCCGGTGAGCGCCGGCGTGACGATCGAGCCGTCGGACTGCACGAAGTACAGGTTCATGCCGCCGAGCTCCTCGATCCAGCGGTGCTCGTCGGCGTCGAGGAAGGCCACCTGCGCGCAGCCGTTCTCGATGGCCTCCTGCTGCGGCAGCAGGCTGGCGGCGTAGTTGCCGCCGCACTTGGCGGCCCCGGTCCCACCGGTGGCGGCGCGGGAGAACTCCTCGGACAGCCAGATGGAGATCGGCTTGACCCCGCCCGGGAAGTACGCGCCGGCCGGGGAGGCGATGACGCTGTAGGTCACGTGCTTGCTGGGGCGGACGCCGAGGAAGACCTCGGAGGCGAACATGAAGGGCCGCAGGTACAGGCTCGTCTCACCACCGTGCGGCACCCAGGCGCGATCTGCCTCGACGAGGTCGCGGATGGAGCCGAGGAACCACTCGTCGGGCAGCTCGGGCAAGGCTAGCCGCCAGGCCGAGCGGCGCATCCGAGCGGCGTTCGCCTCGGGCCGGAACAGCCAGATGGAGCCGTCGATGTGGGAGTAGGCCTTGAGGCCCTCGAAGATCTCCTGCGCGTAGTGCAGGACAGCCGTCGCCGGGTCCAGGGACAGCGGTCCGTACGGCACGACGCGAGCGTCGTGCCAGCCGGCGTCCGGAGTCCACTCGGTGAGGAACATGTGGTCGGTGAAGTGGCTGCCGAAGCCAGGGTCGGCGAGGATCGCGTCGCGCTCTGTAGCACTGCGCGGGTCGTCATGATGCTCTCGTCGGCTCCGGAACGGCGGGGGGGTCATGGTGGTCACGGTACTTCCTTCCCCAGAGTCGGGTACAGGGTCGGGCACGGGCTCGGGAGGTCGGGTCAGACCGTCCGTACCTGCCCGGCCGCGCGTGACGCGATGGCCTCCCCCACCTCCTCGGTGCTGCGCACTGCACCGTTGTGTCCGGACCGGGCGGAGATGTCCGCCTCGACGGCCGTGGCGATCTGCGCAGCGGCCTCCGGGTGGCCCAGGTGCTCCAGCAGGAGGGCGCCGGAGAGGATCGCTGCCGTGGGATCGGCCTTGGACTGGCCCGCGATGTCCGGCGCCGAGCCGTGCACGGGCTCGAACATGCTGGGCGCCGTGCGATCGGGGTTGACGTTGCCGCTCGCGGCCAGGCCGATGCCTCCGGTCACGGCTGCCGCGAGGTCGGTCAGGATGTCGCCGAACAGGTTGTCGGTGACGATGACGTCGAAGCGCGACGGATCGGTGGCCAGGAAGATGGTCGCGGCGTCGACGTGCAGGTAGTCGACCGCCACGTCGGGGTACTCGACGGCGACGGCGTCGACCGTGCGGCTCCACAGGTGGCCGGCGTGCACGAGGACGTTGTTCTTGTGCACGAGGGTGAGCTTGCGGCGGGGTCGGGCCTGGGCGCGGGCGAAGGCGTCGCGCACCACTCGCTCGACACCGAAGGCCGTGTTGAGGCTGACCTCGGTGGCCACCTCCTGCGGTGTGCCGACACGGATGGCGCCGCCGTTGCCGACGTACGGACCCTCGGTGCCCTCCCGCACCACGACGAAGTCGATCTCACCCAGACCGGTGACGCTCTCGGCCAGCGGCGTCGGGACGCCCGGGAAGAGCCGGCTCGGTCGCAGGTTGACGTAGTGGTCCAGCTCGAAGCGCAGCTTCAGCAGCAGCCCGCGCTCCAGAACCCCGGACGGCACGCCGGGGTCACCGACGGCACCCAGCAGGATGGCGTCGTGGCCGCGGATCTCCGCGAGGACGCTGTCGGGCAGCGTCTCGCCCGTGGCGTGCCAGCGCCGCGCACCGAGGTCGTACTCCGTGGTCTCCAGGGAGATGTCGTGGTCGGTGGCGACGGCGCGCAGCACGGAGAGGGCCTGGGAGGTCACCTCTGGTCCGATGCCGTCGCCGGGGACGAGGGCGAGGGAGTAAGCGGTCATGTCTCGATCCTAGGACGAGCGTCTCACCATCCGGGAACCGGATCCCGGATGGCGGACGCCTCGTCGCGTGATGGGACGGCTCAGTTGTCGTCCGGGCGTTCGACCAGCTCGAGCTCGGTGCTGATCGCGTCGTCGCGCAGGTGGGCGGGGCCCCACTCGAAGAGCGTGGAATTCATGGTCGATCATCCTCTCGGTCGGTGTCACGGACGGCGGGATCGGCGAGGTACCGACGCCCGCCGGGGCCACGTGCCCGGTGGTCGACCGAGAGTTCAGAGACGGATCGGATGGGATCCGGATCCCTGCGGCGGAGCGTCGGACCAACGCCAGAACTCCGCGGCAGGGAGTGGCCCTATGAGGCCCTGCCGCGGCAAGCGATGACTACGAGCTGCTTCCGCACGGGATCAGCATGACATCCCCCTCATCGTGCTGTCCGGCATTCGCACGGCGTGTCTCGCTCGATGAGATGCGCCGCTGGCGCCTCGGGGACGGTGATGGAGACTGGCCGGATGAGTGCCCCCTCCGAGGTCCCCGAGCTCGTCTCCAGGACACTCGACCTCTCCCGCCAGCTGGGGTTCATCACCTCCACCCGGCACGAGACCGGACGGTTGCTCGCGACCCTCGCCGCAGCGTGCAGTGGCACGCTCGCCGAGCTCGGCACCGGAACCGGTGTCGGCTCGGCCTGGCTGTCCAGCGGGGCTCCGAAGGGCGCGCGCATCGTCAGCGCGGAGCTGGACCCCGCACTCGCCGAGGACGTGCAGAGGATCTTCGCAGACGTCGAGAACGTCGACATCGTCTCCGGAGACTGGTCCTCGCTGGAGCAGTACGCACCGTTCTCCCTGCTCTTCGTCGACGTCCGCGAGGTGATGGAGAACATCGACGTCCTGGCCGACCTGATGGAGCCGGGCGGAATCGCCGTGCTCGACGACTTCGTGCCCTCGGCCCACTGGCCGCCCATCGTGGACGGGCAGGTGGACACGGTGCGCGAGAGCTGGCTCGTCGACGAACGCTTCGCCGCCGTGGAGATGATGATCGACGAGGGTGCCTCGCTGATCATCGCCACGCGACGCTGAGCTACCTGCCGGGCAGGAGCGACCTCAGGGCCCGTGCGACCGCCGAGGCCGGCCGCACGACCACGCGTCCCACCCGGAAGGTCCACGTGCCGTGCAGCCGCTCGATCTCCGCGTGCAGGCCAGTGATGGTCACCTCGTCCGACTCATGACGCCGGCGGGCCACCTCGTGGGCGTCTCGAGCCTCCTGGAGGTCCCTCTCGATCCTCTCGATCCTGCGGGTGTCGTTCGTGATGCGCCCCCAGTATCGGTAGAAGCGTGCCCCGAAGGTCTCCGCGCTGCGAACGGCCTTCAGAAGACGGGGCTCCAGGGGCGCGATCTCCCGCACGACCAGCTCCTCGAGGACGCGGGGAACGACACGGTCGATGGAGTACGTCTCGACCAGCTGTTCGCGCCGCTGGGCGTGGAAGGCGACAGCGGTGGAGTAGCCCGCGAGGATCTCCTCGGCGATCTGCTCGGCGGTCAGCCGACGACCCTCGCGACCCGAGAAGTTGTGTGTCGCCGCGTGGTCGAGCCGCTCGTCATCGAGGTAGCCGTAGCCGCCGTGCTTGTCATAGACGAACACGGGGACTCCGGCCACCAAGCAGTACTGGACTGTCTTGCCGATCGTGACGACGACGTCCGCCCCACCCACGAGGTCGGCGGTGATCAACGTCTGGTCCCCGACCGCTCGTCCGACGTGGCGCACGTCGAGCCCGCGCTCGCGGAGCACCTGCTTGGCCTCCATGAGCTCGGGCGCCGCATGATTGGTCACCACCAGGACCTTCTGCGGCGAGGGCCTCGTGATCGGTCGGACACGCGAGAAGGCGATGGGTGCCGGGTTGGGGTACAGGGCCACCGCAGGACTCTGATCGAAGTACGCGACGAGAGCGGTTCGCGACTCAACGGAGTTGAACAGGCTCAACGACGCCAGCCGCTCCTCCAGACCGATGATGTACGGGTGCTCATCGGGAGCGATGGGCAACGGAGACATGTGCAGGAACACGAAGGCCGGCATCGATCCCGGTGGCGGGTCGGCGAGCTGGTCCAGCATCGCCACGGGCAGCACCTGGCTGTTGACCCAGACGACGTCGAACTCGGCGAAGGACAGGCCCTTCACACCCTCGTCGTCCACGACGTCGATCCCCCGGTCGGAGAAGATCTCATCAGCGGGCGTCCCGACGTACGCCGCGTAGACGAGCACGTCTGCCCCGGCGTCGCGCAGATACTCGGCGAGGTCGAGTGTCACGACGGTGGAGCCCATGATGTCGTGAATGATCGAGTGGCAGATCAGGAAGCGTCGACCTTCGACGAGTGGCGACTGCATGGGTGACTCATCCTGCCACGAGCCAGCCGGCCGGCCCCTGCGTGTCGACGCGTCTCATCGAGGCGGGCTCGTACGTCCTGACCCCGGCCAGCGCTCGCCTCTCCAGGCGGCGTCCCAGAACATCCACTCGAAGCGGGTCGCCGTGAGGTAGGCGTCGATGACGGCCGGCTCGTCACGCGTCACGCGATCCAGGCAGTCCTCGGCCCGCCGGACGGCTGCGTCGAACTCGGGGTCCGCATAGGTCCGGATCCACGCCGCGTAGGGGTGGTCGTCGCCGACCTCGGCAGCGAGGTGCCGGCCCACCTCGGCGTAGACACGAAAGCACGGCAGCACGGCCGCGACCGCGACGTCGAACGGTGCCGAGACCGCCATCTCGAGCAGGAAGCCGGTGTAGGCCCGACAGGTCGGGCTCGGCTCAGCGACGCCCGGCGCATCCGGGTCGAGCCCACGAGACCCCAGCCACCCGGTGTGCAGCTCACGCTCCGCCACCACGGCACCGGTGGCCGCGGAGGCGAACAGCTCGACGTCGCGGACCCCGGCGCCGCGCACGGCCAGCTGCGCGAGGACGCGGGCATAACGGTCGAGGTAGTGGGCGTCGTCGACGAGGTAGCGGGTGAAGGCCTCCTCGGGCAACGACCCGTCCCCCAGCTCGACCACGAACGGGTGCTCCACGATGGCTCCGAACCACCCGGATGCGGCGGTCCACGCCGCCTCGGCGGCGCTCATCGCGCCACCGCTGTCAGAAGGTGCGAAGAAAACACCGGCGGCGCGATGACGTGCCTTCGGTTCACTCGCTGGCGCGCCCCCAAGCACTCCGCTGCGCTCCGTGCAGGGCGGTGCCCCCAGCTCATCGGCCGGCCAGGTGGTCGACGGGGCCGCGTCCGGACCCGACGTCGCGTCGAGAGCCCGAGGCCAACGCGGCGACGAGGTAGTCCTTGGCCCGCCCGACCGCGGCGTCGACCGACTCCCCCCGCACCAGGAAGGACGCCACGGCCGAGGACAACGTGCAGCCCGTGCCATGCGTGTGCTCGGTCCGGACCCGGGGGGCCGAGAGGTGCCGGACGCCGTCCCGGGTCACCAGCACGTCGACGCTCTCGGCACCGTCGAGGTGCCCACCCTTGACGAGGGCGGCAGCCGCACCTGCCTGCACGAGCAGGTGGCCGGCACGTTCCTGCCCGGCGACGTCCGTGATCGAGGTCCCGGTGAGGATCTCGGCCTCCGGGACGTTCGGCGTGACGACGGTCGCGAGGGGCAGCAGCTCGGCCGCGATGACCTCGACCGTCTCGTCGGGGACGAGCTGGTCCCCGGAGGACGCCACCATGACCGGGTCGAGCACGACGTGCCGGACGGGGTTCCGGCGCAACGCCTCGGCGACGCAGGCAGCGACGTCGGGACCTCCGAGCATCCCGATCTTCACGGCACCGACGTCGAGGTCGGACAGCACGCTCTCCAGCTGCTGCGCGACGAACGCCGTCGGGACGGCGTGGATGCCTTGCACACCGGTGGTGTTCTGGGCCGTGAGAGCCGTCAGGACGGCGCCCGCATAGACCCCGAGTGCCGTCGCCGTCTTGACGTCGGCCTGGATGCCGGCCCCGCCGGAGGGGTCGGACCCGGCGATGCTGAGCATGACGGGGACCCGGCTCATCGCTGCCACCTGCCCTGCTCCACCGCGGACCGCAGACTCCTCGTCGCCTCCGCTGGATCCTCGGCGCGGCAGATGGCGCTCACCACGGCCACGCCCTCGGCGCCGGCGCGGACGACCTCGGCGGCGTTGGTCCCGTCGATGCCCCCGATGCCGACGACCGGGCACCGACCGGCGACCGCCTCCACCACGGCGCGAAGACCGTCCAGGCCCAGCGGTGGCTGGTGGTCGGGCTTGGTGCCCGTGGCCCACACAGGGCTGACCGCGACGTACGTGCACGCGGCGAGGCCCTCCACGTCGTCCAGCTGGTCGACGCCGTTGATCGACCACCCCACCACGGCCCGGGGCCCGAGCGTCGCTCGCGCCTCAGCCGGCGTCAGGTCGTCGGCACCGACGTGGATCCCGTCGGCGACCCGCGCCGCCTCCATGTCGTCGTTGACCACGAGCGGCACCCCCCGCGCCGAGGTGAGCGCGCGCAACCGGATGGCCGCCCCCGCGAGCTCACGACTGGTGGCCGTCTTGTCGCGGAGCTGGACGAGGTCCACGCCCCCGGTCACGGCAGCGCTGACCACCTCGGGCAGCCCCACCATCGGCTCGGTCACGAGGTAGACCGACAGGTCGAGGGTCATCGCGCGACCACGGCGGCCACGGCCTCGTCCTCCAGCGCGGCAAGAGCGTCGAGCAGGTGCACGCGCAGCGTCCCGGGCCCGTCGGCCCGCTCGCCCGCCCGCTCCCCTGCCGCGGCCAGCATCGCCATCGCGACGGTTGCCGCGTCGACGGCGTCGTCGCTCACCGCCGCGCACGCCGCCACGAGAGCCGTGGCGGAGCAGCCGAGCGCGGAGATCAGCGGCATCCGGGGATCACCGCCGGTCACGTGCACGGTGCGCGCGCCGTCGGTGATGACGTCGGTCGCGCCGCTCACCACCACGACGGCCCCGGTGGAGGCGGCCAGCGCGATCGCCTCGTCGAGCACGTCGGTGGAGTCGTGCGTGGAGTCGACCCCCCGGCCGGCGCCGGCTGCGGTCGCGAGCGCCACGACCTCGCTCGCGTTGCCCCGGATCACCGTGGGGTGGTGCCCCAGCAGTGCGGTGGCGGACTCACGACGGTAGGCCGTGGCGCCGACGGCGACCGGGTCGAGCACCCAGGGGATGCCACGCTCGTGCGCCACCGAGACGGCGGCATGCATGCCCGCGATCCACGGCGGACTGAGCGTGCCGATGTTGGCCACGACGGCCGATGCGATACCGGCCATCTCGCCGGCCTCCCGCTCGTCGTGGACCATCGCCGGCGAGGCGCCCGCTGCGTTGAGCACGTTGGCTGCGAGATCCATCGAGACGTAGTTGGTCAGGCACTGGACGAGCGGTGAGCGCTCCCGCAGGGCGCGGTGGATGGTGGTGAGTGCGGACGTGTCCGTCACGTGGGCTCCCTCCGCCGGTACGAACCGGATCAGGTGTGCGGGTGTGATCTCAGCCCCGTCGGTGGGGCACCCCGGCCTTGCGCCGACACCGTAGCAATCAGCCGCGGGCGGCCAGTCATCGGCGGTGGACGTCGACGCGGGGCAGGACGGCCTGCACCACCGGACCGATGGCAAGGGCGTAGGCCACGGTGCCCACGCCCACGGTCCCGCCCAGGACGAAGCCGACCACCAGGACCGTGAGCTCCAGCGTCGTGCGCCAGAAGCGCACGCTGCGCCCCGTCCGCTCCACGAGCCCGAGCCACAGGCCGTCACGGGGCCCCGGGCCGAGCCTGGCCCCGATGTAGAGGGCGCCCGCGACGCCGTTGCCCACGATGCCGCCGACGAGCAGCAGCGCCTGCCAGACGAGGAGGTCGGACGTCGGGATGAGCGCCAGGCCGAGATCGGCGGCCAGGCCGATGACGATGACGTTGAGGACGGTCCCGACGCCGGGACGCTGCCGCAACGGCACCCAGAGCAGCAGCAGGAACACGCCGGTGAGGATCACCACCTGGCCGAACGTGAGTGGCACGTGGTGGGTCATGCCCTCGTGGAAGACGTCCCAGGGGTCCAGTCCGAGGCCCGATCGCACGAGCATCGCCATCGTGACCCCGTAGAGGACGAGGCCGCCCATGAGCTGGACCAGGCGGGCGATCATCGGTTCCAGTCGTCCTGCTGGGGCCAGGTGGACCCGAGGGTCTGCTCCGCGTGGCTGCGCGGCGCAGGCCGCGAGCCCAGGCCGTCGGTGCGCACGAGCACGACGGTCCGCCACACGGCCCACACCAGCAGCAGGACGACGAGGATCACGAAGAGCATGGCTTCATCGTGCTCGCCATTGGCCTTTGAATCCATAGCCAATCGTGCAAGAGTGGCCTCATGACCACCGTCCTGTCGGCCAGCCGGCTGGCAACCCTGCTCGGGACCGACCTCCAGGCGGACAGCGTGCCCCTGTACCGGGTCGTGGCGGACCGGATGCGGCTGCTGGTGAAGGACGGCCGCGTCCCCGACGGGGTCAGGCTGCCCAGCGAGCGCGAGCTCGCCACCGCACTGCGGCTGAGCCGGACCACCACCACCCGCGCCTACGCCGAGCTGCGCGACGCCGGACTGCTGGAGTCGCGCCGCGGGTCCGGGAGCATCGTGCGGGTGCCGCTGTCCCGCTCCGGCGCCAGCTCCCTGATCACCGACCCACGGGACGAGAACACCATCGCCCTCACCTACGCCGCCCCCTCCGGCCCGCCGGGCCTGACCCGCGCCTTCGAGGCTGCACTCGCTCGCGCCGACGGACTGCTCACGACCTCCGGCTACCTGCCGGACGGCCTGCCCGCACTGCGCGAGGCGCTGGCCGAGCGGTACCGCAGCCGGGGCCTGGACACGTCGCCGGACCAGGTGATCGTCACCAGCGGCGCGATGGGTGCGCTGTCCCTCGTGGCCCGCACGATCATGGCGCCCGGCCGGAGGGTGGTCGTGGAGGCGACGTCCTACCCCCACGCCCTGGAGTCGTTCGTCGCCACCGGCGCGCGCCTGTCACCCTTGCCGGCCGGGGACGACCCGTGGGACACCGAGGCGCTCGCTGCACTCCTGGCCGGAGGACGCCACCACGCCGCCTACGTCATCCCCGAGTTCCACAACCCGACCGGAGCCGTCATGGATGCGCAGACGCGCCTCGAGTGGGTCCGGCTGGTCCGCCGCCACGACGTCCTGCAGGTGGTGGATGAGTCCCTGCGCGAGGTCAACCTCGACGGGCTCGAGCTCCCACCCTCGCTGGCACAGCACGACGACCGAGCCGTCCTCGTCGGATCGGCATCCAAGGAGTTCTGGGGCGGGCTGCGGGTGGGGTGGATCCGCGCCCCGCACGAGCTCATCACCCCGCTCGTGCAGCACCGCATGGCCGACGACCTCGGCAGCTCCGCCTTCGAGCAGCTGGTGGTCACCGAGCTGCTGACCGAGGGCGGGCAGACCGCCGCGGCCGGGCGAGCCCGTTCCCGCGCGGCCCGCGATCACCTGCTCGGCGAGCTGGCCGAGCACCTCCCCGAGATCACCGCACCGTGTCCCGCCGGCGGGCTCAGCCTCTGGGCCGAGCTGCCGAGGCCCACGTCGTCCCGCCTGGTGACCGCCGCCGCGCGCCACGACCTCCTGCTGACGCCCGGGCCACGCTTCGTCAGCGGGCCGACGTCGCTCGGCGAGCGTCGCCTCCGCCTGCCGTACACCCGGACCCCGGCCGTCCTCAGCGAGGCCGTGCGTCGACTACGTCTGGCCTGGGACGACGTCGAGGGGACACGTCCCGCGCATCAGGAGGCCACCGCCACCGGCACGCTCGACCTCATCGCCTGAGGCCGAGCATGCCGGCGGGAATCAGTGCCCCCGGTGACGAACCGTCAACGAGCAGCACTGCCCTCGGTGTAGTCCGTGTCCTCCTGCTGCCAGGAGAAGTGCGAGCGCAGCGTCTTGCCGGTGGCCTCGATGGAGTGGCCCGCCTCCTTCTCGCGCAGCGCGTTGAACTCCTTGGCACCGTTGTCCTGGTCGTCGATGAAGCGCTTGGCGAAGGTGCCGTCCTGGATGTCGGACAGGACCTCCTGCATCCGCTCCTTGACGCTCGCGTCGACGATCCGCGGCCCGGAGACGTAGTCGCCGTACTCGGCCGTGTCGGAGATGCTCCAGCGCTGCTTGGCGATGCCGCCCTCCCACATCAGGTCGACGATCAGCTTGAGCTCGTGCAGCACCTCGAAGTAGGCGATCTCGGGCTGGTAGCCCGCCTCGGTGAGCGTCTCGAACCCGGCCTGCACGAGGTGCGACATGCCACCGCACAGCACGGCCTGCTCGCCGAAGAGATCCGTCTCGGTCTCCTCGGTGAACGTCGTCCTGATGACGCCGGCCCGAGTGCCGCCGATGGCCTTGGCGTAGGACAGCGCGAGGTCCCAGGCCGAACCGGAGGCATCCTGCTCGACAGCGATGATGTCGGGGATGCCGCGGCCGTCCACGAACTCGCGACGGACCGTGTGGCCGGGCGCCTTGGGGGCGACGAGGACGACGTCGACACCCTCCGGGGCCTCGATGTAGCCGAAGCGGATGTTGAAGCCGTGGCAGAACAGCAGCGTGTCCCCGGCAGCAAGGTGCGGGGCGATCGAGTCGGCGTAGACGGTGCGCTGCACCTGGTCGGGAGTGAGGATGACGACGACGTCGGCCTCCTCCACGGCCTCGGCCACGGACAGCACGCGCAGTCCTTCCGCCTCGGCCTTGGCCTTGCTCCGCGAACCCTCCGCAAGACCGACGCGCACGTCGACCCCGGAGTCGCGCAGGTTCAGCGCGTGGGCGTGGCCCTGGCTGCCGTAGCCGATCACGGCCACGTTCTTGCCCTGGATGATGGAGAGGTCGGCGTCGTCGTCGTAGAACATGTCAGCCACGGTGGGTGCTCCTCGGTGGTTCGGGTGGGTGGTCTGGATCAGGGTTCAGGCCCTTGGGTGGGCGGGCCGGGGGTCAGGCACTGTGCTGGGTCGGCACGGTGCGCATCGTGCGGTCGGTGATGGATCGAGCACCGCGGCCGATGGCCACGCGCCCTGACTGGGCGATCTCGCGGATGCCGAACGGCTCGAGCACGTTCAGCATGGCCGTGAGCTTGCCCGCGTCGCCGGTGGCCTCGATCGTCACCGCGTCGGTGGCGACGTCCACCACCTTGGCGCGGAACAGCTGCACGGTCTCGAGCACCTGGCCGCGGGTCTGGGGGTCGGTCTTGACCTTGATCAGCATGAGCTCACGCTCCACCGCGGACGCGGAGTCGAGCTCGACGATCTTGAGCACGTTGATGAGCTTGTTCAGCTGCTTGGTCACCTGCTCCAGCGGCAGCTCGTCGACGCTCACGACGATCGTCATCCGCGAGATCTCGGGAATCTCGGTGGGACCGACCGCGAGAGAGTCGATGTTGAAGCCACGGCGCATGAACAGGCTGGAGACGCGGGCGAGCGCACCGGGGGTGTTCTCCACCAGCACGCTCAGCGTGTGTTGTGCCATCAGAGGTCCTCATCTTCCCACTCGGGCGCCAGGTCCCTGGCGATCTTGATGTCGTCGTTGCTCGTGCCGGCGGCGACCATCGGCCAGACCATGGCGTCGCGCTCGACGACGAAGTCGATCACGACCGGCCGGTCCGTGATCGCCATCGCCTCCTTGATGGTCGCGTCGAGGTCGTCCTCGCTGTCGCAGCGCAGACCCACGCAGCCGTAGGCCTCGGCGAGCTTGAGGAAGTCGGGGATGCGCCGTGCGCCGATGGACTCCGGCCCGGTGTTGAGGTCGGTGCTGGAGTAGCGGCCCTCGTAGAACAGGGTCTGCCACTGGCGCACCATGCCGAGCGAGGAGTTGTTGATGACCGCCACCTTGATCGGGATGCCCTCCAGGGCGCAGGTGGCGAGCTCCTGGTTGGTCATCTGGAAGCAGCCGTCGCCGTCGATGGCCCACACGACGGAGCCCGGCAGGCCCATCTGGGCTCCCATGGCGGCCGGCACCGCGTACCCCATGGTCCCGGCGCCGCCGGAGTTGAGCCACTGGCGTGGGCGCTCGTAGTCCACGAAGTGCGCGGCCCACATCTGGTGCTGGCCGACGCCGGCGACGTAGGTGGCCTCCGGTCCCGCGATGGCGCTGAGCCGCTCGATGACCGTCTGCGGGGCCAGCCCCTCGTCGGGCTTGTCGTAGCCCACCGGGAACTTGGCCTTGACGCCGAGCATCTGGTCGCGCCAGGCGGTGTAGTCGCCATGGAGGCCGTCCTCGTCGGCGATCTTGCGCAGGGTCACGATGAGCTCGGCGATCACCTCGCGGCAGTCGCCCACGATCGGCACGTCGGCGGTGCGGTTCTTGGAGATCTCGGCCGGGTCGATGTCGGCGTGGATGACCTTGGCCCCGGGCGCGAAGCTGGAGAGCTGGCCGGTGACACGGTCGTCGAAGCGGGCTCCGAGCGAGATCAGCAGGTCCGACTTCTGCAGGGCGGCGACCGCCGCCACCGTGCCGTGCATGCCGGGCATGCCGAGGTTGAGCTCGTGGGAGTCCGGGAACGCGCCGCGCGCCATCAGCGTCGTGACGACCGGGATCTGGGTGAGCTCGGCGAGCACGGCGAGCTCGGCCGATGCCTCGGCCTTGATGACGCCGCCGCCGACGTAGAGCACGGGTCGCTTGGCCGCTGCCACCAGCCGGGCGGCCTCGCGCACCTGCTTGCCGTGCGGCCGGGTCGTCGGTCGGTAGCCGGGAAGGGCGAGCTCGTGCGGCCACGCGAAGGTGGTGGTGTGCTGCAGTGCGTCCTTGGCGACGTCCACGAGGACGGGGCCTGGCCGACCCGTGCCGGCGATGTGGAAGGCCTCGGCCACGACGCGCGGGATGTCGGCGGGATCGGTGACGAGGTAGCTGTGCTTGGTGATCGGCATCGTGATGCCCCGGATGTCCGCCTCCTGGAACGCGTCCGTCCCGATCGCACCGCTGGCGACCTGGCCGGTGATCGCCACCATCGGGACCGAGTCCATGTGGGCGTCGGCGATGGCGGTCACGAGGTTGGTCGCCCCGGGGCCGGAGGTCGCCATGCACACACCGACACGGCCGGTGGCCATCGCGTAGCCCTGCGCGGCATGACCCGCACCCTGCTCGTGCCGCACCAGGACGTGGCGGATGGCGGAGTCGAAGAGCGGGTCGTAGGCCGGCAGGATGGCGCCGCCGGGGATGCCGAAGATGACCTCGACACCAGCGTGCTCGAGGGAGCGGACGAGGCTCTGCGCGCCCGTCAGCGTCTCCTGGCCCGGCGTCGTGACCTGCTCCGTCATCATCTGTCCTTCGTTCGAGGTGGGCGCTGCTGCGTGAGTGGCGCTCTGCATGAAAAAACCCCCTGGCCGAATCATGGCAACAGAGGGGGACGCGGAGACCGGCAGGGTCGTCGCGTCAGTCGTCTACTACTAGAAGCTCCACGTGCACCCGGTCAGTCTGACCCCCGGCCCCGGCTTTATCAAGGGGTGAGACATCGCGTACCAACATGCGGACCTGTTGGCACCGCATCTGCACGGTTTCCCTTCGTGTGCACGGGAAGCAACCCGTGCAGACGAAAGATTCTCGTGCAGGA
>NZ_JBIMEU010000012.1:0-41020 GCF_051262555.1 Aeromicrobium sp. CF4.19 | reverse complement strand
GCCACGGCGGGCATGTATGAGTTCCCCTCCCAAGAGGTCACCACCGCACGCCCCTGCGGCACCGCGCCCACGGCCGAGTCGCACATCGTCTCCGCAAGCCGAACGGCCTATGACGGTGCCGGGTTCGGTGCCACGCCGACCAAGGGCAACCCGACCCGCGTCGACGGTGCGAAGGACTGGTCCGGCTCCATCGACTACCAGCGTGAAGCCACCACCACCTATGACGCCTACGGCCGCCCCACCGCGGTCACCGACGCCGCCGATCAGACCACGACCACCGCCTACAGCCCCTCCAGTGGCCCCGTGGAGACCGTCACCACCACCAACCCGCTCGATCAGGCGACGGTCACACATCCCACCCGATCCTGGGGCACCCCGACTCGCGAGACCGACGTCGCCGGCGCCCACACTGACACCAGCCACGACGCGCTCGGGAGAATCGTCTCGGTCTGGGGGCCGGACCGCACCAAGGGCACCGACACCCCGCACGCCAAGTTCGCCTATGACGTGTCCAAGACCAAGGCCAACACCGTCACCACAGAACGCCTCAACCCCGCCGGTGACTACGTGAAGTCCGTGGCGTTCTACGACGGCCTGATGCGCGAGCGTGGCACCCAGAGCCCGTCGGCCAACGACGCCGGCGGACGGGTGATCACCGAGACCCGCTATGACGATCGCGGCTGGGTCAGCGCCAAGATGGGCCCCTATTACACGACCGGTTCGGTGAACACCACCCTGGTCAGTGCAGAGGAGAACCAGGTCGACTCTTACACCCTCTACGGCTATGACCGAGCCGGCCGCGTGACCCGCGAATCCCTGGCCTCGCTCGGAGCGGTGAAGTGGTCCACGCTCACCAGCCACGAAGGGGACCGCACCCGGGTGACCCCGCCTGAGGGCGGCACGCCCACCGTCACCGTGCAGGATGTGCGGGGTCGCACCACCAAGCTGCACCAGTTCCAGGGCAGCACGCCCAGTGGAGCCAACGACGTCACCACCTACACCCACACCCCGGCCGGCGATCTGGCCAGCGTGACGGACTCCTCCGGCACGCAGTGGACCAAGTCCTATGACCTCCGCGGTCGCCTGATCAGCGAGGTCGACCCGGACAAGGGCACCACCAGCCACACCTATGACGCCATGGACCGCCGCGTCAGCTCCACCGATGCTCGCGGCCTGAGCCTGTGGACCGGTCACGACGCGCTCGGGCGAAAGACCGAGCTCCGTGACGACGACGCCGATGGCGACCTGCGGGCCGAATGGACCTATGACACCGTCCGAGAAGGGTCGCTGACGTCCTCGACTCGTCACGCCAATGGCGAGGAGTACACGAACGAGACCACCAACTATGACGCCGCCGGACGGCCGCTGGACAGTCGCTTCCTGATTCCCCAGAGCGAGGGGCTGCACTACTGGGCCGGCGGCCACACCTCAGGGTTCGCCTACAACCCCGACGGCAGCGTGAGGCTCGCACGTCAGCCGCTGGTGTTCGGCATCAGCAACGAGAACATCCAGTACACCTACGACGATCTCGGCAACGTCGACTCGATGCGCGGTGTGGGCTACTTCGCCTCAGACACCTACCGCCGCTCCACCGGCGAGGTCCTGCAACGCACCCTCGGGACCGTGCAGGGCAAGCTCGCCTACGCAGCCAGCACCTACGACGCATCGACCCGCCGGCTGACCGGCCAGTCGTTCTCCCTGCAGGGCAGCGCCACCACCAACCGGATGGACCTGCGCTACTCCTACGACCAGGAAGGCAACATCACCAAGCTCGACGACGTCGCCGCGGCCGACACCCGCCGCGAGTGCTTCGACTACGACTACCTACGTCGCCTGGAAAAGGCCTGGACCACCACGACCACCGACTGCGCCGCACCGAGCGACGCCACCCTGGGCAGCCAGGCCCCGTACGCGGACACCTACGCCTACGCCAAGAACGGCAACCGCACCGAGGTGGTCTCCAAGCGCAAGCCCGGCGCCAGCATCACCAACTCCACCGAGACCACCAGCTACCCGTCACCCACGGCACTGCAACCACACGCCGCCACCCAGACCGTCAAGACCGGCCACGATGCTGAAACTGAGGACTTCAGCTACGACATGACCGGCAACCTGCTGCAGCGCTCCACGGCAGCAGATGAGGGCACGGCCTATGAGTGGGACAGGGAGGGGCGCGTCTCCAAGGTCACCGACCTCGACACCGACGAGACCATCACCTACCTCTATGACGCCGACGGCAACCGCCTCATCGAACGCAACAGCGCCGATGACTCCGAAATCCTTTACATGGGCACCGCCGAGATCACCGTCAAGGATGGAGCTCGCTCCACCGTCCGCACCTACACCCTCGATGGCGTCCCCGTCGCAACACGCGACAGCAACGGCCTGCACATGAGCGCCGTCAACCACCAGAACACCCCTGTCCTGACCGCTAATAGTGCAACCCAGGACTGGACCAAACGCCGCTACTCACCCTTCGGCGAACAACTGCAGAACCCCTCTACGCCGTGGCCCACCGCCCGTGGGTTCCTCAACAAGCAGACCGACACCGACATCGGCACCGTCCACCTCGACGCTCGCGAGTACGACCCCACCGACGGCAGATTCATCTCCGTCGACCCCATCGCCGACTTCGCTGATCCGCAACAGCTCAACGGGTACGCCTACGCCAACAACACTCCCGTCACGATGATGGATCCTGACGGACTTCGTCCCTCCTGCGGGGGAGGCTGTGGTGGCGACTACAACAGTCCCGTCGCCTACAAGCACAACTACAACGGCACCGCCCGCAAGGGAGCGAAGCCGGGGAACAAGGCGTACAACCCAAAGCCGTATGTACAGGCTCAGCGGCGTGCGTGGACCACCCGACACAGTTGGCTGCCCAAGCAGCCGTCATACTTCCGTTCCCGAGTCAACGGAGCTGCGGGCGCTCTGTCATCCCTCGCATGGTTGGCCGACGCCGTCATCTCGAACCCGAGGGTGCCGCCGAGTATGCGCCCCAACCAGACTCCAAGCCACATGCTGAACGGCTGGTTCGACCGGGTCGGGGTGGATCGAAAGGCACCGGAGTACCTGACGGGAAACCTCGCCGGTCACCTCGGCCAACTCTTGATTCCCGGCGGACAGACTGCCAGCGCAGCCAAGGGAAGTAATCTCCTTGCTAGAGCCCTCGGGAGGATCAGAAACGGAAGTTCGTCATCGGTTCAATCGCTGGAGGGGGTCCTGGGGCCGGTTGGTCAGAGAGTGGGCAAGGCCGGCTCGAACGATGCGATCCGAGAAATCCCAGGGGGTCTACCCGAGGCGCGCGCGATGTTCTCGCAACTGAGTGAAGGTGGCTCAGTGGTTGCTCAAACGTCGAAGTTGACGCGTGTGGAGTTGCCGCGCGGTGGAACCGTGCAGCTTCGAACAGCCATGTCCAAGAAGAGCCCGAGAACGGCGGCAACCATTGACGTCAATGTTTCAGGGGTGGACGACCTCCGAAAGCTAAAGTTCAACCCATGAGGGACGAGGGACTTGCAGCTGCTGTCGGCGTAGCCTTGATGCTGGACCGCGAACTTGACGAAGACATGGTTGGATTGTGGGCACTTCCGTGGCACATCAGGCGCGCTCTGCCGACGGCGCCGGATCGGCAAGTGCAAGAAATCGCGGCCTCAATCCTAGACGCGCTTGTTGGTACCGACGTAGCAATTGGTGACGTCGATGAGGATTCGGGTGTGTTCCTTCCATGGTCGACGCCCGACGTCGCCGGTAGGGCGATGGCAGCATGGCGAGGTTTGGGACGGGACCCCGATATAGGTGAAGTTGCTTGGCTCGCTAGAGAAGCTTGAATCGGCCTGGGATTTTTGGAGGGCGTGGTTAGGCCGCGACGGGATCGTCGTGCCCTCGTGTTGCATCGTAGTGCGACTGCTCGAATTCGATGGGTGGGACATCTCCGATCGAGGAGTGCAGACGCTCGTGGTTGAACCAGTGGACCCAGGAAGCGGTCGCTTCCTCGACCTGTCGCCAGCTGGTCCAGATCTTCTGTTCATGGCCGATGACCTCAGTCTTGAACAGGCCGATCGTGGACTCCATGAGCGCGTTGTCCAGCGCATCGCCGACGGTCCCGATCGAGCCGGTGATCCCAGCGTCGACGAGTGCCTCGGTGAACGCCAACGACGTGTACTGGCTGCCGGCATCGGAGTGGTGCAGCAGCCCGGCGGTGGTGAACTCGAAGCTCGTCCTTCGTCTCGTGAACAGTGCCTGCTCGAGCGCTGAGAGCACCAACGGGGTCGTCTTGGACGTCGTGACCCGCCAGCCCAGGATCCGGCGTGAGTACACGTCGGTGATGAACGAGACGTAGCAGAACCCGGGACTGCTGCACGATCGGGTGACAGTTGGGGTTAAGCCGCCAGGGTGACGGTCTGGTTCATGATTGTCTCCCACTCGATGGGGGTCAATCGGCCGAGCGCGGCTTGTCGGCGTCGGCGGTGGTAGGTCCTTTCGATCCAGGTGACGATCGCGATCCGCAGGTCGTCTCGGGTGGCCCAGGTGCGGCGGTTGAGGACGTTCTTCTGCAGCAGAGCGAAGAAGCTCTCCATGGCAGCGTTGTCGCCGGCCGCGCCGACTCGACCCATCGATCCGACCATGCCGTGGCGGTTGAGCGCGTGGACGAACTTCCTGCTGCGAAATTGCGATCCTCTGTCGGTGTGAACGATGCAACCCTCGACGTCGCCGCGCCTGGCAACGGCGTTGTTCAGCGCCGCGACCGCCAGTCGTGACTTCATCCGTGAGTCGATGGAGTAGCCCACGATCCGGTTGGAGCAGACGTCCTTGATCGCGCACAGATAGACTCTTCCCTCACCGGTGCGGTGCTCGGTGATGTCGGCCAGCCACAGCTGGTTCGGGGTGTCGGCGGTGAACTCGTGGCGGATCACGCCGTGCTCATCGATGACCGCGAGCAGGTCGTCGTGGACCGGTGGTCCGGGCTTCTTGCCACTCTTGCTGCGCTTCTTGCCCAACGCGCTCCACCAGCCGTTGGCGCTGCAGATCTTCCATACCGTTCGCTCGGCCACCGAGAAGCCAGCAGCACGGACCTCGTCGACGACGAGGCGGTAGCCGAACTCCGGATCCTCGTGGTGCGCCTCGAAGACGGCATGGCTCAGCAGGGCCTCGTCCCACTCGGAGGCAGTGATCGGGCAGGCGCGTCAGCGGTAGTACGGCTGACGCGCGAGCCCGAGCACCCGACATGACACGCTGACGGCGATGCCGTCGGCGGCCAGGTCCCTCACGAGTGGGTAGAGCCTTTTCCCGGCAGGTTCGCCTGAGACAGATAGGCAGCGGCCCGACGCAGAACCTCGTTCTCCTGCTCCAGCAGCCGGACACGTTTCTTCAACTCGCGGTTCTCAGACCGCTCAGCCGTGGTCTCGCCGGGCTTGGTCCCATCGGCGACATCCGCGGCCTTCATCCAGTTCGCCAGACACGACTCGCTGATCCCGAAGTCGGCAGCGATCTGCTTCAACTGAGTCTCGGGCTCACGGCCACGAGCGACTCGAACAACATCCTCACGGAACTCACGGGGATAAGGCTTGGGCACGGTCAACATCCTTCCAGCAGCACCTCTCGGCACCACAGATCAGATGTCACCTATCCGTGCAGCAGTCCCGACCCTTGTCGAACTTCTGCGTAAACACGAACGCTCAGACCAATGGAGATCACGAAGTTCACGACTTGTCAGCAAGTTGCTCCTTCCTGCCCGCCGCAGGCAACCGCCAGGCCCTCGGAAACCATGCGACCTGTCGTGGAGCCGTTCAAGCCGCGAAGAACTACTACAGCCAGGTCAATGGCTGTTTTTACTGCGCAAGCGATTGCCATACCGGTTGAAGGTGGGTCGCCCACGCAGCGCTCGTCCGGCCGCCCTGGCGCGCCAGCAAGATTAGAGTAACCGGCACTTGTTGACATAAGGAATATTATCGGCTTCAACTTGAGGAACGGCATTACGGTCTTGCGGCTATCTGGGCACACAGCGAGCATGGCTGCTCAGCCTGAGGGATTCCACGGCTTGATCGCCGTTCAGCGCTGCGGCGTGATCGCGTTGCCCGCCGATTTACGCGAGCGTCTGACCCTGGACGATCCTGGCGTCCAGCTTGAGGTCACCGAGCGACCCGACGGTGTGGTTGAGCTGCGGCCTACGGTGCCGGTTCCGGTTGACCAGGCGTGGTGCTGGACCCGGCGTTGGCAGGAGCGGGAGCGTGAGGTCGACGAGCACGTGGCGACCGACCGCGTCATCGTTCACGAAGGTGAAGACTTCATCGCTGATCTCGACGCGCTGACCAGCGAGTGAAGTTCGAGACCTCGCCCACCTTCGACAGCGATGTACGTCGGCTTAAGCCCGAGCATGCGGTCGAGTTCCGCAAGGTCATGCGCGAGAAGTTCGTACCGGCCCGCGACGCGGTTGCGACATATCCCGCGGCGACATGGCCGACGTCGCTGCGAGTCAAATCGATTCGAGCCGCCGCCGGCGCGCTCGAAATGACTTGGCCTTTCGCCAGCCCTGACGGGCGCGCCACGTTCGAGTTGGTGACTGTCGAGGACGAGATGCGTGTGCGGTGGCGACGCGTGGGCGACCACGCGGTGTGCAAGGACCCGTAGGAAGGCCAGCTCCCTCGCCACTCAGCCACTGTCGGGGCGAGACTCAGCGGCTCAGTGGTCGTCTTACGCTGGCTCGTAATCCCTCGACGTCGGACGTTCTTCTCTTAGCGGCCGAGGCGAGTGGCGTCCTTTGGGGGACCGGATCATAGGATCGATCCATGACTGCGGTGGGGATCAGTGTCGAGAGCTTGACGAAGCGCTTCGGGGCGGTGACAGCGGTCGACGACCTGACCTTCGCCGTCCGTCCGGGGGCGGTGACCGGCTTCCTCGGGCCCAACGGCTCGGGCAAGACCACGACCCTGCGCATGCTGCTGGGTCTGGTCCGACCCACGAGTGGCACCGCGCTCATCGGGGACCGGGCCTACACCGACCTCGACCGCCCTGCCCAGCACGTGGGCGCCGCGCTCGAGGCCTCCAGCTTCCACCCCGGCCGCACGGGCCTGGGCCATCTGCGAACCCTGGCGCCCCAGACCGGTGTCGACGACGCCCGGTGCCACGAGCTGCTGGAGCTCGTCGGGCTCGACGACGCCCGACGCCGCAGGGTGGGTGGCTACTCGATGGGCATGCGGCAACGTCTCGGTCTCGCCACCGCGCTGCTCGGTGATCCCGAGGTCATCGTCCTGGACGAGCCGGCCAACGGCCTCGATCCCCAGGGCATCGTGTGGCTGCGTCATCTGCTGCGCTCGTTCGCGGCGGAGGGACGCACCGTGCTGGTCTCCAGCCATGTCCTGAAGGAGGTGCAGAGCACCGTCGACGACGTCGTCATCATCACCGGCGGTCGGCTGGTGCACTCCTCGCCCCTGTCCGGGCTGGAGGAGCTGGCCGAGCGTCTCGTGGTGGTGCACACCCCGGTCCCCGATGCGCTCGAGCGGGTCGCCGCGGAGCGCGGCTGGAGCATCGTGCACGACGGGAGCGCCGTCCTCGTCCGCGGTGCGACGGGGCGTGAGGTCGGTGCTGCGGCCTTCGCCGCGGGTGTGGAGCTGCACCAGCTGGCCGACCGCAGCATCGACCTCGAGGAGGTCTTCCTCGGGCTCACCACCTCACCGGAGACCGCCACGACACCGAGGGCGGTGGCCTGATGGGTGCCGCGCTCACCGCCGAGGTCCGCAAGCTGCTGTCGACCCGGATGTGGTGGATCATCAGCCTCGTCATGGTCGCCTACCTGGGCTTCGTGGCGGTGGTCATCGCCTTCTCCTTCAGCGGGACGATGGCCACCGACGAGGCGGCTGCGGGCCTGCCCAGCGGCGTCGATGCCGCCGTCGCCACGTACTCGGTGACCAACCCGATCGGCTACGTCTTCCCGCTGCTCATCGGCAGCATGGTCTTCACCACGGAGTTCCGTCACAAGACGATCACCGGAGCCCTGCTCGTCGAACCGAGCCGCGGGACGTTGCTCCTCGCCAAGCTCGTCCTGGGTCTCGCGCTCGGGCTGGCCTACGGGGCCGTCGGTGTGGGCACCGTCCTCCTCGGTGGGGGAACGACGTTGGGGCTGCTCGGCGACGGTGCCTTCCTGGGGTCCTCGCAGGTGTGGTCCGTCCTCGGGTGGACCCTCGTGGCCTTCGCCGCGTGGAGCATGATCGGCGTGGCGTTCGGCGGACTGGTCACCAACCAGGTCACCGCGATCGTCGCGATCCTGGCCTTCACCCAGTTCGTGGAGCCGATCGCCCGTACCGTCGGAGCGGCGGTGGAGTCCCTCTCCGGTGTCGCCCAGTACCTCCCCGGTGCCGCGGCCGACGCCGTCATCGGAGCGAGCCTGTTCACGTCCTTCGCGGGGGCCGAGACGGGCGGGGACATGCTGCCCCGCTGGGCAGGACTGTTGATGATGCTCGGCTACGCCGCCGTGTTCGCCGTGCTCGCGCGGTTCGTCACCTTGCGTCGCGACATCGCCTGAGCCCTCGACGCTGGGCCCTCGACGCTGGGCCGTCGACGCTGGGCCCCCGCGGGGTCGCTCAGGAGAGCAGCTCGGCGGGGTCGTGGTGCTCCAGCCCGAGCGCCTTCCCCACGGAGGCGTGGAACAGTCGACCGTCGTGGGCGTTCAGCCCGCCGGCCAGCGTCGCGTCCGCCGCGAGCGCGTCCCTCCAGCCGTGGTCGGCCAGCGCCAGGGCGAAGGGCATCGTCACGTTGGTGAGGGAGAAGGTCGAGGTCCGCGGCACGGAGCCGGGC
Source organism: Aeromicrobium sp. CF4.19 (assembly GCF_051262555.1). Classification (NCBI taxonomy): domain Bacteria; kingdom Bacillati; phylum Actinomycetota; class Actinomycetes; order Propionibacteriales; family Nocardioidaceae; genus Aeromicrobium; species Aeromicrobium sp. CF4.19. Next base: position 32,230 of record NZ_JBIMEU010000012.1, on the reverse strand, counting down.
ATGTTGGCCACGCAGTAGAAGACGGAGCCGTGCACCGTGAAGGTGGGGTCGTCGTGCGTCGTGGGGCGTGAGTCCTCGAAGCAGCCGCCCTGGTCGATGGCGATGTCGACCAGCACGGACCCGGGCAGCATCCGGCTCACCTGCTCGTTGCTGACCAGGCTCGGAGCCTTGGCCCCGGGGACCAGGACGGCTCCGATGACGAGGTCCGACGAGGTCACGGCGCGCTCGATCTCCAGCGGGCTGGAGTGCAGGGTGGCGACCCGTCCGGCGAACCGGGCGTCGAGCTCGCGCAGCCGCGGGACGCTCACGTCGAGGATCGTGACGTCGGCGCCGAGGCCGACCGCCATCGTGGCGGCGTGGGTGCCGGAGACGCCGCCGCCGATGACGGTGACCTTCGCCGCATCGGTGCCCGGCACGCCACCCATCAGCGTCCCGCGGCCGCCGACCTGGCTCATCAGGTGGTAGGCGCCGACCTGCGTGGCGAGCCGTCCCGCCACCTCCGACATCGGTGCCAGCAGGGGCAGGGAGCGGTCGGGCAGCTGCACGGTCTCGTAGGCGATCGCGGTGATGCCGCTGTCCAGCACCGCCTGCGTGCACGCGGGGTCCGCGGCCAGGTGCAGGTAGGTGAACAGGACCTGGTCGCGGCGCATCCGGTGCCACTCCGACGCCACCGGCTCCTTGACCTTCATGACGAGGTCGGCATCTCTCCACACCAGGTCGGGGTCGGGCTGGAGGGTCGCCCCGGCTGCGCGGAACTCCTCGTCGGTGATGGAGGAGCCGAGCCCCGCGCCGGACTGGACGACGACGTCGTGGCCGTGCTCGATGAGCTGGTGGGCGCCGGCCGGGGTGAGGGCGACGCGGTACTCGTGGTTCTTGACCTCTGTGGGGATGCCGATGCGCATGGCCCAAGGGTGAACTTCTCCCTGATTACAGGTCAAGTGATGCGATGATGATTCGGTCTGATCCACAGATGGTGCAACGATCTTCGATGCGGGGTGCTGGGATGGTTGGCGACGCGAAGGATGTTCGTTCCCTCGACGAGGTGGACCGCGCCCTGGTGACGGCACTGCAGCGTGACGGTCGAACACCCAACAACGAGCTGGCCCGGATCGTCGGCATCGCGCCCTCCACCTGCGTGGCGAGGGTGCGCTCGCTGCGCGAGCGCGGCGTCGTCCGTGGCGTGCACGCCGACGTGGATCCTGTCGCGCTCGGCCTGTCCATCCAGGCGATGATCGCGGTCAGCCTCCGGTCGGACTCCCGCGCGGGGATCGGTGAGTTCGCGGCGATCGTCGCCCGACGTCCCTTCGTGGTCAACGTCTTCTACGTCTCCGGGACGTACGACCACCTGCTGCACGTCGCCGCGCGAGGCAGCGACGCGCTGCGGGAGATCGTCAACGAGCTGAGCTCGATGCCCCAGGTGTCAGGTACCGAGACGCACCTGATCTTCGACCACCTCGCCGGCCGGCCCCAGGCCTGAACGGGCACGGTCAGGCGCAGCCGCGACAGGTCCGCACGGCGGGGAGCGCCTCGAGCCGCTCGGCGCCCACGGGGCTGCCGCAGCCCGTGCACACACCGTAGGAGCCGTCCGCCAGGCGAGCGAGCGCGGCATCGAGGTCGTGGATCCGCCGGCGAGCCCGGTCGACGAACGCGGAGAGCTGTTCGCGCTCGAAGGCGATCGTGGCGCCCTCCGGGTCGTGCTCGTCGTCCGCGTTGGAGCTGCGGGACGCCTCCACGACGCCCTCGAGGTCGTGCTCGAGGACGGCCAGGTGGCGTGCGGCCTCGGCCCGATGGGCCGTCAGCGTCTCCTCGGTGCGGGCGTCCATCAGGTCACGCCACGTCGTCGGCGTGGATGACGCGTTGCCGGGCGGACAGGACCTCCACCTCGACGTGGTCCACAACGACCTGCTCGGCCCGCTCCAGCACCGCCACGGCGTGCGCGCGGTCCGCGGACACGAGCCCGACGCCCAGACCCGCCCGGCGGTGCAGGTCCAGCGACGACGTCTCGGCGGCACTGACCTGCAGGAGTCGGCGCAGGTCGGCCACGATCGGTCGCACGACCGAGCGCTTCGCCTTGAGCGAGTGCACGTCGCCCAGGCGCAGGTCCAGCTCCAACCACCCGATCCACATGTCCGGTGCAACGCCGGGCCCTGCGGCGGTGTTCCCCGGTCCGCTGCCCCGTGGGTTCCGCTGTCAGCCCCGGCGGTAGCCGACGAGGACGGCGCGGTGGTCGGAGTCGCCGACCTCGACGATGCGTGCCGCCACGGGGTCCCAGACCGTGGGATCACTGAGCTGGTGGTCGATCCCGGCACCGAGCCAGGCCGGCAGGTCGACCGGCCAGGTACCGCGGCCGGCCAGGCCGAGGGTGTCGGTCGCGCTCTCGCAGCGGTCCAGGCCGGAACGGCGCACGTGGTCGGAGATGGCGTTGAGGTCCCCACCGACGATCCCGTCACGATTGTCCTCGCACCACCGGACGACGGTGCGCAGCTGCTCGCCCCAGTGGGCGGCGGGCGCCCAGCGCTGCACGGGAGGCGGGGGGTGGACGGCAGCCAGGTGCGTCGGCCCGTTGCCGTTGCCCTCGATGACGACGGAGCCGAGCTGGAGGGTCGGGCCCGCGCTCTGCTCGTAGCGACCGAGACGGTTCAGCACCACGACTCCCACGGAGTCGAAGCTGCTGGTCGCCGCGTCCTCGTTGGTGAAGGCCGTGGCCTCGTCGCGCAGGAGGTCGGCGACCTCCTGCACCACCTCCGCCGGGGCCTCGACCAGCAGGATCGCGTCGGCGTAGCTCTCCTCGGCGGCGCGAGCGATGTCGACCGCACGCGTGTCCTTGGCGTTGAAGCTCATGACCGTGACGTCCGCGGCATCCTCACGCATCGCCTCGCTGCGCAGGGCGCCGTCCCCGACCGCCGTCGTGCCGACGATGCCGACGCAGACCAGGCTCACGAGCGCGGTGGCCAGGCTGGGTCGCCACCAGGTGCCGCGTCGCACGACGCCCGCCCACACCAGGCAGCTGAGTGCACCGACGAGGATCCCCAGTGCCGTGAGCGTCCGCATCGACGACAGCTGCGTGAACGGGTAGACGTCCCACAGCCCCAGGTGTCCGGGGACGGCGAACAGGACCACGCCGAGGCAGGAGACCCCGGCGAGCACCCATCGCGCACCGGCGAACCTGACCTCGGGGACGTCCACGGTGCCAGTCTGCCGGGGTGCCGGTGAGCCCCTGGCGAACCGGGGCACGCGCCCTCACGCGGGGCGGCGCCGTCGCTGCCAGGCACGGGAGGATGCACGAACGCCCGCTCCCCTGGGGGAACGGGCGTTCGTGACCGATCGCGGCGGACGTCGAGACGTCACCGCAGAGTCGGGCTCAGGTCAGAGCGGGTTGATGTTCGTGGCCTGCAGGCCCTTCTGGCCCTGCTCGACGTCGAACTCGACCTTCTGGTTCTCCTCCAGCGAGCGGTAGCCCGAGGACTGGATGGAGCTGAAGTGCGCGAAGACGTCGTCGCCGCCGTCGTCGGGGGCGATGAAGCCGAAGCCCTTGTCAGCGTTGAACCACTTGACGGTTCCAGTAGCCATGGTGTTCTCCATATCGTCGTGCGCTCGCGCTGTTCGCGGGCGACGTGAGGTGTCGCGACGCACATCAACCTTGGAGAAGAACTCACACCCTCGTCGAGACGAGAGGTACTGCATTCGAATCTGCGGCAATAGAAACGCCTTACAACTCCTCAAGCGTAGCAGGCCCGGGCGCGGGGCCGCTGCTTCCTGCCGACGCGGGGTCGCGTTGGTAGTCTGCGGACCGATGTCCGAGACGCTGCATGTGCTGCTGTTCGCCGATCCGGGCCTGCCCTCCCGGCAGGCGACGGCGATCGAGGATGGCTTACGCGAGGACCTGGAGAGCTGGTTCGGGCGCACGGTCGACCTCGACGTGCGCCGGCAGTCACTGCTGCTGCTCCAGGACAACACCCTGGAGCTCGACGCGGTGGCGCGGAGGGCAGCGCAGACGGAGCCCGACGTCACGGTGGTGCTCACCGAGATCCCACGCCACAGCGGCGGACGTCCGCTGGTCTGTGAGCTGCGCCCGGACCTGCGCGTGGCGGTCATCTCCTGCCCGACGCTCGGCATCGTGAGGACGCGTCGTCGCCTGCGCCGGCTGGTCCTGGCGAGCGTCGCCCGCTCCCTGCCGGACGTCCCCGGGCGGGAGGTTGAGAGCCTGGACGACCGTGGGACGGAATGGACCGAGAGCGACCACCACGGTGGCTCGTTCGTCCTGCTCGCGCCTGCCTCCACGGGAATCCCCCGACTCGTGCTGGGCATGACGGCGGCCAACGAGCCGCTGCGCACGGCACCGCGGCTCTCCAGCGCCATGGCAGCCGCGACAGCGGTGGGGGCCTTCGGCATCTTCTACAGCTCGATCTGGCAGATGGCCGCCGCGCTCTCCACCCCCCGGCTCGTCCTGATCGGGCTGGGCGCCATCGTCTCGATGACCGCGTGGCTCGTCCTGAGCAACGGGTTGTGGGACCGTTCGCGCCTCGAGCCGATGCGTCGGGTCGTGGGGCTGTACAACGTCTCGACCCTGCTGACGTTGTTCCTGTGCGTGACGGGCCTCTACGCAGTCCTCGTGGTCGTGATCCTGCTGGCTTCGGCCATCGTCATCGAGCCAGGGTTCATGGGGACCGTCCTGGGGTTCGAGGCCTCGGCCGCCAACTACCTCGCGATCGCCTGGCTCAGTGCCGCCATGGGAGTGGTGGCCGGTGCCCTGGGCGCCAGCTTCGACGCCGACACCGACGTGCGTCGCCTGACGCACGGTCAGCGCGAGCGCCAGCGCTTCCACGACCCGTCGGAGGATGCCGAGGCGGAGTCGGCGTGAGTCCCGGTTCCGCGCCGCCGAGGAGGCGGGCTCACGGGCGCTGTGGTGCGGCATCAGGGACTCGAACCCCGAACCCGCTGAGTAGGAGCGGGCCAGGATCCGGAGATCATCACACTCCACTAGGAGACTGGCATTGCAGTGTTCGTGTCGGATGTTGGTCATCGGGGCTCATCTCCAATCCGGGGGATAGTGGGGGGTTTCCAGGGAACAGGCTAGCGGTCCTCAGGCGCGGGGAAGTGGTCTCTGAGGTCGTCGCTGTCGGGGATCTTGTAGTAGGCGCGGACATCCCTCTCGTGGCGAGCCATCTCCTCTCGGAGGTCGCCCCTGTTGCGCTTCACCCGTTCGGCCCACTCGCGTTGCGTCCTGTGGCGTTCCGCGTGGGTGGCTCCCTGTAGGCCGAGGGCGACGAGCGCTCGCCAGATGGGACCGCCCGGCGCGTCAGGGTCGCCGTCGAATCCGAGCACCTCCAAAGCCTCGGGAGTCACCCCGCTGTCGTCCAGATACCCCTTGGCCCTCGCGTCGGACACGCGGTCCTGCCATGTCGCCACGCTGCCGCCGTGGCGTGCCGCCCACTCTCGGGGGAGTGCACGCCGTCGTGCTCCCTCGGGGGCTGCCGAGTAGGCGAGAGCGAGCCCGGCCCAGTCTCGGGGCGTCCTCGGCGGTCTGCCGCGACGATCTCCTAGCCATGCCTCCGGGACGAGGTGGCTGGCCTGCCAGAACTTGGGCTGACGTCTCGCGGCCAACTGGGCGCGTGCCGACTCGACGGTACTGGCGAGGGGGAGGTCTCGGAGTAGCCCCGGCGTGAGGTCGTCGCCGTCGTGAGGACTGGCCGCGACGTGCACGAGTCTCCAGTCTCCGTCGCCTCGCCGTTGCTCGCGCATGACGAGTGTCAGGACCGCTAGCGCGTGCTGGAGGGTCACTTCCGCTGCGCCGTCTTCGCGTTCTTCGATCCTCATGTTCTGACCTTGCACTCTCGCTGTTCTCCCGTCTCGTGTCTTCGTCATTGTCTCAAATACCGAGGATACTACCCGATATTCCCGATCCGTGAGACCTTGTTTGAAGTCGCCCCGGATCAGCCGGGGCCATCAACAGGAGGACGAGAGATTGCACAAGCACCTGAGGGCCACGGACGTGGCAGCCCGGTGGGGCTGCTCGCGCGGATGGCTGGCAAACCTACGGAGCGCCGGGGAGGGTCCGCCCTACGTCAAGATCGGCTCGTCGGTCCTGTATCGACTGGTTGACCTGGAGGAGTACGAGGCCGAGCGACTGGTCGTGACCGCGTGAGCACGCTGACTAGACCTGAGACGCAGCGCGAGGCTGTCGCGTTCGGCACGAGGCGCAACCGCTACGCCGGGGCGGGACTCTGTGACGTCTGCGCGGCCCAGGCTGCCTACGGGCACGCCCACGGCTCCCGCGCCGTCCAGGCGCCGTGCACTCGGTGCGCCGTCGTCGTGAGCACCTTCCCGAGCCCCAAGCGGAACGGCTGGCGCTTTCTCGCGCTCGGTTCCGATGACCTTCTGTGTGCCTCCGTGGCTACAACATCGGACGCGGGGACAGTGCAGGACTCGGGAACGCCGAGCGCGATGCTGCCGGGGCACCTAGAGACGCTGAGCGGGTCGCTGGTGGGTGGACAGTGAGCGCGCTGACAGATGGCGACCTGGACCGGATCGACGTCCTGTCCGAGCGCATCGGGGTATTGACCGAGCGTCGGCATGAAGCGTTAGAAGCGCTCGACGGGCATCGGTCTACACCCGCTGGCAAGTGGCCCGACGTGCACATGTTCCACGGGACCATCACCTCACTGGGAAGTCAGATCGCCGCCGCCGAACGCGAGGTAGAGCGACTGCTCGGGGGTGAGCGTTGTGGGTGACGCGACCTTGAGCGCTGACCTGCTGTGCGATCTTGCTGCGCGGGGGGACCTCGCTCGTCCGGTGCGGCTGTGGCTCTACGCGCTGGAGAGAGCCGACACCGACGGCGTGGCGAGGTTCGATCATGCCGAGGTGACCGGGCTGCTCGGGCTCGGGGACCACGCCGGGCACGGAACACTGCGCCGGGCTATCGCGGCCGGGCTCGTCAGCAGGGCCTCGACGGTGCGGACGATCCATGTCACAGAGGGCGTGGAGGTGCTGCCGTGAGTGCTGTGCCGTTCGCCATGCACTCTCAGCCTGTGTGGGAGGAGAGAGCCGCTAACTCTGACCTGCCGGACTGGTTGCGCCTCGTCTCGCTCGCTTACGGCAAGCACCGCAGGAACGGGCACGCCAATTTTCAGCCGGGAGACCTGCGCCTCGCGCTGGCGCGGGTCGACACCGAGACGGGTGTGCTCACGCCGTGCGTCAACGTGAGCCGGGCCGTCAACCTCGCGGTGCGGCATCGGTGGCTGGCCAGAGGCTCCAGGACGACATGTCTCGTGGTGCCGGGGCACGCCGTCTGGGGAGGAAGCGCCGGGAGCGAGCACGCGCCGTGCCGAGTCCATGACGCGGTTTGAACAGCGTCACTCAGTGACGCTGCTGCCCCTGCAAAGCGTGAACCACAGCGTCACTCAGTGACGCTGTGAGGCTCACTCAGTGACGCTGCCCTCGCGCCGTTCCAGGCGTATCCGGTCGTCCTTCTTTATCTATCTGGGGCACCGGCAGGAAGGGAGGGGGGACCTGCTCTCCCTTGATCGCTGAAACCGTCAACACCCGACCCCTTGAGGGGGTCGGTCAACACCCCTGGCCAGTCAACAGGGCTGACCAGATCAACCGATAAGGACTCCATGACCAGCAAGACCAGCAAGACCAAGACCGACCCGATGCAAGCCAAGGCCGACGACCTCGCGGCTCAGCTGACGGCTGCCCGCGCCGTGCTGGACCAGCGCGAGGCTGAGCACACCGCCGCCGAACAGCACGCCGCCGACGTGCTCGACACATTCGAGACCGGCGACGATGAGACCTACACCGCCGACGACCTCGGCAGCGCCGAGGCTGCCGAGCGGGCTGCCGCCGCTCTGCTCAAGGCTGCTCAGACCGCCGTGGATCGCCTCCAGCGACACCAGATCAGCACCGACACCAAGGCTGCCCATGCTCTCGTCCCCGTGGTGGCTGAAGCGCTCAAGGGGCGCGTGCCCGTAGAGGTCCGCCTCGGTGCTGCCCCTCGTGCCGCCGCTGGCGAGTCTCTGCCGCTGCTCGTGCTCACTCAAGCCAAGCCGACGACCGACCAGGGAGGGCTCTACTCCGCCGATGAGGTCGTGGTCTCCTACGTCCGCGACGACCTGCATTCCCCGCTGAGCGGGGAGCGGCTGGAGCGCTACACCGACCGGGCCGGCTTCCAGGTCGCCGCCATGAGCACCCACGCCGGTACTGGTGCGGATGCTGTCGTGGACTCCGTGCGTCTCAAGGTCCGCAAGGTGTGGGACGCCACGCCGCTGCTCGTGGACGAGCCCACCGCGTCCGCTGCCGAGGCATGGGCCGCGTCGTTGCTCCGTCGGTAGTGCGGGCTCGGTTCTGGCGCTCGTCCTAACGACCCTGGATCTCTGGCAGAGTTCTTTCTGCTATGTACCCCCGGTCACTGACGTCGCGGGCTGAGGGGTCATACCCCCGGCTACGCTCGCTAGATGGTGACGGTCGACCAAGGTCCAAGCGATCAATCGGTTCTCGAACTGGTGCGGGCATTCACGGCGGCGCAAGATCAGTCGACGTTCGTGCTTCGTCGTTACTTGGTCCCAAGCCTCGATGACAAGCCACGTGATCGGTTCCTGGATCGTTTGACGAAACGGATCACGGACGAGGATCGGGTCGACTACGTGAAGGACGTCGCGGCCGCTGTCGGCTATGACCGAATGGGCAACGTCAAGGCCGCATACATGCGAGCCAAGCGCTACCGGGATGCCGCCGTACACGGTGGCAACGGATGGGACGCGGTTCTCTCGTACGGGGACGAAGGGACGTTCGTACAAGGCTTTCCTCGAAAGGCGCAACCATCTCGACCTCTGGTGAATCAGACCTTCCACGACCTCAGTGACGACTGCACGTGGATCGTCGCTCACCTCAATCAGCTGCTTGCGAGAGTCTTGGAACCGGGACGACTTCTTGATGTGTCGGGACAGCCGATCCTTCCGACCGAGGATGTGCCTGTGCTCCCTCCGAGCGGACTCGACTGAAAACAGCTCGCTCCGCAACAGTCAGAGCAAGGCGAGAGCTCTCCGGACTCCTTCATTGGACACTGCCAGGTCGTGCAGGCTGGGACGGGTGGTTATGGGCTCTCGCCCGAACAGGCCGACGACTGCTTTCCCGCTCGCTGTCGGCTCGTCGTGCTGGAACCCGCCGTGCTGCTCGTCCTCCAGCGGCTCCCATCCCATGCCGTCGAGGCGCGTCAGCATCGCGCTCAGGTCTGCATCGTGCAGGGACAGCGCAGGCGCGACCCCCTGCAGCCCACCGGCCAGCACGACCGGCTCAGGCTCACTCACGGCGGGCACGTCCGCGCCGCTCGGCATGACCAGCGAGCCGTACCCGGTCATGGGGTCCAGCACGGCCACGTGAGCCGCTGTTTCTACCTCGATCACTTCAATCTCCTACCCTATTATTAGTTCCCTGGAAACTCTGCTACGCTGTCGTCACTGCCCAATGCTCGAAAGGACTTGACCCATGGCACGACCCCGCACCGAGGTTGGCTCGTTCGGAGCCGTCCGCCTCATCGGACAGGTCCAGGTGGACGGACGCTGGACGACCGTCCCCGAGGGCACCAGGCCGACACGCTGGCGCGCTCGCACCAAGTACCGCGATGAGGACGGGATGCTCCGCGACGTCGAGAGGTTCGCGCCGACCAAGGCCAAGGCTGAGGCCGCGCTCAAGCGCGCCGTCAAGGAGCGGCAGGCTCCCGCTGGCAAGACCGATATGCGAGCCGATATGACCCTCGTTGACGCGGGCGGGGTATGGCTGGAGCGTCGGGTCAAGCGTGAGGATGGCGGACTGTCGCAGTCCACCCGCGACCAGTACGCAGCCAACTTCGCTCGCTACGTCCAGGGGTCCACTATCCAAGGGCTGACGCTGCGCGAGGTGAACCGTGTGGCCGCGCTGGAGCGCTACCTCCAGGGCATCGCTGACAGCCACGGCACCGGCGCGGCCAAGACTGCGCGGTCGGTCGTGTCCGGCATCCTCACCGAGGCTGTGCGACTGCGGGTGCTGCCCTTCAACGCTTGCCGTGAGGTGCGACCTGCAAAGGCCAGCGAGCGCAAGGCCACCGACCGCGACACGACCCGCGCCCTCACCCGTGAGGAGCGTGAGCGCTTCCTCCAGGTGTTGCGCGAGGACGACCGGGCCGAGGTGGTCGACGTGATCGACCTTGGACACTTCATCGCCGGTACCGGAGTCCGCATCAGTGAGGCACTGCAGCAGCGCTGGGAGGACATCGACCTCGACGCAGGGACCGTCCGAGTCCGTGGAACCAAGACCGAGGCGAGTGACCGGACCCTCCACCTCCCCGCGTGGTTGCTGGACCGGCTGACCGCTCGTGATGAGAACGCCGACACGTTCGGGCTGGTCTTCCCCTCGCCGCGCCTGACTGACCAGAAGGTGCGGGACCGTCGCAACATCGCAAGGGAGTTGCGCAGGGTGCTCGACGCGGCCGGGCTGGAGTGGGCGACTCCGCACACCTTCCGGCGAACCGTGGCCTCTGACATCGACGCGGCCGGACTGTCCATCGCGCTTGCTGCCAACGTCCTTGGGCACGCCGACCCTGCCATGACGGCGCGGGTCTACCTCGGGCGCAAGGGCTCGACCGAGGCCGCTGCGGCGGTGCTCTAGCGAGACCAATCCGGGGGGTAGAAGGGGGACGGGAGCCATCGGCTCCCGTTTTTCGTTGCAACGGTGCGGCATCAGGGACTCGAACCCCGAACCCGCTGATTAAGAGTCAGCTGCTCTGCCAATTGAGCTAATGCCGCGCGAGGAGAGACTCTAGCAGCGGCCCTCCCACGGGAGAAAATCGAGTCGGGACGACCGTGAACGTTGAGCGTCAGCCTGTGTGGACCGCCTCCAGGACGGCCCGGGCGGCGTTGTGGCCGGCGATCCCGCTGACCGCCCCACCGCGCCTGGCGCCGCTGCCACACACCAGCACGCGCGGGTGGTCGGTGGCGACTCCCCACCGACCCGCGGGGGAGTCCGGTTCCTCGTGCTCGTCGAGCCATGGCCAGGCCAGGTCACCGTGGAAGATGTGCCCGCCGGGCATGGCCAGCGCGGCCTCGACGTCGGCGGGCGTCTTGTGCTCGACCGCGAGGATCAGCGGCTCCAGGGGCTCGGCGAGGTGCTGCTCGATCGCGGCGAGGGCCTGTCGGTAGGCGCGCTCGCCGGCACCGGGCGCGTCGAGGTTCTCGCGAGGCGTGTGCAGGCCGAAGTAGGTGAGCGTGTGGGCGTCGGTCGCGGCCAGCTCGGCGCCGAGGATCGAGCGGTCGGTGAGGGTGTGGCAGTACAGCTCGCCGGAGGCGAAGGGGGTCTCCCCGCGGACGGCGGCGGCATGCAGGTCCTCGAGCTCGCTCATCGACTCATTGACGTGGAAGGTCCCGGCGAACGCCTCCCGCGGGTCGACACCGGACCTCAGCCGGGGCAGCCGCGAGACCAGCAGGTTGATCTTGAGCTGTGAGCCCGAGGGCTTGGTGCGGGTGGCAGGCGGCGCCGGGACGAGCAGGCCGTCCAGGGTCCACGGGGCGACCCCGCTGAGCACCCAGTCGGCCCGGACGCGCACGCTGCCCTCGCCACGGCGACCCGTCACGAGGGCCGACGTGCCGTCCCGCACGTCGACGCCCTCGACGGTGACCCCGGTGAGGATGCGGGCTCCCGCTTCCCGGGCGACCCGATCCAGCTCGGTCGTCACCGCGCCCATGCCACCCACGGGCACCCGCCACTCACCCGTGCCGTTGCCGATGAGGTGGTAGAGGAAGCAGCGGTTCTGCACGAGGGAGGCGTCGTGCAGGGACGCGAAGGTCCCGATCAGCGCGTCGGTGCCCACGACGCCGCGCACCAGGTCGTGCCGGAAGCGTCGCTCGATCGTCGCTCCGAGCGGCTGCTCCACCACGTCGGCCCAGAGGGCCGGGTCGACGCCCTGACGCACGTCCGCCACGTGGGGGAGTGGCTCGAGCAGGGTCGGGGCCACGGCGGCGGCCAGGCCGGCGACCTGCTCGTAGAAGGACGACCAGGCATCGTGCTCGTCGTCGTCGCCGGTGAGGGCACGAAAGGCCGCCCGTGTCGCCTCGCCCTCCTCGGTCTCGACCAGCAGGCCACCGGGAACCCCCTCGACGTCGTGGGGCGTGAACGACGCCGTGGGCCGCGAACGCAGCTCCAGGCGCAGTCCGAGGTCCTCGACGAGGGCGTCGGGCATGAGGCTGACCAGGTAGGAGAAGCGGGAGAGCCGGGCGTCGTGCTCGGGGAAGACCCGGGCGCTGACCGCCGCGCCACCGACGTGGTCCAGGCGCTCCAGGACCACGACGTCGAGACCTGCGCGGGCCAGCAGGGTGGCTGCGACCAGGCCGTTGTGCCCGCCACCGACCACCACGACGTCGCAGGCGGCCTCGTCATCCGGGGCGTTGCTCGGTCCCGGTCCCTGCGCGCTGCTCATGGCGCCATCCTCTCGGACGCCCGGGCTCGCCGCTGCGACCGAGGGCGACGGGCGTCACACGCTGCTCGTACGATGTCGGGATGAGCCGGGGAGACGAGCAGGAGCAGCCGCAGCCGTCCGAGGGGTCGGGCCTGGAGCCCGCCGCACGGTGGAAGCTGATCGGGCCGGGCATCGTCGTCGCGGGGACCGGCGTGGGTGCCGGCGACCTGGTGGCGACGCTGGCGGCAGGCGCCAGCTTCGGGTACGCCCTGCTGTGGGCCGTCATCCTGGGCACCGTCTTCAAGATCGTGCTCGTCGAGGGAGCCGGCCGCTACGTCCTCGCGTCGGGCCGGACGATCTTCCAGGGCTGGCAGTCCCTCGGCCGCTGGACGGGCTGGTACTTCGGGCCGTACATCGTCATCTGGGGCTTCGTCTACGGCGCGACGGCGATGTCGTCGTCGGCTCTGCCCCTGGTGGCGCTGTTCCCGGACGGACCCGACCTGAAGGTCTGGGCCATCGGGATGGGCCTGGTGGGGTTCGCGATCGTCTGGATCGGTCGGTACGGCTTCGTGGAGAAGCTCGTCGCGCTGTTCGTCGGACTCATGTTCGTCACGGTCGTAGGAGCGGCGATCCTCGCCACGCCCAACCTGCCCGACATGCTTCCCGGCCTGGTGCCCACGATCCCGGACGGCGCCCTCGTCAACACCCTCGCGGTGGCCGGAGGCGTCGGCGGCACCATCACGCTCGCGGCCTACGGCTACTGGCTGCGTGAGAAGGGCTGGGCCAGCCCCGGCTGGATGCGCGTCATGCGGCTGGACAACGGCGTGGCCTACCTGGTCACCGGCATCTTCGTCGTGGCGATGCTCATCGTCGGCGCCGAGCTGCTCTACAGCGCCAACCTCGCGCTCGCCACGGGCGACCAGGCCCTCGTGGACCTCTCCGACGTGCTCGAGGAGCGCTACGGGGTGTTCTTCGGCAAGCTCTTCCTGGTCGGGTTCTGGGCCTCGTCGTTCTCCTCGCTCATCGGCGTCTGGAACGGCGTCAGCCTGATGTTCGCCGACTACCTGGGCACCTCGCGGGGGCTCGATGCCGCCGACCCGCGGATGCACTCCGGAGGCACCTACTACCGGGGCTACGTCGTGTGGCTGACCTTCCCGCCGATGCTGCTGCTGTTCCTCAACGAGCCGGTCGGGATCATCCTGGCCTACGGCGTCCTGGGCGCGGTCTTCATGCCCTTCCTGGCGATCACGCTCCTGGGTCTGCTCAACACCGACCGGACCCCCGAGCGGTGGCGCAACTCGATCAAGGGCAATGCCGCGCTCGGCGTGTGCGCCCTGCTGTTCCTCGCCGTCGGCGTGAACGAGCTCTACAAGGCGGTCTCGGGCGTCTTGTGACCCCCCGGGGCCATCGGCCCGGGGCTGGGTCGGCCCGTGGCGGCGTGCGTTAGGTTGACGTGACGAGGACCACGGTCAGTCGGGTCCTGAGTGTTTCGGGGGAGACATGCGCAAGACCATCGTCGGTGAGCTGTCGGCCGAGCTTCTCGGCACGATGATTCTGATCCTTTTCGGGTGCGGCGTCGTGGCCCAGGTGACCACGGGAGGATTCCCCGACGCCGAGGCCGGCGGTGACTACAACACGATCGCGTGGGGCTGGGGCCTCGGTGTGGCGTTCGGTGTCTTCGTCGCCGCCCGGGTCAGCGGAGCGCACCTCAACCCGGCCGTCACCCTCGCCATGGCCGTCTTCCGCGGCTTCGCGTGGCGCAAGGTGCTGCCGTACTCGCTGGCGCAGCTCACCGGTGCCTTCGTCGCGGCGATCATCGTCCGGCTCGTGTACGCCGACCAGATCCTGCGCGTCGATCCCGAGACCACCGGCGCCACCCAGGGGATCTTCTCGACCTCGCCGGGCGAGGGCGTCTCCATCGCCACGGCGTTCGCCGACCAGGTCGTCGGGACGGCGATCCTCGTCGCGGTCGTCCTGGCCCTCACCACGGCAGCCAACAACCCACCGCTGTCCAACACCGCGCCCTTGATGATCGGGCTCCTGGTGGTCGGCATCGGCATGGCGTGGGGCACCAACGCCGGCTATGCGATCAACCCCGCCCGCGATCTCGGCCCGAGGCTCGCGTCGCTGCTGACGGGATACGACGACGCTCTCTACGCCGCCGGGGGCGATCAGCTCTACTTCTGGTTGCCGATCGTCGCGCCGCTCCTCGGCGGGCTCGTGGGCGGGGCCATCTTCCACTGGCTCATCGACGTCCACCTGCCCAAGGGCGGGCCCGAGCCGGAGCCCCAACCCACGGCGGAGCCCGCCCCCAAGCCCGCTCCGCGGACCAGCTGAACCCGCCGTTCCCACTACGCTCGCAGCACGCTCCTGAGGAGGACCCATGGCAGATCACGTCGGTGCCATCGACCAAGGCACCACCAGCACCCGATTCATGATCTTCGACCACGACGGGGCGGAGGTCGCCCGGCACCAGCTGGAGCACGAGCAGATCATGCCGCGCGCGGGCTGGGTCGAGCACGACCCGGCCGAGATCTGGGAGCACACCCAGACCGCCATCAAGGGAGCCCTGGAGAAGGCCGGCCTGGGTGCCGCAGACCTCGCTGCCATCGGCATCACCAACCAGCGTGAGACCACCGTCGTGTGGGACCGCCGCACCGGCGAGGCGTACACGAACGCCCTCGTGTGGCAGGACACCCGGACCGACAAGATCGCTGCCGCGCTCACCCGGGCCGGGCACGACGAGACGATCAAGCGCAAGGCCGGTCTGCCACCGGCGGCCTACTTCTCCGGCGGCAAGATCCAGTGGATCCTGGAGAACGTCGACGGAGTGCGCGAGGCGGCCGAGCAGGGTCATGCGATCTTCGGCAACACCGACACCTGGCTCATCTGGTGGCTCACGGGCGGACCGGCCCGCGACGGCCGGGACGAGGGTCTGCACCTCACGGACGTCACGAACGCAGGTCGGACCATGCTGATGGACCTGGAGTCCTTGGCGTGGGACGACGAGCTCATCGCCCTGTTCGACATCCCGAAGCAGATGCTGCCGGAGATCCGCTCGTCCTCGGAGGTCTACGGGCACACCCTCGCCGACGGGCCGGTCGGCGGAGAGGTCCCCGTCGCCGGCGACCTCGGTGACCAGCACGCGGCGCTGTTCGGCCAGGCCTGCTTCGAGCCCGGCACCTTGAAGAACACCTACGGGACGGGCAACTTCCTCGTCCTCAACACCGGTCACGAGATCGTCCGGTCCGAGAACGGGCTGCTCACCACGATGGGCTACAAGCTCGGCGACGCTCCCGCGGTCTACGCGCTGGAAGGGTCCATCGCCGTCACCGGCTCGGCCATCCAGTGGCTGCGCGACCAGCTGGGGGTCATCTCCGCTGCCGCCGAGAGCGAGGAGCTCGCCGGTTCCGTCGAGGACAACGGCGGCGTCTCCTTCGTGCCGGCCTTCTCCGGGCTGTTCGCGCCCTACTGGCGTCCCGACGCCCGCGGGGCCATCGTCGGGCTCTCCCGCTTCAACACCAAGGCGCACATCACGCGGGCCGTGCTGGAGGCCGTCTGCTACCAGAGCAAGGACGTCGTCGACGCGATGGTCGCCGACGCCGGCCTGGAGCTCGACGCGCTCAAGGTGGACGGCGGCATCACGGCCAACGAGCTGTGCATGCAGATCCAGGCCGACATCCTCGGTGTCAGCGTCAGCAAGCCGGAGGTGGCCGAGACCACCTGCCTGGGGGCCGCCTACGCCGCCGGCCTGGCCGTGGGCTTCTGGTCCGACACCGACGAGCTGGCCACCAACTGGGCCGAGGCGAGCCGGTGGACGCCGCAGTGGGACGACGCGCAGCGCGAGGCTGGGTACGCCCAGTGGACCAAGGCCGTCGAGCGCTCCCTGGGGTGGATCGAGGAGTGAGCGGACAGCGCGACGAGCGTCACCGGCTCCGCTCCTCGCCTCGGAGCGCGCGTCTCGCCACGGGCTGATTGACTAGCAGCATGCGTGCCGTCCCCCTGTCCTCACAGTCCCGTCAAGCAGCGCTCGACGCCATGGCCGAGGAGGTGCTGGACGTCCTCGTGATCGGCGGCGGAGTCGTCGGTGGCGGTGCTGCGCTCGACGCCGCGACCCGGGGACTGAGCGTGGGGCTGGTGGAGGCCCGGGACTTCGCCTCCGGCACGTCCAGCCGCTCCAGCAAGCTCATGCACGGTGGGCTGCGCTACCTGGAGATGCTGGACTTCCGCCTCGTGGCGGAGGCGCTCAAGGAACGCGGCCTGAACCTGCAGAAGCTGGCCCCGCACCTGGTGCGGGAAGTCGGCTTCCTCTACCCGCTGACCCACCACGGGTGGGAACGGCTCTACGCCGGGTCCGGCGTGGCGCTCTACGACGCGATGAGCAAGGCCTCGGGCTACGGCTCGGGCGTCCCGCTGCACCGGCACAAGACCCGCCGCGGGGCGCGCAAGCTCATGCCGGCGCTGCGCCGGGACGCTCTCGTCGGCGCCATCCACTACTACGACGGCCAGGTCGACGACGCCCGCCACACGATGTTCCTGTCGCGCACGGCGGCTGCCTACGGTGCCCACGTGGCCAGCCGGACCCGCGTCGTCGATCTGTTGCGCGAGGGCGACCGCGTCGTGGGTGCCCGGGTGAAGGACCTGGAGAGCGGGCGGGAGCTCGACGTGCAGGCGCGCCAGGTCATCAACGCCACCGGCGTCTGGACCGACGAGACGCAGTCCTTCGCCGGTCAGCGAGGTCAGTTCCACGTCCGCGCCTCCAAGGGCATCCACCTCGTGGTCCCGCGGGACCGGATCCGCGGCGAGTCCGGACTCATCCTCAAGACCGAGAAGTCCGTCCTGTTCGTGATCCCGTGGGGCCGGCACTGGATCATCGGCACCACGGACACCGACTGGAGCCTGTCCAAGGACCACCCGGCCGCCAGCCGCTCCGACATCGACTACCTCCTGGAGCACGTCAACTCCGTCCTCGTCGAGCCCCTCACGCACGACGACGTCGAGGGCGTCTTCGCCGGGCTGCGGCCCCTGCTCGCGGGTGAGGACGAGGCCACGAGCAAGCTGTCGCGCGAGCACGCCGTGGGCACGGGGGTGAAGGGCCTCGTCGTCATCGCCGGCGGCAAGTACACGACCTACCGCATCATGGCCAAGGACGCCGTCGACGCCGCCGTGCACGGCATGAGCAGCATGCTGGATCGCACCGTCGCACCGTGCTGCACCGAGGACGTGCCCCTCCTGGGCGCGGACGGCTACGAGGCCCTGTGGAACCAGCGCCAGAAGCTCGCCCGTGAGAGCGGCCTGAGCGTCGCGCGGGTGGAGCACCTGCTGCACCGCTACGGCTCCCTGGTCACCGAGCTGCTCGAGCTGGTCGCCGACCAGCCCGACCTGGGGCGTGGCCTCACCGGCGCCGATGACTACCTCCGCGCCGAGGTCGTCTACGCCGCCTCGCACGAGGGTGCTCGGCACCTCGATGACGCGATCGCCCGCAGGACGCGCATCTCCATCGAGACCTTCGACCGCGGCGCGGAGGTGGCCGTGGAGGTGGCCGACCTGATGGGCGGCGTCCTGGACTGGACCTCCGAGCAGCGCGAGCGCGAGGTCGAGCACTACATCAAGCGGGTCGAGGCCGAGCGCGAGAGCCAGCGGATGCCCGACGACGAGACCGCTGACGCCGCTCGCATGGGTGCCGCGGACGTCGTCCCCGTGCTCACGGAGGGCTGATCGTGACCACGGACGACCACTCCGGTCTGGGGGACCTCGCCGACGGCATCGCCGAGGAGCTGGAGGTGATCGAGGAGCGTTCGCCGCTGGCACGCACGCTCATCACCGTCGTCGCGACGTTGATCGTCGCCGGGGTGGTCATCGGCGCCCTGATCGCGGTCTCCGTCGCGATGCGGGACACCGAGACCGCCCGGAGCAGCGTGGACGCCACCGACCTCCCCCAGGTGGTGCTGCGGGCCGAGAGCGCCGACGTGCGCATCGTCGAGGGCGACACCGAGGACATCGACATCGAGGCCTCGGTGACCAGCGGCCTGCTGGGCACGGACTACGAGCTGCGCCGCCGGGGGCCGGAGATCGAGATCGTGTCCGGGTGCCTCGCGGTGCTCAACCCCGGGTGCGGGGTGGAGGTGACGGTGACGGTGCCTGCCGGTCTGCCGGTGGAGGTCGCCACCGGCTCGGGCGACATCGTGGCCGACGGGCTCGGAGATCGTGTGCTCACGCTCGCCGCGGCCTCAGGAGACATCCGCGCCCGCGACCTGGAGGTCGATGAGCTCTCCGCCACCGCCGCCGACGGGGACGTCGATGCGTCGTTCGTGGGTGAGCCCTTCGCCGTCAAGGCGTCCACCGACAGCGGGGACGTCGACCTCGTGATGGCCTCGGGTGAGCGGGAGTACCAGGTCGACGTGCTGACGGAGACCGGCGAGCTGGAACAGGACATGGAGTCCGTAGAGGAGTCCTCGGGGTTCGTCCGGGTGCGCTCGGACTCCGGCGACATCAGCCTCGCCCGCCCCTGACGTCACGAGTCGGCCCCGGCCGTGACGCGCCACGCCGGCGCGCGTTGTGCTTGATGACACCGAGCAACGTGCTCCGCGACGGACGGCCTCCTTCCGCACGGCGAGAGCGCGGCAGGGAGCAGACGCATGAGCAACGACGACCCGGAGACCTTGCCGTCGCCGTCCGCCTGTCGCTGATCGGTGGTGCCATGGCCCTGCTCGGCATCCTCGCCGTGCAGCTCCCCACCCCGTGGTCGGCACTGGGCGAGGTGAGGTCCGAGCCCACCGCGCCGATGCAGTCCGATCGGCCCGGCCCCGACCGCACCGAGCCCGACGTGCCCGAGGGCTGGGCGCCGGGCTCCGGCGCTCGGGTGGTCCTGCCCCCGGATCGGCAGTGGACCGGGACCTGACCGCGCCCTCACCGAGGATCGCCTGTTCCCTCGACCTTTCCGCCCAGTCGGTGGTGCGAGGCGAGCGGCTGTGGTGCAGTGGAGCCCGACGACGTGGACGGCTCGAGGGAGGACATCATCATGACGAAGACCTGGCCGTTCGTCCTCAGCCTGGCCGGCATGTCCGTCTCGGCCGCCGTGCTGATCCTGCTCGTCCCCTCGCTGTTCGGCTCGGGCGAGCAGGTCAGCGTCGAGGCTCTCGTGGTGCTCGCGTGCCTCGCCGGGGTCTTCGCCGTGGGCGCCCGGCTCTGTCGACCGTCGAGCTCTGGCTCGGACGGCGGATAGTCGGGGCGGCGGACCGGGAGCTTCGAGCAACAGATCGGCCCCAGCGCGAGAACGCTGGGGCCGATCATCGGGGTGGACGACGGGACTTGAACCCGCGACCACCGGCATCACAAGCCGGGGCTCTACCTGCTGAGCTACGCCCACCATGCGTGCCGGGCGTGCGCCCGACACGGCGTTGACGATCATATCCCAGTCTCGGCGCGGGGCCGCCCGGGCCCCGGCCTGGGGTCAGGCGTCGGCCGGCGGTGTGCCGGAGACCTGCGCTGCGATGGCCTTCGCGGTCTCGCTGTCGGGGCCGGGGGGCTCGGCGAAGATGGCGTGCCGGTAGTAGCGCAGCTCGTCGATGCTCTCGGTGATGTCCGTCAGGGCGCGGTGGTTCCCCGCCTTGGCCGGCGCCGCGAAGTAGGCCCGCGGGTACCACTGGCGGGCGAGCTCCTTGATCGAGGACACGTCGATGACGCGGTAGTGCAGCCAGTCCTCGAGCTCGACCATGTCGCGTGCGAGGAAGGCGCGGTCCGTGCCGATGGAGTTGCCCGCGAGCGGAGCCTTGCGGGGCTCGGTGACGAACTGGCGGACGTACTCCAGCACCTGCTCCTCGGCCTCGCGCAGCCCGATGCCGGCGTCCAGCTCGGTGATGAGGCCGGAGGCGGTGTGCATCTGTGTCACGACCTCGTTCATCTGCTCCAGCGCAGCCGGCGGAGGCTTGATGACCAGGTCGATCCCCTCGCCCAGGACCGTCAGCTCGAAGTCGGTGACCAAGGCCGCGACCTCCACGAGCGCATCGTGCTCCAGGGAGAGCCCGGTCATCTCGCAGTCGATCCACACCAGCTTGTCATTCACGCTCCGCACCATAGTCGAGGCGCGGACGGGCCCTTGGGGTGCGTCCCGGTAGGCTCGCCGGGAACCGAACACGGGCCGGGACCGTTCTCACAAGGGCCCATCAGACTCATCGCCAGGGAGCACCGCACGTGACGAACGACCGCAAGAAGCGAGCCGAACGCGCCGAGCAGATGCGCAAGGAGCGCGAGAAGGCCGAGAAGCGACAGCGCAACGTCATCAGCATCGTGATCGTCGTGATCGTCATCGCCCTCATCGGTGGGGCCGCATGGGCGATCTCCACGACCTCCCAGGACAACGCCACGGCCACCGAGCTCGTCGCGCCCGAGGGAGCCACCGACGACTACGGCGTGCTCTACACGCCCGAGGCCGCCGGGGCGGAGGACGTCGAGGGCGAGCCGGTCGTCGTCGAGATCTACGAGGACTTCCTGTGCCCGGGATGCGGGGCCTTCGAGCAGACCAACGGTCCCCTCCTGACCGAGATGGTCCAGGAGGGCGAGGTCTCGATCCTGTATCGGCCCTACGCCTTCCTCACCGGGCAGAGCACCAACCGCTACTCCCAGCGTGCGGCCAACGCGGCGGCCTGCGTGCTGGACGACTCCGGCGTCGAGGCGTTCAAGCAGATGCACGACATCCTGTTCGCCAACCAGCCCTCCGAGGGCGGCGCCGGTCCCGAGGACGCCGAGCTCGCCGACTTCGCCGAGCAGGCGGGCGCGGGCGACATCTCCGAGTGCCTGCGGGTCGAGACGTTCACCCCGTGGGTCGAGGAGGCCCTGGCCAAGGGCCAGGAGGCCGACGTCACCGGTACCCCGACCGTCCGCATCGACGGCGAGGACGTCTCCGGTCCGGAGCAGGGCGGCAACCCGACCCTGCCGGGCCCGCCGGACCTGCAGGAGGCCATTGAGGCGGCACGGGCCGGCTGAGCCGGACCGACCGGGCGCGAGCCCGGTGGTCGTGCGATCGCGAGCCGCCCCGTCGGGGTGGCTCGCGATCGTCGTCTCAGGTGATGGCCAGGCCCAGCGCGGCTGCGGCGACGCACACCAGGAGCATGCCGAGGCTGCTCGCGAGAGCACCGGCGACGTCACGTCGTCGGGACAGCTCGGCCGTGGCCACGCTGGCGGCACTGAAGGTGGTGTAGCCACCGAGGAAGCCGGCGCCGAGCACGAGGTGCCAGGCCTGGGCGAGCTCGGCCCCCACCAGCGCGCCGAGACCGAACGACCCGGTCGCGTTGACCAGCAGCAGGCCCCAGGGCAGCCGACGCCCGACGCGTGCCGAGACGGCCTCGTCGACGAGCAGCCGGGCGGCCGCGCCGAGCCCTCCTGCGACGGCGAGCAGGATCACGGTCATCGCTGCCACCGCCGGCCGACCACGAGTCCGACGAGGGCGAGCGCCCACCCGCCCAGGATCGTCGTGGCGGCGTAGGCGAGTGCCAGGCCCGGCTCGGGGCCCATCAGCTCGTGGGTCTCCACGGCGAGGGCGCTGTAGGTCGTGAAGCCGCCGAGCACCCCGGTGCCCAGCGCCATCCGCCACGGGCTGGAGCCGAGCATGGCGACGACGACCCCGAGCAGCAGGGAGCCGACGAGGTTGACCACGAGCGTGCCGAGCGGGAGGCCGCCGACCTCTCCCGTCCACGTCACCACCGCATGCCTGCCCAGGGTGCCGAGGGCGCCACCGGCGGCGACCGCCGCCACGAGGCGGGGGCTCGGGGAGCTCATGGCCCGAACCTACTCGCGCCCGTGGTGGGCAGGGGGGCGGGCCCGGCGTCCCTCAGGTGCCGATCCGGCGCCCCCGGGCGTTCCAGACGGAGACGACGGACGGGCGAGGCAGCGAGGCGCCACCGTCGGGCCAGTGCGAGGCGGGTGCGTCCGCGCTGGCGCCGTCGACCTCCCCGGGGTGCTGGACGCACACCATCACGCGCTCGGCCTGGATCACCGGGCCGCACGTCTCGGCGCCGCGCGGCACCGTCAGGAACTGCGTCGTGCGGCCACGGTCGCGCCCCTCCACCGCCACGCCGAAGAGCCCGTCGTTGGAGCCGAGGGCGTTGCCGTCGGTGGAGATCCAGAGGTTCCCGTGCGGGTCGAACGCCAGGTTGTCCGGGCAGGAGATGGGTGAGACGTGCTCCTTGGGAAAGCCCCCGAAGTAGGTCGACGGGTCCTGCGGGTCGCCGCACACCAGGAGCAGGTTCCAGGTGAAGCGACGTTCCGCGCCGTCGTTGCGGCGCTCGGTCAGCTCCAGGACGTGCCCGTGCTTGTTGGCGTTGCGAGGGTTGGCCTCGTCGGGAGCCGCGGCTCCGGCGGCGCCCCGATTGCTGTTGTTGGTCAGCGCCACGTAGACCTTGCCGCTGCGGGGGCTGGGCTCGACGTCCTCGGGCCGGTCCATGGCGGTGGCGCCGATCCGGTCCGCGGCCAGGCGCGTGAACAGCAGGACCTCCTGCGCGCTCATGCCGGGCACGAAGGAGTCCGTTCCCGAGACGAGGGGCACCCAGTCCCCGGTCCCGTCGAACGCGCCGTCTGCGGGCAGCTCGCCGCTGCCGTCGATCTCGTCGGGGGAGTCGCCGGCGAACCGCGCCACGTAGAGCGTCCCGTGGTCGAGCAGGGTGGCGTTGTGCCGACGTGCGGCGGCGGAGCGACCCTTGCGCATCTTCTCGTGGGAGACGAACTTGTAGAGGTAGTCGAAGCGCTCGTCATCGCCCATGTACACCGCTATGCGGCCGTCGCGGGTGAGCTGGGGCTCGGCGGCCTCGTGCTTGAAGCGTCCGAGGGCGGTGCGCTTCCTCGGGGTCGCGTCGGGGTCGTACGGGTCGACCTCCACGATCCAGCCGAACCGGTTCACCTCGTTCGGCTCCTGCGCGATGTCGAAGCGGGGGTCGAACTCCTCCCACCGACGCTCGGTCGTGGTTCCGGCGATGCCGTAGCGGGCGAGGCGCTCGGCAGCGACCGGGTCCGTGACGGAGTCCGCGTTGGCGAAGTACTGGTTGAAGTTCTCCTCGGCGGTCAGCCAGGTGCCCCAGGGTGTGAGGCCTCCGCCGCAGTTGTTCAGCGTGCCGAGCGCCGTGCGTCCACGCGGGTCCGCAGTCGTGCGCACGAGCGGGTGACCGGCGACGGGGCCGGTGAGCTCGAAGGGGGACGACGTGTGCAGGCGGCGGTTGAGCGGGTGGCCGACGATCGGCTTCAGGGACCCGTCCCGACGGTGGGAGCGCACCGCCACGACGCTGAGCCCGTGCGCGGCCCACGCGGTCTCCACCTGCTCCCGGGTGGGGTTGGCGGGGTCGTAGCCGGGGAACATCAGCGTCTCGCTGGTGTACTCGTGGTTCGCCACGAGCAGGTGCACGTCGCGCTCGTGGTCCAGGATGCCGAGGAAGTCGCAGTTGAAGCCGAACTGCCGGCGTTGGGCGGCAGCCGTCTGGCGGTCCGCGTCGAAGGCCGGGGTGCCTCGGAACAACGGGTCGCCCCAGCGGATCACGACGTCCTGGGCGTAGCCCGTCGGAACCGTCACGGCATCGACCCGGTTGGGTGCCACGGCGTCGAAGCGCAGGCCGAGCGGCCCGCGGCCGGGCCCCCGCCCGGGTCCGCGCCCCCGCGGGGTGGCCGAGAGCGGCGGGGAGGCAGCGGCCGGTGCGCCGCTGGACAGGCCCACCGCTCCGGCTGCTCCGATCACGGCACCGGCACGCAGTACACCGCGGCGGCTCATCGCCCGCTCCACGACCTGCGCGAAGGTCTCGTTCGAGGACGTGTTGGGGGCCTCCTGGGCGCAGGCGTCACCACACCGGTACCGGCAGGTCAGGGCCGATCGCGCCGTGGAGCAGGGGGCCGGGGCACCCTCGCCATGGAGGTCGACGACGGGCAGGAGCTCTCGCTCGGAGCTGGTGGTCACGTGTTCCCCTTCGCAGTGCTGACAGGTGGGCTGACAGGTGGGCTGACAGGCTCGGGGACAGGTGTCCGTCCCCCCGATGCGTGGACGCTAGGCGCGCAGATCGACGCGGACCGAGCCATCGGATGAACGCAGGGTGACGACGTAGGCTCCCGGCATGGACGTCTCGCGCTTCGTGCTCGGCACGATGTACCTCGGCACCCGCGTCGACGAGCCGACGTCGCTCGCGATCATCGACCGCTTCGTGGAGGCGGGGGGACGCACCCTGGACACCGCCAATTGCTACGCCTTCTGGGCCTCCGGGACCGGGCGCGGAGGCGACAGCGAACGCCTCCTCGGCCGCTGGCTGGCCGCGGACTCCGGGCATCGGCCGCTCGTCGAGCTGGCAACGAAGGTGGGGCAGGAGCCTGCGGGTGACGGCGTGGAGGGGCTCTCGCGGGAGGTCGTCCTGCGCGAGTGCGATCGCAGCCTGGAGCGCCTCGGCGTCGAGTCGGTGGACGTCTTCTGGGCCCACGGCGAAGACCGCTCCACCCCCATGGAGGAGACGGTCGGCGCCTTCGGTGAGGTGGTCGCGCGGGGGAGGGCATCGCGCGTCGGGTTGTCCAACCACCCCACCTGGCGGCTGGAGCGGGCACGCCGTCTCGCTGCCGACGCGGGCGTCGAGCCGTTCAGCCTCCTGCAGCTGACCACCTCCTACGTGGCACCGCGGCCCGGGGCGGCGGTGGAGGGCAAGGACCATCGCTTCGGGTTCGTCACCGACGAGACGGTGGACTACCTGCAGGAGCACCCCGCCCTGGAGCTGTGGGCCTACTCGCCGCTCGTCCAGGGCGCCTACGACCGGGCGGACCGACCGTTCCCGCCCGCGTACGACCACCCCGGGACGGCCAGCCGGCTCGAGGCCCTCACCGCCGTCGCCGAGCACCATCGAGTCGCACGCTCGACGATCGTGCTGGCCTGGCTGCTCTCCGGGCGACCGCGGGCCCGCCCGATCATCGGCGTGAGCTCGCTCGAGCAGCTCGAGTCCGCCCTCGCCGTGGCCGCGGTGGATCTCGGGCCCGACGAGCTGGCCGCGCTGGACGACCCCCGCTGACACGACGGCACAGAGGGGGCGGCGAGTGCGCCCGGCAGGACTCGAACCTGCGACCCAGAGATTAGAAGGCTCTTGCTCTGTCCGGCTGAGCTACGGGCGCCCGGGACCAAGCGTAGTCGTGCTGCACGGGGTCTCGACCCGGTGTCATAGGGTCGTCCGGTGGACGAGACCAGCACCGCCCCTGCGCCCAGCGGCACCCACCGCACCGCAGCGGCCGCCGCCCCGGGCGATATCCCGGGGCGGCTGCCCCGCCGACGTGAGCGGCCGCGCCAGCGCGGGCGCCTGCTGCTGACGATCCTGGTGGGCATCGTGGCGCTGGCGGGGATCGTCGGTGGCGTCTTCATCTCCACCCAGGCCGGCGACGCCGCCGGCGCCGGACTCTCCATCGGCTACGCCTTCATCCCCCTGCCGCTGCTGTGGTTGGCCTACTGGTGGCTGGATCGCTACGAGCCGGAGCCACGCCGCTACAAGCTCGCGGCGTTCGTGTGGGGCGCCGTCGTGGCTGTCGCCATCGCCCTCGCGGTGCAGATCGGCGTGCAGGCCGTCTTCGACCTCGGTGACGAGCAGATGGCGTCCTTCGTGGCTCCGCTGTCCGAGGAGCCGGCCAAGGGCCTGTTCCTGCTGCTGACCTTCCTGCGCTGGCGCCGCATCATCGACGGGTTCGTCGACGGCCTGGTCGTCGCGGGACTGGTCGGCGTCGGCTTCGCCTTCGTGGAGAACATCGGCTACTACGCCGCCAGCTACCTCGGCTCGCCGGACCTGCGGGTGGCCGGTGCCGACGGCGCCACCTCCACCTTCATCGTCCGGGGCATCTTCAGCCCCCTCGCGCACCCGCTCTTCCTGTCCGCCTTCGGCATCTCGATCGGCATCGCGGTGCTGTTGCGCTCCAAGGTCCTCAAGGTCCTGGTGCTGACGGCCGGGATGGCCGTCAGCATCGCGCTGCACGGGCTGTGGAACGCCTCCCTGTCCTACGGCGGGGGCGCCGCCTTCGTGCTCGTCTACCTGGTCCTCGGCCTCCTGCTGGTCGGCCTCGGGGTCCTCGCGATCGTCATGCGTGTGGGGCAGGTCCGCACCTTGGAGCGGTCACTGTCCTTCGTCGCCGAGCGTGGTTGGATCCACCCTGCAGAGATTCCCTACCTCTCGCGTTTCGGCCACCGCAAGGCCGCCCGCGACCACGCGCGGTCCGAGCACGGCAAGGTGGCCGGTCAGGTGGTGACGCGCTACCAGCGACTCGCCACCGAGATGGCCTTCCTGCACGACGCGATCATGGCCGGACGAGCGAAGCCACACGGCATCGAGCGCACCTACGGGTTGCTCGATGAGATGAACGAGCTGCGTCCCGCGCTGCGGTTGCCGCCGGCGCTCGTGCCGCTGGGTCCACGCTGAGCGCGTCGAACGGGGACGGCAGCGCTCATCGGGGGCCGTCGTCCACTAATCTGGACGACAGCGCGAGACACGAGGTCAAGAGAGGAGCTCCGGTGCCCAGCGAACACGCTTCCGCAGAGATGCTGGGAGCCCTGAGCAGGTTGCTGTCCGCCGTCAACTCGCTCGACCTCTCGCTGGACCTCCCGGGGTCCGACGAGGTCCGTGAGACGCGCGACGAGATCGCCGACCAGCTCTCCGACTACGTGATCCCGCGTCTGGTCCAGCTCGAGGCACCGCTGCTCACCGTCGTGGGCGGGTCCACCGGCGCCGGCAAGTCCACCCTCGTCAACTCGATCGTCGGCGAGACCGTCACCGAGTCCGGGGTCCTGCGCCCCACGACCCGCTCGCCCGTCCTGGTCCACCACCCGGACGAGGGCGAGTGGTTCCGGCCGGATCGCATCCTGCCTGACCTGCCGCGCACGGACGTCATCACCAACGACGTCTACGCGCTGCGCCTGGCCCCGTCACGCTTCATGCCCCGTGGCCTCGCGGTGCTCGACGCCCCCGACATCGACTCCATCGACGCGGCCAACCGTGAGCTCGCCGCCCAGCTCCTCGCCGCGGCCGACCTGTGGCTGTTCGTCACCTCCGCGGCCCGCTACGCAGACCAGGTGCCGTGGGACTACCTGCGCCGAGCCGCCGAGCGCAGCACGTCGGTCGCGGTCGTGCTCGATCGCACCCACGACGCGCACGTCGTCGAGGTCCGCGGGCACCTGGCCCGGATGATGACCTCGCGAGGGCTGTCGGACTCGCCCCTGTTCACGGTGCCGGAGTCCGAGGTGGATGCGCACGGCCTGCTGCCCCGCGAGGCGGTCGCCCCCATCGTCACCTGGCTGCACGACCTGGCCGCCGACCCGCAGGGCCGCGCCACGGTCATCCAGGGCACGCTCGACGGTGCCGTGCGGCACAACATCGTGCGCAGTCACGACGTCGGGGACGCGATCGGTCAGCACGTCGCCGCGGCGCAGCAGCTGCGCGGCGACGTCGACAGCGTCTACGCCAAGACCATCGAGACCCTGGTGGAGCAGACCTCCGACGGCACGCTCCTGAGGGGTGAGGTGCTGAGCCGGTGGCAGGAGTTCGTGGGCAGCGGTGAGCTGCTCAAGTCGGTCGAGGAGCGGGTCAGCAGGCTGCGGGACCGCCTGGTCGACAACGTGACGGGCCGACGCACCCGTGCCGCCGAGGTCCTGGAGGCCGTGGGGTCGGGCCTGCAGGTGCTCGTCATGGAGCATGCGGAGTCCGCGGCCGAGCAGACCCACCGTGCGTGGTCGGCCACCTCCGGGGGCCGAGGGGTCCTGGCGGCGCACCGCGGCATGGATCGCGCCTCGCGCGACGTCCGCGTCACCTCCGAGCGACTCGTCAGGGACTGGCAGACCCGCGTCTTCGACCTGGTGCGCACCGCGGGGTCGGACAAGCGGCTCACCGCCAGGTTCCTGGCGCTGGGCGTCGACGGGCTTGGCGTCGCCCTCATGGTCCAGGTCTTCGTGCGGACCGCCGGCCGCGACGACGTCGCCGGCAGCTCGGTGGCCCGCAAGCTGCTGGTGGGGATCTTCGGCGAGCAGGAGGTCCAGGACCTGGAGCGTCGCGCTCGCGCCGACCTGGAGCAGTCCGTCGTCGCCCTGCTGGAGAGCGAACGCAAGCGCTACACCGACCTCCTGCCGGGGCCTGCCGGCCTGGACGGCGCGGAGGCGGAGCTGCGTGAGGCCGCGCGTCGGGCAGAATACGCACGACACATCGACTTCCTGGACGGGGGACGGCACTGATGAGCGCGCTGGCAGACGCCCGACAGGTGTTCGAGGGCACGCGTGCCGACGTGTCGGACCGCCTGGCCGGTCTGTCCGAGGCCGTCGAGGCGGGACACGGGCGGCTCGAGGAGGAGGTGCTCGAGCCGGCTCGGTCGCTCGGAGGACGGGCCACGGAGCGGCTGCAGCTCTCCGGCGACCACACCATCGTCGCGCTCGCCGGTGCGACCGGGTCGGGCAAGTCGTCGCTGTTCAACGCGCTGACCGACCTCGAGCTCGCCGGAGTGGGGGTGCGGCGGCCCACGACGTCGTGGGCCCTGGCGTGTGCGTGGGGCCCGGACGGAGCCTCGGAGCTGCTGGAGTGGATGGGCATCCCGGCGCGCCACCAGGTCTCCCGCATGAGCATGCTGGACACCTCCTCCGCGGAGACCAAGCTCGAGGGCCTGGTGCTGCTGGACCTGCCCGACCACGACTCCACCGAGGTCTCGCACCATCTGGAGATGGAACGGCTCGTCGAGTACGCCGACCTGCTCATCTGGGTACTCGATCCGCAGAAGTACGCCGACGCCGCCATCCACGACCGCTACATCAAGCCGATGGCGGCCTACAGCGACGTCACGCTCGTCGTCCTGAACCAGATCGACCGCATCGCCTACGGCGAGCGCGACCGGGCGCTGAACGACGTACGCTCGATCCTCGCCCGTGAGGGCCTGCCGGACGTCCCGGTCATCGGGGTCTCGGCCACCCGCAACGACGGCATCGACGACCTCAAGCGTGAGCTCGTGCGTCGCATCAAGGCCAAGAAGTCCGCCAAGGGCCGGCTCGGCAGCGATCTCTCCCACGTCGCACAGGACATCGCCGAGGCCGGTGGGACCAGCGTGGTCCCCGGCATCGGCGACGTCGACAGGGAAGCGGTCGAGCTCGGCCTGCTCGACGCCGCGGGTGTCCCCGCGCTGACCGACGCGGTCGAGGCGTCGACGCGCCGGCGCGCCGTCCGTCACACGGGCTGGCCGCCCATCCGGTGGCTGGGCCGGTTCCGCAAGGACCCGCTGGCCGAGCTCGGGCTCGAGGAGGACCTCTCGGCGCTGGCCCGAGGGGCGGTACCGGCAGCCGGACATGCCAACCGGGCGCAGGCGGAGGCTGCCGTGCGCGAGCTGTCGCAGAAGGCGTCGGTGGGCCTGGCCGCACCGTGGCGCGAGGCCGTCGTCGACGCCTCCGTTCGACGTACCGACGACACGGTCGCAGCGCTGGACGACGCCGTGCTCGGCACCGACCTCGGCCGTACCCGCCCGGCGCCCTGGTGGCACGTGGTCGGGCTGCTGCAGTGGGTGCTGTTCGCCGCACTCGTCGTCGGCGTGGTGTGGCTCGGCGCCCTCGGCATCGGCTCCCTCGTTTCCGCGGAGGTGCCCGGCGGGCCGGACGTGCTGGGCTACCCGCTGCCGGGGGTGCTGGCCGTCGGCGGCCTGGTCGGCGGGATCGTCCTGGCGCTGCTCGCAAGGCTCCTGGTCCGTTCCACCGCCCGCTCCACGGCGAGACGAGTGGAGCGACAGCTCCACGACGCGGTCGTCGAGGTGGCCGAGCAGCGGGTGCTGGCCCCGGTGCGGCTCGAGCTCGAGCGCTATGCGCGCTATCGCGCCGGCATCACCCGGGCCCTCGGCTGATCCACCGCGTCCTCGCGCAGTGCGGCTCGGTAGGCTGGTCGATCTATGGCTGACTACGTCCTCACACTGCGCAACATCCGCAAGGCCCACGGCGACAAGGTGGTCCTCGACGACGTCTCCCTGTCGTTCCTGCACGGCGCCAAGATCGGCGTCGTGGGTCCGAACGGGATGGGCAAGTCCTCGCTGCTCAAGCTCATGGCGGGTCTGGACCAGCCGAACAACGGCGACGTCGTCCGCGACCCGGACGCCACGGTGGGCATGCTCCAGCAGGAACCCCCACTGACCGAGGGTGCGACCGTCCTGGCGAACGTCGAGGAGGCGGTCGCGGAGATCAAGGACAAGA
This sequence comes from Aeromicrobium sp. CF4.19, assembly GCF_051262555.1. Taxonomy (NCBI): domain Bacteria; kingdom Bacillati; phylum Actinomycetota; class Actinomycetes; order Propionibacteriales; family Nocardioidaceae; genus Aeromicrobium; species Aeromicrobium sp. CF4.19. Next base: position 1,613 of record NZ_JBIMEU010000012.1, on the reverse strand, counting down.
CGAAGCGCCTCGAGGAGGCGTACATGGAGATGGCCGAGCCCGACGCCGACCAGGACGCCCTCATGGCCGAGACCGGCGACCTGCAGACCTTCCTCGACAGCGTCGACGCGTGGGACATCGACTCCCGGCTCGACCAGGCGATGGACGCGCTGCGGTGCCCTCCGGCGGACGAGCTGGTGGATCACCTGTCCGGCGGTGAGCGGCGGCGGGTCGCGCTGTGCAAGCTGCTGCTGCAGCAGCCGGACCTGCTCCTGCTGGACGAGCCCACCAACCACCTGGACGCCGAGTCGGTGCAGTGGCTCGAGGGCCACCTGAAGAACTACCCGGGCGCTGTCCTGGCCGTCACCCACGACCGCTACTTCCTGGACAACGTCGCCGAGTGGATCGCCGAGGTCGACCGTGGCCGCATCCACGGCTACGAGGGCAACTACTCCACCTACCTGGAGACGAAGAAGGACCGTCTCGTCGTCGAGGGCAACAAGGACGCCAAGCGCGCGAAGATGCTGGAGAAGGAGCTGGAGTGGGTCCGGTCCAACGCCAAGGGGCGTCAGGCCAAGTCCAAGTCCCGCCTCGCACGCTACGAGGAGCTCGCGGCCGAGGCAGAGCGGGCCCGCAAGATCGACACCAGCGAGATCAACGTCCCGGCCGGGCCGCGCCTGGGCGACGTCGTGCTCGACGCCAAGAACGTCACCAAGGCCTTCGGTGACCGAGTGCTGTGGAAGGACATGTCCTTCTCGCTGCCGCGCGCCGGGATCGTCGGCGTGGTCGGACCCAACGGTGTGGGCAAGACGACGCTGTTCCGGATGATCACCGGGGCGGAGGAGCCCGACTCCGGCGTCCTGGACGTCGGCCAGACCGTCAAGCTCTCCTACGTGGACCAGAGCCGGGCGAACCTCGACGGCACCAAGAACGTCTGGGAGGTCGTCTCCGAGGGGCTGGACTTCATCAAGGTCGCCAACTTCGAGATGAACTCACGCGCCTACGTCGCCTCGTTCGGCTTCAAGGGGCCCGACCAGCAGAAGAAGGCCGGCGTGCTCTCCGGTGGTGAGCGCAACCGCCTGAACCTCGCGCTCACCCTCAAGCAGGGCGGCAACCTGCTGCTGCTCGACGAGCCGACCAACGACCTGGACGTCGAGACGTTGTCCTCGCTGGAGGACGCATTGCTGGACTTCCCCGGGTGCGCCGTCGTGACGTCGCACGACCGGTGGTTCCTGGACCGCATCGCCACGCACATCCTGGCTTGGGAGGGCACCGAGGACGAGCCGGGACGCTGGTTCTGGTTCGAGGGCAACTTCGCCTCCTACGAGGAGAACAAGATCGAGCGCCTCGGCGAGGAGGCCGCGCGCCCGCACCGCGTCACCCATCGCCGACTCACGCGCGACTGAGGACTCGCTGGAGGCGGTCGGCGCGTGCGCCGACTCACGCGCGACTGACGCCGGGAGGGCGCGTCACATCCGCCCCGCGGGCCACGCGATTCCCATGTCGACATGGGCGGATTCGTGCCGTGGACGCAACAAGGGTTGGTTTCAGGCTCCGAGGATGAGTCGGGGCATGAGCTCGTCGGGTTGAGCGTAGTCGAGTCGTTTTCGGGGTCGGGCGTTCATGGCGGCTTC
>NZ_JBIMEU010000011.1:0-41565 GCF_051262555.1 Aeromicrobium sp. CF4.19 | reverse complement strand
TCCTGTGTCCACGCTTATTGTAAGCACTCCGCTCGGACGGCACGCACGGCATGTTCCCTCGGGATCGAAGGAGCAGGGCTGGCCTTGGGGCGGGGATGACGTGGCCGGCGAGGGACGCTGCGGACTCCCGGTGCTTCTCGCAGGAGGAGGCCAGGCCCGATCCGCCCGTCGGTGGCGACAGGGAGCCGGTCGGCTCAGCGCCGGGTCGCCCATTCCTCGCAGGTCGAACGTTCCTCGTCGCCGGGGGCGGCGACGACCTTGGTGTTCTCGATGGCGCACTCTCGCGAGCACCGCCTCCACGTCATCACCCGTCCAGGCATTGTGCGCACCGACGGTCGTCAGCGCGAGGAGAGTCGGACAGCGCAGATCCGGCGTTGAGCTTCACGATCTTCTGCACGCGTGATCCGTCGCTGTCCATGACGTCGTCGAGGAAGTAGTTGAGGATCTGTGACTCGACAGGGTCACCATCGATGAGGTACCCGCGGGCCTGCACGATGGCCAGCCCGGCATCGTTGCCTGGCTGGAAGAGACCCGACGCGAGATCAGGTCGAGGTGTTGATCCCCTGGCCCAACCGAGCTCGACCATGGCATAGGAGTGCTGCACCGTCTCGGCTGCATCGGATGGAACATCAGGGTCGACACGCCACGTGACAGGAGCACCTGGCGGCCCGTCGTCGTCGAGGGCCTCGAGGGCCTCGGCACGGGTGGTCGTGTCGTCAGTGAGACGGTCCTCGGGCACGCCGAGCGACGGCGACGCCGACGGATCTGCTGCTGTGGCCGGCGAGGACGGGGGCGCCGTCGGAGCGGGTGCGTCGTTCGACTCGCACGCCGTGAGCGACAGCGACACCAAGCACCCCAGAACCGCGATGCTGCGTGAGGCAAGCATGATCTCAGCGGGTTCCGATCGCGTCATTCTCGAACCAGCTCAGTGTCATCGTTGACATCCCCCCGGAAGACCTCGTGCACGTACATCGTAAGCATTGCGCGCGAGGGCGTGTACCTGTTGTCAGAGCCACTACACTCTGCGAAGGCAAGGGGGTCCCATGGTCGTTGAGTTCCAGAACTACGCCGATCTGCACGACGGCGTCACTGGCGACACCATCCGCGCGGCGGCGGAAGATCCTCGCCGCAACGCCGACGTGATCGCTGCTCTGGCCAGCGAGCTGGACGCCGATGAGCAGCACGTCGCCGAGGACGTCGAGGGCGACATCGAGGCCGGGACCCGGAGCGACCCCCAGCAGGCGCAGCAGGTCGCGAGCGACCTGGCCTTCGACGGGTACTACGCCGTCGGGCTGCTGACCATGTTCGCCGGCCACGTCGACACCTTCGACACCGAGGTCGAGGACCTGAACCAGCGGCTGAGGACGATCACCGCACAGCGACGGCGCCCCTTCCAGAACATGCCCGACGAGGACGTCCCCGAGTACTCCACCACCTGGTACCAGGTGAAGGCGGAGCTGCGTCCGGAGTACCAGCGGGCCGACGACCTGCTGGAGGACGGTGCCGACGAGGTGGCGCACCAGTTCGACCTCGGGGCGAGCCCGGAACGGATGAAGGAGCTCGTGGCCGACGGGTTCCTGCCGCTGGCCATGGCGGTGCAGTTCCCGTCCATCACCTACACCGATGCCGAGCTCGCCGACCTGCGAGAGCGCCTGGAGCGAGAGGGCAGGCTCGAGGACTTCTTCATCCCACCACCGCTCGGCACGTCGTCGGCGAACATCGAGAGGCTGGTCGAGCTCGCGCGACGCATGGACGTCGAGGCCACGGTCTACGCGGACGCGCTGCAGCAGATGTACGTCACTCGCGCTGCCGAGAGCGCCGGCATCGACCTCACGACGTGGGACGTCACGCAGGGTGCCAGCGGCGTCGCCGGACACTACGAGGGCACGTACGAGTACTACGCCCAGCTCTACCTGGACAACCCCGACTTCCGGTGGGCCGCGATGGCCTCGATGATCGGTCCGTCGTTCGCTGCCGGGTTCGAGGACCTGGAGTTCTTCCGCGACATCGCCGACGACCTCAGCAACATCCCTGACTACGCCCTGCCGCCTGCGCTGCGGGGTCTGGACGACCTCGCCCAGCTCGGCGAGGAGGACATCGCCTTCTACGAGCAGACCTTCCTGCAGATGCAGAAGGACATCTTCTACGACGCCTCGACGATGCACGAGGCCTACAACGATCTCGGCATGGACGGCATCGACGAGCTGCGCGAGGCCGGGCTGCTCGGCGGCGACCCGCAACAGGTGGACCAGGCGTACCAGTCCTGGGAGGCCATCGACACCGGCATCCGGACCGGCGACACCGACCTGCTCAACGAGGGGAACGAGGGCCTGCTCTACCGGGAGCAGCACTACACGATCGCCGACCAGTACGACGACATGCGCAACCGTCCGGTCACCGGCGAGGCCATGACGTACGTGATGGGCATCGTCGGTCAGCCATCCATCCCGGGCACCTCCACCCTCGGCGAGGTCGAGGGCGGGTACACCGTCGAGGTCGACACGATGCCGCTCGTGCCCGGCGTCCAGGGCGGTGAGGTGACCGTGAACCTGCCCCAGGGCAACATCTCCGACTTCGACACCCGGTGGGGTCTCATCGAGGACGACACCCTGCCGGTCTTCCTCGACCTCGTGGAGAACGACCCGGACCAGGTCGAGGACATCCTGAGCGAGTCGGTCCGTGACCGCATCGATGAGAACCGCCTCGACGAGCGCTGGCCGGACATCCTCGACTCGCTCGTCGACGGGGAGCTCCGCCTGTGGTGAGCACGTCCCGTCCGTTGCTGCTCCTTGCCATCTTCGTGCTCCTGACAGGATGTGTGACCGTGACCGAGAACGACACCGCGCGGGACGACGGCCCTGATCCCGCGGCTCGCAGCATGGTCGACGGGCTCGAGACGTGGGACCTGACGCAGGAGCCGAGTGCGGAGGCGTTCGGCATCGCCGAGGACGACCGCGCGGGCATCTACGAGACCGACGAGGCGCGCACCGTCGTGCTCCTGCTGCCGGGTGAGGAGCGGTTGGAGGTCGAGACCAAGGCGCTGTCGTTCGAGCGCACCGGTACCGCCTCGGGGGAGCGGTTCCGGCTCGGCGTGCGGGGGCCCACCGTGCCGAAGGACCAGCTCGTGGAGCAGCTGCGCTCGCTCACCGACCAGCTGGGTGTCGATCCCGCCGGTGTGGAGGACTATGCGAGCGAGCTGGCCGACGTCGACGACGAGCAGACCGAGCGGGTTCGCTACTCCTCACCGAGCGCGACGTTCGATGCCCTGGAGCTGGGGGTCTCCGCGAACGTCGCCCCGATCGCCGACGGTGGTCGCTTCGTCCTCGGTGGTGTCTGGCGGTAGCAGTGCTGTTCGTCGGGCCCACGGCGTGATCGGAGCCGTGGAGAACGGGCCCTGACCGGGGAGCCTGCAGACCGAGTCGGCGGCGACGGTGTCGACGCGCCCTGACGTGCAGAAAGGCCCCGACGATCTCGTCGGGGCCTTCGTGGACGCTCGGGGCGTCAGACAGCGGTGCTGCCGTTGATGCGATCGGCGATCGAGGTGTCCTGCGCCGCCGAGGTGTGCACGGTGCGTGCGCCCTCGTTGTCCTCGTTCCGGACGGTGGCAGCCACGTTGGCGACGTTGTTGCCGGCCGCCGTGACCTGGGTTCCCAGCAGGTTGCCCTTGTCGATCACACCGTTGGTGACGAACGCGGTCAGCGCCGACTTGATCCGACCGTGACCGATGGCGGTGGCCGAGGAGTCCAGGTTGCTGCCGAGATTCTTGCCAGCCGTCGACCCGCCGCTGCTGCGGCCGGCGATCTTGCCCCCGGTCTTGTGCAGGCCGTCGACGTTCGCGCCGACGTGGGTTCCACTCATGGAATCTGTCCTCAGGTGCTCTTGATGTTGTTGGCGGCAGACCGGACAGCAGCCGAGATGAGCGCGTCACCCTGCTCGGACGTCCGGTTGCTGGTGCGCTCGATGCCGGTGTTGATGTCCTCGGAGTGCCGGTTCGTGGACGCCTTCTGGCGCGTCAGCTCATCGGAGCCGGCGCCACCCTCGCGGGACTGGACCTGGCGCGCCGTCTGACGGTCGACGTCCTCGCCCTGGGTGCGGTGGGAGCCGACGTTGCCACGGGTGGCGTCGGTGTAGTTCTGGATGGAACCGCGATCGACGCGGACGCTGTCACTCATGATGTCTCCTGAAGTTCTCGGGTCGCTTAGGCGTGGTTGATCTTGGCCTGCAGGTCCAGCGCGGACTGGTCGAGGTTGGTGGACTCCACGCGCTGGGTCGACGTGGCGTCCTCCTCGGCTCCGGCGATGTCGCGGACGTTGCGCTGTCCACCGGAGGCGTTGGCCGTGTGCAGCGTCGCAGCGGCGGTCAGGTTGTTGGCGGCGGCGGTCGAGCCGTTGGTGGCCTGGCCGGCGAAGGCACCCTTGTTCTGACCCTGGAGGTCGGCGGAGTGTCCGTGCTGCTTCTTGGCGAGCGCGGAGATGCTCTCGCCCGAACCGGCGACGGTGCGGTTGCTCTGCTGGGCGCCCTCGTAGCCCTCGGTCAGTGAGACGCGATCTGCATTCATGGAACTTCCCCCTGTGGAGAGACGTGGTGAGTCATCACCGTACCAAGCGTCCGCGTCGGACGCACTCTCCTTGAGACGTCGGTCACACCTCGGACCCAGTCGTCTCGGCGACCGCCGTCTGCACGAGCGACGCCCCGCCGTCCCGGTTGATGTACATGGCTCTGCCCTTGGGCAGCCGACGCGAGGCGTGCCCACCGATGAGGCGCCCCTCCATGCGGTCACCGGAGAACATGAAGCCGGGAGCGCTCAGGTCGATCAGTCGCTGGATGAGCGGCTCGAACACGGCACGGCTCATGCCACCGGTGCGGCGGGCCAGGACGAGGTGGAAACCGAGGTCGCGACCCTGGGGGAGGAGATCGACGAGGCCGAGCAGCGGGTCGCCCTGCGACGTCGCCACGAGGTCGTAGTCGTCGATGATCACGAACACCTCGAGCCCCTTCCACCACGAGCGGGTCCGCAGCTGCTCCGACGTCACGTCGGGGCCGGGGACCCGGTCGTTGATGGCGCCGCCGATGCTCGCCACCATGCCGGCGGTCTGCTCCGCCCCGGTGGAGTACGCCAGGAGGTAGTCCTTCGGCACGACGTCCAGCAGGGACCGCCGGTAGTCGACCACCGCGATGCCGATCTCGTCCGACGAACGGCTCGTCACGAGGTTGTGGATGATGAGCTTCAGCAGGTTGGACTTGCCGGTCTCCCCGTCGCCGTAGACCTGCAGGTGCGGGTCGCCGCCCCACAGATCGATCTCCGCCGCACCGAGGTTGAGCTCGGAGAGGCCGACCAGGATGCCCTTGTCGCCGAGCTCGATCGGCGGCAGGTCCGCCAGCTCCACCCGACGCGGAAGCACCTGGACGCGCTCGACGCTGCGATCTCCCCACTTGTCCTTGACCGCGGCCACGAGCGTGCGCTGGTCCCGGTCGAGGTCGTGGTACTCGTCGTCGCCCATCGGGTCCGGCGCCGGCACCTCCAGCACGGGGAGGGCGGACTGGAACACGTTGGCCGCCTTGCGGGTGCCCGTGATGCCGCGGCCGGTGGAGTCCCTGGGGATCTGCTCGCTCACGGCCCGCTCGAACTCGGACTCGTACGCATCGTTCAGGCGCAGCTCGATCCGGCCGCCCATCGAGCCCTGCATGCGCATGCGCACCTGCATCGCCTGGGTCACCGTGATGACGACGTGCACGCCGAAGTTGCTGCCGCGGGCGGCGATGTCCGCGATGGCGTAGTCCAGGTCGTCCCACTCGTCACGGAAGGTGCCCCACCCGTCGACGACGAGGAAGACGTCGCCGCGCTCGCTGTCGGGGAGCTCGCCCGCGGCCCTCGCCTGGCGGAAGCCGGCCATGGACTCAAAGCCCCGCTCGCGGAACATCGCCTCACGCCGGTCGAGGATGCCCCGCACGTCGTTGACGGTCCGCTGGATGCGCTCGGGGTCGACGCGTGACGTCACCGTGGCGACGTGGGGGACGTCCTGCAGCGAGCTCAGGGACCCGCCGCCGTAGTCGATGCAGTAGAAGACGACGTCGCCCGGGGCGTAGGTCATCGCCATCGACAGCACCATGGTGCGCACGAGGACCGACTTGCCGGTCTGCGGTGAGCCGGTGACGACGAGGTTGGCCCCACCACCGGTGAAGTCCCACTCCAGTGGGAACTGATCCTGGTGCTTCGGGTCGTCGACCAGGCCCAGCACGGCTCGGCACGACGTGGCGGGGCGGGTGGTCTCCAGCGACGTCAGGTCGCCGAGGGCGAGGCTCTCGGGCAGCGGGTCCAGCCAGACGGGGCGCACGCGCGGTGCTCCCGCGCCGGCGATCCGCTCGCACAAGACGTCCAGGACGCTGGGGTCGGAGGCCGAGGCCCGTCCCGTGATGGCCTCGACGGCCTCGTCGGAGGCGGCGGCCGCCTGTTGGGCGAGCCAGGCACCGATGCCGTCCAGTGCGACGTAGGGCACCACCGGGACCGTCGTCTTGGGTCCCTCGCTCGGGGCGACGTACGGCGAGGAGACCAGCGCGGCCTTGAACCGCTCGAAGACCGTCGTGTCGACCTTGAGGTAGCCGGAACCGGGCTCGGGTGGCAGGTGGAAGGCGTCCGGCACGCCGATCGCGTCGCGGCTCTCGGACTCCGAGAAGGTGCGCAGGCTGATGCGGTAGGACAGATGTGACTCCAGGCCGCGGATCTTGCCCATCTCCAGCTTCTGGGTGGCCAGCAGCAGGTGGACGCCGATCGAGCGGCCGATGCGGCCGATCGCCACGAACATCTCGGCGAAGTCCGGCTTGGCGGTCAGGAGCTCGGAGAACTCATCGACGATGACCAGCAGGTGGGGGAGCGGCTCCAGGTCCTCGCCGGCGTCGATGCGGTCCTGGTAGGCCGTGACGTTGGGCAGGTTGCCCGCACGCTTGAGGATCTCCTGGCGTCGCTGCATCTCCCCGTAGAGGGCGTCGCGCATCCGGTCGACGAGGGTGAGGTCGTCCTGCAGGTTCGTGATGGTGCCCGCGATGTGCGGGATCTCCTCCATGGAGGCGAACGTGGCGCCGCCCTTGAAGTCCACGAGCATGAGCGCGAGCCGGTCCGGGCCGTGGCCGACGACGAGCGAGCTGACGAGGGTCCGGAGCATCTCGGACTTGCCCGAGCCGGTGGCGCCGACCACGAGCCCGTGGGGTCCCATGCCGCCGTGGGCGGACTCCTTGAGGTCCAGGATGACGCTCTGCCCGGTGGCTCCCACGCCGATCGGGACCCGCAGCAGGTCGCGCAGTGCGCGAGGGCGCCAGGTCCGGCTCGGATCGAGCCGCGCCGGGTCGTCGACCCCCAGGATCTCCGGGAGACCGACCGTGTCACTGAGACCGTCCTCGCCGACGTCCTCGTGGGTCAGGCGCAGTGCGGAGAGCTGACGGGCGATCGCCGCCTCGCTGCCGGCCGGTGCGACGTCCATCCGGAACGGCTCGGGCCGGGCCGAGGTGGTGACCGACCCGTGGTCGTCGACCTCGAGCCTGAGGTCGACGCCCTCCGGCTCGTGACGGGCCTCCCCGTGCAGGGAGATGACGTGCACGCCGAGCTGGGCCAGGGAGACGCTCGCGTCGGGGGAGAGGAGGTGCTGCCCGGTGGGCAGGCCCTCACCGTCCACCACGACCACGAGATGGGTGGGCTGCACGTTCTCCCCACCTCGTGATCGGGAGTGCCGGTCCAGCCGGGCCTCCAGGTCGGGTGCGAGCAGCTCGGCCATCGCGGCGATGGACGTGGCCACGCGTCTGCCCTGCAGGTCGCCGTCCAGGCGGGTGGACTCCTGCACGTGGGGGAGCCACTTGGTCCAGTCCCACGCGGCGGCCGTGTCGTCGGAGCGCACGACGGCGACCTGCACGTCGTTCGGGCTCTGCAGGGTCACCATCTGCAGCAGCACGTGGGTCGCCAGGGCGCGCCTGGCCGCGGGGTTCCCGATGACGCTCAGCTGACCGATCCGTGCCAGCGGCACCACGATCGGCTGGTCGCGCAGCGTGGCGTAGCGCTGCTGCATCTCCTGGGCTGCCTGCAGGCAGACGGGGTCGAAGTCGTTGAGGGGCCCGGTGTCGGCCTCCATCGTGAGCCCCGCCGCCAGGGCGACGTCGCCGGTGCCCAGCCGTGCCGCGAGGAAGTCCCCGTGCGAGGCGCGACGCTCCCACCGACGATTCTCGTCGCACGCGATGTCGTACAGCTGCTCGGCTCGGGGGTGCCGCCAGGCCTGCTCCGCGCGCTGGGCGAAGATCTGGTCCCGGACGGTGTGCCGCAGTGACTCGATGTAGTCGAGGTAGCGCTCGCGGCTCTCCCGCACCTGGCGCTTCGTGCCGCTGCGCTGGGAGATCACCATGAGCGCCCCGATCGCGATGGCGCCGATGAGCGCGAGGAAGGCTGCGACCGCGACGATGGGGCGGTCCTTCTGGGTGATCGCGATCGTGATGGAGCCGGTCCCACCCATGATCGGCATCATCATCATGCCCGCGCCCGCCATCGGTGGCGCGCCCTGGCCGCGGTTGGGGGGCGGCTCGATGCTCAGGGGCTGCGAGGTCCGCTGCGGGGGCGCGAGTCGGGTCGGTCTCTTGACCAGGGTCGTCGTCACGGTGGCACCCGTCTGTCGCGTCGTGCAGGAAGTGTTGCGGCAACGCTATGCTCACCACCGCCGAGGACATCCGCAAGGTCGGGTGCACGACGGCGCTCGCAACACGGGGCAGTGACACACAGGGCGACACCGAGGGGGTCCACGTGCTGACGGCGTACAGCCGGGTCACGGTGGTGACCGCGCAGCGCACCATCGATCTTGCCCTGCCCAGCGGCCTCCCGCTCGCGGACGTGATGCCGCAAATCATGCGTTATGCCGCGCCCGAGCGCGGCGAGCAAGTCCCCACCAGCTGGACGCTCGGCCGCCTGGGCGGGCCGACCCTTCCCCTGGTGCAGACGCTGGAGGACGCCGGCGTGCTGGACGGGGACGTCCTGGAGCTGCGCTCCCAGCAGGACGATGTCTCCCCGGCCCTCGTGGAGGACGTGCGTGACGCAGTCGAGGACAGCGTCGACGTCGCCGGTGGCGTGTGGACCACCCGCACGACGGGCTCCTTCGCCGTGCTGGCGAGCGTCGCCCTCCTCGGCGCCTGGGCCCTGGCGGCCCTGGTCGCGGGGGTCGTCGGCACCGCCTCCCTGGCCGACCTCGCCGAGCCGGTCGCAGCCGCCACCGCCGTCATCGGGCTGCTGGGTGCCACCTGGTGGGCCGGCGCCAACGTGCGGCCCGTCGACGCCCAGGTGGCGGCCGGCGTCGCGATGCTCTGGGGGGTCCTCCTGGGCCGTTCGGTCGGCGAGCGGCTGGAGCTCGAGCCCGTCCTGGTGCTGGCGTGCGCCGCCCTGGCGATGGCGCTGGTGGCCGGTCTCGCTCGGCTCGTCACCGCGACGGCCACGGCCCACGCGGCCTTCGGCGTGGTCGTCCTGCTGGCCGCCGCGACCCAGGCCGTCGTCGGGGTGGCGGACGTCTCCTCGATGCAGAGCGTCCGGGTGCTGCCCGTGCTCGGTCTTCTCGTCGTGGGGATCCTGCCCCGGGTGTCGCTGTCGGTGGGCGGCCTGGCCAGCGCCGACTACCGCGTCCGGCACGTCGGCACCCTCGACCTGGCCGCCCTGCGGTTCCGCTACCGCTCCAGCAACGCGATCCTCGTGGGCGCGCTCGTGGGCATCTCCGCCGTCGTCGTCGCCGCCGGGGCCTGGTTGGACGTCTCCGGCGAGCCCTGGGACCGCACCCTCGCCCTCGCCCTCGCCGCCGCAGCCGTGATGCGATCACGACTGTTCTCCCGCACGCAGCACGTGGTGCCGCTGCGGGTCGCGGGGGTGGCCGTCGCGGCGCTGGCCGCCGTGCGCCTGGTCGCCCAGGACACCCAGTGGGTGCCGTACCTGATTCCCGTCACGGTGGTGGCCGCCGCCGTGGCGTACGGCCTGGCCGCCCTCTCGATCTCCGAGATCACCCGCGCCCGGGTGAAGCGGACCCTGAACATCGTCGAGTTCCTCGCGATCGTGACGCTGCTGGTGCTGCTCGCAGGGGCGGTCGGGATCTACGACCAGCTGGGAGGTCTGATCTGATGAGCGACGACGAGCAGCGCCCCGGGGACGAGTCCGAGCCCGCGCCCGATCTCGCGGCGGTGCGCCGCCGCCAGGCACAGGGCAGCGCTTCGGACCTCGCGCGGATGGGCATCGACCCACGCAGCCTCGGGCTCGCGGAAGACCAGGACCCTGAGACGATCGAGTCGCGTCCCACGGAGCCGCAGGACGATGCCGGGTCCGCATCGGTCGTGCCGCTGCGCCCGGGGCTCGGCGGGTCCTCGGACCAGCCGCTGCTGTCCCCGGCCGGGCCGAGCGGGCCGAGCCCGGAGCAGACCACGGCGGAGCCCGCGCAGACCTCGCGTCCCAGCACGACGGTGGAGCAGCTCCTGTCCCGAACGGCCGCGAGCACGCGCCCACCGCGACAGGCCGGTCGACTGCTCCGTGCCGTCACGCGTGGCCTCGTCACCGCCGACGCCGCGGAGTCCGTGCTGGGGGACCGTGAGGTGGTCGAGGCCGTTCGGCACCGCCAGAGCGATCGTCGAGTGGTGGCCTTCATGGCCGGGAAGGGAGGCGTGGGCTGCACGACCACGGCGGTCGGTGCCGGTACGTGCTTCGCCGCGATGCGTGAGGACCGCTCGGCGGTGGTGGACGTGCAGCAGGGTTCGGTGCCGCTCTCTGCCGTGCTCGGCGCGTCCACCGGTCTCGACCTGACCGGGGTCGCCGGTCTGGACACCGACACCCCGATCCCGACCGCGGTCTCAGGGCTCGGGCTGGTCGACGCGGTCGAGTGGGACCTCTCTACGACCCGGCGCGATGTCGGCGGAGCCCTCGAGCGACTCGGCGCGGACCACACCTTCGCCCTGCTGGACGCCGGCGACTCACCGGGCGAGGCCGCCCACGCCGCCGTCGCCCGCGCCGACCAGGTCGTCATCGTCACCAGCGCAGGTGGCCTCGGTCTGAGTGCCCTGGAGGTGGCCCTGGACCGTGCTCGCAGCATCAACCCGGCAGCAGCCGAACGAGCGGTCCACGTCGTGGTCTGCCCGCACGAGGAGGCGTACCGGACGGTGCATCGCGAGGTGGTCTCCAGGCTCGGTCAGCAGCCGGCAGCGATTGTCGTTGTGCCGCCGGACCCCCACCTGGCGCAGGGTCAGCCCTACGACCCCGCTCGCGTGTCGGCCACGACCCGCGAGGCGTTCGTCCGTGTCGCCGCGGCCATCGCGCTGGGGGGCTCGCGATGAGCGACGAGAAGGACACGGACTCCCAGCCGCCACCCAAGGCGCCTCCCACCCTGGCGATGCAGAACACTCCCAACGCGGAGCGGTACGTCCTTGAGGCGGACGCGATGCGGCGGCGCCAGATGCGCTCCGCGCTGCTGCACGGCAGCCGCAAGACCTGGCGCGAGCACCAGCGGGTGTGGCCCGCCGTCGTCGTCGGCCTCATCGTGGTGGGGGTCATCATCGCCGGCATCGCCGTGATGGATGCCTTCCGGGTGACCCAGGAGAACCAGCGCGAGCAGGAGCGGGAGCAGGAGCAGCCGCCTGCCACGGCTCCCGCCGATCCCGGGGCGCAGGAGCCGGGCGGATCGGACCCGACGCCGCAGCCACAGCCGACGGACCTCCCGCAGGACGTCGCTCCCTCCGTCCCGACCACTCCGACGCCCGCCGAGTGACCCGGCCGAGTGACGGGCGGGGAGTCGCGGAGGTGGTCCGGTCGCCTGCGGCGTGCGAGGCACCACGCTGCGTGTACCGTGTCGCTCGCTGAGGTCAACCCGGGGGCATGGCAGAGCTCGCTCGCCTCCGTCCAGGAGAGGTAGAAGCGATGGCGAAGACACGTTCGGGCGGTGCGCAGGTCTCGCGCCTGCCATCGACACGTGAGTCCAGACCCGCCCTCATCGGGCTCGCGGTCCTGCTCATCGTCGGTGGTGCCCTCGCGTCGGCGTGGCTCGCCATCCAGTCGGGCAACCGCGCCTTCTACGTCCAGGTGGGGCAGGAGGTCGCGCAGGGCGCCCAGATCACCGAGGAGGACCTCGACCGCGTCAGCCTCCCCGAGAACTTCGACGCCGGCATCCCGGCCGATGACGTGGACGACATGGTCGGGCAGTCGGCGACCACCAGGCTGCTCCCCGGCACGGTCCTCACGCCGGACATGGTCTCGGAGGAGTCCGGCGTCGCGGCGAACCAGACCCAGCTCACCGTCCCGGTCGATGCGACCCCGTTCATCCGACGCCTGCAGGCCGGCGCGCAGCTCGCACTGAACGTGGGCGGCGGGGAGACGGGAGGACGTCAGGCCGTCTTCGCCGAGCTCGTCTCGGTCGGTGACTCCGAGGAGGGCGGCATCGGTTCCGTGAGCGGGGACGAGCTCCCGGTGGTCGTCTCCATCGACCTCTCCTGCCTGTCGGTCATCTCCCAGGGCATCGAGGACAACGCCGTGACACCCGCGCTCATCGGTGGCGGCGCCGAGCAGTCGGTACCGCGCACCTGCGGAGGCTGATCGCCATGGCACTGCTGACCCTCGCCTCGGCCAAGGGATCACCGGGCGTCACGACGGCGGCGATGCTGTTCGGAGCACTGTGGCCCCGTCCCAGCGTCGTGCTGGAGGCCGATCCCTCCGGTGGCGACATCGCACTGCGGATGCCGGCTGCCGACGGCGCGGCGCTCGACTCCCAGATGGGCCTTTCCAGCCTCGTCGCAGCGGGTCGCAAGTCGCTGTACCCCGCCCTGGTCGACGTGCACGCGCAGCGGCTGGTGGGCGGCCAGAAGGTCATGGTCGGTGTCGCGACTCCCGAGCAGGCGCGAGGCATCACCCAGTGGGACACCTTGGGCCGCCTCTTCGCCGAGCTGCCCGGACACGACACGATCGCCGATCTCGGCCGGGTCGGGGCGGGCACGCCCCAGAACAGCCTGGTGGAGGCCTCCGCTGCCTGCGTGCTGGTCGTCGACACCCTTCCCAGCAACGTCGTCCACCTGCGCGAGCGCATCCGCCGGCTGCAGGAGACCTTCGGCCGCATGAGCGGGCCGGCGCTGTCCGTGGTCGTGGTGGCACCGCCCAAGCGATCACGAGCGGTCCGTGAGGTGCGTGAGGCCCTGGAGAAGAGCGAGCTCGACGTCGGGGCGGTCCACCACCTCGCGTACGACCCCGCCGGTGCGGCGTTCTTCCTGGGCCAGATCACCGGCAACCCGGGACGCACCCAGCTGGTCCGCTCGGCCCAGCCGATCGTCGAGGACCTCGCGCGGCAGACGGAGTCGTCGTTCGTCGCGCCCGAGGCGGCGTCACCCGCGGGCGACGCCGAGCAGGAGGTGACGTCATGACCGACCACGACCTCGTGCGCACGCTGCGCGTCCAGGTGGCCGACCGGCTGAACGAGCAGAGACGTCGCGACCAGATGAACGGCGTGACGGCGATGAGCGTCGAGGACGAGCGCGAGTACGCCCGCTCGCTCATCATCCAGGTGCTGGAGGACCACGCACGCTACGAGGTGGCCGAAGGGCGCCGGCCGCTCTCGTCGGAGGGTGAGCGCGAGGTCGCGACGGCCATCCACTCGGCACTGTTCGGCGTGGGCCGGCTCCAGCCCCTGCTGGAGGACCCCGAGGTCGAGAACATCGACATCAACGGTCACGACAACGTCTTCGTCCAGTACGGCGACGGTCGTGAGGAGCGCCACCCCGACGTCGCCGAGAGCGACGAGGAGCTCGTCGAGCTGATCCAGGTGCTGGCTGCCCACACGGGACTGTCCAGCCGACCCTTCGACTCGGCCAACCCGCAGCTGGACCTCAGGCTCCCGGACGGCTCCCGGCTCTCAGCGGTCATGAACGTGTGCGCCCGGCCCTCGATCTCGGTGCGCAAGGCACGGCTCGGGCGGGTCTTCCTCGATGAGCTGATCGCCAACGGCACCGTCTCCCGCAGCGTCGGCTCCTTCCTCAAGGCGGCCGTGCGAGCCCGCAAGAACATCATGATCGCCGGCGCCACCAACGCCGGCAAGACCACGATGCTGCGGGCGATCGCCAACGAGATCAAGCCGTCCGAGCGCATCATCACCGTCGAGCGCGCGCTCGAGCTCGGCCTGGGGGAGGACGTGGAGCTGCACCCCAACGTGATCTCGTTCGAGGAGCGGCTGCCCAACTCCGAGGGGCTCGGCAGCGTCACGATGGCAGACCTCGTCCGGCGCTCGCTGCGCATGAACCCCTCCCGGGTCATCGTGGGCGAGGTGCTCGGTGACGAGATCGTCACGATGCTCAACGCGATGAGCCAGGGCAACGACGGCTCCCTGTCCACGATCCACGCCAACTCCTCGCTCGAGGTCTTCAACCGCATCGGCACCTACGCGATCCAGAGCCGCGAGCGGCTGCCGCTGGAGGCCACGACGATGCTCGTCGCCGGCGCGCTCGACTTCGTCGTCTTCCTGCGCAAGCACAACGACCACGACGAGGGCGGCAGCCAGTCGCGCATCGTGGAGAGCGTCCGCGAGGTCGTCGGGCACGACGGGCAGGTGCTCTCCAGCGAGATCTTCGCCCCCGACGCCACCGGCCGCGCGGTGCCGCACGCGCCCATCTCGTGCTTCGACGACCTGCGCGAGCACGGGTACGACCCGGAGGTCCACGGCGAATGGGCCTGATCGTCGAGTCGCTGCGCCTGCCGCTCGCCCTGACCGCCGGGACCCTCATGGGGCTCGGGCTGGCGTTGCTGCTGCTGACCCTGCGGGGGGAGGACGTCCTGCCACGCCGGATCGCTGCAGGGGCCCGGCGCGCACCGTCGGCGACGTCGCGGCGTCGCGTCCGCCAGCTGCTCGGGGGCCTCGTCGTCGCCGTCGTCGTGCTGGCCATGACCAGGTGGATCGTGCTGGCCGTCGTGCTGGGCGCGATCGTCGCGATGTGGGACCGGCTCTTCGGAGGCGTGCGTCAGGAGCGTGCCGCGATCGTCCGGGCCGAGGGTCTGGCCACGTGGATCGAGGCGCTGCGCGACACGATCGCGGGGGCAGTGGGCCTGGAGCAGGCCATCCCGGCGACGGCCGTCAACGCCGCACCGTCGATCCGTCCCTCGCTCAACCTCCTGGTCGACCGGTTGCGGGTCCGCGACCCGTTGCCCGACGCCCTGATGAAGTTCGCCGACGACCTCGACGACTCCTCGGCGGACCTCGTCGTGGCAGCCTTGGTGCTGAACTCGCGGCTGCGTGGACCCGGCCTGCGCGACGTGCTCACCGCCCTGGCCACGGCGGCCCGCGACGAGCTCGACGTGCGGCGGCGGGTCGAGGCGAGCCGGCGCAGCACGCGGCGCAGCGTCCAGGTCGTCGTCGGCGTCATCCTCGCCGTCGCCGGTGGCCTCGTGCTGTTCAACCAGGAGTACATGCAGCCCTACGGCACGCTCGTGGGACAGGCCGTCCTGGCGGGCGTCCTGGCAGTGTTCGGCGTGAGCGTGCTGTGGCTGCGCCGTCTCTCCGGCGTCGAGGAGCCGCAGCGCTTCCTCATCACCACCAAGAAGGTGGGCGCATGATCCCCGAGCTGCTGGCCGGCGCCGTCCTGGGCGGAGGGGTGGCGCTGCTGGCGATGCTGCTGACGCGCCCGCAGCCCGGCGTCGCCGCCACTCTGGCCCGCATCGATCGCAGCAGGAGCCGGTCCGCCCTGACGCAGAGCGCCGCCACGAGCAAGGCCGAGGGTCGCCTGGACCGGGCCCGCCACACGATCGGCGCGCGGCTCGAGGCGGAGGCCTCCGTGCGCGGCTGGCAGCTGAGCCGCACACGCACCGACCTCGCGGTGATGAACCGCACGGTGACCCACCACCTCGGCACCAAGGCGCTGCTGGCCCTGGCGGCCTTCGTGTGGTTCCCGGGTGTCGTGACGCTGCTGGGCTTCGCCAGCTCGGTCGGTGTGCCCCTCATCGTGGCGATCGCTGCCGGCGCGCTCGGCTTCATCCTGCCGGACCTGCAGCTGCGCCGGGAGGCTGAGAACCGACGGCGAGACTTCCGACACGTCGTCGGCTCGTTCCTGGACCTCGTGGCGATGAACCTCGCCGGTGGACGCGGCCTGCCCGAGGCCCTCATGGCCGCCTCGTCGTTCGGCGACCACTGGGCGATGGTGCGCCTGCGGCAGGCACTCTCCAACGCGCGCATCATGGGCTGGACCCCGTGGGAGAGCATCGCCCGTCTGGGGGAGGACCTCGGGGTCGATGAGCTGCGTGACCTCGCATCGGCGCTCGCGCTGGCCGGCGACGAGGGGGCGCGCATCCGTTCCTCGCTCATGGCGCGAGCCGAGAGCATGCGGCGCAAGGAGCTCGTCGACGTCGAGGGCGCGGCCGGCGAGTCGTCCCAGTCGATGTTGCTGGCACAGCTGCTGATGTGCATCGCGTTCTTGATATTCTTGTCCTACCCTGCGATCAGCCAGCTGAGCTGAGTCACCCCCATCATCTCTCGTTCGAAGGAGGCGCCGTGGCGCCCGAACTGTTCTACGCCAAGGCGGTCATCATGTTCGTGCGCGCCCGTGCCGACGAGGCCCGCCGTCAGGGACGCAACGAGCTGGGGGCCTCGGCGATCGAGTGGGCCATCATCTCCGGCGTCCTCGTGCTCCTCGCCCTGCTGCTCGCCCGCGTCATCCAAGGCGTCGTCGAGGACAACGCCAGCAAGATCGAGCAGGGCAGCGGCGGCTGAGCGAGCCATGCATGGACTCCAGGGGCGGGGGCGGCGCCGAGATGACCGCGGCACCAGCGCGCTGGAGTTCTCCATCATCGCGCCGGTCTTCCTGCTGCTGATCTTCACGATCATCCAGGCCGGCCTGTACTTCTATGCCCGCAACACCGCGCAGTCGGCCTCGCGCGAGGGAGTCTCCTACCTCCGTCTTGCCGGGAACAACTCCGACCCGGAGGCCTTCCGCTCCGCGGCGGAGGAGCTCACCGAGGGCTACGCCTCCAAGCTGGGACGCCTGCAGGACGTCGAGGCGTACGGCACGATCAACGTCGACAACGGCCGGGTCTCGATGCTCGTGGTCGGCAGCGTGGTGCTGCCGCTCGGGGGCGACGTCGAGGTGCAGCAGCGATCGACCGCCACCTTGGAGCAGTTCCGCGGCGACCTGCGGGACGGGCCGTGAGCCGCGGACCCTGCCGATCGCGGGGGACGGCGAGCCTGGAGCTGGTGATCGTGGCTCCCTTCCTGCTGGCCCTGATGATGCTGATCATCGCCTTCGGTCGTTATGCCCAGACCGAGAACCTCATCGACCAGGCCGCGAGAGACGCCACGCGTGCCGCGACGGCCCAGAACGAGCGAGGTGCGGTGGCCGGGGTGACCGAGCGCGTCGCGACGCAGGCGATGGCCGATGCCCCGGCGTCGTGCCGAAGCTCGGCCGAGGTGGAGCCGCCGGTCCTGACGCCGGGCGCCTTCTCGCTGCCGGACCCGAACGACCCACTCGCGATCGACTCGGTCTCGGTGACCGTGCGCTGCACGCTGGACCTCGGTGACCTCGCGGCGCTGCCGCTGCGGTCCGTCGACATCTCGCGGACGTTCACCAGTCCCCTCGATCGCTACCGGGGCTACCGATGATGCGGATCGGCCGCGACGAGCGCGGCTCGATCACGCCGTTCGTGGTGATCGTCTCCCTGGCGATCATCATGCTGGCCGCCCTGGTGATCGACGGTGGTCGCCAGCTCAACGGCAAGGGTCGTGCCATCGCCTACGCCCAGGAGGCCGCCCGGGCGGGCGCCCAGGCCGTGGACGTCGCGGACCCGGAGCTGAACCTCGTGCCGCGCCTGGCCCTGCAGGCCGCCCGGGACTACTG
This sequence comes from Aeromicrobium sp. CF4.19, assembly GCF_051262555.1. Classification (NCBI taxonomy): domain Bacteria; kingdom Bacillati; phylum Actinomycetota; class Actinomycetes; order Propionibacteriales; family Nocardioidaceae; genus Aeromicrobium; species Aeromicrobium sp. CF4.19. The sequence goes on along the minus strand of NZ_JBIMEU010000011.1, from coordinate 23,718 downwards.
CGAGCTGGCGCGGTCCGCGGACGACCAGCTCACGCTCTGCCGGCCCGGCCTCACCACCATCAACGACCCGGCGGGCGCCTTCACCGCCGTCACCGTGACGGTGCGGGTCGAGTCCGACGCCATCCTGCTGGGCATCATCGGCCGATCGGTCCTGCGTTCCACAGGTACGGCGCTCGCACGACCCGTCAGCGGCATCTCCGGTCCCGACAGCGGCAAGGTCTCCACGCTCGGCCCGCCATCGTTGGCCCCGCCGGGCGAGGGGCAGCCACCCGCGACGCTTCCGCCGGAGCCGGACGAGACCATCGAGCCCTGCATCCCGCGCGACGAGGCGGAGGACGAGGAAGAGGAAGAGGACGAGGACCCACCGGAGGATCCACCCGGTGACGACGAGGACGACGAGGACGAGGACCTCGAGGTCTGTCCCGAGCCCGAGCCGGACGCGGAGTAGCGGACCCAGGCGCGGGTGTGGCGTGTGCCCCATGGGCAGGGACGCCTGCCAGCCGTTATGCTGAGCCGGTCCTGACGAAGACCATTCCGGGGGTTCTCATGCGTAGGCATCGGTGGGGTGCCGCAGTCGCCGCGTCGGCGATGGCGATGGCGATGGCGCTCGCCGCGTGCGGCGGCGGCGGTGAGGACGAGAGCGACTCGTCGCCCGCCCCGGAGCCGACCGAGACCACCCCGGCCGGTCCACCGCCGCAGCCCGAGGGCGCCGACGGAGTGACGTGGGAGATCCAGAACTGGGACGCGCACGCCGAGGACCCTGCGGTGCTGACGTGGAAGCAGTTCAACGAGGCCGTGGGCGGATCGGTCAACGGCGGTGACCTGCTGGCTGCGGCACGCGAGCTGAGCACACGCGAGGTGCTGGAGCCCTACCTCAGCAGCATGGAGGGGGCCTGGCAGAACGACCTGGTCGTCAAGGAGCTGGCGTACGTCAGGGTCGAGGAGAGTGAGCAGGGCGACGACGGTGCCCGCCTGGTGGCGTGCGTCTGGGACCCGTCGGCGGTCTTCTACCAGTCCGATGGCGAAGCCACCGGGACGGTCAAGGAGCAGTGGTCGAAGGAAGTTGTCACCCTCGAGGAGGAGGGCGACGCCTTCATCATCAGTGACGTCGCCTACGACGGCACCTGCGAGGGTGGGGCGCCGGCATGAGGGGGACTCTGGGGCGTTGGCTCGTCGGGGCGTGCGCGCTGGCGATGCTGTGCGGTGGCCTGGTCGCGGCCCCGGCCGCCGCGGCAGACGACGCCTGCCGTCCGGGCACGCCGGGCTGCTCACTCGGCGGACCGGAGCCTGCGCCCGGTCCTGACCGGGGTGAGAGTGACGCCATGCAGTCCAAGAGCATCACGACGCCGAAGCGTGTCTGCTCGGTCTACGCCAGTGGTGCCGGGATGGGCTCCTACTGCGTCTCCGGTGCCGGAGGCGACGTGGAGACGTTGCGCGAGCGCTTCGGGAGCCAGACCTTCCAGCGCTGCCGTTACGGCGAGATCCCGCTCGGGGTGAAGCGGCCGTTCAACTCCCGCCCCGACGAGGGTCGGTACATGATGCTGCGCTGCCTGGGCAACATCGACTTCGACACCTACTCCGGCGGACGTGACCGCACGCTGGACATCTCCATCGTCTTCGTGCCGACCGGCACCGACACCGAGGACAACAACAACGGCATCTCCCGGTTCCTGTGGGAGCAGGTCAACAACAACACCCAGCTGCCCGTGCCGATCATGCAGCCGCGGCCCAATCCCACCCCGCTGGTGGGCGCCCCCACGTACTTCACGTTCCAGTGGATCGATCCCTCGAGCAACGCGACCATCGCCCAGGGCCCCTTCGCCGACCGTGCCCAGGGCGGTCCGTTCCGAGAGATCGAGGAGAACGGCTTCACGATGCAGGCCGAGGCCACCTCCCTGCGGATCGATCCGCACCAGGAGGGCATCGAGGCCGTGGAGTGCGACCCGTCCACGCCCTACCGCGAGGGCGCCGAGCCCGCGGAGCAGCCCGAGGACGCCTGCTCCATCACCTTCCCACGGTCCTCGGCCTCGGCCCGTGACCTCGCCACCGAGCCCATCCCGGACAACATCGACGAGGCCTTCTACGCCAGCGTGGAGGTCACCTGGCAGGTCAGCTACGGCGAGGACGGATCGGCCAGGAGCCGTCTCGGCGACGGCTTCACCATGAGGCTGAAGCAGGTCGTGCCCGTGCAGGAAGTCCAGGCCCCCAACCAACCCCCCATCGTCGTCTTCTGACGTTCACGAGGTGAGCCGCATGACCGCAACCACCGACAGGCCACAGGGACAGCGCCTGCCCTCCATCACCCACGTCCCGAGCCGGGGCGCGCAGGTGGCCAAGGGCCTGGCCGCGCTGGTCGGGGCAGCCATCGTGGTCGTCGGTGTGCCGCTCGCCCTGCTGTCGGCCTTCGGGCCGCCGTGGCCGGACGAGGTCCCCACGATCGAGTGGCTCACCAGGCCCACCACCATCGAGGCGATGCTCAGCGTCCTCGCGGTCGTGGTGTGGCTCGCCTGGGCGCACTTCGTGGTGTGCCTGGTGGTGGAGGCTGTCGCCGAACGACGCCGTCGCGGACTCGCGCCGCAGGTCCCCGGTGGCGGGGTCGGCACGCAGGCCCTCGCGCGGCGCATCATCGCGACCATCGTGCTGATGGCCGGGACGACGTCCGTGGGGATGGGGACGGCCTCCGCTGCCGCGGCGCCGCAAGCGGCCGAGACCGCGGTGACGGCCAGCGTGCTGCCCGAGGCGGCCTCGTTCGCCGAGGCACCCACGCAGGAGCAGGTGGGTCTGGACTCCGCCGCCCTGCCTGAGCTCGACGACCTGCAGAGCGCGACCGACCACGACGTCGAGGCCGGCGCCACCACCTACTACGACGTCAAGCCCCCGAACGGACGTCACTACGACACCCTCTGGGACATCGCCGACCGCTACCTCGGCAACGGGCTGCGCTACAAGGAGATCTGGCAGCTCAACGAGGGCGTCACCCAGCCGGACGGTCGTGTCATGACCAATGCGGACCTCATCCACCCCGGCTGGGTCATGAAGATGCCCGAGGACGCCTCGGGACCGGGCTTGAAGGTCGTCGAGCACGCCCCTCCGGCAACGGCGGACGAGAGCGATGCCGGGGCCTCGAGCGCTCCGGGGCCGGAAGCGGCTGCCGACGCCGTGCCTGCCTCCCAGGGTGGGGCAGCGAGCGTCGTCGACGGCGATGGGCCGCTCGTCCGTAGTGAGTGGCAGCCGTTCTTCGGTGTCGCCGGCGGCCTGGCGCTCGCGGGCGCGTTCCTGGGCTTGCGCCGTCATCGGGCGGCGAACCCCGGGTCCGGCTCACGCTGGAGCCTGCGCCGAGCCGAGCGTCCCGACCCCACCGACCCCACCCCGACGCCCCCGACCCCCGGCGGAGGCCTCCAGGAGGAGGCGGACGTCGACGGGGCCTCGTGGCTCGACCGCGCCCTGCGGTCCCTGGGTGGCGCATCGGGCCTGCCGGCACCGGCCCGTGTGTCCTACGGCGAGGCCGGCGTGGCCCTCAGCTTCGACGAGGATCCCAGCGTCCCGGCCCCCGCCGGCTGGGCGGCGCCCAGGCCCACCACATGGACTCTGGGACGTGACGCGGCCGTGACCGGCTCAGGCCACTCGCCCCTGCCCGGGCTGGTGACCGTCGGACGCCGTGACGACGAGAGCCTGCTGCTGCTGGACCTGGAGTCGCGAGCCGGTGTCGTGGCGCTCGACGGCGATGACGCCGTGGCCCGGGGCCTGGCGCTCAGCATCGCGCTGGACACGGCCACGCATCCGTGGGCGGACGATCGCCGGGTGACGCTGGTGGGGTTCGCCGACGACGTCACCTCGGCCGGGCTCGGGGCCCTTCGCCGCAGCGACGACCTCGGACGGGTCCTGGAGTCCCTGGACAACGTCGCGAGGCACCAGCGTCAGGCCTGCCGCTCTGCGGGCGCTGCCGACGTGAGGCAGGCGCGTCGGATGGTTCCCGACGCGGACTGGACCTACCACCTCGTGGTGTGCTCAGGGCTGCCGGCGGACGCCGACCTCGCTCAGCTGCGAGCCCTGGCCGAGGACCCGATGGTCTCCCTCGGCGTCGTGGTGGTCGGCAACGACCGGGACTCTGCCTTGCGCCTGATCAGCCGGTCCGACGGTCGTATCAACGCGCCCCACCTCGGCATCGACGTCGCGGCCCAGGTGCTCGACGTCGAGGCCGTCCGCTCGCTCGCGTCGCTGTTCGCCCCCCGAGACGGTGGGCGCCGACCCACGCTCGACCAGCTCGTCGACGTGCTCGAGACCGAGGACGAGGTCACCGACGCATCCTCCGCGGTCCTCGCCGAGGTCGACGTCCTCGGCTCGGTCCGCGTCCGCGCACAGGGAGAAGCCGACACCGAGCGGGAGCCGCTCCTGACCGAGCTGCTCACGCTGCTCGCGCTGCACCCCCAGGGGGTGCACGCCAACCGCATCAGCGCGGCCCTGTGGCCCCGGGGCGTCGATGCCGAGCTGCGCGACAGCGCCTTGCGCCAGCTGGGTGCCTGGCTCGGCACGTCCGAGGACGGCGCGCCCGTCCTGATGGAGGAGTCGGGCGTGTGGCGCCTGACCCCCGGCACCGTCCGCCTGGACTGGGACGCGTTCCGGGAGGCGCTGAACCGCGCGGCGAACGACGGCCGCAACCGCGAGTCGCACCTGCGGACGGCCCTCGGCCTGGTCCGCGGCCCGGCCTTCGACGACGTCCCCGCGCAGCGCTACGCCTGGCTCGAGGGCATGACCACCCAGGCCGACGTCGCTCTGGCCGTGGAGCTCACGGTGCAGGCACTGGCCGAGAGCTCCACCTCTCGCGGTGACCTGGCAGCGGCCGATGGATCGCTGCAGCGCGGGCTGGCGCTGCTGCCGGCCAACGAGGAGCTGTGGCGATCGCGGCTGTGGCTGGCGGAGTCCCGCGGTGAGTCCGTGGATCTCGCCTCGCTCATCGACGAGATGTACACCGAGATCGCCGAGCACGGCTCCCCGGTCGGTGCCTCGCCGGCCACGGACGCACTCGTCGACGAGCTGGTCCCGGGCTACCGCTCGAGCGTGGCCTGACAGCCTGCGCGGCGAGGGAGCGGCGCTCCGTTGTGACGGGCGGACTAGGCTGGGGCGGTCATGAACGAGCCACGACTCACGGCCTACCTCGACCACGCGGCGACGACGCCGATGCTGGCCGAGGCGCGGGGCGTCCTCACCGAGCAGCTGGCCCGCACCGGGAACGCCTCGAGCCTGCACACCTCCGGTCGCCTCGCGCGGCGGACGGTGGAGGAGTCGCGCGAGATCATCGCCGAGCAGCTGGGCGCCCGCCCGAGCGAGGTCGTGTTCTGCTCCGGGGGTACCGAGGCCAACAACCTCGCCATCAAGGGGTTGTACTGGGCCCGTCGTGGCGCCGATCCCCGCCGCGACCGCGTGGTCTTCAGCTCCATCGAGCACCACGCGTTGCTGGACCCGGTCACCTGGTTGGCCGCGCACGAGGGTGCCCGCATCGACACGACGCCCGTCGACCGACAGGGCCGCATCGTCGTGGAGGCGTTGCGCGAGTCCGTCGAACGCGCCCCCGACGAGGTCGCGGCCATCACCACCATGTGGGCCAACAACGAGATGGGCACGATCCAGCCGATCGACGAGGTCGTCGCGATCGCCCGTGAGCACGGCGTCCCCGTGCACAGCGACGCGGTGCAGGCGGCCGGGTACGTCCCGCTGGACTTCGCCGGGTCGGGTCTGGACGCCATGACCGTCACTGCGCACAAGCTGGGCGGTCCGGTCGGGGTGGGGGCGCTCGTGCTGCGTCGCGAGATCGAGCCGATCCCGCTGCTGCACGGTGGTGGGCAGGAGCGCGACGTGCGCTCGGGGACGGTCGGCGTCGCCCTCATCGCCTCCTTCGCCGCGGCGATGGAGATCACCGTGGCCCGGCAGGCGGAGGCCTCGGCGCGCATCGAGGCCCTGCGGCGTCGGCTCGTCGCGGGCATCCTGCACATCGTGCCCGACGCGGTCGTCAACGGCGATCCCGAAACGGGCGTCGACCATCGGCTGCCCAACATCGCCCACGTGACCTTCCCCGGCTGCGAGGGCGATGCGATGCTCATGCTGCTCGACGCCCAGGGCATCGAGTGCTCCACGGGGTCGGCGTGCGCCGCCGGCGTGCCCCAGCCCAGCCACGTGCTGCTCGCGATGGGTTATGACGACGACGCGGCGCGCGGGTCGCTGCGGTTCAGCCTCGGCCACACCTCCACCGAGGCCGACGTCGACGCCTTGCTCGCGGCATTACCGGCCGTCCACGCGCGTGCCCGTGCCGCCTCGCTGGTGCGCAGCACCCGCTGATCAGTCCTCCATGACCTGCCGGATCAACTCCAGCGAACCGGCCGGGTTGAGCGTGAAGGGCGATGCCTCCTGCCACCGATCGGCCAGCGTCTCGAACTCGAGGGGATCCATCGTGGACACGTCATCCCACGCCGGGACGTCAGGGGCCGACTCGAGGAGACCTGCGCCGTCGAGGGCGACGACGAAGCGGAAGGTGCCGAGGCGGACGATCTGCTCCGCCACGGCGTCCAGCGACAGCGGGTCGGTCGACTCGAGAGCCTCCAGGACGGCGTCAGTGCCCTGACCCAGCTCTCGAGGAGCGGCGGCCGAGAGCGCAGTGTCCTTGGGAGCCGGCAGGTCGAGCCGGTCGAGCCTGGCCGCGACGCTCGGGCTCTCGGTCGCGACGGCGTCGAGCATCGCCCGGAGGCGGATGCCCTTCTCCCGCTCGGACGGGTCGGTGTCCGCGAGGACGGCCCGGGCCACCCGCGCCACCGCCACCTGTGCCGAGACGACCTGCCTGCCCGACGATGCCGACTCCGGGTCCGCGGACGTCGTGGAGGCCACCGACATGACCGCCATCTGGTACCTGAGACCGGCGACCACCTCCGCGAACGCCTCGTCGGTCACGAGTGCGAGGTCGAGGACGGGAGGGATCCAGCGCTCGTCGACGAAGGGGACGGCGGACACGGTGCCCAGGCCGTCGACATACCGCTCGGACGTCTGTGGCGAGGACGCGCTGAGGCTGGATGGGCTGTCGCTCAGGGCGAACGGGTGTGTGCTCACCACGTGCGCCAGGTGCGTCGCTGCCTCGCCCGACTCCTCCTCGAGGAGGGTGGATCGCAGTGCGGAAAGATCCTCCCGCTCGGCCAGGGCGCGGTAGGTCCGCGCCACGGTGAGCGCCGCCTCCCCGGCCTGACCGAACGGCTTGCCGACGTCGTCCTGCGTGACCTCCTGGTCGGTCGTCGCGACGTCGAGGTGGGCGAGCACGAGGGCGGCCGCCTCGGCGGACAGGTCGGCGTCGCGCAGGTAGGTGTAGAGCGTCCCCACCTCGCCGTCCCCGCGGTCCAGGTCGTCCATGGTCCAGGCCGGGAGCATCCTTCCGGCGTCGAGGTCGTCACGGGTCGGGTCGACGAGGAAGTCCTTGCGGGCGTCCTCGAGGGAGACCTGGCCATCGGTGAATGGCCCGTAGGGACTCAGGGCGAGTGCGAGGACGAGCGCTCCGGTCAAGCATGCGCCCCCGAGCACCAGTGCCCGCTGGCTGATGTTCATGAGGAGATGGTTGCATGGTGCCGCCTGTCACCCCGACAGCTCCTCGGGGTGGAGGTCGGCTCAACTACCCTCGAGATGTCCGAAGTTGTCCGTCACGCTGGGAGGCTCTTGCCATGGCTCGCCTGATTGCCGCCATGTCCGGCGGGGTGGACTCCGCCGTCGCTGCGGCGCGTGCCGTCGAGGCCGGGCACGACGTGACCGGCGTCCATCTGGCGCTCAGCCGCAACCCGCGGTCCTACCGCTCCGGCGCTCGCGGGTGCTGCTCCATCGAGGACTCCGGCGACGCCCGCCGTGCCGCGGACGCACTCGGCATCCCGTTCTTCGTGTGGGACATGAGCGAGGAGTTCGCCGACGAGGTGGTCGAGGACTTCGTGGCCGAGTACGCCGCGGGCCGCACCCCCAACCCGTGTCTGCGCTGCAACGAGAAGATCAAGTTCGCCGCCGTGCTGGACCGGGCCCTCGCGCTCGGATTCGACGGCGTCGCCACGGGCCACTACGCGCAGCTGCGCGAGGGCGACGATGGCCGGGTCGAGATGCATCGGGCCGTGGACGCCGGAAAGGACCAGTCCTACGTCCTCGGCGTGCTGACGCAGCAGCAGCTGGCGCACTCGTGGTTCCCGCTCGGCGGCTCGGTCAAGCCGGACGTCCGGGCCGAGGCCGAGCGCCGTGGCCTGCAGGTGGCGAGCAAGCCCGACAGCCACGACATCTGCTTCGTCGCCGACGGCGACAACGCCGGGTGGCTCACCGAGAAGCTCGGCCCACGACCGGGGACGGTCGTGGACGAGTCCGGCGAGGTGCTGCGCGAGCACGACGGGGCCTACGCCTACACGATCGGGCAGCGGCGTGGGCTGCGGCTCGGCGTGCCGGCCGACGACGGAAAGCCGCGCTTCGTCCTGGACATCGAGCCGGTGAGCGGCACGGTCACCGTGGGTCCGCGTGACCACCTCCTGGTCGACGCCCTCGAGGGCATCAAGCCGCTGTGGTGTGAGGTACCACCAACTGGCCGCCTGAGCTGCACCGTGCAGCTGAGGGCGCACGGCGCCGAGCACCGGGCCGTCGTCGAGGTCGATGGAGAGACGGTGCGGGTCGACCTGCTCGACCCGGCCGAGGGCATCGCACCCGGCCAGGCCTGTGTCATCTACCACGGCACGCGCGTCGTGGGGTCGGCCACCATCGCCCGCACCCACCGCACCGAGGCCTCGGCCCCCGGCCGGTGAGCGGCCCGGCATCGATAGGACGACGGGCTCACCGCCCGGGGTCGCCATCGGCGACGCTGGCTAGAGTGGGCCCGATGCGCGCCACGGGAGTCGGGTCCATGCCGGGCGAGGACTTCGCCGCCACCTTGCGCCTCGTGCGCGACGTGCTCGATGACCTGCTGTTCGTGCCCGAGCTGCCCGACCGCGGCGTCCATGCCGGGGTGATCGGCCGGTCCCTGGCGCTGCTCGAGGGGCTGGCCGCCGACCTCCAGCCCGCCGGCTGGCGGCTCGTCGACGCCTCGGGGGCCGACCACCGCCGCGCCCGTTCGCTGCTGGCCCAGGACCTCGACGCGGTCGAGGAGCAGTGGAGCGACCACGGCTCCGATTGCGCCGGAGGCACCGTCAAGCAGCAGGTTGCCGGACCGTGGACGCTCGCGGCCACCGTGGAGCTGATGCGCGGAGAGAAGGTCCAGTCCGACCACGGGGCCCGACGCGACCTCGCCGAGTCGCTCGCCGCCGGTCTCGCGGAGCACGTCGCGGACCTGCGACGTCGTCTCCCGCACGCCGACATCGTCGTGCAGGTGGACGAGCCGATGCTGCCGGCCGTCCTGGCCGCGCAGGTCAGCACGGCGAGCGGGTTCGGCCGGTACCGGGCCGTGCACCCGCCGGAGGTGGACGCCGCACTGCGGACGATCACCGATGCCGTGTGCGCGGGCGGCGCCACGCCCGTCGTGCACTCGTGCGCCCCGGACGTGCCCGTCGCACTGCTGGCCGGTGCGGGCTTCGCGGGGATCTCCTTCGACCTCGCCCTGGCGCGCCCCGACGACGCCTGGTCCGAGGCGTTCGAGTCCGGCCTGGGGCTGTGGCCCGGCGTGGTCACGGCGCAGGAGTCCACGGGTGAGAAGGCGGTCCGTGAGCGTCTGGAGCGCTTCCTGGGCCGCCTCGGCTTCTCCGCCGACACGCACGGGGAACAGCTCGTCCTCACCCCGGCCTGTGGACTCGCCGGCGCCGAGCCGACATGGGCCCGCGACGGCCTGGCCATGCTCGCGAGGGTTGCGAGAGACCTGTCTCAGACCACCTGACGAAACTTCGGGTTGGTGCCGTAGCGCACGAAGCCGAGGCCGGCCACCACCAGCACTGCGCTGACGACGTGGCTGGGCCGAAGGCCGGTGACCCCGTCCGTCACGACGAAGACGGTGATCCCGGCCCCCACGAGGACGATGCCGACCACGATGGCCGCGAGACGTCGGGCGCGGGTGCGATGTGCCATGCCCCCATCGTGTCAAGACCCGGACGAAGGAGCCAGTCGGTCAGGCGTTGTCCGCGGACGCCGATATCGTCAGCAGCATGGCGAGCGATGATTCCCCCGTGCCGGTGGAGCCCGTGCCGATGGAGCCCGTGCCGGTGGAGCCCGAGCCGGTGGGGCACGACCTCGACGAGGCGCGGACCGAGGCCAGGGGCCTCCTCGAGAAGATCGAGCGGGCCCGGGAGACGTACTACGGGCAGGATCGTTCCGTCGTCGACGACGCGACCTACGACGCCTGGATGCATCGGCTCGAGGCCATCGAGCGCCGCCACCCCGAGCTGCAGGGGCAGGACTCGCCGACGCTGAACGTCGGCGCGGCGGCCTCCACCGAGCTCGCGCCGATCACGCACGCCGAGCGGATGCTCAGCCTGGACAACGTGTTCTCCGCCGAGGAGCTGCGAGCGTGGAGCACGAAGGTCACCGACGCCGCAGGGCGCTCGGTCCAGTGGCTCACCGAGGCCAAGATCGACGGGCTGGCACTCTCCCTGCGCTATGAGCAGGGACGGCTCGTCTCGGCCGCCACACGCGGCGACGGGAGGGTCGGGGAGGACGTCACGTCCAACGCCGTACGACTCGCCGGCGTGCCGCAGCAGCTCGAGGGTGAGGGGCACCCGTCGTTGGTGGAGGTGCGCGGCGAGGTCTTCATCGCCGTGGAGGCGTTCCGTCGCCTCAACGCCCTGCAGGCCGAGATGCGTGACCGGGTCGTGGCCGAGGCCGCTGCACGTGGGATTGCGACCGAGCGAGCCGAGACGAGCGCCGCCCGCCGCTTCCCGGCCTTCGCCAATCCCCGCAACGCCGCGGCGGGTGGCCTGCGTCAGCTCCTCTCCAAGAAGGACGGCCTGGAGCTGGAGGCCGGACTGGCTCGGATCGAGTCCCTGTCGTTGTACGTGCACGGCATCGGGGCCTGGGACACGTCACCGGTCAAGGCGCAGAGCGAGGTCTACGACCTGCTCGCCTCCTGGGGCCTGCCGGTCAGCCCGCACAGCCGGGTGCTCGTCGACGTGGAGGACGTCGTCGCGCGCATCAGGGACCTCGGGACCGGACGAGCGGACATCGAGCACGAGATCGACGGCGTGGTGGTCAAGGTCGACGAGCTGGCCCTGCACGGCGAGCTGGGCGAGACCAGTCGTGCCCCCCGCTGGGCGATCGCCTACAAGTACCCGCCGGAGGAGGTGCACACGCGGCTCGTCGACATCGTCGTGTCGGTCGGTCGCACCGGTCGCGCCACGCCCTTCGCCGTCATGGAGCCCGTGCACGTCGCCGGGAGCGTGGTGCGTCAGGCGACGCTGCACAACAAGGATGTCGTGCGCGAGAAGGGCGTGCTGATCGGCGACACGGTGGTGCTGCGCAAGGCCGGTGACGTCATTCCCGAGGTGCTCGGTCCCGTGGCCGAGCTCCGCGACGGCAGCGAGCGGGAGTTCGTCATGCCCACCGAGTGCCCCGAGTGCGGCACGGTGCTGCGCGCCATGAAGGAGGGCGACATCGACCTGCGGTGCGCCAACGCCCGCACGTGTCCCGCTCAGGTGCGCGGCCGGGTCGAGCACGTGGGCTCGCGGGGCGCGCTGGACATCGAGGTGCTGGGCGAGGTCACCGCCGCCGCGCTCACGCAGGGTGACGGCGCTCCGTTGTCCACCGAGGCCGGCCTGTTCGCGTTGTCCCTCGACGAGCTCGTGCCCATCTCGGTCATGGTGCGTGATGCCGACACCGGCGAGGTCAAGGTCGACCCGGATTCTGGCCAACCGGTCGTGCGCACGCCGTTCCGGGTCAAGAGCGGAGACCCCTCCAAGCAGGCCCATCTCCTGCTCGGCGAGCTCGAGAAGGCCAAGACCAAGGACCTGTGGCGGGTCCTCGTCTCGCTCAGCATCCGGCACGTCGGCCCCGTGGCGGCGCGGGCCCTGGCCCAGCACTTCGGCTCCATCCGGGCCATCGAGGACGCCGGCGAGGAGGAGCTGGCGGTGGTCGACGGCGTCGGCCCCACGATCGCGCGCTCGGTCAAGGAGTGGCTGGCCGTCGACTGGCACGAGCAGATCCTGCGGCAGTGGGAGCGCGCCGGCGTCAGGCTGCACGTCCCGGACCATCCCGGGCCGGGAGCCGCCGACTCCGCGGACGGACCGTTGAGCGGCCTGACCCTCGTGGTCACCGGCTCGCTGGAGGGCTTCACGCGCGACTCCGTCAAGGAGGCGATCATCACCCGCGGCGGCAAGGCGTCCGGCTCGGTGAGCAAGAAGACCGACTACGTCGTCGTCGGCGAGAACGCCGGATCCAAGGCCGACAAGGCCGAGCAGCTCGGCGTTACGATCCTCGACGAGGCAGGCTTCGTGCAGCTGCTGCAGGACGGCCCACCCTCCCCGGAGCCCGAGGGCTGATCTCGCGGGCCGGCGGTCAGTCGGTGACGAGGGGCTGGATGTTGTCCACCTCGAGCGGCTGGATGCCGTCCGCCGAGGCACTCGTGGCCGAGAACGTCAGGGCTCCTGCGGCGGCGATCGTGACGATCGCGGCCTTGGTGAGTCGATGCGACATGGTGATTCCCCTCGATGCGCGCGTCCCGGTGGACGCGTCCACTGGTCACCGATGATGCCTCAGTACGCCGGAGCGTGCGAGCCGTGAGCCGTCGGCGAGCCGAGAGGGCGGGGGAGAGGGGTGGCCGGCGCACGGCCTCACTAGGATGAAGCAGAACCGCCCGCACCCGACCGAGGAGACGCATGCCGTCGCCCATCTCGCGCGAGGACGTCGCCCACCTGGCGAGCCTGGCGCGCATCGACCTCAGCGAGGCCGAGCTCGAGCGCCTCGGCGCCGAGCTGCCCGACATCCTCCAGCACGTCGCCACGGTCCAGCAGGTGGCTGCCGACGACGTCGAGGCGATGAGTCACCCCCAACCCATCAGCAACGTCCTGCGTGAGGACGTCGTGACTCCCGGGCTCACCCCCGAGGAGGCGTTGTCCGGCGCCCCGGAGTCGCAGGAGCAGCGCTTCCTCGTCCCACGCATCCTCGGGGAGGAGTGAGCATGCACCAGCTGACTGCCTCGGCCCTCGCCGAGAAGCTCCTGGCCGGGGACGTCACCTCGGTCGAGGCCACGCAGGCGAGCCTGGATCGCATCGACGCGGTCGACGGCGCCGTCCACGCCTTCCTGCACGTCGACGCCGAGGGCGCGCTCGCTGCGGCCGCCGACGTCGACGCGCGCCGGGCTGCCGGTGAGAACCTGCCCACGCTCGCCGGCGTGCCGGTGGCCGTCAAGGACGTGCTCACCACGGTCGGCCAGCCCACGACCTGCGGATCGCGCATGCTCCAGGGCTGGGTGCCGCCGTACGACGCCACGGTCGTGGCCCGACTGCGTGCCGCCGGTCTGCCGATCCTGGGCAAGACCAACATGGACGAGTTCGCGATGGGCTCCTCCACGGAGCACTCCGCCTACGGCGCCACGCGCAACCCGTGGGACACCGGTCGCGTCCCCGGTGGCTCGGGCGGTGGCTCCGCGGCTGCCGTCTCGGCCCTCGCGGCACCGCTCGCCGTCGGCACCGACACCGGCGGCTCCATCCGCCAGCCCGGGGCCATGACCGGCACCGTCGGGGTCAAGCCCACCTACGGCGGTGTGAGCCGCTACGGCCTGGTGGCCATGGCCAGCAGCCTGGACCAGGCCGGCCCGGTCGCCCGCTCGGTGCTCGACGCCGCGCTGCTGCACGAGGTCATCGCCGGGCACGACCCGCGCGACTCCACCAGCCTGACCGCGCCCGTGCCGCCGGTCGTCGAGGCAGCCCGCCGTGGCGACGTCGAAGGCCTGCGCATCGGCATCGTGCGCGAGCTCGGCGGAGAGGGGTTTCAGCCAGGTGTGCGACAGCGCTTCGACGAGGCCGTCGAGCTGCTCACCGGGGCGGGTGCCGAGGTCGTCGAGGTCTCCTGCCCCAGCTTCGTGCACGGCATCGCCGCCTACTACCTGGTGATGCCCAGCGAGGTCTCGTCCAACCTCGCCAAGTTCGACGCCATGCGTTACGGCCTGCGGGTCGCTCCCGAGGGCGTGCAGGCACCCAGCGCCGAGGAGGTCATGGCGGCCTCGCGTGACGCGGGCTTCGGTGACGAGGTCAAGCGCCGCATCATCCTGGGCACCTACGCGCTCTCCAGCGGCTACTACGACGCCTACTACGGCTCGGCGCAGAAGGTCCGCACGCTCATCGCGCGCGACTTCGCCGCCGCGTTCGAGCAGGTGGACGTCCTCGTGTCGCCCACGGCACCCACCACGGCTTGGCCGCTGGGGGAGAAGCTCGACGATCCGCTCGCGATGTACCTCGCCGACGTCGCCACGATCCCGGCGAACCTTGCCGGCGTGCCGGGGCTCTCCCTGCCCGCTGGTCTGGCCGACGGCCTGCCCGTCGGCTTCCAGGTGCTGGCCCCGGCCCTGGCCGACGACCGGCTCTACACCGTCGGCGCCGCGCTCGAGCGGCTGCTGGAGGAGCGCTGGGGCGGCCCGTTCGCGGCGCTGGCCCCCGACCTGCAGGAGGTGACCGCATGAGCACGAGTGCCCTCGTCCCGTTCGATGAGGCCCTGACCCGCTACGAGCCGGTCATGGGCCTGGAGGTCCACGTCGAGCTCGGCACCGCCACCAAGATGTTCTGCGGCTGCCCCACGGAGTTCGGGGCCGAGCCGAACACCCAGGTGTGTCCGGTGTGCCTCGGCCTGCCCGGGGCGTTGCCGGTCGTGAACGCCAAGGCCGTCGAGTCGGCCATCCGCATCGGTCTGGCGCTGAACTGCGAGATCGCCGCGTGGTGCCGGTTCGCTCGCAAGAACTACTTCTATCCCGACATGCCCAAGAACTTCCAGACGTCGCAGTACGACGAGCCGATCGCGGCGAACGGGTGGACGGACGTGGAGATCGCGCTCCCCGACGGCGGCACGCAGACGTTCCGCGTCGAGATCGAGCGGGCCCACATGGAGGAGGACACCGGCAAGTCGCTGCACGTCGGTGGTGCCACCGGACGCATCCACGGGGCAGACCACTCGCTGCTGGACTACAACCGGGCCGGCATCCCGCTCATCGAGATCGTCACCCGGCCCATCGAGGTGCCCGGGGAGCTCGCTCCGCTCGTGGCGCGCGCCTACGTCAACCAGCTGCGTGACCTGATGGTGGCGCTGGAGGTCTCCGACGCGCGGATGGACCAGGGGTCGCTGCGCGCCGACGTGAACCTCTCGCTGCGGCCCTCCGGGACCATCGCCCTCGGTACCCGCAGCGAGACCAAGAACGTCAACTCCTTCCGTTCCGTGGAGCGTGCCGTCCGCTTCGAGGTGACCCGGCATGCCGGGATCCTCGACGCGGGAGGGTCCGTGGTGCAGGAGACGCGGCACTTCCACGAGTCCGACGGCACCACCTCGGCGGGCCGGGAGAAGTCCGACGCCGACGACTACCGCTACTTCCCCGAGCCCGACCTCGCGCCCGTCGCACCCTCACGCTCGTGGGTCGAGGAGCTGCGGGGAACGCTGCCCGAGCCACCGGAGCAGCGTCGTCGTCGGCTCCGGGTCGAGTGGGACTTCAGTGACATCGACATGCGCGACACCCTCGGTGCAGGCGCTCTGGAGCTGGTCGCGGCGACGATCGATGCCGGCGCGGCGCCGCAGGCAGCGCGCAAGTGGTGGCTCGGCGAGCTCGCCCGGCGCGCCAAGGACGACGGCGTCGCACTGGAGGAGCTGTCGGTCACGCCCGAGCAGGTGGCCGCGGTGCAGGCACTCATCGACACCGGCCGAGTCAACGACAAGCTCGCTCGACAGGTGCTCAAGGGAGTCATCGCCGGTGAGGGGACGCCGGACGAGGTCGTGACGGCGCGCGGGCTCGAGGTCGTCTCCGACGATGGCGCCCTCGGCGACGCCGTCGACGCCGCCATCGAGGCCAACCCGGACGTGGCGCAGAAGATCCGCGACGGCAAGGTGCAGGCAGCGGGCGCCCTCATCGGTGCCGTCATGAAGCAGATGCGGGGCCAAGCCGACGCGGGGCGCGTCCGTGAGCTCATCCTGGAGAAGCTGGGCTGAGCCGAGCGGACTGACCGCTCAGACGCGGTCGATGAGCGCCAGCAGCTCCTCGAGCACGGCCTGGGGGTGCTCGAGCGGGATGAAGTGGGTGGCGTCGAGCTGCAGGAACCGAGACCCCTCGACCCGGTCGGCGGCCGAGCGGATGGACCCTGCCCCCGTCAGCAGGTCTCGTCGACCTGCGACGAAGGTCGTGGGCACGTCGACCCCGGACAGGGAGACCCGGGTGTGCTCGGAGACCCCCAGCGCCAGGCGCGCGTACCAGGCCGGGTGGGTGGAGAAGAACTCCGTCACCATCTCCTGCACCAGCCCGGTGTCCGCCTGTGGGTCGATGAAGCCGGTGCGCTGGAGCATCCGTGTCGTGGTGTGCGTCCAGGGGATGCGTCGGGTCACCGGGGCACCGAGGTGGCCCACCACGGTCGTGGCGCGCGCGAGGGACACCATGGCTCCCTTGGCGAGCAGCCCGGGGACTCGCCACGGCGCCAGCATGGTGGAGAACGTGTCGCCGGGGACGCCGGCGACGGCGAGGATGCCCGCGACGCGCTCGGGATGGCGGTAGGCCAGCTCGAAGGCGAGCGTGACACCGGCGGACCACGATGCGACGACCACCCGCTCCAGGCCCGCGTCGTCCATGACGGCGATGGCGTCCTCCACGAACGCATCGAGGTCGACGCGGCCGTCGAGAGGTCGCTCGGAGCCACCCACTCCTCGGTGGTTCCAGGAGACGACGTCGACCCCGCAGTCCGGCGACAGCAGCGAGGGCCAGGACTGTGGGTTGGTGCCCAGTCCGTTGCAGAGCAGGACGCGAGGACCATCGGCCCCGTTGGTCCAGGCGCGAAGTCGTGTGCCGTCGGCACTCTTGACGTCGTGGTACCTCAGACGGGCGGGGCTGGTCACGACCGGCGATTCTGCCACGACTGATGGAGGTCGGCCGATCTTTCGTAGAGTCCTGGCATGGCAGACCGCGGTGGCACGAGTGTCCGCACGGCCGATCTGGTGCTCGAGGGCGGTGGCGTGAAGGGCATCGCGCTCGTTGGCGCGGCTGCGGCTCTGGACGAGGCCGGGTGGCGGTTCGCAAGGATCGCGGGGTCCTCGGCCGGGGCTCTCGTCGGCTCCATCATCGCGGCGATGCAGCAGGCGGGGGAGCCGATGAGCCGGGTCGACGAGATCATGCGGACGCTCGACTACGAGCGCATGCTCGACCGGCGTCGTACGGGTCGTCTGCTGCGCTGGTGGCCGCGGGCAGCGGACGCCTGGGGCATCCTGTTCCACCTCGGAATGTACCGCGGGCACCACCTCACGCAGTGGACGAGAGGCGTGCTGGCCGACCTCGGAGTGCGTACCTTCGCCGACCTCGCCTTCGACGACCCGGACTCATCGGACCCGGCGCGGTCCTTTCGACTCGTCGTGACTGCGAGCGACCTGTCACGGCAGCGCGTGGTGTACCTCCCGTGGGACCTCCCGGACTACCGGGTGGACGTGGATCGCTACCCGGTCGCCCGCGCTGTCCGTGCCTCGGCCGCGATCCCGTTCATGTTCGAGCCGGTGCGGCTCCGCTCGCCCTTCGGGGTCTCGACCCTGTCCGACGGCTCGCTGCTGCGCAGCTACCCGATCGGGATCTTCGACCGCGAGGACGGCCGACCCGCGCGATGGCCGACCATCGGGGTCCGGCTCAGCTCCCCATCCAACGAGCGGGCGCCTGCTACACCGGTCACGGGGCCGGTGTCGATGGTGGTCAACCTCGTCTACACGACGGTGGACTCCACGCAGGTGCGGCACGTGTCCGACCCGGCCGACGTCGAGCGCAGCATCTTCGCCAAGCCGCGCGGCGTGCGCTGGACCGACTTCGACTTGACGCCTGAGCAGCAGCAGGACCTGTTCGACGCGGGCCACGCCGCCGCTCGCGCGTGGCTGGCCCGGCATCCCGACGGCCCGCCGTCGAGGCATGGGGACGAGGGCACGCTCGACGTCACCGGCTGATGCGCTCGATCGCAGCGGCGACCATCGCCTCGGCGCCGGTGTCGGTGTGCTCGAGGAAGAACGACGGCTCGGCCAGCTCCAGCTCCATGAGCTGCAAGGTGCCGTCGGGCCCGGTGACCACGTCGACGCGGGCGTAGAGGGGCTCGGTGTCGAGGAGCCGGGCGGCCGTGGACAGCACGTCGTGGCCGAAGGCGACCTGCTCGCGTGTTGCCTCCCGGACGCGGATGTCCTCCTTCAGCTCCGGCAGGGTGCGGGGATCGGCGGCCCGGGTGAGCAGGGCGCCCTTGCGGAAGGCGTGGGAGTGGCGACCGCCGAAGTACAGCAACCCCGTCTCGCCCTCGCCGTCGACGGACTCCACGTAGGGCTGGACCATCGACGGGCGTCCGGCGCCGACCAGGCGGTCGCTGTGCGCGAGGGCGGCGCCGGCGTCCTGCCAGCGTGCGGTGTCGGCGGCCCCGGCCGAGATCGTCGGCTTGACGACCCACTCGCTCGCCGCGGGAAGCTCATCGGAGGACACCGGCGACCAGCTGGTCGGCACGACCGGCACGCCCTCGTCGGCGAGGCGGCGCAGGTAGGTCTTGTCGGTCGTCCAGGCCAGGACATCTGCGGTGTTCTGGAGCCGGGGGACAGCGCGCGCCCAGGTGAGGAACTCCTCGCGCCGTGGCACGTAGTCCCAGCAGGAGCGCACGACCACGAGACCAGGTTCGCTCCAGTCGACGTCGGCGTCGTCCCAGATCTCGACGCGGGTGGCGAGCCCCGCTCGTGCCGCGGCGGCGGTCAGCAGGGTGAGGTCGGTGTCGAATGCGGCGAAGCCGGCTCCGGTGGTCCAGATGATGTCGGTCATGGCTGCCACGGTAGCGAAGGTGTGAAGAGCCAGACTTCATCGGTTGCACAATGAAGTAGATTGCTTCATCATGAGTCGATGAAGTCAGAGTCTTCAATCGGCTATGCCGTGATCGGCGATCTCGTGGGATCTCGCGAGCACGCCTCCCGGCGCGACGTGCAGCAGGCGCTGCTCGAGGCGCTCGGCGCCGCGAACGCGCTGTCGAGCGCGATCCAGGCGCTCGAGGCCACGATCGGCGATGAGTTCCAGAGCGTCCACGAGAGCCTGTCCGATGCTCTGCGCGCGACGTTGCTGGTGCGCCTGGCCCTGCCCGAGCAGATGGACGCCCGCTTCGGCATCGGGGTCGGGCCGATCGAGATCGTCGGACGCTCCGCCTATGGTCTGACCCAGGACGGTCCCGCCTGGTGGGGGGCCCGTGACGCGATCATCGAGGTCAAGGAGAGGCAGCGGACCATGCCCTACCTGCGGACCCACGTCGCGGACCCGGACGCCACCGTCGGCGCCATGGCCAACGCCTACGTGCAGTGCCGGGACTTCATCGTCAGCTCCTTCGACGGGCGCCAGCGTCGGATCGCGCTCGGCGTCCTCTCCGGCCGGAGCGCCTCCCAGATCGCCGATGACGAGGGGATCTCGGCCTCGGCCGTCTCGCAGCGCATCCGCGGGTCGGGCATCAGGGCGGTCACCGAGTCCGCCGACGAGGTGCCGCGATGAGCTGGGGGCACCTCCCGCGAGCTCTGCTGGGGGCACCTCCCTGCACGGAGCGCAGCGAAGTGCTTGGGGGCGTGGGGGCGCGGCAGCGAGTGAAAATTCGAGATCTCATGCGAGCACGCTCCTACGGTGGTTCTTATGAGGACGTGATCGCATGAGCGTGCTCGCCCTCCTGCTCGCAGCGGTCGGCGTGGCCGACCTCGTGCCGCGGTGGCGACACGCCTGCGCGGCCCTGGTGATCGTGGCCGGCGCCCTCGGTCTCGGCGCGGGGTGGCACACCCTGTGGATCACGCTGGTCTGTGGGCTCGTGGTCGTGGTGTGGCTGGACGCCGCCCGTCACCGCGCGGACGCCGGCATCGTGCTGCTCGCCGTCGCGGCTCTCGCCCTGGTGATCGCCTCGCCCGCCCTCGACTTCCGCGAGGTCCCTCTGCAGCCCTGGTACGACGGGCTCCCCGTGCCGGCACTGGACGGGGTCCTGATCGAGCACGCCGCCCTCGGCCTCGGCGCGCTGCTCTTCCTGACCACCTCCGCGAACGTGGTGGTCCGTCGAGCCCTCACCGCCGTCGGCCCCCTGGTCATCGCCGAGGAGCAGTCCCTCAAGGGTGGTCGCCTCCTCGGGCCCATGGAGCGCTGGCTGGTCTTCGGCTTCGCCCTCGGTGGCCACATCGGCGCGCTCGGGGCCTTGGTGGCGGCCAAGGGGATCTTGCGCTTCCCGGAGATCTCGCGCGACGCGCCCGACGGCATGCGGGCGGAGTACGTCCTGGTCGGCAGCTTCGTGAGCTGGACCCTCGCCCTGGTGCTCGTGCCGCTCTTCTGAGCACCGAGCCGAGTCAGGCGTCGCGCGGCTCGGTCGTAGGGTGTGGCCATGGCCAGTGAGACTCCCGGTTCCCCCGATCCCACCGTCGACATCAAGCCGCGCAGTCGCGACGTCACCGACGGGCTGGAGAAGACCGCCGCCCGCGGGATGCTCCGCGCCGTCGGCATGGGCGACGACGACTGGGTCAAGCCCCAGATCGGCGTCGCGTCGAGCTGGAACGAGATCACGCCGTGCAACCTCTCGCTGGACCGGCTGGCGAAGTCCGTCAAGGAAGGCGTGCACGCCGGTGGTGGCTACCCGCTGGAGTTCGGCACCATCTCCGTCTCCGACGGCATCAGCATGGGACACGAGGGGATGCACTTCTCCCTCGTGAGCCGTGAGGTCATCGCCGACTCCGTGGAGACGGTGATGATGGCCGAGCGCCTGGACGGCTCGGTGCTGCTGGCGGGCTGTGACAAGTCGTTGCCCGGGATGCTGATGGCCGCTGCTCGGCTCGATCTCGCCAGCGTCTTCCTCTACGCCGGGTCCACCATGCCCGGAAACGTCGACGGCAAGGACGTCACGATCATCGACGCCTTCGAGGCGGTCGGCGCGTGCATGCGTGGACTGATCACGCGGGAGGACGTCGACAAGATCGAGCGCGCGATCTGTCCCGGCGAGGGTGCCTGCGGCGGCATGTACACGGCCAACACGATGGCCTCCGCCGCCGAGGCGCTCGGCATGAGCCTGCCGGGCTCGGCAGCCCCGCCGGCGCCCGATCGGCGTCGCGACGACTACGCCGAGAAGTCCGGCCAGGCCGTGGTCGAGCTGCTGCGCCGCGGCATCACGGCCCGCGACATCATGACGCTGGAGGCATTCGAGAACGCCATCACCGTCGTGATGGCGCTCGGCGGCTCCACCAACGCCGTCCTGCACCTGCTCGCGATCGCCCGGGAGGCGGAGGTCCCCCTCACGCTCGACGACTTCGACCGCGTCGGCGACAAGGTGCCGCACCTGGGCGACCTCAAGCCGTTCGGCCGTTACGTCATGAACGACGTCGACAAGGTCGGCGGCATCCCCGTCATCATGAAGGCCCTGCTCGACGCCGGCCTCATGCACGGCGACGTCATGACCGTCACCGGACGGACGATGGCCGAGAACCTCGCTGACATCGACCTCGGTCTCGACGGCGACATCATCCGCCCGCTGGACGCACCCATCCACAAGACCGGTGGCCTGACGATCCTGCGCGGATCACTTGCTCCGGAGGGTGCCGTCGTCAAGAGCGCCGGGTTCGACTCCGACGTCTTCCGCGGCACCGCGCGGGTCTTCGACGGGGAGCGCGCCGCGATGGACGCGCTCGAGGACGGCACGATCGTCGCGAACGATGTCGTCGTCATCCGCTACGAGGGCCCCAAGGGCGGGCCCGGGATGCGCGAGATGCTGGCCATCACCGGGGCCATCAAGGGCGCGGGCCTGGGCAAGGACGTCCTGCTGCTCACCGACGGCCGCTTCTCCGGCGGCACGACAGGGCTCTGCGTCGGTCACGTCGCACCCGAGGCGGTGGACGGTGGGCCGATCGCCTTCGTCCGCGATGGCGACCCCATCACCCTCGACGTCGCGAACCGCACCCTCGAGGTGGAGATCGACGACGCCGAGCTCGAGCGGCGCAAGACCGGGTGGGAGCCGCACCCGCCCAGGTACACCTCGGGCGTGCTGGCCAAGTACCGCAAGCTCGTGAGCTCGGCCGCCCACGGCGCCATCACCGGCTGACGGCGTGTCGGCGCCCGGCGGCTCCTCGGTAGGATTCGCCGGTGCCCGACTTCACACACGACGAGCTCGCGACCGCGCTCAAGGTCCTGGGCGAGGCGCAGCACCTCGAGGACGACGACGAGGCCTACGTCGCGCTGCGGCGCGCGTGCGGCACGTTCTACAAGGACGTCAAGAAGCAGCGACGCAAGGCCAAGCGTGAGGCGGTCGCAGCGGCGGACCGTGCCGTCGTGGAGTCCACGGCCACCGGGTCGGCGCAGCGCATCGACGACGAGACGGCGGGGCTCCGGCTCACGTCGACGGCTCGAGGGGCGAGTGCAGGAGTGCTGCAGGTGCCACGTGGCTGCTACATCTGCAAGCAGCGGTACACGGTGGTCGATGCCTTCTACCACCAGCTGTGCCCGGACTGCGCCGCGACGAGTCATGCCAAGCGGGAGGCGCGCACGGACCTGACCGGCCGCCGGGCCCTGCTCACCGGTGGGCGGGCGAAGATCGGCATGTACATCGCGCTGCGGCTGCTGCGCGACGGCGCCCACACCACCATCACGACGCGCTTCCCTCGCGACGCCGTTCGGCGCTTCGCCAGCATCGACGACAGCGCCGACTGGATGCACCGGCTGCGGGTCGTGGGCATCGACCTGCGTGATCCCGCACAGGTGGTGGCACTGGCCGACGACGTCGCGGCCCAGGGTTCGCTGGACGTCCTGGTCAACAACGCGGCGCAGACGGTGCGGCGCACGCCCGGCTCGTACGGCCCGCTCGCCGAGGCCGAGCGCACTCCGCTGCCGCCCGGGCTCAGCCACGAGACGGGCGGCCCGGAGCTGTTGACGTTCGGCCACACCAGCGACCTGCACCCTGCGGCCCTCGTGGGCTCGGTGGCCTCGCACCCCCGCCTCGCGGTCGACGCGCTCACGGCGGACCAGCTCACCGCGCAGGCCCACATCGGGCAGGCGCTGACGGGGGGCTCGGCCGACCTCTCGCGCATCGACGCCGGAGGGCTGGTGCCCGACGTCGTCGACACCAACAGCTGGGTCCAGACGGTCGAGGAGGTCGATGCGCTGGAGCTGCTGGAGGTGCAGCTGTGCAACCAGACGGCGCCGTTCGTCCTGATCAGCCGGCTGCGACCGGCCATGGCTGCCTCGCCGGCGCGCCGGACCTACGTCGTCAACGTGTCGGCGATGGAGGGCCAGTTCTCCCGCCAGTACAAGGGTCCCGGCCACCCGCACACCAACATGTCCAAGGCGGCGCTCAACATGCTGACGCGGACCAGCGCGGGGGAGATGCTGGAGTCCGACGGCATCTTGATGACCGCGGTGGACACCGGGTGGATCACCGACGAGCGCCCGCACGTCACGAAGATCCGCCTCGCCGAGGAGGGCTTCAAGGCGCCACTGGACCTCGTCGACGGCGCGGCACGCGTGTATGACCCCATCGTCCGCGGCGAGGCCGGCGAGGATCTGCACGGCGTCTTCCTCAAGGACTACGCCCCGTCACCCTGGTGAGAGCCGGACGGCGGCCCGGGACCACC
>NZ_JBIMEU010000010.1:0-60800 GCF_051262555.1 Aeromicrobium sp. CF4.19 | reverse complement strand
GGCGCACGCCCGTCATCAGAGGGTGCTCCTCGTGCAGGGTGGCGACCATGTTCGGATCCTTCTTTCGAGTACATGGTCTAATCTACTGGACCCCTGCGACATTGTCTCCCTTCCATCCACAGCTGGGAACCGGGTAGCTCAGTCTCGTAAGGGTGGTGCACCCCGCCGCGTTCGTCGGCGCGGCCGGTTGTCCTTGAGCGTTCGCCGCGCTTGAGAGGTTGGACAGGGGCCAGAGGATGCATCCGAGGCGATGGATCCTCACTGCTGCTGGAAGTAGATCCTGACTCGTGGGTCCGTGGTTTCCCCCAGCTCGGTCATCGTTCCCTCGGCGATCACGCGTCCTTCGTCGATGATCACGAGGCGGTCGGCGTATCCGGTGGCCGTGAGCATTGACAGGTCGCCGGTGACTACCAGCAGTGCCGTGCCGGCGTCGGCGCGCTCTCGGAGCGACTGCCACACGCCGTAGGCGGTGTCCTGGTCCAGCGACGATGTCGGGCTGTCCGCGATCAGTGTCTCGGAGGTGGTGAGCAGGGCAGCGGCGACGGCTGCCCGCTGGATCTGGCCCGCCGAGTGCTGCCGCGGCAGGAGGTCCAGGGCATCGAGCGGGTAGTGGGCGGCGGTACATGCCTGAAGGACGCCCGTGGTGCCGTGCTGTCGTTCCAAGGCCTGGAGCTGGCTGCCGACGGTGCGTTCGGGGGAGAAGGCGTCGATCCCGTCTTGTGGGATGTAGCCGACGGTGCCGTCGATCAGGACCTCGCCTGTGGCCCGTGCGGCGGCAGGCAGGCGGCCGGTCAGGGCGTAGGCGATCATCGTCTTGCCGGCGCCGGGGCCGCCGAGCAGGACGGTGATGCGCCCGGCAGCGATGCTCAGATCCACATCAGTGAGCACCGTCTCGGCCCATCGTCCGGTGTCCACGTGAACGGTCAGTGATCGCAGTTCGGCTGTCACGTGCCCAGTGTGGTGTCGGCGGAATCGGTGAGACCATCCGGCCGACGCCGGGTCTTCATCGCGTCAGGACTTCATCTGACGCACTGAGCGCCCGCGCCCGGAGTCGAGGATGCTGGTGAGACTGTCACCTGCGTCAAACCGCTGCTCATGGGGCCTGGTGATCCATCAGGATCGGTGGTTGCGCCTTGACCTTGGTGCTTGCTGACACCGCACGTCCCGCATGTCAGTGGGCTGATGTCCCGCAATCTCGTCCGCCGAGGCGCGTCAGGCACACTGCAGGAGTGTCCGACCCGCTGCGCAGCCTGCTGGCCGCACCGCCAGACCTCCCGGTCACCGCGGGCCTGGCCGCGCTCGACGAGGCGCTCCGCACCCGCGGAGTCGCGGTGGTCCACGCACCGCCCGGCACCGGGAAGACGACGCTGGTCCCACCCGCGGTCGCCGCCGTCGTCGCTGGGCGGGTCGTCGTCACGCAGCCGAGTCGCATCGCAGCCCGCGCTGCCGCTCGTCGGTTGGCGCACCTGCTGGGCGAACCGGTGGGGGAGACGGTCGGGTACTCCGTCCGAGGAGACCGGAAGACCAGTCGACGTACGCGGATCGAGGTCGTCACCACCGGCCTGCTGCTCCGGCGGGTCCAGCACGATCCCGAGCTGGCCGGCGTCGGCGCCGTCGTGCTCGACGAGGTGCACGAGCGCCATCTCGATGCCGACCTGACGCTGGCGCTGCTCATCGACATCCGGGCCAACCTGCGGGAGGACCTGTCCCTGGTGGCGATGTCGGCCACCATCGAGGCCGAGAGGACGGCCGCGCTGCTCGGCGGGGACGACGTTGCCGACGGCCCCGACGATCTCCGAGCCGCTCCGGTGATCAACGTCCCGGGTGCCCTGCATCCGGTGCAAGCGGTCTGGTGCCCGCTGCCGGCGGGGTCGCGTCGTACCGACGACCGGGGGATCACCCCGGCCTTCCACGACCACGTCGCCGCGACCGTGCGCCGTGCGCTCGCCGAGCACGAGGGTGACGTCCTGGTCTTCGTGCCGGGCGTCGGGGAGGTTGACGCGACCATGCGTCGCCTTGCCGGGGTGGACGCGTCCGTGCACGCCCTGCACGGACGCCTGTCCGGCGCCGAGCAGGACCGAGCGCTCAGTGAGGG
The DNA here is from genome assembly GCF_051262555.1 of Aeromicrobium sp. CF4.19. NCBI lineage: Bacteria > Bacillati > Actinomycetota > Actinomycetes > Propionibacteriales > Nocardioidaceae > Aeromicrobium > Aeromicrobium sp. CF4.19. The sequence goes on along the minus strand of NZ_JBIMEU010000010.1, from coordinate 58,705 downwards.
ACCGCGTCGCAGGGTGATCGTCTCGACCGCGGTCGCCGAGTCGTCACTGACGGTGCCCGGCGTGCGAGTCGTGGTCGATGCCGGGTTCTCGCGCGAGCCGCGCACCGACCACCGTCGCGGACTGTCCTCCCTGGTCACCGTCGCCGTGAGCCGGGCAGCGGCCGAGCAACGAGCGGGACGAGCAGGTCGTCTGGGGCCGGGCGCCGTGCTGCGTTGCTGGTCCGAGGCGGAGCAGGCGCATCTCGCCGCTCACCCGGAGCCCGAGATCGCCACCGCGGACCTGACCGCCTTCACCCTGGAGCTGGCCTGCTGGGGAAGTCGCGACGTGCGCGACCTGGCGCTGCTCGACCAGCCACCGGTGCACGCCCTGTCGGCAGCCAGGCAGGTGCTGTTGGACCTGGGGGCGATCACCGAGGACGGGAGAGCCACCCCACGGGGCCGGGTGATCGCCGGCGTGCCGGTCGACCCCAGGCTGGCACGGGCTCTCATCGACGGGGCTGGTCTCGTCGGGGTCCGGCGGGCCGCAGAGGTGGTCGCGATGCTCAGCGAGGACGTCCGTGCTCCCGGCGGAGACCTGGTCGCCGCACTCCGTTCATTGCGCGCCGACAAGCGGGCGGGCTCGTGGCGAAGCCAGGTCACCCGGCTGGAGGCCATCGTGAAGGAGCAGCGCGTCGAGAAGCGCGGCGCGGACGGCGTCGACGGACGGGCGTCGCGCGACGCCCGAGCACTGACCGACGACGTGGCGGTGGGACTGGTGGTGGCCCTGGCGCACCCGGACCGGATCGCGCGCAAGCGCTCCGGAGGCTCGAGCTACCTGATGACGTCCGGGACGGGCGCGGCACTGGATCCTCGTGACCCGGGGCCCCTGGCCGGTCTGGAGTGGCTCGCGGTCGGTGACGCGGTCCGGCGGTCGGGCGAGCGTGAAGCCCGGATCCGGGCGGCGGCCCCGCTCACCGAGGACCTGGCGCTGGAGGCGGCGGGTTCGCTGTGGACCGAGGTGGACGAGGTCAGCTGGACCGGAGGGCGGGTTCTGGCTCGCCGACGCACGCTGCTGGGCGCGATCGAGCTCGGTTCCGTCTCGCTCAGCGATCCGCCGACGGAAGCCGTGGCCGCGGCCATCCGGGGGGCGCTGGAGAGCGACGGGATCGGTCTCTTCGTCTGGTCGGAGGCAGCCACGGCGCTGCGCGCTCGCCTCGACTTCCTGCACCGGGCTCTCGGTGACCCCTGGCCCGACGTGAGTGACGCGGCGCTGACGCAGGACCTCCAGTCGTGGCTCGGGCCGCAGCTGGCGCGGGTCCGCTCGGCCCAGGACCTTCGCCGCATCGACGTCGGTGCCGCGCTGCGGGCGTTGTTGCCGTGGCCCCAGGCGGGCAGGCTCGACGTCCTGGCCCCGGAGCGAGCGGAGGTCCCCAGCGGGTCGAGCGTGCGGATCGACTACTCCCAGGAGCAGCCGGTGCTCGCCGTGAGGCTGCAGGAGGTCTTCGGCTGGACCTCAGTGCCGGTCCTCGCCGACGGCAGGGTCCCGCTCCTGCTGCACCTGCTCTCACCCGCCCGCCGCCCGGCAGCCGTCACGGCAGACCTGGAGTCCTTCTGGGACAACGGCTACCCCGGCGTGCGTGCTGATCTGCGCGGACGCTACCCCAAGCACCCCTGGCCCGATGATCCCCGCAGCGCGCCGGCCACCCGACGGACGAACACGCCCCGCGCTCGACGGTGATGCGGTGCCGGGAGCGTCCGTCGTGCGCCCGAACCCGGCCGCCGGGTGGGCATCGCGCAGACGTGGCGGGATCACGGGTGTTCCTCCGTCGTCACCGCACCCGGTACCGGAGCCGAACGGCGCCGCACGTGAAGCGGTGCTCGTCGAGGAGCGCGAGCTCGATGGGTCCGACGTCCGGCAGCGCGGGATTGCGCCCTGCAAGGACGATGGGCCAGACGAACAGCTCGACCTGGTCCACCAGCCCGGCTGCGAGCGCCTGCGCCGCGAGGTGCGGGCCACCGACGAGAAGGTCCGTGTCGGCAGCTGCCTTGAGCGACCGGACGGTGTCGGGGTCGAAGCGACGCTCGAGCCGTGTCCTGGCGGTCGAGGTCGAGGTCAGGCTGGAGGAGTGGACGACCTTGTCGGCCGCCTGCCACACGTGCGCGTAGCGCGCCGCGAGATCTGACCGCTCCGCCATTGCCGGCTCGGTCTCCCACACAGCCAGCGTCTCGTACATGCGTCGCCCGTAGAGGTACGTGCCGGCGGAGGCCATGAGATCGGTGATGGCCGCGAACATGTCGTCGTCCGGCGGCGCCCAGTCGAAGCCGCCGTGCGCGTCCTCGGTGAAGCCGTTGACGGACATGTTCGAGGCGTAGATCAGCTTGGCCATCACCACTCCTGGGTCGCCCTCGAAACCAGCCTAGTCGAGCCCCGGGGCCACCCTGCTGCGATGCGGCATCCCGACGTGATCGACTCGGGTGTCGGCGCGGACGAGTTCCCGGGGCGGGGATCGCTCGGGAGGACAGACGCGATCGCCCGCCTTGTTCCTAGTCGGAATACGAGTCTACGATGTCGGTCATGGATGACGCCTCCGAGACCCTCTCTGCCACAGCGAGCGTCGAAGCCTCGATCGAGCTGGTGTTCGCGGTGCTCGCCGACCCGGCCAGTCACGCGGCGATCGACGGCACCGGCTGGGTCCGTGAGTCCGTCGATGCTGAGCCACTGACGAGGTCCGGCCAGGTGTTCCGGATGGGGATGTACCACCCCAATCACCCGGATGGCGGGTACGAGATCGCCAACCAGGTTCGGGAGCTCGATCCACCGCGGACGATCTCCTGGGCGCCGGGGACGGAGGACGCCGCCGGGCGTCTGGACTTCGGCGGCTGGATCTGGCGCTACGAGCTCACGCCCACGGCCGACGGTGGCGCCGAGGTCCGGCTGACCTACGACTGGTCGGAGGCGACCGCGCAGGCGCGCGAGGTCATCGAGTTCCCGCCGTTCGGAGTCCAGCACCTGGAGAGCTCGCTGCGCCACCTGGCGGCGCTCGCTGAGGGATAGGGGCCGGAGTCGGCCCGACGGGGCCCCGTCGGGCCCTCGCTGACGCCCGGTGCCTCGGGTCAGTCCTGCGGGCCGAGGATGGCGTCGACAGCGAGATGAAGGGTGTCACCCTCCGTGCGCAGGAGCGGCTCGTCCGCCGGCAGCGCCTGGGCGAGGGAGAGCCCATTGAGTACGGTGATCAGGAAGCGTGCGCGGCGGGCATTGTCGCCCTCGGGGACGGCGCCCTCGTCCTGCAGGACGGTGAGGAAGTGCTCGATGCGGCGGCGCATCTGGCGCTCGATGGCGACGTACTCCGTGCGCGCGTCCTCGGTGGGGTCGTTGCGGACGTACCGGTCGAAGACGAGGGGCCAGGCCTCGTCTGGCGAGGCGACGGCGGTGCCTGGCGCGAGCAGCCCGCGCAGGTGTGAGATCAAGCGGTCCCTGGCGGGGAGCGAGTTGTCGCGGAGGCTGTCGTCGGGCAGCAGGTAGTCGTAGACGACGGTGAGCGCGGCGTCCAGGAGCGCCCGCTGCGTCGGGAAGTGGTGCCGCAGGGAGCCGGTGCTCACCTCGGCGCGGGCCGCCACCGCACGCACGCTCAGCGCGGCCCCGGGGTCGTCGCCCAGCATCGATGCGGCAGCCCACAGGATGCGGTCTCGGCTGCCCAGCCCGTCGGGTGGTCGTCGCTCCATGGTGCCTCCGTCCAGGTGTACCAGTACAGCGTACTAGCACACTGTGTTAGTGTCGCCGTGCACGACCAGTACAGCGTACTGGCTCGGTAACGATCCCAGGAGGAAGCGATGTTCGCGGACTGGAAGCGGCGCAGGGCGGCCAAGCGCGTCAAGGGCGGTGACGGCCGTCCCCTCGAGCCCTTCCGCTGGTGGCAGCTCGTGAGCGGCCGCAAGCTGCTCTACCTGCGCCCCTCGCCCGGCCGCACGGCGACCTACGCCGTCGACGTGCGCCAGTGGGGCAAGCAGGCCGGTGACGACACCATGGCCCACCTCTACCGGGACGGCCGCCACGTCGCGCAGTCACGCCTCCCCGCAGTCTTCGCGCTCGACGGCGGGGACCTGGAGGTCACGGCGACCACCTTCGGGCTCCGGCGATGCCACTTCGTGGACGCGGAGGGCGCCGAGCACCAGCTCACGCCGGACCCGCGATCGGCCATCGGGCGACGTCTCGGGCTCGAGCGCGAGCGCCCGGTGCTGAGCCGAGCGATCGGCGTCGTCTCCACGATCATGCTCCTGGTCGGCGTCACCCTGACGCTCCTGGAGATCGCCGGACCGATCTCGGCGATCCCTCCGCTGGCCGATCGCTATGGCGCCTTCGAGCCGCCCCTTCCCCTGTGGCTCACGATCGCCTCCGGCCTCGCTGCCGTGCTGGCCAGCATGGAGCGCTCGCTACGCCTGCGCTACCACTGGCTGCTCGACGGCGCCGCCGGTTGACCACGCCCCATCCACCCCGTTCAAGGAGATCCCGATGACCGACCAGACCCTCCGCCCTGCGGACGAGACCGACAGGGCGGCGAGCACCGTGGTCCGCTCGACCCCGGTCGCCGAGCGTTCCCTCGCACCCGACCTGGCCCGAGGGATGATGCTGCTGCTCATCGCCCTCGCCCACGTCCCGTACTTCCTCTACACCGCCCCCGCCGGCAGCGTCGGCGTCCACCCGACCGTGGGGAACGTGGCCGACAAGATCGCGCAGGCGTTCACCCTCGTGGTCGTCGACGCTCGCGTGCACACGATGTTCGGCTTCCTGTTCGCCTACGGCATCGGCCAGATGTACGCCCGTCAGGTCGCCAAGGGCACCGATCCCGGCGCAGCGCGCCGACTGCTGCGTCGGCGGCACCTGTGGATGATCGTCTTCGGCGCGGTCCACGCCGCACTGCTGTGGCAGGGCGACATCATCGGCGTCTACGGGCTGATCGGCCTGATCATGGTGCCGCTGTTCTTCACTCGCTCCGACCGCACGCTGAAGATCTGGATCGGTGTCCTGCTGGCACTGGCCGCCGCCTTCTCGCTGCTCACCGCCGCCATCTCGGCCCTCGCCTCGGGCCAGGCCGCCGTGGTCCCGGCCAACGAGCAGCGCCTGAGCATCGCCGAGCCGGACTACCTGATCTCCATGGTCGAGCGGATGCCCGTGTGGATGACGGGGCTGGCGGGCGGACTCGTCAGCCTCGCCCTGCCGGCGGCCTTCCTGATGGGAGTGCTCGCTGCGCGCCATCGGATCCTGGACGAGCCTGGCAAGCACCTGGCGCTGCTGCGCTGCCTCGCGGTCTGGGGCATCGGCGTCGGGTGGGTCACCGGCGGACTGCTTGCACTGCAGCACACGGGAGTCAGCGACATCGGCCCGGACTCCGTGCTGACCTCCCTGCACTTCTTCGCCGGCATCTTCACCGGCGTGGGCTATGCAGCGCTGTTCGGTCTCCTCGCCCATCGCCTGTCCGGTCGCTCCTCGACCGCCCCCGGGCCGGTGCGATGGATCTCGGCGCTGGGTCGACGCTCGATGAGCGGCTACCTGGTGCAGTCGCTCGCATGGGGCCCGCTGCTCGCCGCATGGGGCCTGGGCCTCGGTGCTCATCTCTCCAGCTGGTCGATGTTGCTGGTCGCCGTCGCCGTGTGGTCCGTGACGGTCCTCGGTGCGGCCGCGATGGAGCGGCACGGCATGCGAGGCCCGGCCGAGGTGGCACTGCGAAGGCTGACCTATCGTGCGGCGCGGCCCCGAGGGTGAGGCCTCGCCCTCGAGCGGGGCAGCGTCTGGGCGGCTACCGCTTCCTCGGCTTCACCACGTACGCGGTGCCCCCGCCGCGTCGCTCGGGCTCGGCAACAGCCGTCAGCCGTCCCTTGGCGTCGCGCTCGATCGCGGCGGCGGCGCCGATCTCGGCCTGCGACGTGAAGGCGTCGCCCGACGGTTCCAGCTCCTGGCCGAACGGCTCGAGCAGGGTGCCGTAGGCCTCGATGAATCCGGGCTCCGCCGGCGTCGTGGCTGTGTTGCGCTGGGAGGCGCGGGGCGCGGCGACCGCCTCCGGAAGGCTCATGCCCAGGTCCAGACGGTTCAGCAGGACCTGCAGCACGGTCGTGATGATCGTGGCGCCACCGGGGGAGCCGACGACGAAGCGCACCTCGCCGTCCTCCAGCACGATGGTGGGCGCCATCGACGAGCGGGGCCGCTTGCCCGGCTCGATCCGGTTGGGATCCTGCGGGTCGTACTCGGCGGTGAAGTCGGTCAGCTCGTTGTTGAGCAGGAAGCCCCGCCCCGGGACGGTGATCCCGGACCCGCCGGTCTGCTCGATCGTCAGGGTGTAGGACGCCGCGTTGCCCCACCGGTCCACGACGGACAGGTGCGTGGTCGAGACGTTCTCGGTGTCCGGCTTCTCCTCGTGCTGCATGGTCTCGCACGCTGCACCCTTCGCCGCCCCCGGCCCGGCACCCCCGCCGGGCCCGTCGAGAGCACCAGCCTGCACGGGCCGTTCGCTCGCCTGCTCGGGGTCGATCGTGCAGGCGCGGGAGTCTGCGAAGTCCTGGCTGAGCAGCGTCTCGACCGGGACGTCCGGCACGTCGCCGACGTAGGCCGCGCGGTCGGCGAACGCAATCGCGGAGGCCTCGAGGTACAGGTGCAGCGAGCGGGCGAGCCCCGCGCCGCTGCCCAGCTCGAAGCCCTCCAGGACGTTGAGCGCCTCACCCACCGCGATGCCTCCGGAAGACGACGGCGCCATGCCGTAGACGTCCATCCCGCGGTACTCGCTGTGCGTGGGTGCTTGCCGCTCGACCCGGTAGCCCGCAAGATCCTTGTTGGTCATCGATCCGGCCGGCGCCGGGAGGTCGGCGTCGGGAGCGACCGGCGGCCGCTGCACGGTCCGCGCGACGTCACGTGCGACGGGCCCGCGGTAGAAGCCCTTGGGGCCCAGCAGCGCCAGTCTGGAGAGGGTCTTGGCAAGGTCGGGGTTGCGGAACCTGCTGCCGACGGCCGGGGCGTCGCCGCCGGGGAGGAACAGGTCGGCGGTGTCTGGGAACGCCGCGAACCGCTCGGCGTTGTCGAGCGTCTGGCTGCGGAACGTCTCGTCGACGCGGAAGCCCTTGGCGGCGAGCAGGATGGACGGAGCGAGCGCCTTGCGCAGCGACCAGGTGCCGTGGTCGCGCAGCGCTGCCTCCCAGGTGGCGGGGGTGCCGGGGACGCCGACGGCGACACCGGAGGAGACCAGGTCGGGCGTGAACGGGTAGGGCTCGCCGGTGGCGGGGTCGATGAACGCGTCCTGCTCGATGCCGGCCGGAGCGGTCTCGCGACCGTCGATCGTGGAGACCTCCCGGGTCTTCGCATCGTGGTAGACGAAGAAGCCGCCGCCCCCGATGCCTGCGCTGTACGGCTCGGTGACGCCCAGGGCCGATGCCATGGCCACGGCGGCATCCGCTGCGTTGCCGCCGTGCCGCAGGACCTGCAGACCCACCCGGCTCGCCTCGGCATCGACGGACGAGACGGCCCCGCCACTGCCGGTCGCGGTGGGCGAAGGCTCGGGAGTGCGGTCGCGGAGGGTCGATGCGGCCCCACCCGCCCCCGACGCGGTGCTACTGAGGCCGGAGGCGGGACCGCTGAGGCCGGAGGTCAGGAGGGCGGACGAGGCGACGAGCGCCGCACCGCCCCGCAGGAACGCGCGAGTGGACATGGTGGACCCTCTTCCCCCGAAGACGTCGATCCGACCACGGTAGGCCCGCCGGCCGAGGTCGGCAAGGTCGCGTCGGCGGGCGGATCAGCCGTGGCGCGGGTGTCCGGGGTCGGTGAGGATGCGGGTCACGACGGCGACGATGGCCAGACCGTGGCCGATCATCAGGGTGACGCCGTGGTCCACCGTGCCGGCGAGCGTCCGGCCGCTCCAGCCGACGTCGGCAGGCATCCCTTCCACGGTGATGGCATCGGGTGCCAGGAGGGAGACGATCGCGATGGTGGCCACGAGCAGCACCGGGGGCAGGACCCCCGAGGGCAGCAGCTGACGAACGTCCACCGCCAGGGGCATGGTGGCGGCCACGAGCACGAAGCCCACGGAGAAGAGGAGGCCGAGCTGTCCATCGAGCAGGTCGAGCGCGGTGACGACGGCCAGGGCCAAGCAGGCGAGCCAGATCATCTGCCGGGCACTGAGGTCAGTGCTCGCCAGACGCGCAGGGCTGTTGGCCACCGATGCCATGCCTCGACGCTAGACCAGAGCGACCCACAAAACCCGCACCCTCGCGGGCGCAGCATGACGAATTGTGCCGGCGTCGCCACACGCCCGACGTCGGGCAGGGCGGCGAGATCTTCGCGTCGTCCCGGGGAGGCCCAGCCCCCACGACTCCCGGCTCAGGCGCTCGAGCCGCCAGCGATCTCGTAGTTCCACACCTCGCTGTGCGTGGACACGGGCCGCGGCGTCTCGCCACCGCCGCGCTCGGTCTCGGAGCGGTGTCCGTGGGCGAACGCGGGGGAGGACAGCCAGGCCTGGAACGACTCCTCGTCGCGCCAACGAGTGAGGACGAGCCACTGGTCGCGCTCGTCGGTGGGCTTGAGCAGCTCGAACCCCTCGAAGCCCTCGGCTCCGTCCACGGCGCCGGCCCGGGCGGCGAAGCGGTGGGCCAGCTCGTCGCCGGAGTCCCGCGGAACCGTGATGGCGTTGATCTTGATGACGGTCATGCACCCATGGTGTCAGGTGGTCCCCGCCCTGAGAGGCTGACGTCGTGACCGTCATCGTCGACCGGATCGAGACCGAGCGTCTCGTCCTGCGTCCGTTCGAGGCCTCCGACGCCGAGCGCGTCCTGGACATCCACAGCCGGCTCGAGGTGATCCGTTGGCTCTCCAACCCACCGTTCGTGCCGATGGCGAGCCTGCAGGAGGCGCACGACTGGATCCGTCGGGCCAACGCCAAGCCGGGCACCGACCCGCTCACCTGCTCCCTCGCGGTCCAGCTGCGGGCAGGAGCCCTCCTCGGGTCGGTCGGGATCTCCCGGCTCGAGCGCATCGACGGCCGGTTCGTGGGGGAGTACGAGACCGGGTGGCACCTGCACCCGGACGCGGGCGGTCAGGGCTACGCGACCGAGGCTGCGGCGGCGCTCACCTCGGCCGCGCTGTCGCACGGGCACGAGCGGCTGGTGATCGACATGTACCCGGACAACCTGCCGTCCATCGGCGTCGCCCTGCGCCTGGGCGCCCACGACCTGGGAGAGCTCGAGGACCCCTGGTACGGCGCGACCAGCCGGATCTTCGAGCTCGTTCGATGATGCTGACCGTCCTCGCGCTCGTGACGACCGTCCTCGCGGGTCTGGACGCCGGGCTCTTCGCCGCGTTCTCCTACGCCGTCATGCCCGGGCTGCGGCGGACGCCGGACCGCGTGCTCGTGGCGGCGATGCGCGGCATCAACGTCGCGATCATCAACCCGGTGTTCGCGGTGGTCTTCGGCGGCACGCTCGTGGCCGGCGTCGTGACCCTCACCGTGGCCGTGGTCGAGGATGCGGCGACGGCCGTGATCGTCCCCGTCGCGGTGGGCGTGGCCCTGCACGTCACCACGATCGCGGTGACCATGGTCGTCAACGTCCCCCTCAACGACGCGCTGGAGGCTTCGGATGACGCGGACCCCACTGCGACCCGGCGGGCCTTCGAGCCCCGCTGGGTGGCGTGGAACCACCTGCGCAGCCTCACCTCCGCGGGCGCCCTGGTGGCCTTCGCGGTGGCGCTGCTCGCCGTTGCGGCGTGAGGGCAGCACGGTTCGGGAGAAAGCCCGGGCCGGGTGACTCCGACGGTGTGGTGCGGGGGCACTGCGACCCTCCCGTAGGCTGGTCCGCCGTGGCACTCTCCATCGGCATCGTGGGACTCCCCAACGCGGGCAAGTCGACCCTCTTCAACGCTCTCACCCGTAACGACGTCCTCGCGGCGAACTACCCGTTCGCGACGATCGAGCCCAACATCGGCGTCGTCGGCGTCCCGGACTCGCGGCTCGCGAAGCTCGCGGAGATCTTCGGCTCGGCCAAGATCCTGCCCGCGACGGTGCAGTTCGTCGACATCGCCGGCATCGTGCGCGGCGCGTCCGAGGGTGAGGGCATGGGCAACGCCTTCTTGTCACACATCCGTGAGTCCGACGCCATCTGCCAGGTGACGCGGGTCTTCGAGGACGAGGACGTCACCCACGTCGACGGGACGGTCGACCCCGGCAGCGACATCTCCACCATCTCCACCGAGCTGATCCTCGCCGATCTGCAGACCATCGAGAAGGCCCTCCCGCGGCTGGAGAAGGACTCCCGCAAGGACAAGTCGCTCGCGCCGCTGCTCGCCGAGGCCACGAAGGCGGAGCAGGTGCTGTCCGACGGCACCGGCGTCTTCCAGGCCGGCCTGGACCTGGAGGTCCTGCGCGAGCTGCACCTGCTGACGGCCAAGAAGCTGCTCTTCGTCTTCAACTGCGACGCCGACGAGCTCGCCGACGACGACCTCAAGACCCGCATGCGCGACCTCGTCGCCCCGGCGGAGGCCATCTTCCTGGACGCCAAGGGCGAGGCCGAGCTGGCCGAGCTGGGCGACGACGAGGAGGCCGAACAGATGCGCGAGGAGATGCTCGCCGACATGGGCGTGGAGGAGCCGGGGCTCGACGCCCTCGCCCGGGTCGGGTTCACCACGCTCGGCCTCCAGACCTACTTGACCGCCGGCCCCAAGGAGTCGCGCGCTTGGACGATCCCGCAGGGCGCCACCGCCCCGCAGGCCGCCGGCGTCATCCACACCGACTTCGAGCGCGGCTTCATCAAGGCCGAGATCGTCTCCTTCGACGATCTCGTCGAGGCCGGGTCGATGAACGCCGCGAAGTCCGCCGGCAAGGTCCGCATGGAGGGCAAGGACTACGTCATGGCCGACGGCGACGTCGTGGAGTTCCGCTTCAACGTGTAGAGAACCGAGCGGCGCAAGGATGGCATGCGCGGTCGTCACCATCCGGCCACAGGAACGGAACGGCGGAGGGACGGGCGCGCCCGGTGGGACTCGCTGTCGATCACTTCTCCCGTGAGGGCCCGGCAGCGGCCCAGGCGGCCTCGATCATGCGGAAGGATTCCTCGAGAGTGGCCTGCGGGTCCGCGGACTGCCGTGCAAGTGTGAAGGCGGCCATGGCGAAGCGGGCGATCGTGGTGGAGGCGACCTCAGACGTGGTGAGGGCCGGATCTGCGTGGATCGTTGCAGCGAGTGCCCGCGCGTATCGCAGCTCGAGGACCTGCGCATAGGTCGAGAGTTCCGGGCTCTGTTCGATCATCCTCCAGAGACCTGTCGCGTCCCCGGTCGTGCAGTGCTGAACGAGGGCCCCGATCTCCTCGTGCAGTGCACAGACCACCGAAGCTCCCTCTGGACGTTCGGTGACGGCAGCGATGAGGCGCGCCTCGAAGCCAGCGGCCTGTTCGAACACCAGGGCTTCCTTCGACGGGAAGTGTGCGAAGAGGGTCGTGACGGCGACATCGGCTTCGGCGGCGATCTCGCGGATCCCCACCGACCCGTACCCGCGTTCGCGGAACATGCGCAGGGCAGCATCGGCGATCCCGCGTCGCGTCGCTGCCTTCTTGCGCTCGCGGCGACCGGGGGGTTGGGGATCGTGGGTCACGGTGAGATCATAGTGGATATGAAACGCTAACCGTTAGTGGTAGCGTGGTCGGCATGAAGAAGGTCATCTACACACGCTTCGGCGGCCCGGACGTACTCCATCTCGTCGACAGCGAGGTGCCACGGCCAGGCTTCGGACAGCTGCGGATCGCGGTCCGGGCGGCCGCGGTCAACGCCTTCGACTGGCGGGTTCGCGAGGGCCAGAAGCTCGGAGCTCATCCGGTGCAGCTGCCGACCGGGCTCGGGTTGGATGCGTCGGGCGTGGTGGAAGAGGTGGGCGAGGGCGTCGCGGACATCGACGTCGGTGACGCCGTGTTCGGTGAGGGGATCGAGACCTACGCGGAATCAGCGCTCATGACGCAGTGGCATCCGATGCCGGCCGAGCTGACCTTTGCGGAAGCTGCCGGGTACCCGTCCGTCGTCGAGACGGCGCTGCGCGTCCTCGACGAGGTCCAGGTCCACGCAGGTCAAACCCTTCTGGTCAGTGGTGCCGCCGGAGGTGTCGGTTCGGCGGTGGTCCAGATCGCCCGATCTCGCGACATCTCGGTGATCGGCACCGCGGGACCGGCGAACCAGGACTATCTGCGCAGCCTCGGCGTGCTGGCGACGACCTATGACGACGGCTGGGTCGACCGCGTGCGCCGACTCGGTCGCGTCGATGCAGCCCTGGACCTCGCAGGAGCAGGGATCATCCCGCAGCTGGTGGAGCTCGCGGGCACGCCGGACCGAGTGCTCACGACGGCAGATCTGGACGCCCCGAAGCTCGGCGTCCGCTTCTCCGGAGTGGCAGGCGACGTTCAAGCGGCTCTCGTCGAGGCTGCTCGCCTGGTCGCGGATGGAGCATTGCGGATCCCGGTGACCCGGGCCTATACGCTCGCCGAGGTCTCAGTGGCCCACAGCGACAGCCAATCCGGACACACCCGAGGGCGGCGCATCCTCGTGATGTGACCCGCCGCGGGCGGCAGCTCTGACGGTGACCAGGGCGAGGCTGCGGGAGAGGGTGTCGATCCTCGCCATCCCAGTCCGGCCAGGACCATGTCGAAGGCCGCGCTGCGCGGGCGGTGGAAGTTGGTCGGTGCCGGAACGTGGTGGAGCTCCGCTTCAACGCCCAGCGGCGTCGGGCCCCGACGTCATCGGATCGCGTGTACCAGCCACGGGGGTCTGCTCAGGCGGAGTGACCTTCTTCGCGAAGTCCGGTGGCGATCCCCGCGTCGAGGACGAACAGTGCACCCATCGCAACCGCGTTGTCTCGGCGACCGGTTCGCACGTACTCGCGCGCGAACACGAGGTGCAGAAGGCTTCGTGCCAAGACGGCACGCCACCGCCGACGCGACGATCGAGCGGCCATGATCGTGATGCCGAGGCCGAGGTCTGCTGTTCCGAGCGCTCGCCTCCCGGTCACGCTGGTGTCGGCCAGGCCGAGCCATCGCCCGCCCGTCCGTGGTGCGACGGCCAGGAGACCGCCGAGCACCGTGGAGGCAGTCCCGACGCCATCGGCGGCGATGGTGAGGACGGTCTTCTCGGACAGACGCATCAGGGGAGACTACTGCTCGCGTTGCTGTGGAGGCCCAGGGAACGACCGGCCCGGACCGTCAGGGTGCTGTCGGATCGTGGTGGGTCGGCACCGACGTCTAGTTGTGATGTCCAGGGACGTTGTTTCGGGTTGTCTGCTGGATAGGTGAAGGCCTCCGGGTGAGAGTGGAGCTGTCTAAGAACCGCTTCTCACCCAGGAGGCCTTCGTGGTCCACGCTAACGCTGCCCTGACTCCTCGTGCTCGGCTCCGGCTTGCTCGGTTGGTCGTCGAGGACGGCTGGAGACCGTCCGAGGCGGCGAAGATGTTCATGGTCTCGACCGTGACCGCCCGAAAGTGGGCCAACCGTCTGCGTACCGAAGGCCCGGCCGCGATGGCCGACAGGTCCAGCCGTCCACGCTCGTGTCCACATCGCACGCCCGAACAAGTGAAGCGTCAGATTGTCGCCCTGCGCTGGCGACAACGACTCGGCCCGGTCCAGATCGGCGGCCGGCTCGGGTTCGCTCCCTCGAGCGTCCACGCCGTGCTGGTGCGCTGCCGACTCAACAGGCTCAGCCACATCGACCGGGTCACCGGCGAACCCATCCGTCGCTATGAGCACCCGCACCCCGGATCGTTGATCCACGTCGATGTCACCAAGTTCGGCAACATCCCCGACGGCGGAGGCCACCGCTTCGTCGGCCGTGTCCAGGGAAAACACAACGCCCAGGTCACGGCCAAACGCACCGGCCAACGCGGCAAGCACTACAAGCCGGTCATCGGAACGGCCTACTTGCACACCGTCATCGATGACCACTCCCGCATCGCTTACGTCGAGATCCACGCCGACGAGAGAGCGACCACTGCGGTCAGTGTTCTGCACCGCGCCGTCGCCTGGTTCGCCGAACACGGTGTCACCGTCGAACGAGTCCTGTCCGACAACGGCAGCTGCTACCGCTCCCACGCCTGGCGAGACGCCTGCACCGCTCTGAACATCGCGCACAAGCGAACCCGTCCCTACCGGCCCCAGACCAACGGCAAAATCGAGCGATTCCACCGCACCCTGGCCGACGGCTGGGCCTACGCCCGCTTCTACGCCTCAGACGCCGAACGCCGAGCAGCACTCCCGAACTGGATCCACTTCTACAATCACCACAGGCCCACTCCGCGATCGGAGCGCTGCCACCCATCAGCAGAATCAGCAACAACCTGCCTGGACATCACATCTAGTCGGATGCGGGGGCGGCGCTGCTGACGATCTCGTGATGTCGAACGAGGAAGGCTCGCTCGTCGAGCTTCTTGCGGCGCATCCAGGTGGTCACCTCGGTGTTCCACTTGCTGGAGTTGCAAGACCGACACGCCGGGACCACGTTCGCAGCGGTGTAGCGGCCGCCGCGGGAGATCGGCAACAGGCAGTCCTTGTGCAGGGGGCCGTCCGAGGTCCCGCAGTAGGCGCAACCGCCCCAGGCGTCCTGCAGGAACGACCACTGCGCGGGGGACAGGTCGTGCTCGACCTTCGCCATGCGTCGCTGTCGACGTCGCGCGTAGGTGCTGCTGCGGGTGCGGGAGGGCACGTCATGAACCTAGCGGCACGGGTCCGGCGCGGCCGGAGCATCGCCATGACCGCGGCAGCGTGTCGCGTCTGCCCTCGGGCCGGGTTGCGTCGGCGCCGACCTCAGAACTCGCCCCGCCAGCGCCGGCCCACGGTGCGGCCGTCGGGGTCGTGCAGCAGCCGGTAGACGGGGCGGGCCCAGAGTCGGGTGAACCACGGCACCGGGGCGGGGTGGTGCCGTCGCAGCCGGCCGAGCGGGCGCGGGCCCCGGCGACCGTCGGCGTACCACCTGTCGAGCCGGTCGGCCGACGCCTCGAGCGCAGCGACGAAGCCGCCGGGGTCGAGCAGGTCGTGGCCCTCCCAGACGTCGCCGTTCTCAAGGTCGAGGTGCTCGCGGGCGAGCTCCAGGCGCAGGTCGCGGGCGAAGCGGCGGGCGCCGATCCCGTCGCCGCGGGGGTCGCGCGGCTCGCGCTCATCGTGCTCGGCGTCGACGACGGCCGCGGTGAGCTCACTGTCGTGGGTCCAGGACCGGCGGTTCATGTTGTCGCTACCGACGCTCGCCCACGCGTCGTCGATCACGCAGACCTTGGCGTGCACGTAGACCGGCGTGCCCTCGGGGTTCTCCACGCTGTAGACGTGCACCCGGTCCGGTCCCGCCTTCTCGCACACCTGCAGCGCCTGCCGCTGACCGATCCGGTTGGGCAGCACCGCGAGCGCCCCCTCCTGGTCCGGGACCTTCGGGACGACCACCACCAGGTGCAGGTCCTGGTCGGCGCGCAGCGCGTCGGCAAGGAGCCGCGCGATGTGCTGCGACCACATGTACTGGTCCTCGACGTAGATCAGCCGCGTCCCCTTCCTGATCGCCTTGGTGTACCCCCGGGCGATCGAGAACTCGCCGCGGGGGGCGAAGTCGTACCTGGGCCGGATCACCGGATAGGTCCGCAGCACCTGCACGGTCTGCCGCCCGACCGGCTCCGGCGCGGGCGGCACGTCGGGCAGCGCGGTGGGGTCCAGCCGCGCTCCCTTCCAGGTGTCGACGAGCCGCGCGGCCGGGTTGTGCGAGTCGGCGTTGGTGGGGTCCTCCCATCGCTCGCGGAAGACGCAGTCGAAGGCGGCCACGGCCGGTCCCCGCACCTCGAGCTGCACGTCGTGCCACGCCGGGGTCGCCCCGTAGGCCTCTGCCATCGCCAGCGCCTGCGGGTCGCCCAGGTGACGAGAGTCGTCGCGGCGGCTGTTGCACAGGTCGATGCCGCCGACGAAGGCGACGTCGCGCTCGGGCGCCGCGGGGTGGCGCAGCACGACGAGCTTCTGGTGGTGGCTGCCGAACCGGTGCACCCGCTGGTCCAGGATCACCTGTCCGCCGGACTCCTCGAGGTCGGTGTCCAGCCCCTTGTTCGCCTCCTTGTTCATCGAGAACATCTCGGTGTGCGACCGCCACACCAACCCGCGGACCACGACGCCGCGGCGGGCCGCATCGCTGAACAGCTTTCCGACGGTGGGCCCGTCGTCACCCAGCTTCTGCCAGGCATCGCCGCGCCAGTCGGTGAAGAACAGGTGGTCGCCCTCGACGAGGGCCTCGACCTCCTCCACCAGCCGGGCGAAGTACGTCGCGCCGTGCACCAGCGGGGTGCAGGCGTTGCCCGGCACCCGGTCGACCAGCCGGGTCCAGTCGTTGCCGCGCTCGGCGGAGGTCAGCAGCCAGTCGTCCAGGGGGTCGGTCATCGCCCCACTCAACCGCATCGCCGACGACCCCGGCACGACGAGGTGCCGTCACCGGTCGGAGCGCGCCTCGCCGGAGACCCTTCTGGAGGCTCACGCCCGGGTGCGAAGGCGTGCACCCGCCGTCCCGACGAACGCGATCACGACGGCAGCCCCGGCCAGTCCCGCATACATGGCGGGCTCGACTCCCAGCGTGGAGCCGTGCGCCAAGGCCAAGGAGGCGGACACCAGGCCAGGCAGGGCCGTCAGGCTGCCGATGGCCACGGCGGCGACGCCCACGAGTGCGGCCTCGACGATCAGCATCGACCGCAGCTGGCGGCGGGTGGCCCCCAGCCTGCCCAGCAGCACGAGCTCACCGGCGCGGGAACGGGTCGCGATCACCAGCGCATTGCCGGCAGCGATCCCGATGAAGCCCAGCAGCACCAGCAGCAGCGTGTCGGACAGCCGTCGGTCGGCGCCGCTGGACTCCGTGGCAGCACTCACGAAGTCCGCCGTGGGGGTGAGTGCGACACCGGCGGCCTCGGCAGCACGCAGCACCGTGTCGGCCTGAGCCCGCTCCGGGCGAACGATCACGGTCCCTGGCCCCACGGCATCGACGACCGGGGTGAAACCTCGTGGCCCCACCAGGAGGTCACCCAGCCCGAGCCCTCGGTCGTAGGTGGCGACGATGGTGGGCGTCGCCTCCGAGCCGTCCGGGTAGCGCACGTCGATCGGGTCGCCCACGCCCTTGTCCGTGAGGGTGAGGGCATCGGTGCTCACCGCGACCGCATCGGGCTCGGCGAGTGCGGTGAGGTCCCCCTCGGCCACGTCCGGGTCGATGAGGCTCGAGGAGGCGGCACCGTCGATCAAGCGCATCGACATCGGCTCCCACGACAGCCCGTCAAGGGACGGCACGTCCTCGTCCGTGGGCTCGATCTTCGCCTGCACCGGTGCCACGGCGGTGGTCGTGACTGCGGCGACGCCGGGAAGCGCGGCCAGGGCGTCGGCCGTCCGGCTGCTCTCCGCCGACCCCTCCGGTCCCTGCCACACCAACCCACCGTCGATCGCCTCACCCAGCTCCTGAGCACCGGCCTCGGCGACGATGCCGTTGGTCCCGGTCTGGATGGAGCCCAGGGAGACCAGCAGCGCGAGCGGCACCACGGCCGCTGTGAGGCGCCGCGAGTAGCCCCGCGCGTTGGCCGTGGCGAGCACGGGCGCCGCGCGGCCACCGAGCACCCGCCGGCGTGCCATCCACGTCGCGCCGCGCAGCACGAGTGCCGGCCCCGCCAGTGCCACCGCGGTGATGAACAGCAGCGCCGAGGAAGCACCCGTGGCGCCCCCCATCGCACCCGGGACGAACAGCGGCGTGGTGGTGGCCGCCGCCCCTGCCCCCAGGCACACCCACGCCCCGACCACCCGTCCTGTGCCGAGCGTGCGTGCGTCGGCGCCGGAGGTGCTCACGGCAGACGTGGGGCTGAGACTCGCCATCTCGCGCGCCGCGAGACGGCCGGCGAGCCACGCGGCCGGCACCAGCAGGACGGCCGTGACGAGCAGGGGCCATCCGGAGAGGACCAGCACGAAGTCGTCGCCCACCACGCCGCTGGAGCGCAGCAACGGCACCAGTGCGCGCGCGCCACCGAAGCCCAGGAGGCCACCCAGCCCCACGGCCGTCAGAGAGATGAGCAGCACCTCGGTGGAGACCAGCGTGCGGACCTGCTGCGCCGTGGCGCCCACGGCACGCAGCAGCGCGAACTCGCGTCGCCGGTCCCGCAGCGACGCCGCGAACGCCGAGGACACCACGAAGATCGCGATCAGGACCGCGATTCCGCCGAAGGAGCCCATGACGGTGGTGAGCACGGTGGCAGTGGGCGAGGACGCATCGCCGGCGCGCAGGCCCGACTCCATCAACACGGTCGAGGCAGATGTCAGGACCGAGGCGAGGAGCATGGTGAGGAACACGCCGGCCGCGCTGGGCCAGTGGGCGCGCAGGGCACGCATCGAGATGTGTCGCACGGTCCTCACCGCCCCAGGTCCAGCACGCGCTGCGAGATCTGCTGGGCCGAAGCCTCGACGGCGCGATCCACCACCGTCCCGTCGGCCAGGAAGACGACCTCGTCCGCCGCGGCAGCGACCTGCGCGTCATGCGTCACCAGCACCAGCGTCTGCCGCAGGCCGGCGACGGCCGTGCGCAGCACCTGCAGGACGGTGGCCCCCGTGTGGGAGTCGAGCGCGCCGGTGGGCTCGTCGGCGAAGATGACGTCCGGCTCCAGGGCGAGCGCGCGGGCGATCGCGACGCGCTGCGCCTGTCCACCGGAGAGCTCTGCCGGGAGCCGGTCCGCTGCACCGTCCATGCCGACGGCCCGCAGCAGCTCGGCCTCGCGCGCCAGGTCAGGGCTCCGGTCGTCCAGCCACCACGGCAGCCGGAGGTTCTCGGACACGGTGAGGTGGGGGAGCAGGTTGTAGGCCTGGAAGATGAACCCCACGTGGCGACGCCGGAACGTCGTCAGCTCGTCGGCGGACAGGCGGCTGATGTCCGTGTCGCCGACGACGATGCGCCCGGACGTCGGCGTGTCCAGACCCGCCGCGACGTTCAGCAGGGTCGACTTGCCCGAGCCCGACGGACCCATCACCGCGGTGAACGAGCCCGCGGTGATGGTGAGGTCGATCCCCCGAAGGGCGTGGACCGGCTGGACACCAGCGGGGTAGGACTGGTGGACGCCGGTCAGACTCACCGCCGTCCGCGGTGGGGCGGTGACGTGCGAGGCGTGGCTCATCGATCTCTCCTTGGCTCGGCCCGACGCTGGGTGCGCCGGCCACGGCAACGGTAGAAATCCCCGAGGGCGTGCCTCTAGCGGCGAAAGGACCCACTGCGCGGGTTGCGCCTTTGGATGGAACGGCCGGCGTACGCGGGCCCTAGTCCTCGTCCTCGATCTCGACGATGCGGTGCTGGTACGCCCACACCACGGCCTGGAGCCGTGAGCGCACGCCGATCTTGGGCAGCATGCGCGACACGTGCGACTTGACCGTCGACACTTCGAGCACCAGGTGGCGCGCGATGTCCTCGTTGGACATGCCCTGCGCGAGCAGCAGCAGGATGTCGAGCTCTCGTGGTGAGAGCAGGTCCGATCCGTTCGTGACGGTGACGGGCCTGCTCCGGCGGCGTCGGGAGAACTCCTGGATCACGGTCCTGGTCAAGGATGCGTCGAGCGTCCCGTTGCCTGCGGCGACCGAGCGTACGGCGGCCACGATGTCCTCGGGCTCGGAGTCCTTGAGCATGAATCCCGATGCGCCCGCTTCCAAGGCGCCGAACACGTAGTCGTCGATGGCGAACGTGGTCAGGATCAGCACGGCGATGCCCTGCGACGCCTCGGAGCCGAACAGCTCGCGCGTGACGCTGATGCCGTCGCGGCCCGGCATCCGCACGTCCACGCAGGCCACGTCCGGCACGAGCTGCCTGGCCATTGCGAGGGCCTCGTCGCCGTCGGCTGCGGTCCCCACCACCTCGATGTCCGGCGCGGCGCTCAGCAACGCGGCCAGGCCGGCACGGACGAGACCCTGGTCGTCCGCGATCAGCACCCGGATCATGACAGCTCTCCTCGTCGCGCGGTGTCGTGCCCGGGCTCGCGCGGCACCTGCAGCACGACCCGCCAGCCGCCGGACTCCGTGGCGCCGTACCCGAGGGTCGACCGGGTCAGGGCTGCGCGCTCCTGCATGCCACGCAGGCCGAACCCACCCTCGTCCGCCTCACGGGGCGGGGCCGGCGAGCCCGGCCCGTTGGTGACGGTGATCGCCAGAGCCCCACCGGCATCGCGGAGCTCGACCGTGCACCAGCTGTCCGGGGCGTGGCGGGCCGCGTTGGCGAGCGCCTCCCGCACGGTCTTGTACGCCGCGAACTGGCCCAGCGGGCCGATGCCCCGGGACAGCTCGTGCACGGTGACGCCCTGCGGAGTGACGAGCGAGACGTCGAGGCCGCGATCCCTCGCGTGAGGAACGAGGGTCTCGAGGCCGGCAAGCGACTCCACGTCCACCGGGGCGCCCTCGTCGTGGCGCAGCAGCGCGACGAGGCCGCGCAGCTCGTCCAGGAGCTCGCGGGTCTGGCCGCGCACGTCTGCCAGCCCGGCCTTCGCCGTCGTCGGGTCGGTGTCGATCTGCTGGGAGATCGCCGAGGACATCAAGGCGATGCCCGAGAGGTGGTGCGCGGCGATGTCGTGCAGCTCGCGTGCGATGGCGGTGCGCTCGGCGGCGACGGCGGCCTCGGCACGTGCCTCCAGCTCGTGGGCGCGGGCGACGGTGGCGCGTTCGCGAGCCGTGCGCGACTCCACCCTGGCCGCGGCGACCCACCCCACGAGGGCAGGCAGCCCCACCACGGTCAGTGCCTGGCCCGCAGCGGCCACCAGGGAGAGGAGGACGTCGGCGTCGTCCAACCGCACGTTGACCACCGCGCCCGCTCCGGCGCTCAGTGCGGTGGCGAGGTACCAAGACGTCCAGGGGGCGGCCGACGAGCGCTGACGGGTGGCCACGTAGGCGGCCGGGACGACGGCCACGAACGCGATGCTCGACGCCTCACCCAGCGGCACCAACGACATGCCGAGCGCGATGGCCGCCACGGCGACGAGCACGCGCTCCGGTGCGGTGGAGAGCCGCGTGAGGAGTGCTCCCTGCCCGACGACGGCGACGACGGCGGCCCACCAGACTGGGTCGGACGGGCTCGGCAACGTCACCGCGACCTCGGGGTCGAGATCCGCGAGCACGGGAAGCAGGCCCAGCAGCCCGAGAGCGATCGCGGTGACGACCCCGCCGAGGATGACGTCGCCGCGTCGCGGGGCGCGGGACGTCGGAGCCATGGCTCAGGCTCCCACGCCGAGGTGGGCCAGGGTCGCAGGCTCGAGCCGTGCTCGCTCTGCCGCGTGCAGCAGGTCGACGCTGAACACGCCTTCGGAGCGTGGTGGGTGCAGCGCGCTCGCGATCCGGGCCGAACGAGACGAAGCCGGTGGGTGTCGCGGCGAGGGTCCCGTTGGTCAGTGCCTCGACCGTCAGACGTGGGTGCCGACGTTGACGACCTGGCCCGACGTGTCGCGGTAGAAGAAGCGACGCACGCCCCAGTCCTCCGTCGTCAGGGGGTGGACGATGTCGAGCCCGGCGGTACGTGCGGCGGCGTGTGCGGCCTCCACGTCGTCGACGAAGACGGAGACGTCCGGGTTCACGGGGGCCGAGGCGTCAGTGGTCATCAGGCCGATCTGCCGGCCCTCGTCGTCGGCGAGGAAGGCGATCCACCCCATGTCCATCACGACGTGCATGCCGAGCACGCTGGTGTGCTCGTCGATGGCGGCGGCGACGTTGCTGACGGTGAGGATGGGAGCGATGCGTTCGATCTTCATGCATCGATGGGACCACCACTGGCGCCTCGGGGTCGAGAGGCTGACCGGCACGGGATCGGCGCCGAGCTTCTCCCGTCAGTCCTCCGGGACCTGCCAGACCTCCACGACGCCGCTCGCGACGGCACACGGGGTTCCCGAGGCCAGCTCGATGGCGTGCTCGAGAGAGTCGGCGGTGATGAGGGCAAAGCCGGCCACGGGCAGGGGCGTCTGCTGGAACGGGCCCTCCTCGACGACGGTGCCGGTGTCGTGCGCGTTGGTGACTCGCACCGGGGCCTCCATCCTGCCGATGACGGCCCCGGCCGCGGCGAGGTCGGCGTCGTGCTCGTGGGCGGCGTCCCGGACGCCCTGCGGTGTGCCGTCGTAGCCAGCCCGGTCGCCGTAGCCGATGGTCAGGAATCGCGGCATGGCCGTCCTCTCCTCGTGTACCGACGCACGAGGACGTGTGGTACTCGGCAGACCCCGAGCCTAGGTGGCAGGTCGGACGCGGTCACGCCCGACGGCGGTCCGACTTTCGGCCAGTCCGCGTCGACCAACGGCCGATGTGCGGGACCGCAGGCGTCGCTAGCGTCGTGGCCATGAGCGGATCGGTCGATCGTGACGTCCTGGGCATGTCGCCCTCGGACAGGGTGTGGGCCTTCGTACTGCTCGGGGGCGGGGGCGCCCTGCTGCTCGGGATCCTGCCGTGGTTGCTGGACCTGCTCGCAGGGTTCCCGTTCATCCCCTTCGGCGACGTCGTGGACTGGCTCGGCTCCTTCGACCAGTGGTGGGCCCCGTTGCTGCGCATCGGGCTGGGGCTCCTCGCCGGCGTCGTCCTGGCGCTGCTGACCATCTGGGACGAGCATCGGCTCGAGGTGGGCGAGGAGGACATCGTCGTGCTCCACGGTGACGACCGCCGCACCCTGCGACGCGACCAGGTGGTGGGCATCCATCGCGACGGCAAGAAGGTGACGATCGACGGCGACCAGGGGCGGGTGCTCTTCTCGCAGAAGCTCGAGGCCGGGCGTGACGACGTCCGATCGGCGTTCGTGTCGCGCGAGTGGCCGTGGGAATCAGACTGAGCGATGCCCACCGACCGCCGATCCCGGGCTCGTCGCCTCGTGACGCACCGGCGATCATGGGGCGATGGCCACCCCTGAGTTCATCCTCTCCCTGCGCGAGAAGATCGGCACCGAGATGCTGTGGCTGTGCGGCACCACGGCCGTCGTCACCCGAGCCGACGACGTCCTGCTCGTCCGTCGGGTCGACACCGGCGCCTGGGCGCCGGTGTGCGGCATCGTCGATCCCGGTGAGGAGCCCGCCGACGCCGCGGTCCGTGAGACCAAGGAGGAGGCAGACGTCGACGCCGAGCCGGTACGGCTGGCCCTGGTGCACGTGACCGCCCCCATCACCTACGCCAACGGAGACCGGACGCAGTACGTGGACCTCGTCTTCCACCTGGAGTGGGTCGCGGGGGACCCGCACCCCGCGGACGGGGAGAACACCGAGGCGCGCTGGTTCCCCCGTCACGGCCTCCCCGCCATGGACGCCGACATGACCGCACGCGTCGCGGCTGCGCTGGCCGAGGAGAGCACGGCCCGCTTCGGCCGCGGCGAATGACGCCGCGGTCCGGTGGTGGACGAGCGACGGATGGGAGCATGGACGGGTGAATGAGCAGGTCGTGACCATCCACACCGACGGGGGCTGTCGTCCCAATCCCGGCCCCGGTGGCTGGGGCGCCGTGCTGCGCTACGGCGACCACGTGCGCGAGCTGTTCGGGGGCGAGCCCGCCACCACGACGAACAACCGGATGGAGCTGATGGCCCCCATTCGGGCGCTGGAGCTGCTGAGCCGTCCGTCGGTCGTGCACCTGCACACCGACAGCACGTACGTCCGCAGCGGCATCACGTCGTGGATGGCCGGCTGGAAGCGCAACGGCTGGCGCACGTCGGCCAAGCAGCCGGTCAAGAACGTCGACCTGTGGCAGCGGCTGGAAGCGGCGTGCGAGCGTCACGAGGTGGAGTGGTTCTGGGTCAAGGGGCACTCCGGTGTCCCGGACAACGAGCTCGCCGACGAGCTCGCGACCCGGGGCCTGCTCGAGGCGATGGCCGCGCCCGCCTCCTGACCGGCAGCGCCAGCCGGTCGGGTCAGGCCCCGGCCTCGAGCGGCCGGCGGTGCGATCCGCCGCTCGTGCCGTCCTCATCCTGCACCGCGGGAGGGGCGAGGGCGACGGCGACGATCGTGGTCATCGGCACCGCGAGGATCAGCCCGATCATGCCGACGAGACTGCGCACGATCTCCTGGCCGATCTCCTCGGTGGTGGCCATCTGCCCGAGGTCTCGCTGGTACGCGGTGATGAGCAGCAGCACCGTCATCGACGCGCCGGCATAGGCGAACACGAGCGTGTAGGTGCTGGAGGCGATGTGGTCACGCCCGATCCGCATGGCCGAGGTGAACAGCTCGGCGGCCTTGGCGGTCGGCCGCAGGGCCCGCATCTCCCACACGATGCTGGCCTGCGTGACCGTGACGTCGTTGAGCACGCCCAGCCCGGCGATCACCATCGTCGCACCGACGATGCCGGCCATGTTCAGGTCGGGCACCGTGGCGATCAGCGTGCGGTCGTCCTCCGAGCCGATGCCGGTCAGGCTCGCCCACCCCGTCGCCATCACGCCCAGCAGGGCCGTGAAGGCGATGCCGAACAGGGTCCCGAACAGCGCTGACGTCGTGCGGATGCTGACGCCGTGGGCGAGGTAGAGCAGGACGACCATGATGAGCGTCGACCCGACGACCGCCACGAGCAGCGGTGGTTCCCCTGCCAGGAGCGCCGGCAGCATGAACTTCAGCAGCGCGAAGAGGGCCACGCCGATGCCCAGCAGCGCGAACACGCCGCGCCAGCGCGCCACGACGATCGCCAGCACCGCGAACGCCGCACCCAGGGCGAGCAGTGGCGTCGAGCGCTTGTAGTCGAGGAACTCATAGCTCGCCTCCTGGCCCTCGGGCTGGATGCGGATGAGCTCGACCTCGTCGCCGACCTCGATTCCCGCCTGGAAGCGGGCGGAGTCGAGCGTGAACTCAGCAGGCCCGTCCGTGGTCTCGGCAACGACCTGGGCACAGTCGCCGTCGACGGTCGGCAGCTGGTCCGGCCCCTCACCGCCGGAGCCGCAGTCGAACGCCTCGACCGCGTCGACCGTCGCGCTCACCGTGGAGACGCCCTCACCCTCGATGGGGTTGCGGTCGCGCGGCACGTCGGAGGCGGCCGGCCACAGCGCGGCCATCGCGGCCAGGGCCAGCAGGGTGATG
Organism: Aeromicrobium sp. CF4.19; assembly: GCF_051262555.1. Lineage (NCBI taxonomy): Bacteria > Bacillati > Actinomycetota > Actinomycetes > Propionibacteriales > Nocardioidaceae > Aeromicrobium > Aeromicrobium sp. CF4.19. Next base: position 33,695 of record NZ_JBIMEU010000010.1, on the reverse strand, counting down.
ATGACGACGACGACACCGAGCACGATGGCCAGGCCCCGGCGGGGAGGGCCGACGTCGAGATCGTCCGGCGCGTGCGAATGTCCGTGTCCCACGCGGACCAGAGTGGCACGCACCGACCTCGCAAGCGTGCAGACGTGCCCGAGGAGGTCTGTGAGGAGCGCCGCGCGGGCTCAGCGCACGGCGATGCCGTCGAGGATGGGTCCGAGGAGGTCGGCGGCATCGGCCAGGGTCTCGGCTCGCGTCTGGACCAGGACCAGCAGGCTCGACCCGTCCTCGGTCAACGGGGCGTACATCCGCCGGACGGTCCCGCCGTCCTGGTCCTCGGGGCAGTCGAACAGCAGCTGTCCGTCGAGCTCGGTCCGCTCGCAGGAGACGTCGGAGGACGCGAGTCCGGCCGTGATGGAGATCGCCTGCTCCTCGGCGGCGCCGGGCTCGGTGTAGGTGTTGACGATGAGCTGGTCGAGCTCGTCCTCCTCGGACTGGGCCACCAGAGCCACCGGACCGGTGACCTCGAGCTCCGGCTCGACCCAGCCGGCGGGGACCTCGGCGCTCACCGCGCCGTCGGCCGACACCAGAGTCGTCGTGTCCGGAGCGTCGGTCGGGTCCGACGTGTCGGCCGAGTCGGCGGCCGGGTCGTCGTCACCGGTGCTCGCGGCCGGGCCGCCGCAGGCCGCGAGGAACACCAGGAGCACCACCACCACGCCACGCCGCATGTGCCACCTCGTCCTCGATCGCCGCGCGCTGACGCTAGCAGGGCCGTGGGCCGGGGGACCGCGCATGCCAGCATGGAGGCATGAGCGAGCGCCAGCTGGGGGTACCACCCTGCACGGAGCGAAGCGGAGTGCTTGGGGGCGCGAACAAGGGATACCTCATGCGAGCACGTTCCTACGGTGATTCTTCAGAGGACGTGGTCGCATGAGCGATGACGTCGAGCACCTCCCCGGAGCCGTGGGTGGGGTCCTGCGGGTCGGCCGTACCGTGCGGCGCCCCACCGGCCCCTGGACCCCGGCCGTCCACGGCCTGCTGGACCACCTCGCCGAGGCGGGCCTCGGCGGGCTCCCGCGCCTGCAGGGCCTCGACGAGGAGGGCCGGGAGGTGCTCTCCTACGTCGAGGGTCGGGGCGTGCCCGTGGACGCGGAGGTCGTGCTGGACTCGGTGCTCGTGGAGGCCGTGACCTGGCTGCGCGAGTTCCACGACGTCGTGGAGGACTACCGGCCCGAGGGCGAGCTCCCGTGGCGCGGGGGGACCCGTGCGCTGGCCGACGACGAGATCATCTGTCACCACGACCCCGGCGCCTACAACTGGATCATCCAGAGCGGGCACTTCGTGGCGATGATCGACTGGGACATGGCCGGCCCCGGCAGGCCGATCGAGGACCTCGCGTTCCTGGCATGGACCGGCATCCCCCTGTACCGCGACATCGGCGCCGCCGAGACGGCTCGACGGCTCGAGCTGCTCGTCGACGCCTACGGCGAGTGGGGGCCGATGAGGGTCCTGGAGGCCGTCGTGGAGCGGATGACCTCCGCGTCGGACCGCATCGAGGCGGGCATCGCGCGTGGCGACGCGGGCATCGCCAACCTGCAGAAGGTGGGCGAGCCGCAGCGCACGCGTGACCGCGTCGCCGCCTTCCGCGAGCGGCTCCCCGACATCGAAGCAGCACTGTGACGGCCGACGGTCGTCCACCCTTGGCGCGGCAGCACGACCTGCAGCCCCACCCCGAAGGTGGGTGGTACCGGCAGACGTGGGCCGCGCCCGTCGAGGTCACGCTGGCCGACGGGAGGGTGCGGCCGACGGCGACGCTCATCCACTTCCTGCTGGCGGCGGGGGAGTCCTCGGCCTGGCACCGCGTCCGGTCCGACGAGGTCTGGCTCGCGCACACCGGCGAGGTGGCCGTCGAGCTCGGTGGCGACGGCGATCGGCCGGAGCCGGGCGAGGAGCTCGTCTGCGGGCTGGATCGACCCCAGGTGCTGGTGCCCGCCGGGCACTGGCAACGAACCGTCCCCGGGCCGGCTGACGCGTTCGTCAGCTGCCTGGTCTCTCCCGGGTTCGACTTCGCCGACTTCGACCTGCTCGAGCAATAGTCGGCGGGCTGGTCGAGGAGCCCGGTTGTGACCTGGATCACCGCTAGGCTCGGCCCATGGACTCGGCGCTCAGCACGGTGGGCCTGCCGCTCGCCCTCGGCATCATCATGTTCGGCCTCGGGCTGTCCCTCACGGTCGATGACTTCCGCGGGGTCGGTCGGCACCCCAAGGCCGTCGTGGTTGCGCTCGCGTGCCAGGTGCTGGTGCTGCCCGTCGCGTGCTTCGGACTGGTGGTCGCACTCGACCTGCCGCCACTGCTCGCCGTCGGCATGCTGCTGCTCGCCGCGTCGCCCGGGGGCACGACGGCCAACCTCTACAGCCATCTGTTCCGTGGCGACGTCGCGCTCAACGTCTCGCTGACAGCCATCAACTCCGTCATCGCGGTGGCCACGCTCCCGCTCATCACCAACCTCGCGATCGCCCACTTCGCGCTCGACAACTCCGTCACCCTGCAGTTCCGCAAGGTCGTGGAGGTCTTCGTGATCGTGCTCGGGCCCGTGCTGCTCGGCATGCTGGTGCGTGAACGTCGCCGGTCCTTCGCCGACCGGATGGACAAGCCGGTCCGGATCGCCTCGGCCGTCATCCTGGCGGTCCTCGTGCTCGCCATCCTGGTGAGCGAGCGCGACAACGCCGGCGAGTACTTCGCCCAGGTCGGCATCGCCACGACACTGTTCTGCGTCGTGAGCCTGGCGGTCGGGTTCTTCGTCCCCCGGTGGGCCGGGGTCACCGAGCGACAGGCCGTCGCGTCCTCGTTCGAGATCGGCGTGCACAACGCGACGCTCGCCATCTACGTCGCGGTCGAGGTGCTCGACAGCACGCCGATCTCCGTGCCTGGGGCCATCTACGGGCTCATCATGTTCCCGATCGCCGCGGTGTGGGGCTTCGTGCTCACGCGGTTCCTCCTGCGACCGTCAGACGCCGGTCCAGCGCGAGCTCACTGAGGAAGTGCTCGTCATGGCTCACGACGAGCAACGCCCCCTGGTGCGAGCGCAACGCCTGCACGAGGTGCGCGATGCTGGTGAGGTCGAGGTTGTTGGTCGGCTCGTCGAGCAGCAACAGCTCGGGTGCCGGCTCGGCCAGCAGCAGGCAGGCGAGGTTGGCGCGCAGGCGCTCACCGCCTGACAACGTCGCTGCCGGGCGGTCCACCGCCCTGCCGCGGAACAGCAACCGTGCGAGCTGGGCGCGCACGTGCTGAGGCTCGCTTCGGGGCGCCCGGGCTCGCACGTTCTCCAGCACCGTGAGGTCATCGTCGAGGAGGTCCGCCGCCTGGGGCAGGTGGCCGACGGGTCCCGGGACACGGATCGACCCCTCGCCGGGTGCCAGCTCGCCGGCCACGGTTCGCAGCAGCGTCGTCTTGCCGCCACCATTGGGCCCGACGAGCCCGATCCGCTCCGGTCCGCGCACGTGGAGGGCCACCGGCTCACCGGTGCGGGCGAGCACGAGGTCGGTCGCGACGACGACGTCGCGGCCCGCGGGCACGCGGGTCGCCGGGAGGTCGAGCCGGATCTCGCGATCGTCGCGCACCTGCTCCTCGGCCTGCTCGAGCCGGTCACGGGCCTGCTCGACGATCTGCTCGTGCTCGCCCCGCAGTCGACCGGCCGACACCTCCGCCTGCTGCCGGCGGCCGTGGGCGATGATCTTCGGCACCCGCTTCTCGCGCTCGGCCTTGGCGCCGGTGCGGGCGCGGCGGGCGAGCTTGACCTGGGTCTGCTCCAGCTCGCGCCGCTGGCGGCGCAGGTCCGACTGGGCGTCGCGGACGGTGCGTTCGGCGGCCTCCTGCTCCGCGGCGACGGCCTGCTCGTACTGGCTGAAGGGTCCCTCGAACACCCGGACCGAGCCGTGGCGGACCTCCAGGACGTCGTCGACGTGCTCCAGGAGCTCGCGGTCGTGGCTCGCCACGACCAGACAACCCGTGAAGGAGTCGACGACGTCGAGGACGATCGCCCGGGCACCCGCGTCCAGGTTGTTGGTCGGCTCGTCCAGCAGCAGGACGTCCGGCTCGGTGACCAGACGGGCGCCGAGGGCGAGGAGCGTCAGCTCGCCCCCGGACAGGGACGAGAGCGCGCGATCCAACGGGTGGGTGTCCGCCTGTCCTCTCTCGAGACGGCCGAGCCCGAGACGGCCCAGCACTGCCACGGACCGTTCCTCGACGTCCCACGCGTCGTCCAGCACCTCGAACCAGTGCGGGTCGGCGTCGCCGGACTCGATGGCGTGCAGTGCGCGGCGGCGCTCGGTGATGCCGAGCGCGTCGGAGACCGTGCGGGCGCCGGCCGCGCTGGGGTCCTGGGGCAGGTGCGAGAGGCGTCCCGTCACCTCCACGGCGCCGGCGGTCGGGGACAGGTCGGTGGTCAGCAGGCGCAGCAGCGTGGACTTGCCGCTGCCGTTGGCGCCGACCAGGCCGTGACGGCCCGGGCCCAGCCCGAGGTCGACGCCGTCGAGAACGGTGTCGCCGTCAGGCCAGGAGAAGGTCAGGTGGTGCAGGGTGAGGGTCGATGGCATGGGAGCTCCACAGGGATCCGGAGGGACGGGACGCGTGGAGACGCTGCGCGAGGGGACCGCTCGAGACCGCCAGGGGCGGGTCGTGGGCCGGGTCGACGAGGACGCGCGACGGTGTCGCGCAGGTCTCGGACCTCAGCTCTTCACGACGGACTGCACCTCATGGGACGGGGATCGGCTCCTCCGGAGCATATCCGATGCGGCCGGAGGCATCCACGTCGACGGATCGGCGGCCCGGCCGGGTGGTCGTGGCGCCGACGGACCGCGAGCTCGTGACGATCGGCACGGGCCGAGGGCGTCGCCGCTGGCCTAGGGTCGAGGACGTCGACCACGTCCAGGAGGACCATGAGCACCACCGACCCCACGGTCCGCAACGGCGTCGACGAGCTGCCGCGCCTGCGCCCCCCGAGTCATCGGATCGAGCGTCGGGCCGTGTGGTGGTGGGTGATCCGGGCGTCGGTCACCTACGGTGTGCTGCTCGTCGCGCTCGCGGTGACGGCCGTGCTGTGGTCCTCGGCGCGGGCCTGGTTGGTGGCGCCGATCGTTATCGCCGCCGTGCTGCTCGTCGTGCAGGTCGCGGTGGCCCCCGCCTGGCGGTACGCGGTGCACCGGTGGGAGACCACGGATGACGCCGTCTACGCGCTCAGCGGGTGGTACGTCCGGGAGTGGCGGGTCGCGCCGCTGTCCCGGGTGCAGACGATCGATGCCGTGCGCGGTCCGCTGGAGCAGGCGATGGGTCTCGCGACACTCAAGGTCACGACCGCGTCGTCATCGGGCGCGGTCGCGATCGTCGGACTCGACCACCGGCTTGCTGCCGAGCTCGCCGAGCAGCTGACCGCGATCACGGAGCAGATCCCCGGAGACGCCACGTGACGGTGCAGGACGACACCCCGGAGGTCGTCGTCGAGCGGGACGAGCCGCTGGACGTCGACGTCCCGTGGCACCGGCTCAGCGGTCGCATGATCGCGGTCGACCTCGCCGTCACGGTGCTCTCGATCGCTCCGTCGGTCGTGGCCTTCGTCTTCCTGGGCGTCGACCTGACGTGGGGGTCGGGGGGACCACTGCTGGGGCTCGCCGTCCTCGGCGTCGGGGGTGCCGCGGCCGACGCGCTGCGGTGGGTGACCACGCGCTACCGGCTCACCGAGGAGCACCTCGAGCGGTCCACCGGCCTGTTCGTGAGGCGCTACCGATCCATCCGCCGTGACCGGGTGCGCAGCGTCGACACCGACGCCAAGCTGCGGCATCGGCTGGCCGGGCTGCGCGTCGTGCTGGTGGGGGCGGGGCAGCAGAGCGCGGCGTCGGAGTCGGCCCTGTCCCTGGACGCCGTCGTCCGCGACGACGCCGAACGCCTTCGCAACCGACTGCTGCGCAGCAGGGAGCCCGCCACCGACGGCTCAGAGCCCGATGAGGACCGACCCGTCGTCCTGGCGCGCTTCCGGCTCCGATGGATCGTCTACAACGTCGTCGGGGTCTGGGCCTTCCTGATGGCGGCCGGCCTGGTGTGGGGCGGGACCTGGTTCCTCGGCGCCTTCGGCCTCGACGTGGTGGGCTGGTCCGCCGAGCTGGTCGGATGGGGCTCTCTGGACTGGGTGACGCGGGTCCTGCTCGGCGTGGTGGTGCTCCTCGCGCTGGGAGTCCCGGGCATGGCCGTGGCCTACGTGACCAGCTTCTGGCGCTTCGAGCTCAGTCGCGTCACCGGCGCGCAGAGCACGGCGCTGCGGACCCGGCACGGCTTGTTCCGGACCAGGGAGGTCAACCGCGACGATCGGCGGCTGCGCGGGCTGATGATCAGCGAGCCCGTCGTGTGGCGGTGGATGCGCATGGCCGACACCGAGGTCATCACCACGGGGCTGTCGATCTGGTCGGCCAACCAGCCTGCCACGATCCTGCCTCGCGGACCCTTGGGCGTCGCCCGCTCTGTCGGGTCCCGGGTCCTGGGTGCCACGCCGGACCCGGTCACCGCACCGCTGGAACGTCAGCCCCCACGGGCCCTGAGGCGCCGGCTCGTGTGGGCGACGACCGCCACCGCCGGCGCCGTCGTCGTCCTCGCCTGGGTGGCGCTGCTCGCACCGGTGCCGGGGTGGGTGTGGTGGGTCCCGGTCGTGGGCTGGCCGCTCGTGCTCGGGGCGGCCGTCGTCGCCTACCGAGCCCTCGGGTACGCCGTGGTCGGTGCGTACGCGGTGGTGCGTTCGGGCTTCGTCTCACGTCGCACGGCCGTCCTGCAGTGCAGCGCAGTCAGCACGATCGTGCTGCGCGAGTCCCTGCTGCAGCGTCGACTCCGGCTGCGGACGGTCACGCTCGCGACGGCCGCGGGCTGGGGAGGCTACTCCGCGCCCGACCTCGACGCCGAGGTCGCGCTGGCCTTCGCGGTGGAGGCCGCGCCGGGGTTGCTCGACGGGTTCGTCGAGGGCTCGTGGCGCCGCCCGGAGATCGATACTGTCGACCCATGAGCACGATCTGGTTCGACCCCGACGACGATCCCGCCGAGCTGGTGAAGGCGCTCGAGGCCGAGGGGTACGACGTGCGTGTCCGTCGTGAGGGCTTCGCGGGCGAGGAGGATTCCGAGGACCGCTCGCTCGTGGTCACCGCAGAACCCTTCGACGAGGGCGTCGAGGCCCTCGTCGACGTCTACGGCGGCTGGCTACCGGGCGACGAGCGCCTCCCCGACGTCCCGCCCCCGGGGCTGCCCGACGGACCCATGCGCCTCAAGGACCGGTGACCGCTGGCCCGAGGCGGGAGCTTCGCCAGGACTCCGACGCGCACCACCCGGTGCCCGCCCGGCCTTCGCGGCTGGGCGCCGCGGGCACAAGGCCCGCGAAACGTCGCAGACCCGCCAGTCTTCTCGATGAGGACCGGGGGAGGGGGCAGGGCGGTGTACGGCAGAGGATTGGATCGCGCACGTGGTGCTGCTGTCTCAAAAACCAAGGTTTCTGAGACTCCAAGGCACGCGCTTACCCCCGCGACTACGTATTCGGCGATTATCCGACGCTTTCGCGACGCGCTTGGGGCGCAGGTCATGGTGGGCGCGCACCTGGAGATCACTGCACGCCGCGGGGTGGCTGCTGACTCTCGCCAATCCCGAATGAGGGGCAAGGGGTGTCTGCCCTTCTCGCGGGCTAGCCAGTTTCGTCCCGGTCCCCGGCCTCCTTCATCGATCGTGTTATCGATGCGGGAGGTCCAGATGGGCCTGGTCGACGCGGCACTCTAACCCCGCCTTGGCCATCGCCACCTCCGCGATTCCTCCAGTTCCTCCAGTCGACCAAGGCCGAGAACCCATATGCCAGCAGGGGCACGAAGACCGCCAGGGCGAGAATGTAACCGACCATGCCAGCAGTGTCAGCACCATGGGTCGTCACTCTCTGCGTAGTTCGAAGTCTCAATGCCTGAATCTACTGCGCAAGTTCTTTCGGATCGCGGCACTTTTCTGTCCTATCGGCGCTTCGAGCAGCATCAATGTTGCAAGAAGCAGCTGGTGCCACCCGAGGCAGTTGAGTCAATTCAACGCGAAAGGTCCTCGACGGTCCCTTGCTGTCTCACAAACGGAGGTTCTGGTCAGGGGTTGGTGATCTGTCGGCGGGCGATGAAGGCGTGATCGCCAGATTCAGGGTCGATCACGGACAAGCTGTGCCTGGCGTAGAACCGCTGCGCATCGGTGTCGGGCTCGTCGACCTCTACCTCGAACTCGGTGGCGCCGCGCCGACCTGCTTCCTCAAGAGCCAGTTCGAGAAGGTCCGAACCCAGACCGGCGCTTCGCCTGGTCGGCTCGACGTACAGCTCGTCAAGAAGAGCGATGGTTCCCGACCACACGTTGGTCCGCAGAGTCAGGAGTCCCAGCCCTTTGGTTGGCGGCCCGGCGACGATGCCGAACGTCACGCTCTGCGCCAGCAGCTCCTCAAGTCGGCCAGTTAGCTCGTCGACGGGGGGAGAGAAGGTGCCGAACTCGGTGTTGAAGTCCAGAGCGTCTGAGCAAGCGCTGGCGCGTCCGCTGGTGTGGCGACGCGGATGCGGGTCAACGGGCGAATCCGTGGCCCTGCGTCATGAGTCCGTGCTGCAGACCCCAGGGCAGCGCTCCGGGCCGGGACGCCGTCGCGTGAAGGTGCGTCATAGGAGGTGGTTGCTCAGGGCCTCGAGGTTTCCCCGGGTGCCTTCTTCGCGGTTCGGTCCGTCGGCCCAGAACTGGTCGAAGAAGACACCGTGCTCGGTGTGGGTGAAGCGCGTGCCGTTGTCGATGGCCTCGAACTCCAACGATGCCACCGACGTGGACATGTGGACCTCGTCGAGCCACATGTCGTAGGTCGTGACGATGCGGACGTGCTCGACGATGTCGGTGTACGTGGCCACGTATCGAGTGACCGGGCCGTCGTGGAACCTTCCCTCGTCGATGTCGTGTCCGCCGACGCGGAAGTCGAACGCCCACTCGCCGGGCTCGAAGGCGTCGCCGGCGCCGAACCAGGCCAGCTTCTCCTTCTCCATGGCGAACGCGTTCCAGATGCGCGCGGGGGGCACGGGGTAGTCGCGGGTCAGGGTGAACCCGGCGTGGGCGAGTCGGCGTTCGGTCGTCATGGGTCCGTCCTATCGGGTGAAGGTGACGTGGATCGTGCCGCTCTCGGCGACTTCCGTGGTCACCTCGTGGGTGAGCTCGAGTCCGTGCAGGTCGTCCCACACCGGGTGGCCGCGGCCGAGGATCAGTGGGGCGATCGCGACGTGCAGGTCGTCGACCAGGCCGGCGCGCAGGAAGTCGTGCGCTGTGCCGGCGCCGCCGCCGACGCGTACGTCCAGGTCACCGGCGGCCTCCGTCGCCTCAGTGAGCACGTCCTCGATAGCTGCGCTGCGGAAGTGGAACGTCGTCCCTCCCTGCATCGGCATCGGCGGACGCGGTGCGGTGTGGGTGAGGACGTAGACCGGGACGCCGAACGGCGGCTGGTCGCCCCACCAGCCCTTCCAGTCCGGGTCGTCGGGGAAGGAGTGCAGGCCGAACATGGCCGCGCCCATGATCTCGGCGCCGATGCCCTCGAAGTGCGCGGCCGCGTAGGCGTCGTCGATGCCGGTCGTGCCGGCGCCGCTGGTGTCCCCGAAGACGCGCTCCTGCATCGTGCGGGTCGCGACGTAGGCGGCCATGAGGCGCTCCCAGTCCTCGCCCATCGGGTTCTCTGGGGTCTGCCCAGCCGAGGTGTAGCCGTCCAGGGAGATGTTCAGGTCCAGGCGGACGCGAGTCATGTCAGGTCTCCTTCGAAGTCGTGCGGGTCAGGTGGATGCCGAGTCGGTCGGCCTGGTGCTCTGCTGGGGTTCGTTGCTCGCCGAGCCACAGGTGCAGGACGTCCAGGGCGCCCGGCCGCAGGCTCACGGTGCGGACTCGTCCGTGCTTCTGTGACGTGACCAGTCCGGCGTTCTCCAGGACGCGCAGGTGCTGCATGAGCGAGGGCAGCGTCATCGAGAACGGTGCCGCGAGCTCGGACACGACGGCTGGGGACTTCGCCAACCGCTCCACGACGGCCCGGCGCGTCGGATCTGCGAGAGCGCGGAGCACGGCGTCGACCTCGTCGTGATAGTAAGGCACAAACCTAACTGTTGATGAAGGGCGAGCACTTGTCAACGAGCTCGAGCCAGTGAGGATCGGCCACGTCCATCTGCCACCGGTGCGGTGAACTCATCGCCGGAGGGTGCGATAGACGCCTCGGACGTGTCCAGGCACGTCGTGTCGCCGCGATTCTCAACTCGCGTTGCTGCGGAGCAGTAGTCCTACCTCGCGGGCAGGTTCGGAGCTATTTGTGTGGCGCTCCGGCCCGCTGGCTCAGAATCGGTCGTTTCTGGTACAGGCGAGCAGTGTCTCAGAAACGAGGGTTTTCGAGACGCGGGTGATGTGCTGCCAGCGGCAAGACCGCTTTTTGTCAGCCAGCAGTCGGCGGTTTGTCTGGCAAGTCCCGCGCCTTGGATTGACGGGTTGCTCTTACAAACTTGTAGATGCCCACGAGGATGACTCCGATCCAGAGTGCGGGCGATAGATACTGCAGCCAGTCCCATCCCCTGGGTTCGGTCGTGTCTTCGCCCACGAGTCTCGGCACGTACAGCAGGAACAGCCAGACAACTCCGAACGCGATGATCGCCAGAGCTTCGGCGCGAGGGTTCCTGCCGCCGCGCCCGACCCACCACGTGGAGCGTTGAGATGGCTCTCGCGGACTCTCTGAACGCGCCGGCGGCATGTCCACAACCTTTCAGGGACTCCGCGCTCCGGCAAGGGGAGTCACACCCGACTGCCGGTTTCCGGTCTCCTCGGGATCCTCGAAGAGGACGGCATAGGGCATACCGTCCCGCCGCCTTCGAGAAGGACTCTTGCGGTTTTCGATGTCTCACTAACGAGGGTTTCTGAGACTCCGAGGCACGTGCTTACCGCCCAGAATGACGCACGAAGACGACTGACCTCGCCAGAGCGACGAACGATCGACCGAGAGATACCGCGGAGCAGTTGGGTTGCGCGTCGCAGATAAGCCTCTTCGAATTTCCTGGGGATCGCGGGCGTGACGGAGTAGTGCTGATTTGGCATAGCCGCACCTTGGCCGGCCGGGTGAGAGCAAGAGGACCGAGCGCCCTGTGAGAGGCGACCCCGTCACGCTTGTTCCAGCGATTAGTCGTCGTCAGGGAGCGCGGCCGAAATCGCCTGGATCAGGGACTCGAAGCGATCGAGGGTGCCCGGCGAGAGCGCGACAAGTGAGGGGTCAAGGTTGCGCAGGAAGTGCGCGGCGACCTCACCGTGGTCGAACTCGCTTTCGGCCCGTGCGATCCGCTTGACGATACGATCTTTGCCCTTGAGGGTGGTCAGCTTGATCTGCTTGCCGTAGGTGGCGTTGTAGAGGTCGAGGTACTCCTGGGGCTCGAAAACGTCCTCAATGTCAGCGCCGGGAACGTTGCAGTACTTCGCGACCGACAGGATCCTGGCATCTTTCACCCGGCCGGTGGCGATCGAGTTCTGTATGCGCTGGTCGCTGGTATTGCCGTCGATGAGGACTACGACGTCGAGGTGGGTGCCCAGCAGCGCAAGGAACGTTGGGATGTTGGTCGCACCACCGGCGGGGATAAGCCGACTGTCGGTTGGCAGGCCGGGCCTGCCGTTGGTCGTGAGATGGCCGGAGATCGCGGTGAGGTAGATGAAGTCGGAGACTCCCTCGACGAGCACGTTGCGGCGACCGATGAAGAGGTTGTGGGCGATGTCGTAGCCCAATGCGGCCTCAAGCGGGAACAGGGTGTCGGGGTCGGACACGGCGCCAGCGTCGTTGTCCACGACCGTGCCGAAGTCGGGTCCGCGGTCCTCGACGACGCGGGCCTGGTTGAGGCGCTCCGACCGGACCATGAAGGGAGAGTGGGTGGAGTAGATGACCTGCCGATTGCGAGCAAGTTTGGCCTCGAGGGCGTCGAGGAGATCCATCTGCGCGCGGGCATGAAGGGACAGCCCGGGCTCGTCGAGGAGCAAAATGAGATTCTTGTCGGCCTCGAACTCCAGGAAGGAAGCGAGGAAAGAGACGAACCACTGGAAACCGGTCGACCGGCGGTCGAGCCGGTTGCTGAAGTCGTGGCGCTGGTCTTCCACGCGGAACTGGAGCCACCGCCTTATCCTCTCGTGGCTCTGGAACGTGTAAGGCTGCGCCTCGATCGCGACCCGGAGTTTGAGGTGGTCGTTCTGCTTCCAGTGTTCCCGGACCCGCTTGGTCAGCAGACTCGAGGTGGCCTCGAGTTCGGAGTTCGACTGCTCGTAGTCCGCGTCCTCCATCGACTCCGGCACCGCACGCGCAATACGGAGGAAGTCCGCTGCCGCCTGGACCGAGTCATCCGCGCTGCCTTCGGTGACGGCCTCAATGACCTCTTCGAGGTTGTAGCGGCCTGCCAACTGCGAGTAGGTGCTGAAGTAGAACGTCCGCGGCAGTGCCTCGCGGAGCGCGGTATCGATGGCGACTTTCACCCCGCGGTTCTCGGCTCCCGTGATGCTCCAGAGACGTTGCAAGGCCTCGCCCGCATCAGTGGCCAGTGTTGCGACCTCAGTGTCCCCGCTGCCCTGGTCGGCGACAAGCCCCTTCAGCGCCGTGATGAGTTCATCGGCGGTAGTGAGCTTCGACCCGACAGCCTTCTGCACCCGCTGTGGCAAGCTTCCGAGGAAGGCAGACAGAAACGCCTGGTAGTCGATCGATGCCTGGATCTGAATCGTGTTGGGCTTGGCGTAGGAGCGCGAGGCGGTGAACTGGGAGGAACTGAGCACGATCGCGTCGAACCGATTGGTGAACTCGGTGACCTCCTCATCGGTGAGCTCGAAGGTGGCAGAGATCGGTACCGCGGACTCGATCTCGCCGGTGACCTCGTGTTCCTTCTTCAACCAGCGGGGGTACTCGTCGAGCAGCGTCAACGGCTGGTCCGGCTTGGCGGGGTTGAGAGCGTGGAGCGCTTGGAGGATCGCGGACTTGCCGGCCTCGTTCTTCCCCACCAGGCATGTCACATCGTCGACCGCGACCTCAGTCGAGTCGATCACGTTGCGGAAAGTCTTCGCGTGAAAGGAAATCAGCCGCACGAGCGCGCCCTTCTCTGAGTCGGTCGGAGTGCAGTGCTCGCCCATAGACGGACGGACGTCTTCCCGGACCAGGTTTGTACGTACAGGTTTTACACCGTACGATATTTACGAAAGAAACGAAAGCACGTATGCTGTTTTCGTAACCAAGGAGCCGAAAATGACGACACAGGCACTCGAACAGCAGACATACCTACCTGAGTCGACCGAACAGATGACGTCGGCGTTGAGCTTCCTGAAGGCGCATGAGCCTCGCGCTGGGACGCGTTACTTCCTGATGGGGGCCGGTGAGCATGATCAGGTGGAGATGCCGGCCGCGGCTCATAGAGTCTTGCTGCAGGTTCTGGAGGCGATGAAGGCCGGCAAGGCCGTTACCGTCGCGCCCCAGAGCCAGCTCCTCACAACCCAGCAAGCAGCCGATCTTCTCGGCGTGAGCAGGCCAACGGTCGTGAAATTGATCGACGCCGGCGAACTACCAGCAGACACCCCAGGCAAACGGCGCCGAGTGGTAAAGCTTCACGACCTGCTGGAGTATCGCCGCCGTCGGCGCGACGCGCAGTACCGAGCCCTGCTAGAGACCTCTGACGATTATGCGGAAGTCCTCGAGGATGCTGAGACGGCCGAGGAACGGTTCCGCCGCATCCGCGCGGAGATTGCCGCCGAGCGACGCGAACGCACCGCGAAGTAGAATCCTGGATCCTGGCACCTGAGAGGATGGCGGCGTGTTCGTCGCCGTCCTTGATACCTGCGTGCTCTGGCCGAGCCTGCAGCGCGACTTCCTCATGTCGATGGCCGTGGAGGGGTTGTACCGCCCACTGTGGAGCGAAGCCATCCTCGAAGAGCCGCATCGCCACGAACAGGTAAAGCTCATCGATCGCGGAGGCGACGCCGCCGACGCCTTGGCCGGGGCGGACAGGCTCCTCGCAAACTTGCGGGAGCACTTTGACGACGCGCTGGTCGTAGGGTGGGAGCCTCTGGAGGGAACCTATGGCCTGCCCGACGCCGACGATGAGCACGTCGTCGCCGCGGCGGTCGTTGGCGGTGCGGGTGCGATCGTGAGTGACAACCTCCGGCACTTTCCTTCAAATCAGGTGCCCCCGGACATCCAAATCTTGAGCGGGCGCGACTTCGCAGTAAATACCGCCGACGTCGACCCGGAGCGCGCTGCCCGCGCAATCGGCGAGATGGCGGCCCGTCGGCGTGGCCAGACGCCTCACGAGATTGTGGAACTCCTAGTGGCTCGCTACGGCATGGATGAGGTCGCCGAGGTTGTCACGCCGATCCTCGACCGAGGGGACGACCCGCTTCTCTAGGGTCCGCCAGCAGCAGGTTCTGGCTACAAGGGCCCGAGATTGACACGCTGCTTCTTATCCCAAGTCCGCGAACCAATCCGGCCCGACACCGGTCTGGGAAAACGCTTCTGCATTCCGGGATTCTTTGTCCGACAGTGACGAGGGAGCTGCGAAGGGTTGCAACATCACGGATCTGGAGAGGGTCAAACCACCGCGATAGGCGTTGGCTACTTCGAGTGTTGGCGCAGATCGGCTCTAGCTACTCCCACTCCCGGGGGCCACTTTCGTACCAACTGATCAAAGCGAGGAAGAAGAGGAAAGCGGTCACGGACGCACCAACTGCGAGAGGAAGGTTCGACACCGCAGCGTCTGCGGACGATTGCCCTTCGACGAAAACCCCGAAGATCATTCTGATAGAGAACGCCGCGAGTCCCACGGTGGGCCCAAGAACAAGTGCGCGGATCCAAGTGGGTCTTCCCCCGAGTGGTCCTGGCATGGCGCCACGCTACCGCCGAGACAACGCAGTGAAGAAAGTCGCAGGCCCGTATTCGCCGCCTTTCGATGTCTCACAAACGGAGGGATTCTGAGACGGGGACGTGGGACGGGTCGACGTGCTTGGCGGTGAATCCGGAGCCAGTGGACCTATTGGGAACTGTTGTGGCCGGCTGTTCGTCTCGCGACCGCCGAGAGGAACCCTTCCAAAGATTGCCTGACTCAGTCAAGTACTGTTCACTGAGGACATGGATCGCGTTGACAACCTTCTGGGCGCGCTCGCGCTGACTCTTTCGGATCGCATGACGACCGCTTCCTCCGCTGGGACGTCTTCGGAGCAGGCAGCGTTGGTGACTCTGCTCGCTCATCCAGGTCGACCAGTGGCGTGGCTGGCCGCGGTGCTCGACCTGACTGACTCCGGGGCCACTCGGCTCGTCGATCGCCTGGCCAGGGACGAGCTGGTGCACCGGGAGAGGGGTGGTGATGCCCGTCGGCGAGAAGTGCACCTGACTGACGCTGGTCGAGAGCGCGCGCACGAGTATCTGACAGCTCGCAACGGCGCCTTGGAGGTGGTGACGCGCGCGCTTACTGCTGAGCAGCGGCACATGCTTGAGCAGATCCTCGAACCGCTGGTCGCTGGGTTGGCCGAGAGCAGGCTCCCAGCACTGGCTACGTGTCGGCTGTGTGACCGGCCGGCCTGCAACGAGCCGAGCACTGAGTGTCCACTGGAGCACACCATGAGCGGCGAGGACCCGCATGCCTGAGGTTCCCGCCAGGAACGAGACCGGGACCGGCGCGGAGGTCGGCTGGCTTCCAACGGCTGTTGCGGGAGCGTCGTTGATAGCCGTCATGTTCGGGCTGGCCCGTTACGGCTACGGCCTTCTGCTGCCGGACATGCGAGAGGACCTCGGCTTCAGCGCCACCGCTGCCGGAGCGATCTCGTCACTGTCGTACGGGTGCTACTTCGTCGCCAACCTCGCCGTGGTGCGCGTCATCGAACGGGCCGGTGTCCGGGCCGCCCTCGCACTGGCCACGCTCACCGCCTCGACCGGTATGGGTCTGATCGCCTGCGCGCCGTCGACGACCGTGTTGGCGATCGGCGTGGGCATGGCCGGCGCGGCATCGGGTTTCGCCTTCCCGCCCTATGCCGAGATCGTGCACCGCCTGGTCACACAACATCGCCGTGCCACCGTCTGGGCCATCGTCAGCTCAGGTACCGGCTGGGGCGTCGCCATCGCGGCGCCCGTCGCCCTCCTCGCGGGCGACCAATGGAGATGGGCCTGGGCCTCCTTCGTCATCATCACCATCTTCGTCGGGTTCCTCGCCCATCGCGCTGCCCCGCAAGGCACCGTTGACGTCGGCAGCAGTCCGCCGCCTCCTCCACGAGAAATGCTCACGCGCCCCGGCGCGCGGCCGCTCCTGCTCTCGGCTCTTGCGATCGGTGCAGGAAGTAGCGTCTGGTGGTCGTTCAGCGTCGATGCGCTCCGCCAGGACGGCGTCAGCTCATCGCCGGCCCGGTGGGTCTACGCCGCGTGTGGTGCGGCGAGCCTGCTGGCCAGCTTCGCCGGTTTCTTGGTCAACAGATCCAGCCTCAGGCTGGTCAATCAGATCGCCGCGCTCGGCGTGGCAGTCACACTCATCGCCTTCGGTATGTCGACCGCGCACCCGAGCGTCGCCGCCGGCGCGTCGATCGTGTTCGGCGCCGCCTACGCGACGATCATCGCCACTCAAGGCTTGTGGTCGGCCCAGATCTTTGCCGATCGACCTTCAGCCGGACTGGCCGCCGTGAATACCGCACTCACCGTCGGCACTCTCTCGGGTCCGACGATCGCAGGAGTCCTCATCGACACCACCAGCTATCCGATCGCTTTCGCCGTCGCCGCGCTGTCCACCCTTCCCGCTCTCGCTCTACGCCCACCACCGACCAACGACGCGAACAATCGATGACAAGGCGGATCATGATCGAGGTCGCGACCACAAACGGTGGGTTCTGGGCACGCCGACGACCTGCCGGCGACGCAGAGGTGTCCTCCCGCATGGCGAGCCGGCTAAGTCACAACTGGTCCGTCGGGGTCTTTGGCGTGCCATGATCTGCCAGTGAGTGTTGACACGATCCTGGCGTTCGCCGCCCTGTCGGCGGTGCTGGTAGCGATTCCTGGTCCGGCGGTCATTCTGGTGCTCAAGAGCGCCATGATGCGAAGTCGTCGATCGGCACTGGTTACCGCCCTCGGCGTTCTTTCGGCAGATCTAATCTGGGCGACGATGTCGGTGGTTGGTCTCACGGCGGTCCTAGTTTCCTCGCAGATCGCCTTCGATGTTGTCCGGGTCGTCGGTGCCGCGTATCTCATCTATTTAGGAGTCCGGCTCATCATGAGCCGGGAGCTTCCTACGGAGGACGTCGCCGAGGGCCCGGGTCGCGGACGACCGGTCGCACACCGACGGGCGTTCCGGGAAGGATTGATCAGCGACCTGTCCAACCCGAAGACTGTCCTCGTGTACGCGAGTATCATTCCCCAGTTCCTTACTAGCGCCAGCGCTCCCATCGACGCCTTTGTCCTGGGAATGGTGTTCGCCGTCATCGGGTTCTGCGGACTAGTTGTTTACGCCATGGTCTTCGGTGCAGCAGGAGCCATGCTTAGAAATGCCAAGGTCGTCCGGAATATCCTTCGCGGTGGTGGTGGACTCCTCGCGGCGTTCGGCGTGGGCCTGCTCGTTCAGCGCCCCTCGCACTGAGGCAGTGCCCTCTCGATCAGTGGCTACGCCAGCGATCGGGTGAACCAAAATCGGTCGTTTCTGGTGCGATGTGGCCGCTCAGTCGCGAACGGTCCGACACGCCAATGCAACACGCGCCGAACTCTCCACCGAAAGTGATCGGCTGACAGGCCACGGACTACTCGATGTCGGCCGCAGCCAAGACGGTCGCGCCTTCGACTGGGTCGCTGGGAACGAAGCTCCATCCGACCCCAACGAGCCGATCAGAGTGTTCAGCAGTGACGAACCAACCGGCCGCTTTCATCCGATCGCCTAGCTCGATCATCGATTCGGCCACCGTAGTCGCTCCGTCGCCATGGATCGCGTCGTCTTCGTCGACGCGCCACCCGTACCAGAACGCGACAACGCGAGCGAGCTCTGTCGTTGTGTTGTGCAGACCCGAGGTGTACTTCGGTGCCTGAATCTCGTATGTGTCCATAATTCAAGTCAAGATCGCTGAGTGGCCAATGTCCAGCAGATATGCCCCGACTCTGCCTCCTGCTGTCGGTCGGATTGACCACAAGCAATCGGACGGGTGTCTCAGAATCGGACGTTTTTGCGACACGTGACCCGAATTCGGCTGGCGTTCGAGGCGAACCCGGGATCGCAGCGGATCGCGATTCTCAAAACCCCCTCTCATTTGTGATGTCTCACCCCCGGCCTCGTCGGTGAGTTCTGAGACAGTGAGGGCACGACACTGATCGGCGGTGCGCGAGCCTCGACACTGGAGCAGGACGAAGCGCTGAGATGGGCGCCGCTGGAAGGGTCCGAGGAGATGGACGAGCCGGACTTCGGCCTGGCCTCGGCCGCCACCGGTCATGTCATCCCGGCCACGGCGCACATCCGGCTCGCTCACCCGGACGCGAAGGGGGGCAGCAGATGCTGCGTCGTGGGTTCAACTCCGTGCGGGACAACAACGACCTCGGCCAGATCGCGGCGGGCCTGTTCTTCATCGCCTTCGTCGCGTCGCCGGAGCAGTTCAGCACGGTGCAGCGCAGCCTGCGTGACGATGCGCTGAACGAGTGCATCAGGCACGTCGGCTCGGCGCTGTTCGCCGTCCCCCCGGGTGTCAGGCCCGGGTCCATCGGTCATGGCCTGTTCGCCCGGGGCTGAAGGTGCTCCTGCAGGAAGTCGACCTGGAGCAGCTTGAGGTTCTCCGCCACCACCTCGGCCGTCGTCATGTGCGTGACGCCGGAGAGGGGGAGCACCGTGTGGGGGCGGCCCGCCGCGAGCAGGGCGGAGGATAGCTGCAGGGTGTGGGCCGCCACGACGTTGTCGTCCGCGAGCCCGTGCACGAGCATGAGCGGCCGCTCGAGCCGCTCGGCCAGCGGCAGCAGGGAGTTGCGGTCGTAGACCTCGGGGCGTCGGGCCGGGTCGCCCAGGTAGCGCTCGGTGTAGCACGTGTCGTAGAGCCGCCACTCGGTGACGGGAGCCCCGGCGACGGCCACGTGGAACACGTCGGGCCGGGCCAGCACGGCCAGGGCCGAGAGGTAGCCGCCGTACGACCACCCGGTGATGCCCACGCGCGTGGTGTCGACGTCGTCGGGGAACTGGTCGGCGACCGCCTCGAGGGCGTCGACCTGGTCGGCGAGCGTGACCTCGGCGAGCGCGTCCAGCACCTCGCGCTCCCAGGCGGCACCGCGCCCGGGGGTGCCGCGACCGTCGGCGACGACGACGCAGAATCCTTGGTCGGCGAGCCACTGCGGCTCCAGGAACATCCGGGCGTTGGCGAGCACCCGCTGGGCGTGGGGGCCGCCGTAGGGGTCCATCAGCACCGGCAGGCGACGCGAGCCCGGCACGTGGTCCCGCGGGAAGAGCACCGCCGTGCGCAGGGAGCGCCCGCCCGCGTGCATGAGGGTCACCTGCGGCTCGAACGGAGGGGGCTCGGACGCGACGGTCACGTGCTGCGGCTCGGCTCCGTCCCGGTGGACGGTGACCGTGGTGCCGACGGCCTCCAGGGCCGACCGGACGATGACGGTCGTGGGGCCGGCAGCAGCCTGCCCGTGCGACGTGCTGGCGTCGGACCCGGCACCCCCGCCGATGACGGCGGCGTGGACGGCGGCGCCCGTGGTCATCGGCTGGGTCGTGCCGTCGAGACCGATGCGGAGGACCTGGACCTCCGTCGGCTCGTCCGACGCGGTGACGACGACGGCGTCGGGGTGGGTGCTCACGATGCCGCGCACCTGCCACGTCGCGTCGCCCACCGGTCGGCCGTCGACCACGAGCCGGCGCGTCCCGTCGACGTCCTCCACGCCCACCAGGTGCCCGCCCGGCGCAAACCGGGGGGCGCTGGTGACCTCGACCCATGCCTCGTCGGACAGCTCACGCAGCACCGACGTGCTCCCGTCGGTGACGTCCACGGCGAGCACCTGTGCCGTGCGCTGGTCACGGCTCATGACCTGCACCACCGGTGCGCCGTGCTCGGTCCAGGTGACGCTGGTGAGGTACTCGAAGGCGTTGTGGTCCCACGCGACCTCCGTCCGGGCGCCGGACAGGGCGACGTGCCAGAGACTCACCTGCGCGTTGGGGGTGCCGGCGGCCGGGTAGCGCTGCGCCACGGCAGGGCGTTCCGGGTGCTCGGGGTCGCTGACGTACCACGTCTGCACCGGGGCCTCGTCGTAGTGCTCCACGAGCAACGACTCCCCGTCAGGCGCCCACCAGAACCCCCGGAAGCGTGACTGCTCCTCGGCGGCGATGAAGTCCGCCAGTCCCCACACCTGGGTGTCGGTCTCGGGCTCGACGAGCGCACGATCAGCAGCCGTCGGGTCCTCGGTGTCGAGCTCGACGACGCGCAGCGCCCGGCCGGCCGCGTACGCCACCCGGCGTCCGGTGGGATCGATGCGCGGATCGACGACGTCGCCGGTGCTGGGCAGGCCGGTGACCTGCGCAGTCTGCAGGTCGACGTGCCAGGCACGGGCGGACAGGGCGAAGGTGGCCTGCCGTCCGGCGCGGTCGACGCTGTACCCGACCAGCCCGGCGCCACCCTCCCGCGTCCGCTCCCGCCGGGCTCGCTCCTCGGCCGAGAGCTGCTCGCCCGCGGCGCCGAGCAGTACGTCCGGATCGACGAGCACCCGCTCGTGCCCGCTCTCGACGTCGTGCTCCCAGAGCTGCCCCGTGCGCGTGACCCCGTCCGGCGTCCGCAGGAAGCGGACCGTCCCACCGTCGGGGGAGACGGTGATGTCTCGGGGGATCCCCAGGGTGAAGCGAGCGGTCCGGGCGGCCAGGCGCGGGTAGGAGGTCATGCTCCCGATCCAACCATCCGGGCGGGCCGGCACGTCGTGGCCTCCGACGCCGGCCGTGGTCGTCGTGTCCGTCCCCCTCAGTAGGATTCGACCATGGCCCTGCCCGATCGTCGTCTCCTGCTCGTCCACGCTCATCCGGACGACGAGACCATCAACAACGGCGCCACCATGGCGAAGTACCTCAGCGAGGGGGCCAACGTCACCCTGGTCACCTGCACGCTCGGCGAGATGGGCGAGGTCCTCGTCCCCGAGCTGGAGCACCTCGCCGCGGACCAGGAGGACGGGCTCGGTCCACACCGGGTGGGCGAGCTCGCCGAGGCGATGCGGATCCTCGGCGTCACCGACCACCGGTTCCTCGGCGGCCAGGGGCACTACCGGGACTCCGGCATGAAGTGGGACGAGAACGGCAACGCCACCGCCGCCGACGACACCACGGCCGACGCCTTCTGGCACGCCGACCTCACCGAGGCCGCGAACCACCTCGTCGAGGTCATCCGTGAGGTGCGTCCCCAGGTCCTCGTGACGTACGACGAGTTCGGCAACTACGGGCACCCGGACCACGTCCAGGCCCACCGGGTCGCGCACTACGCTGCCTCGCTCGCCGCCGCGCGGTCCTACCGCCGCGACCTGGGGGAGCCGTGGGACGTCGCCAAGATTTACTGGACGGCGATGTCGGCCTCCGCGATGCGTACCGGCATCAAGGAGATCCGTGCGGCGGGGGATCTGTCCTTCATGGAGGGCATGGATCCCGACAACCTTCCGCCGTTCGCGCTGGAGGACGAGGACCTCGACGCCGTCGTCGACGGGGCGCCGTGGGTCGACGCCAAGATGGACGCGATGCGCGCCCACGCCACCCAGATCGCCGTCGACGGACCGTTCTTCGCCCTCTCCAACGACGTCGCCCAGCGTGCGTGGGGCACCGAGTTCTACCGCCTCGTCAAGGGCGATGCGGCGCCTGCCGACGGCTCGCCGTTCGAGCACGACCTGTTCGCCGGTCTCGACTGAGGTGCTGCGCCGCGCGGGCCTGACCCTGCTCGGGCTGGTCACGGGGATCCTCGGCGCCGTCGTCCACCGGCACGCCCACGACCTCGGCGGCGTGGACGTGCCGTGGGGGCTGGTGCTCGCCCTGGCCGCGACGACGGCCGTGGCCTGGGCCGGGGCGGGTCTGGTGCGCGCCGGTGCGGCATGGTTCGGGCTGGGGTGGACGCTCATGGTGCTGCTGCAGCAGTCGGCCAGCCCGGGCAGCTACCTCGTGGCCGGCGACGTCCTCGGATGGACGTTCCTGGTGCTCGGCCTGGGCGGCATCGCCCTCGTGGTCGCGATGCACCCCGGGCCGCCGGGGACGCGACGTCGTGGATCGAGTCGCCGCTCGGCCGACGTGGGTGCCCGAACACCTCCCAACTAGTCTGGAACGGTGAGGGATCCCATCGACGACGCCGCGTTCCGGCTGGCGCTTGGCCGCTTTGCCAGCGGCGTCACCGTCGTGACGACCGTGCAGTACGGCGTGGACCACGCCATGACGGCGAGCGCCTTCACGTCGGTCTCGCTCGATCCGCCGTTGGTGCTGGTCTGCTCGCACCGCACCAGCCGGTTCCACGAGGCCGTGCTCGACACCGGGCACTGGGGTGTCTCGATCCTCTCCGAGAGCGGTCGGAAGGCCTCGGCCTGGTTCGCGAACCGCGGCCGGCCCCTGGAGGACCAGCTCGACGGCATCGCGCACCACCGTGGAACCAGTGGGGTGGCGCTGCTCGACGAGTCGCTCGCCTGGCTGGAGTGCCGGACAACCGACGCCCACGTCGCCGGGGACCACACGATCCTCGTCGGCGAGGTCACGGCGGCTGCCGTCCCCGAGGCGGAGGACGCACCCCTGTTGTACTACCGATCGCACTACGGCACGATCGTGCGGTCCAGCGAGAGCGAGAAGACGATCTACGAAGGTGGAGCATGACCGACGAGCAGCGGCCCGGTGACGGCGAGGACCGGCGGACGGGCGAGCCCGTCGACGACGCCGCCGGCTCCGACCCGACGCAGGACGACTCGACGGACGTCCCCGAGGGTGGCGCAGCCGACGAGGCGGCGCTCGGCCGGCCCGGGGGCGAGGAGAGCGTCGTCGTCGACGACCTCGCACCCGATGATGCGGACCAGGCAGCCGACGAGGGCGACGAGACCACCGATCATCCCGCCGAGGAGACTCACGGCGATGTCCCCCGCGACCACGAGGGAACCGTCCTGGCTCCCGGCCTCCGAGCGGACTGGACCGAGGACGACGACGTCGCCGACCAGCCCCGCAAGCGGCGGCTCGGACGCAAGATCCTGCTCGGCGCCGTCCTGGCGCTGGGAGCCCTCTACCTCGTCGGCTACGCGCTGACCGGGTCCCGCATGCCGGCCGACGCCACGATCGGCGGGGTCGACGTCGGTGGGATGTCACCGGCCGAGGCCCGTGACGCCGTGGACGCCGAGCTCACCCCGCGCGAGGACGAGCCGATCCAGCTCGTGCACACACGCGACGGCGAGACGCAGGAGTTCGAGATCGAGCCCGCCGACGCCGGACTGGCCTTCGACCTGGACCGCAGCATCGACGAGGCCGGGGGGCAGCGGTCGTGGGACCCGCGCGACATGGCGCGCCTGTTCTTCGGCTCGCACGACCACGCGCCCGCGCTGGACGTCGACGCCGGCGACCTCGAGAGCACTGTGGAACGGATCAGCGAGACCGTCCAGGTGGAGGTGGTCGAGGCTCTCATCACCTTCCCCGACGCGGAGCCCAAGGCCCGCGAGCCCGAGCCCGGCCTGGCGGTCGACGCCGAGGCCGCGGCCCGGACCATCCGCGGGTCCTACCTCGTCCAGACCGAGCCGGTCGACGTCCCCACCGAGGCGGTCGAGCCGGCCGTGGACGCAGACGGTCTCGCGGACGCGATGGAGACCATCGCGGAGCCGGCCGTGAGCGGCCCGGTCGTCATCGAGGTGGGCGACGAGGACGAGGTCGAGCTGCCCGTCACCGCCTATGCGCCGGCCCTGAGCGTGCGGGTGCGTGAGGGGTCCATGGTTCCCGAGATCGACCCCGAGGAGCTGGCCGAGCCGCTGACCGACGCCACGACCGGCATCGGCGAGCGTGCCGTCGACGCCTCGGTCGACATCGTGGACGGCAAGCCCGAGGTCATCCCCGGCAAGGAGGGCGTGGGCCTGCAGCCTCAGGAGATGTCCGAGAAGCTCGTCCCGGCCCTCACCGAGACCGGCGACGGTCGCGTCGTGCAGATCGAGGCCACGGTCGTGGAGCCGGAGTTCACCACCGAGGACGCGGAGAAGCTCGGCATCAAGGAGCGGGTCAGCGAGTTCGAGACCTACTACCCCCACGCGGACTACCGCAACACCAACCAGGGGCGTGCCGCCGAGCTCATCGACGGCACCCTGCTGAAGCCGGGGGAGACCTTCAGCTTCAACGACACCGTCGGCGAGCGCACCGAGGCCGGTGGCTTCACCACCGGCTCGGTCATCAACGGGGGCCAGTTCCGCGACGAGCTGGGCGGGGGCGTCTCGCAGGTGGTCACCACCACCTACAACGCCGCGTTCTTCGCCGGGCTCGACGACGTCGAGCACCACCCGCACGCCTTCTACATCGACCGCTACCCGGTGGGCCGTGAGGCCACGGTCTACTTCGGATCGTTGGACCTGCAGTTCAAGAACTCCACCGACCACGGTGTCCTCATCAAGGCCTCGATCGATCCGAGCACCCCGGGCTCGCGCGGGACCATGCGGGTCGAGATGTGGAGCACCAAGGTGTGGGACATCGAGGCCGGCGCCTCCGAGCGCCGCAACGCCCGCTCACCGGGCCTGCGCTACGACGAGTCGGACGCCTGCGTCCCGCAGTCGCCGATCGGCGGTTTCGACATCGACATCTACCGCACGTTCAAGCAGAACGGCCAGACGGTGAAGTCCGAGACGGTCACGGCCAACTACCAGGCCGCCGACCGGGTCGTCTGCGGCCCCCGCCCGGACGAGGACGACGAGGACGACGACGACTGAGACGGTCCACCACGGCTGACCGTCCGATCGGAGCCGACGCGCGGCGGCGGTGGGCTCAGTGCGCGGTCGGTGGCACGAGGTAGGCGTACTCGTGGTGGGTCGTGAACCCGAACGGCGCGTAGAGCCCGAGGGCGGCGGTGTTGTCGGTCATCGTCTGCAGATAGGCCCGCGTCGCCCCCCGCTGGACGGCCCACGCCAGGCACGACCTCACGATCGCCCGGCCCAGGCCCTGGCGCCGCAGGTCGGGTCGGGTCTCCACGGCCGCCAGACCCGCCCACTCACCGGTGACGACGACCCGCCCCACGCCGAGCGTCTCGCCTCCTGGTGACGCCAGCTCGGCGAACCCGACGGTGCGGGGGCCCTCGAGCACCGCGCGGGCGGCCTCGACGTCCTCGACCCGTTCGTACCGGGCCAGCCAGCTGTCGCCGGCCGCGGGGCCGATGTCCACCCGGGGGTCCGGGTCCGGTGCCGTCGGCACGTCGGCGACCTGCACGAGGGCGCCACCCCGGTAGCCCTCCTTGCGGGTCCAGCCCGCGGCCGTGAAGCGGCTGTCCCAGGTCGAGCCCACCACCACCTGTGCCTGTGGCGGCAGGTCGCGGCGCGCATAGAAGGCGAGGACGACCTCCAGTGCCGCCTCGAGCGACGTTCCCGGATCGCCGTGCACGGCGACCGAGTTGGCCCGCCCGGTGAACGCCCCGGCGGCGCGCAGCTCCCAGTCGCCCAGCGGCTCGGAGTCCGGTGCCGGCCAGCCGCGCGACGTCACGCGGGTGAGCTCCTCGGGGGTGATCGCTGCCGCGGGTCGGGACCGCGCGGGACGGTCCGGCACCACCTTGAGCGCCACCACGGTGCCGACATCGACCCTCACGACCGAACCGTCCCGCCGTTCCACCACCAGGGACCGTCGGTCCGCCTCCAGCACACGGCCCACCACGTCGGTCGTGGAGGGGCCACGCCCATCGATCCGGTGGCGCACCGTGACCCGGCGTCCGAGCAGGTCGGCAGGGTCGCTCATGCGACCACGTCCTCGGAAAAACCACAGTAGGAGCGTGCTCGCATGAGGAGTCTATCTTTCGCTCGCTGGCGCTCGCTCATGCCTGGATCCTGTCACAGCGGTGTGGCCCGCAGCACAGGCGTTCCACGTGGTGAACCCCCGTCCGGGACCCTTGGCCCCGGGGGCGATACTGGACGTCGGCCCATCGGTCGACCCCGTCGAAGGAGATGTCGTGACCTACGTGATCGCCCAGCCATGTGTGGACGTCAAGGACCTCGCATGTGTGGACGAGTGTCCCGTCGACTGCATCTACGAGGGCAAGCGGATGCTCTACATCCACCCCGACGAGTGCGTCGACTGCGGTGCGTGCGAGCCGGTCTGCCCCGTCGAGGCAATCTTCTACGAGGACGACACCCCGTCGGAGTGGAAGGAGTACTACGACGCGAACGTCAACTTCTTCGACGACCTGGGCTCGCCCGGCGGCGCGGCTCGCACGGGGGTCATCGACAAGGACCACCCCATCATCGAGGTGCTCCCACCCCAGAACCAGGAGTGACGCGCGAGATGGCCGGCGGGCAGGTCTCGGACCGCTTCCCCGACTTCCCGTGGGACACGATCGCCGCGGCCAAGATGCGGGCCGCGGAGCATCCGGACGGGCTCGTCGACCTGTCCATCGGCACCCCCGTGGACCCGACGCCGGCCGTCGTCCGTGAAGCGCTCGTGTCCGCAGCGGACTCGCCCGGCTACCCGACCGTCCTCGGCCCGGAGGCGGTCCGCCGCTCCATCGTCGACTGGCTGGAACGTCGCGCCGGAGTCAGCGGCCTGGACGTCGACCAGGTCCTGATGACGATGGGCTCCAAGGAGCTCATCGCCAACCTGCCCACCCAGCTGGGTCTCGGTCCGCAGGACACCGTCGTCATCCCGGAGCTGGCCTATCCGACGTACGAGGTCGGCGCGCGGTACGCAGGCTGTCGGGTCGTGGCCACCGACTCCACCGTGGCGATGGGCCCGGAGGCCCCGGCCCTCGTCTACATCAACTCTCCCGCCAACCCGCACGGTCAGGTGCTCGGCCTCGAGCACCTGCGCAAGGTGGTGCAGTGGGCCCGCGATCGTGGTGCCCTGCTGGTCTCCGACGAGTGCTACCTGGAGTTCGGCTGGGAGGACGAGCCCGTCTCGGTGCTGCACCCGGACGTGTGCGGCGGCTCCCACCAGGGTCTGCTCGCCGTGCACTCGCTCTCCAAGCGCTCGAACCTCGCCGGCTACCGCGCGGCGTTCGTCGCCGGTGACCGCGCCGTCATCGGTGAGCTGCTCGCCGTCCGCAAGCACCTGGGCTTCATGGTGCCGACGCCGGTGCAGCGCGCCATGACCGCGGCGCTGGACGACGACGAGCACGTCCGGGCCCAGCGCTCCACGTACGCGGCACGTCGGGACGCCCTGCGTCGGGCCCTGCTCGCCGCTGGGTTCCGGATCGACCACTCCGAGGCGTCGCTGTACCTGTGGGCGACGCGGGGCGAGCCCTGCCGCGCGACCATCGACTGGCTCGCCGATCGCGGGATCCTGGCCGCCCCGGGTGACTTCTACGGCCCGCGAGGTGGCGAGCACGTGCGCATCGCCCTGACCGCCACCGACGAGCGGATCGAGTCCGCGGTGTCCCGCCTCGTCTGACCGCCGCTCCTCAAGGTAGCGGCCTTCCTGACCAGCCGTCGGAGCTCCCGCCGAATCACGCTGACAGCTGACACACGTGCAGTTGACGGTGGCTCGTTCGTCGACCTTGGTCTACGCCAAGGGGGTTTCCACATGAACGTCCTCACCGAACCCCAAGGGCCGTTCAAGGGCTGCTCGGCCAGCAAGGGGCATGATCATCAGCGGTCGCGGTCTCTTGCGGTCGATGCCGTGCCGACGAAGTTGTTCGAACCTGACGACTGACTGAGGGTGTTCTGATGCGTCGGGACGAATTTTCTGGACCGATAGCTGATGCTGGCCATTGGAATCCCAGTCGCCAATTGGCGTTGCTCACAGTTGCTCCTGCAAGCCTTCTCATCGAATTCTCATGTTCTTGAGACAAATAGCTTGCGGAGTGACAGCGTGAGTCGCGTAATTTTGGCGATTCATTCGGGGGATCTGTGCCGCAATCGATGCTGGGCATTCTCAAATCGGGCCGATTCGGCGCAATAGCCGCAGCAACTGCGCTCGCTGTGACCGCTGGCGGGCTGGTAAGTCTCGGCACGGTGCAGGAGGCGCGAGCGATCGCGTTCGCGACGGAGTTCGCTCAGGCAGACACAACGGGTGAGCCCGTCGAGATCGAGAGTGCACGGACTCCCACCGACACCGTGTACGCCAACCCGTCGGGCACCTTGACTCGTGAGATCGCTGTCTCGCCCGTGCGGGTCCGTCAGGATGGCGGTTGGACGCCGGTCGATTTGACGCTGGAGTCGGTCGATGGCGTGATCCGGCCGAAGGCTTCACCCTTCCCGGTTGAGCTCTCAGGCGGTGGCGACGACGCTCTTTCGAGGATCAGTCTGTCGGGTGTCACAACGACGATGTCGTGGGTCGAGGACCTGCCGGAGCCACGCCTCGACGGAGCGACCGCAACGTACAGCGATGTCTTCGACGATGTAGATCTGCGAATGTCCGTCACCGACGGCGGTATCCGGCAGGTGCTGGTCGTTCACAACGAGGAGGCAGCACAGAACCCGGCTCTGGACCGTCTGCAGCTTCCCACCGTGGTGGAGAAGGGATCGATGCAGTCGAGCGCCAAAGGTCTGAGTGTCCTTGATGAGTCTGGGCGCGAGGTCGGTGGCGCGGCTGCACCCACCATGTGGGACTCAAGTGGTGACGCCGGCGCCGAGACGCAGCAGCCGGCGCGATCAACCAGTCCTGAAGCGATCGACGAGAGAACGGAAGGCCCTCTCGATGGTGACACCGTCTCGCCGGTGCAGCTCGAGGTCGGCGACCGGCACGTCGCTCTCACTCCCGAGGAGGACGCGCTCAGCGGCTCCGAGGTCACCTACCCGGTGTACGTCGATCCGTCGGTCTCACCGAGTGCCTACAGCTGGGCGATGGCTTTCCAGCAACATCCGAACTCCTCGTTCTACAAGTGGACGAAGTCCAACGGTGAGGGCGTCGGGTATCAGAACTACAACGGCGTCTCCCGCAAGCGCCTGTTCTTCCGCTTCAACACTGAGGCCATTCGAGGTACTCAGATCATCGGTGCGACGCTGCGGGCGAGGATGACCTTTTCGTCGTCGTGCGCGATGCATGCGACGCGGGTCTACAAAGTGGGCCCGTTCAGTTCATCGTTGACGTGGAACAACCAGCCGGCTTGGCGACAGCATCTGGCCAGCGCATCGCAGGTCGCGTTCAGTGGCTGCAACGCCAACGGCGCCGATGTCTCCTGGAACGTCAAGTCAGGGGTCCAGGAGACGGCGAACGATCGTAACCAGTCGATCGCCTTGGGTATCCGGCAGGCGAGTGAGACGAACCCGCAAGCCTGGCGCCGCTACAAGCACACGTTCCGTCTGTCGATCGAGTACAACCGCACTCCCTGGGTGCCAGTGGGCACGACGATCAACAACATGCCGTGCACTCTGACGACGAACCCGCGGCTCGGGCGGATGACCCAGCCGCCGCAGATGCGAGCGAGGGCCTCTGACCGGGATTCTGAGGACACCGTACGTTCGAGGATCGGCAACAACGGCAACGGTGAGGACGTGAGTCCCTATGGCGCTCAGCCCCGCTGGGTCGTGCGGAACTTCCCGGTCAGTAAGGCCCCCACGGATCCCGTGCCCTCGGGTGAGTACCGCTTTCGCTATCGCACGCAGGACAACCACGGAGCAACAAGCAACTACGCCGAGAAGTGCAAGTTCTTCGTCGACGCGGACCTGGCGGCCGTCCCGTCGCTCGAAGGTGAGTTCCCAGACTCGTGGTCACCGGGACAGACGCAGCAGGTGACCGTCGGACCCGGGGACGGCAACGACACCGTCGGCTACGCGTGGCGGGTCAATGACGACTCACGTCCGCCGGCCAAGACGGTGAATGCCGGCAGCGGCGGGCAGGCGACCTTCACGTTGCCTCAGCTGCCGGCTGGACGTCACACACTGCGTGTGTGGGCCTATGACGCGGCGAACAATCCGAGCGACGCGCCGGTGGAGCGATCCTTCGAGGTCATCGATGAATCGTCGATCTGGGAGTTCGACTTCGATGAGGAACAAGGGCCCTCCTCGGCTGCGGACGGGACGCAGTTCCCGGTCGGCACGGCTGAACGAGCGCTTCGTATGAGCTTCATCGACACCGATCCGAGTAATCCAACGATCGATCGGATGCTCGCCCTGACGCCGCAGACACAGACGCTGCCCGCACTGCAGGAGCAGCTGTTGGACCTTGACGCCTCCTTCACGGTCGCCGCCTACCTGGACCCGGCGGGAACATCTGAGGACTCGATGACCGCGGTGTCCCTGGGTGAACAGGGAACCGACGCGGTCACGATCGAGGCCGTCAGCACGAGTGAGGGCTTCGAGTACGTCTTCCGGCTACGCGGTGCCGACGGGGTCGCCCGTGAGGTGCGGGCTGACGGAGATGACGGAGCGCCGGGCACGATGCTCGTCCTCGCCTCCTACAACGCGGTCTTCGAGCGGATGGAGCTCGTGGTGGCCAACGATGTGCAAGCCATCACCTCTGCTGTGCTGACGGACGCACCGTTCGTGGCTCCGGCACTGAGCGCGCCGACCTGGACGCTGGGCGCGGCCTCAGACGGATCGGACCGATGGACCGGTGCGGTCGACCACCTGTCGATCGCGCAGTTCCCGGTCAATGAGATGCATGTCAATCACTTGATCGATCGTGGGCGATTCGCCGACGAGTGCGTGCAGACGGGGGCTTGCTGACATGGCATCGACGAGGTCACTGACCATCAACACGGCGGCCTTCGCAGTCGCCATCTCGCTACTGACACCGCTGGGAGGCGTACCAGCATCGGCTGATGAGAAGGCCCCGCGGCCGGACCCGGAGAAGCCTGTCCCGGTGAGCCCGGTCAACGGAACTGATCTTCCAGCAGCCAAGACGCCCGATCCTGTCCCGATGGTCAAGCTGCCCAAGCCCTCCAAGCCGCAGCAGACGGACCTCGGCTCGCGCCGCTGGTCGAAGCCTGTCGCCGGCCTGTCCCTGAAGTCTGAGGACCAGACGGGGGAGGCGCCGTCGATGACGATCCAGCGAGTCGGCATCACCGACCCTGCCGGACCTGCCGGACTCGGCCCGGTCTATGAGATCGACCTCGCCGAGCCTGAGATCCCTGAGCAGGACTCATCACCTGAGCCCTCGACGACGGTGTCGCCGTCGTCTGAACCTGCCGATCCGCCCCGGCCGCAGGAAGACGACGAGCCGGGCGAGGAATCCGGTCCCCGCGGACTCACTGCTGAGCCCGACCCCGGTGGATCCGAGGAGGAGGGCTCCACCGAGGCCGCACCCCGAACAAGCACCGCGCGCGAAAACACATCACTGGATGACGCACAGCTCAAGGTCGACTACTCCGACTTCGCCGGCGCGATCGGCGGCGACTGGTCTGATCGCCTGCGGCTGGTCCTGCTCGAGGACTGCGCGGTCCAGGACGGGGTGGCTGACTGTGCCGAGGCGACCCCACTTGAGACGGACAACGATTCATCGAAGCAGATTCTGACAGCCTCCGCACCAGACTCCGCCTCGATGGAAGCGTCGTCGATGATGGTCGCGGCCACGGCTGACTCCAGCGGATCCAGTGGCGACTACACCGCCTCCTCGCTGGCTGCGTCCTCGAAGTGGACCGCGGGTGGGCAGTCCGGTGACTTCACCTGGTCCTACCCGCTGGACACGCCTCCGGGGCTAAATGGGCCGGAGCCGGACCTCGCGATCGACTACTCCTCCGGCTCGGTCGATGGGCGCACCTCCAGCACGAACAACCAGACCTCCTGGGTGGGGGAGGGCTTCTCCCTCGATCCCGGTTTCATCGAGCGCACCTACGAGCCGTGCAACCAGGTCTCGGGCACTCCGGAGAATGTCGGTGACCTGTGTTGGCGTGATGACAATCTGACGATCTCGCTCAACGGCAAGAGCTCGAAGCTCATCCGCGACGGGTCGAGCAATCGGTGGCGGATGAAGGCCGATGACGGCACCCGAATCGAGCGTCTCACCGAGTCCGGCATCAACGCTGATGGCAACGGCGAGTACTGGCGCGTCACCACTCTGGACGGCACTCGCTACTACTACGGCCGCAACAAGCGCTGGTCCTCAGATGACCGGCGCACCGATTCGGTCTCGGTCCTGCCCGGCTACGGTGCGCGCGCCGGCGACCCGTGCCACGAGTCCACCTACGCGGCCAGTTCCTGCACCCAGGCGTGGCGCTGGAGCCTGGACTACGTCGTGGACAACAACGGCAACAGCATGTCGCTGTTCTGGGACCAGGAGAAGAACAAGTACGGCGCGAACAAGAACGACACCGTCCGCGGCTACGACCGCGCCCCGTTGCTGAAGTCCATCGAGTACGGCACCCGCCACGGCAACGACGACAAGGCTCCGGCCCGCGTCGCATTCACCGCTGAGGAGCGCTGCACCAAGACCGATTCCTTTGACTGCACCGGCTTGAACAGCTCCAACGCGTCGAAGTGGCCGGACGTGCCGTTCGACCAGATCTGCTCATCCAGCAGCTCCTGCGCTGACCGGACCGCACCGACATTCTTCTCCCGCAAGCGGCTCACCAAGATCACCACCCAGGTACTGAACGGCAGCGGCGACTACTCCGCCGTCAACGAGTGGGAGCTCGGGCAGGCGTTCTCCAACACCCACGAGGACAACGTCGACCCCGATCAGCCCAGTGAGTCCCGCACCCTCACGCTGGAGTCGATCCAGCAGACCGGCAAGGTCGGCGACGACATCACCTTGCCGGCAGTCACGTTCACCAAGTCCCTCATGCACAACCGGGTCGAGAACTACAATGGGCTGCCGAAGTTCCAGCGCTACCGGGTGCACGGCATCGACAACGGCACCGGTGGTCTGATCAGCGTCAACTACTCCGCTCGTGACTGCAGCCAGTCCAGCACTCCGTCGGCGAGCTCGCTCGACTCCAACAGCCGTCGCTGCTTCCCGGTCTGGTATCAGCCGTGGTGGACCGAGGACCGTCAGCTGGAGTTCTTCCACAAGTACCGCGTTGACTCCGTGGTCGAGACCGACAGCACCGGCAGCTCCCCTGAGGTCCTCACCTCCTACGGCTACGGCGGCGGAGACGGCTGGCACTACACCTCCTCGACCATCGACGAGTCCGACAACCGCACCTGGAATGAGTGGCGCGGCTACTCCCGCGTCTCCACCACAGTCGGAGACCAGTCCGCCAAGACCTATGAGCACTCGCTCTACCTGCGTGGCATGCACGGCGACCGCAAGCAGGGCGGCGGCACCAAGTCCGTCACCGTCACCGACTCCTTCGGCGACAGCACCAACATCGTCGACTACGACCACTACGCCGGCTTCCAGCGCCGCACCCGCACCCAGCTGGGCAGCGGCGGCGCTCTGGTGGAAGCCACCGTCAACGCCCCCTGGCGTTCCTCGGTCACCGCGAGCTCCAGCAGCCGCGAGGCCAGAATCGTCAAGCCGTCGGTGACGGCGACGACAACCCCGTTGCAATCCGGGGGAGACCGGGTCAGCAGGGTCCGCACCACCTACAACAGCGTCGGCCTGCCCACCCAGGTCCACGACGAAGGTGACACCGCGACCGGTGCAGACAACCTGTGCACCACCACCTCCTACGCCACCAACGCC
>NZ_JBIMEU010000009.1:0-90441 GCF_051262555.1 Aeromicrobium sp. CF4.19 | reverse complement strand
AGGCGGTTCAGGAGGTCGCGTCCGAGTTTGGCGCCGTGGCCTTGACCCCGGACGGTGGACACGGGGTTATGCGGCTTGAGGTGCTGCCGCGGTCTGGTTGCAGTGTTGCATCTCGAAGGCCACTGGGCTGACCTGGCCGATCGAGGAGTGCCGGCGACGCCGGTTGTAACGGTCCTCGATCCAAGTTCCGACGGCCTGGCTGGCTGCGGCCTTGGTGGGCCAGACGCGGCGGTAGTAGAACTCGGTCTTGAGTGTGGCGAAGAACGACTCGGCCATCGCGTTGTCCCAGCAGATCCCGGTGTAGCCCATCGACCTGGTGATGCCGTTCTCGACGGCGAAGGTGGCGATCTGCTCCGAGGCGTACTGGGTGCCTCTGTCGGTATGGAAGACGACCTGGGCGGGCAGCTCCCCGCGCAGGGTGATCGCCATCGTCAGGGCGTCCTGGACCAGGTCGGTGCGCAGGTGATCAGCGATCGCCCACCCGATCACACGACGCGAGTGAGCATCGATCACGGGGCCAGGTAGAGCCACCCCTCCCAGGTCCTCAAGTAGCTGATGTCGCCGACCCAGACGGCGTTGAGGACCCCGGTGTCCCACACCCGTTTCGTGGCGTCAGGGGGGTAGGTGTCGCCGGCCTCGCGCTCGGTGGTGGTGCGCCACCGGCGTGGGCAGATCCCGCGCAGGCCGAGCTTGCGCATCGTCTTGGCGACCATCTTGCGACTGATGACCTCGCCGTCCTCACGCAGATCGGCCAAGATCCTGGGTGCTCCTGAGACCTCGTCGGACTCGCCGTGGAACCAGGCGATCTTGGCCTCGATCTTCTCCGCTCGGACCGCTCGTTTCGAGGGCAGCCGCGCCGACCAGGCATAGAACCCCGACCGGGAGACCTCCAGGAGGCACGCCATCCGCGAGACGGTGTGGTTGCTCTTCTCCGCGTGCATCAGCGCGAACGCTTCTCGTTCGTATCCGATGCTTCCTGGGCGAAGAAGAGGGAGGCTTTTTTCAAGAACGCCCGATCCATCTTCAGCTCTGAGTTCTCCTTGCGCAGCCGAGCGAGCTCAACCCGCTCGGTCTCGGACAGGGCGCCGTCACCGGCGTCCTGGCGCGACTTGAACAGGTTGACCCACCGGCCCAGCGTCTGTTCCTTGACACCAAGCTCACGAGCCACCACGGCGACCGGACGACCGGTGTTGATCACCAACTTCACGGCCTCGTCCTTGTACTCAGGAGTGAACTCCCGACGCTGTCTTCCCATAGTGAAGATCCTCTCTTACGAGGTGTCCACCAGACGGGGTCAAGGCCACCGTCACGCATGCGGGGCGGCCGCCCATGCGTCGCCAGACGCGAACCACACGTAGCCGACCCCAACAGCCCGCCGGTGCGCATCATCAACACCCCCAAGCAAGACAGGCACGCAGCCTAAACAGCGACAGTCCCAAGACGCCCCTGCCCGAAAACGGCTCAGGGGCGTCTCGCGCGTCCTCCGCCACCCACGATCACGCTCGCAGGGACGCTACTCAGCAGATCGCGGGTGAGAGCAAGTCCACCCACGACGAATAACCCGAGTCGGGATCACCTGACTCGGGTTTCGCAAACAGGGCGGCCAACATTTCGCAACCACCCCACGGTGCCCCCGGCAGGATTCGAACCTGCGCTCCCGCCTCCGGAGGGCGAACCGCAGGGGTCGGTGACATCTGCGGGCTGACCTGCGTCGATGTCCTCAAACTCTTGACATCGCAGGCTGATCGCGCCTCGCGTAGGTCATCACGGAGGGTCACTCGATCTCACCAACTTTCGCGGCCTCCTGCGGCCTGAGAGCGGCCAGCGACCCGACGACGTGGGAGGGTGTCCCGCATGGCTAGGGGCTCGCTGAGGTCGCGCGTCAACGCGCGTGGCGAACCGCGACGCCTGAAGAACTCTGAGGCGGAGGCGCTGTTGGCGTCGGAGAAGCGCATCGAGAGCCCGATCACCTGGGCGCCCGACGGCACTCGTTACGTCCGAACGACTGTCACCGTGACGACCACGCTCGGAGAGAATCTGAAGATGACCGGGCGCATCTCGCTGAAGGAGCCCGGCCGCTCAGGCTGGACGCTCACGTGGGGGCGGAAAGAATCCGGGGAGCACCCTGAATCGATTCGGCGCCTTGACCTGCGGGATAGTCACCCGAACCCTGACGGTGAGCGGTGGAATGGACAGACGCACAAGCACCGATGGTCGGAGAAGGACAACAACGCTTGGGCGTACACACCCGACGACATCCCCCACGAGCAGCCGGGGAGTCCTGTCACCCGTGACAACTACCGTGAGATCTTCGAAGCGTTCGCGGTTGAGTGCGGAGTCTCACTCTCGGACGGCTACGCATGGAGTGAGCCTGATCTCGACTCGCCCCGTTCCGATTCCGGCCTCTGGGAGGTGCCATGAATGTCTGTGAGGGGCCTCTGAGCGGCGTCCTTCGGGTCATCACGGCCGATCTCGGGTGGGAGTGCGAGCCACTGCCAGACGGGCGGGCCATCATCTCGACGGGCCGTCGCTACGCGGACAGCGAGCCCGTGGAGATCTACATGGCCGCTCACGCCGACATGTTCGACCTGAGTGACGGTGGTGAGACGCTTAGCCGTCTGCACGCTGGCGGATACGACGCTGAAGACGCTGTGCATCAGGCCATGTGGCGCGACCTCCTCCACGAGTACCGGGTGTCGTTCAGCGATGGCGTCGTCACCTCCACGGCCACCGTCCAGAACGCACCCCACGTGCTGAGCCGCATGGCTGACGCGCTCCTCGGACTCGACGCTCTGCGCGTGCTCGCGCCGCCAGTGGTGAAGCGACCGCGGACCTTCGCACGGGCCGTGGAGGACTACCTCCGAGAGCAGTTCAGCGACGAGGCCGTGGAAGCGAATCGGAACGTGACTTTCGACGGTCAGACGGTCAGGCCCTCGTTTACCGTGACCGCGAAGCGCGGGCCGATATACGTACAGGCCGCGGCGACGACATCGGGCCACCAGGGCTACGAGCACGCGTTCTTCACATTCTCGATGGCGGCACAGGCTGAGGTGCCGTTCGAGCAGCGGCTGGCCATCCTCGGTGGCACCCGGCGGTCCTGGACTCCTTCCCGACTGACCGTGCTCGCCGAGCGCGCCAACGTCGCGCTCTGGGAGGAGTCGGGCGGCGAGTTGGACGCCTTCCTGAGCGGCGTCAAGTCGAAGTCGGGCCTTCTGATCCCACAGACCACTCTGCCGTGAAGTCGGCGAGGCCCCCACGGCCGGGAGTTGAGCGCGGCCGTGGGGTTCTCTGTGCACCGTCGTGGGCGTGTCCGGTCACCCGGTCTGGTGCTGCCCTCGGATGGGGGCACGAGGGCGGTCTCGGGGCAGCGCTGCCTGCTGTATACGGAGCGCGCCCAGAAGATCGTTAGCCCGAGAGTAGATTTCTCAGGGCTTCTCGAAGAGTTCCGTGACAGATACCCCGAGTGCTGTAGCGAGGGGCCACACATGGGAGATGCCGACGTCGCGTTCGCCTCGCTCGATGAAGCCAATGACGGCGCGGTGCAGGCCAGCATCGTGTGCGAGTTGCTCCTGTGACAGGCTCCGAGCGGTACGGAGGCTCCTGACACGGCGCCCGAACTGTCGCAAGTTTTCCTGCGAATCGTTCGGCGGCGCTTCGGTCATGAGACAGATGACGCTATGTTTCGGATTCGTAGCGGTCGACTACGAATCCGTAGCAGAATGCCACCCATGGTGAAGAACACAGGCCGCGCTATCGCGGCGGCTTTCCTCGTAATCGTTGTCAGTGGATGCGGAGGAGGCTCCGAGGAGGCTCCCGCGCCCGCTGAGACATCCGAGAGCGCTGCGGTGAACGACTCCCCGTACTCCTACGAGTTCGACGGCTCGGGGGCCAACGTCGATGAGAGTCAGTTCGGTGACGACTGGCCGCTCACGGTCGAGAGTGGTCGGGTGAACTGCTCCCCGGTGGGAGATACCAGCGGAGTAGAGGCGGTCTTCACCTCTGACGACGAAAAGCGATACGCGCTGAACGGCACGGCTAAGGGCGGTGCTGAGGCGAACGGCTACCTCATGGTCGATGAGATCTGGGCCGACAACCCGGACTTCGATGGAGCGAAAAAGGACATCGGCGTACTGATCGACGTGTGCAAACCACTGCTGTAGTGATCGTCGAAGGTTGTTCTCTACGGCAACGGGGTCTGGCGACGATGGCTACGAAGGTACGCACCGATGTTCGTGGTCGATGGTGTCGAGACCGTCGACGCCATCGACTAGCCAGCGGCCAAGCCGTTCGATCGCGTGCTCCTGGCAGCAGCATGCGTCAGGTTCGGGATCGTTGTTCGGGTATCCGGAGCCTCGAATCCACCTCTCGATCGTGACGTACGCGGCGACGCGCAAGACGTCGTCATGGGCGTAC
Source organism: Aeromicrobium sp. CF4.19 (assembly GCF_051262555.1). Taxonomy (NCBI): domain Bacteria; kingdom Bacillati; phylum Actinomycetota; class Actinomycetes; order Propionibacteriales; family Nocardioidaceae; genus Aeromicrobium; species Aeromicrobium sp. CF4.19. The sequence continues at coordinate 86,028 of NZ_JBIMEU010000009.1, read as the reverse complement.
CTCTCGTTGATCTCATCGGCGATAGTGAAGTCGTCTTCGGGCTGCTCGTCGGGCAGCGCTGCTTCGATCATCGCTATGCGTCGACGACGCTCAGCGTGGGCGTCTGGTCGCGCCATGTTGTTACCTCCCGCTCCAGTTCGGTGAGCCGTTCGTCCATGTCGTCGTCGGCGGCGTGACGACCGACCTCCAGCAGCGCGCGGGCGGCCCGCACCCGCACGGCTGGGGTCGCGTCCCTGAGCGCGGCCACCAGGGTCCGCACGGCCTCGTGCTGTGCTGCCAGGAGCGCGCTGGTGGCCTCCGACGACGCCTGCCGTGCTGCTGCCCTGTACGACATCGTGAACGCGGCTGTGTGGAGCCACCGCCTGACAGTCCGCTCGGTGACCTTCGCGGCTTGCGCGGCCTCGGTGACGGAGCCAGAGACCACCAGCGTCCGCACGGCGAGTCCCTGCGCTGGGGACAGTTCACCGGAGCGGACAGCGACGGTCACATCGGGACGTCCGGCGCTCACGGGGTCGCGCCTCGGTTGGTGGAGCGGACGGTAACGCTCTGGTCCGGCCCCGGGGACTCCGTAACACTGCCGGTTGGGGCATCGGTGTCGGTCTGCGGTTCGTCCATGCCCTCCCGGGCGGTGAACCCTAGTGGTCGGGGTGGGCGCGGGTCGCGGTTGTCGAGGAGCACGTCAGCACCTCCACTGACGGCCGCGAGAAGCGCTCCGAGATCGACGCTCGATACCGTGCGACGAGTAACAGTCCTATGTGCGCTGGTCTGCTGTCGTGCGTCCGCCACGCTGTCGACAGCAGACGTCGCGGCTCTTACTCGCGGCAGCAACGTCTGCAGCGCCTCAACGTGCGGATAGGCGTCGGCCAGCGCGGCCTCCACCTCGGCCGTGGCCTGCTCGTGCACGACATCCGCCCCGTCCACGATCGCGTGAAAGCGATCACGGATAAGGGCGTCGATCGTGGCGCGGATGCGTTCGACTGCCATGTTGGAACGGACGGTGTCGGGCGGCTGTGGTTCCTTCGGGGGTTGCTTGCCGTCGAGTTCGGCCTCGATCGCCCGCTCTGTCCATCGCGCGTGCTCGCGGTGGTACTTCTGCCCGCGCTCTCGGATGCGTTCGGTCACCTCCGACTCGCGCTCTCGTTCGGCTTGGATCTTGGCGTCGATTGCTGCGACGGCAGGCAAGGCGTCGCTGATATCGCTCATCGGCGCCCCTTCCGTCGCTGTGCGTCCGCGTCAAGGGCGGCCCGGGCCTCTGCCGCTGCCTCGGTATTGGCGAGTAGTGAGGCGGCTTGAAGGCTGCCCTGCTGGTACTGGGACAGCAGAGAACCGTTCCTCACTCGGCGGATGGCTGCGACCTGTTCTGGCGTCAGGTCAACGTCAGGGCGTCCGGTCGGTACTCGGTGTTCGTACGGCATGGTCAGTTCTCCTCATCGGTGGTCGCGTCGTGCAGCGCACGCGCGGCTGGGTTGCGGGTGGCGTCGATCTGGGGCCACGACGCCGCGCGGCTCTCGGGTGTTCCACCTCGTCGGACCTGCTGGCGGGCAGCGCCGCGACCGAACCGGGCGCGGACAGCAGCCGGGGTCAGGCGTTGGATCGCGTCGAACGGGTCTCGCTTGCTAGTCATGCGGTCTTCCTCTCGTCGTGACGGTGTTCGTAGTCGGTGCACGCGCTCCCGGGCGGTAGGAGCCCGCTCGCGCGGTCGCAGATGCTCACTGGCCGGTCGCAGTCGCGGCACCTGGGTTCGGTGGCGCGTTCTCGCTCTCGCTGTTCGCGGTCCGCGGCGTCGATCACCCTGCGGACCTCCAGGCGGTGAGCGGCAGATGCCCGGAGCCGTGCGTGGGGGTTGACGGTCGTCGGGTCTTGGCTGGAGATCTCCACCATCCGGCGTGCGATGTCGGCGGACACCGCGAGATCCTCAGCGAGCGTGTCCACGGGGTGGGGGTTCTTCTTGTGGTTCCTACTTGAGGTTCGGGGCAAGCCGCTTGCCCTCTGGGAAGGCTGAGTTTGACCCCTAGGCTCGTCGGTTTGACCTCTGGGAGCCTCGCCAGAGGGCAACTCGCTTGACCTCTGAGAGTCGTCCAGAGGGCAAGCCGGTTGACCGCTGAAGGTGAGCCGATACCGGGCTGCGCGACGCTGACGTGGCTGCTCGACCACCTCCAGCCACCCACCATCAAGAAGCGTTCGCGTCGCCTTCTGTGCGGTCGGCTTGGACAGGCCCGTGATCTCGCAGAGGTGCGACTGGGCCAGCCACACCTCATCGAGGCCATGGGAGGCGTACCGAACGAACGCGAGCGCCACGAGACGCACGTTCGGCGGCAGGTCCGACGACCACACCGCGTCGGTCCAGCGATGCCGCTCGTTGCGTGCGGCCATCTCTCTACCTCTCGTCACTGACTGGTCGGGGCAGGTCAGGCGACCGTGACCCGCGGCTCCTCGCGGTGCTCCTCCAGCCACGCGAGTACCTCTGAGCGGCGGTAGCGGGGGCGGCGCCCGACCATGAATGCGCGGGGGAGTTCCACGCTTCCGCTGCTCCGCCAGTTCGCGAGCGTCGCCGGACTTACGCCGAGTAGGTCGGCGGTCTCGACGATGCTCAGAAGCGGGTCACTCTCGGTCATCTCGACTCCTCACTAGTGGAATACGTATGAGGAGCATCACCGATGTTCTATAACTGAAGCAAAATATGTTCTATACTAGTAGCCATGACGAATGTTGGGGCGGCCATCGCTGCGAACCTGCAACGGGTAATCGCGGAACGCCGAAAGGGAGGGGAGGCGCTGACCGACCGCGACATCGAGCGCGCGACAGCGGAACTTGGAGACCGTTTGGTGCACACGCTCGTGCGACGTATACGGCTTGGCGAGCGAGAGCGTGGTCTGACGGTTGACGAATGGCTGACGCTCTCCCTGGCGCTGTCAATTCCCCCGCTCGATCTGCTCGGCGGCGAGGTTGTGGTTGGTGGTTCCACGCACCCTGCTGGCCGTGTTCGGCGCTGGATTGTGGGAGGAGCGCCGCTTAACACGGTGCCCGACTCGACGCGGTACGGCTGGAGCGAGATCGAGCGGCTGGCGGCAGTGGCAGGCAATCGGGAACCGAGCCACCTGGCGCGGCGGCTCATGGATGCGGCCCGGCGGGTCGACTCGGAAGATTCGCGCGGCCAGCGCCGAGCCCTCGTGAGCATCCTCGGCACGCTCGCGGGAGCACTGGAGGCGTTGGAAGACGACGAAGTGGCCGACCGGATCGACCGGCGTGCCGAGAAGGGTGGAGAGTGACATGGCGGGATTCGTGGAGCGGCGGGGTCAAGGCCGGTGGCGGGCTCGGTACCGCGGCCCGGATCGGCGAGAGAGGTCGCGGACGTTCCCGCGGCGAACGGAGGCGGAGCGATGGCTCGCCGCTCAGGAGCACGCCATCGCGGTGGGCGAGTGGCTCGACCCGTCGCGGTCCGCGCTGACGCTGGATCGGTGGATCGAACAGTGGTTGCCGTCGCGTCGTGCCGACCTGCGGTCGACGTCGTTCCAGCGGCTGGAGCAGGTCATCGAGTCCCACGTGTTGCCACGGTTCGGGAAGCGTCGCCTCTCGACCATCACGAACGCGGAAGTGCGTCGGTGGGTCGCTGAGTTGCAGGCGGGCGACGAGGCGGCAGAGCGCAAGCCGCTGTCCGCTGCGTCGACTCGCAAGGCGACGTTCGCGCTCAGGTCGGCGCTGGATGCAGCCGTGGCTGACCGGCGGCTCTCGGTGAACCCTGCGGCGAACGTCCCGCTGCCGAGCGAGCGCGCCGCTGAGCAACGGTTCCTGAGCCGTGAGGAGGTCGACGCGCTCGCGGAGGCCATTGACCCGGCCTATCGCGACGTCGTGCTCCTCGGCGCGCTCTGCGGGCTGCGGTGGGGCGAGATCGCCGGGCTGCGGCGCTCGCGGGTGGATGTGCTGCGGTCGCGTCTGACGATCGACCAGACCGCGGTCCAGGTTGACGGTGAGGGGATCTCGTTCGGTGAGCCGAAGACTAAGGGGTCACGCCGCACCATCCCAGTGGCGCGCTCGGTCATGGCTGAGATCGAGGCGCACCTCATGGAGCGGGTCGGACCGGAGCCTGACGCGCTCCTCGTCACCGGCCCGGACGGGGGGCCGATGCACCGGGGAACGTTCTGGCGGATCGCGTGGAAGCCTGCACTCAAGACGTGCGGTCTCCAGGGCCTCCGGGAGCACGATCTGCGCCACACGTACGTCTCGCTCCTCATCGCGAGCGGTGCGAACGTCAAACAGGTGTCCCAGTGGGCCGGGCACTCCTCGGTGACCGTCACGCTCGACGTCTACGCGCACCTCATGCACGACGACGGCGACGACATCGCGGACCGCATGGACGCGCTCTTGGGAGCCCGCTCGGAGGGTGCTCAGGTGCGATCGATTGGCGGCTAGATTCGCCCGTCATGCGGCCTCCGTGCGGCCTGACGGTCCCACGGCTGCGAATGACAAAGGGCCCTTGACCTGCGTCTATGCAGGTCAGAGACCCTTTCGCATGAGTGCCCCCGGCAGGATTCGAACCTGCGCTCCCGCCTCCGGAGGGCGGTGCTCTATCCCCTGAGCTACGGGGGCCCACGGACTCGTGAAACCCGTCTGGCGAGTTCCGCGAAGTGCGGTGTGAGCCTACCCCACGGCCGCTACCGTGAGTGGGTGCCCACCGTCCTGGTCGTTGATGACACGGCGTCCATCCGCTTCCTGATCCGGACCAACCTGGAGCTGGCCGGCTTCGAGGTGACCGAGGCCGTGGACGGGGTCGACGGGCTGGAGCAGCTGCGGGCCGCTGCACAGGCGGGGACGCTGCCCGACGCGGTCACGATCGACGTGATGATGCCGCGCCAGGGAGGCGTCGCCACCGTGGCGGCGATCCGGTCCGACCCGCTGCTGCGGGACCTCGCGCTCGTCATGCTGACGACGCAGAACCACCCCGCCGACGTCCAGCGCGGGCTGCAGGCCGGGGTCGACGCCTACGTCACCAAGCCGTTCGACCCCGACGAGCTCGTGCAGACCGTCCGCACCGCGATCGAGTCCCGCGCGGACTGAGTCGTCGAGTCGGACCCTTGAAGATCCGGCTCGGCCGCGTGCGAGGCGCGCGCGCCCGCCTCGATAGGCTGGGGCGGTGACTCCCGAGCAGCTCTCCACCGCCATCGTCGACGCCCTGCACCGCCTCGTCGACGAGGGCCGACTGAGCCTGCCCGACGGCGTCCCCGGCACCGTCCTCGTCGAGCGCCCCAAGGTCAAGGAACACGGCGACTACGCCACCAACATCGCCCTGCAGCTGGCCAAGAAGGCCGGCGTCAACCCCAGGGAGCTGGCCCAGCAGCTGGCCCACGTGCTCGAGCAGGGCGACGGCATCGCCAGCGCGGAGATCGCCGGCCCGGGCTTCCTGAACCTGCGGGTCGCCGCCGGGGCCCAGGGGACGCTCGCCACGACGATCCTGCAGGCCGCGGACGACTACGGCCGCAGCGAGACCGGGGTCGGACAGCGGGTCAACCTGGAGTTCATCAGCGCCAACCCCACCGGACCCCTGCATCTGGGGCACACCCGGTGGGCCGCGGTGGGCGATGCGCTCGCCAGGGTCATCGAGGCCACCGGCGCCGAGGTCGCGCGGGAGTTCTACATCAACGACCGCGGCAACCAGATGGACAAGTTCGGCCAGTCCCTCGCGGCCCGCGCCAACGGCGAGGCGCCCCCGGAGGACGGCTATCGGGGCGCCTACGTGGCCGACCTCGCACAGCGGGTCCTCGAAGCCGACCCCGCGATCATGGACCACCCGCACGACGTGCAGGTCGTGCGGTTCCGCGACCAGGGCTACGCCCTGCAGCTCGCCGAGCAGAAGGCCGAGCTCGACGAGCTGCGCACGCACTTCGAGGTGTGGTTCTCCGAGCGTTCCCTGCACGACTCCGATGCCGTGGAGCGCGGGTTCGCCCGGCTGCGCGAGCAGGGCAACCTCTACGAGGCCGACGGCGCCACCTGGATGCGCACGACCGACCACGGCGACGACAAGGACCGGGTGCTGGTGCGCTCCAACGGTGAGCTCACCTACTTCGCGTCGGACACCGCCTACTACGTCGACAAGCGCGAGCGCGGCTTCGACCCCTGCATCTACCTGTTGGGCGCCGACCACCACGGGTACGTCGGCCGGCTCCAGGCGATGGCCGCCTGCGTGGGGGACACCCAGGGCGAGCAGCTGCAGGTGCTGATCGGTCAGCTGGTCAAGATCATGAAGGACGGCGAGGAGCTCAAGCTCTCCAAGCGCGCCGGCACGATCGTCTCGCTGCGCGAGCTCATCGACCTCATCGGCGTCGATCCGCTGCGCTACACCCTCATCCGGTACCCCGTGGACTCCCCGCTGACCCTCGACGTCGCCGAGATGACGAGGGCCAGCAACGACAACCCGGTCCACTACGTCCAGTACGCGCACGCGCGCCTGGCCAGCATCCTGCGCAACGCCGCCGACCTGGGGGTCCTGCTCGACGCGGACTCCATCGACCCTGCGCTGCTGTCGCACGAGCGCGAGGGTGACCTCCTGCGCGCCCTGGCCGAGCTGCCACGTGTGGTGGCGCGTGCGGCCGAGCTGCGGGAGCCGCACCGCGTCGCCCGCTACCTGGAGGACACGGCCTCCACCTTCCACAAGTTCTACGACTCGTGCCGCGTGCTGCCCCAGGGCGAGGAGGAGACGACCGACCTGCACCACGCACGGCTCGCGCTCGTCGCGGCGACGCGCCAGGTCATCGCCAACGGGCTCGCCCTGCTGGGCGTGTCCGCTCCGGACAGGATGTAGGCATGCGCTCCCACGAGGCAGGTGCCCTGCACGGACAGGCCGGTGACCGAGGCCCCGCCTGGCTGCGCGTCCCCGAGGACCCCGACGTCCTTGTGCGGCACCTGTGGTCCTCGGGCGTCGCCAAGGCCGACGGTGTCCTGTCCGTCGCGGGCGTGACGGCACCGGAGCTGGCCGAGGAGTTCGGCACGCCGCTCTACGTCGTGGACGAGGACGACTTCCGCGGCAGGGCCCGCGCCTTCGCGCTGGCGTTCCCCGACGCCGATATCTACTACGCGGGCAAGGCGTTCCTGTGCGTCGCCACGGCGCGGTGGGTGGCCGAGGAGGGGCTCAACCTCGACGTCTGCACCGGGGGAGAGCTCGCCGTCGCGCTGCGGGCGGAGTTCCCCCCGGAGCGGATCGGCCTGCACGGCAACAACAAGTCGGTGGCCGAGCTGCGGCGTGCCCTGCAGGCGGGTGTCGGCCGGATCATCGTCGACAGCGTCGAGGAGATCGCCCGGCTGGACGCCCTGACGGCGGAGCTCGGCGTGCAGGCCGTGGTCATGGTCCGCGTCACGGCCGGCGTCGAGGCCCACACGCACGAGTACATCTCCACGTCCCACGAGGACCAGAAGTTCGGCTTCTCCATCGCCGACGGCGCCGCGCTGGACGCCGTACGTCGTGTGGTCGACTCCCCGGGCCTGACGTTCGCGGGCCTGCACTCGCACATCGGCTCACAGATCTTCGTCACCGACGGCTTCGAGGTCGCGGCCCGCCGGGTGCTGCGTCTGCACGCCCAGGTGGCCACCGAGCTCGGCGTCGTGGGTGCCGAGCTCGACCTCGGAGGCGGCTTCGGGATCGCCTACACGACGCAGGACGACCCGGCCACGCCCGACGACCTCGCCCGCGGTCTGCTGAAGATCGTCGACGACGAGTGTGCCGCGCTCGACGTCGCGGTCCCGCGGCTCTCCTTGGAGCCCGGCCGCGCCATCGCCGGTCCGTCCACCTTCACGCTGTACGAGGTCGGCACGACCAAGGCGGTCGGGCTCGACGGCGGCGCCTCGCGCCGCTACGTCTCGGTCGACGGCGGCATGAGCGACAACATCCGCCCGGCGCTGTACAGCGCCGACTACTCCTGCACGCTCGCGTCGCGCGACTCCGGCGCGCCGGCGGTGCTGAGCCGGGTCGTCGGCAAGCACTGCGAGGCCGGCGACATCGTCGTCAAGGACGAGTACCTGCCCGGCGACGTCCGGGCTGGTGACCTGCTGGCCGTCCCCGGCACGGGCGCCTACTGCCGGTCCCTGGCCAGCAACTACAACCATGTGCCCCGCGCGGCCGTGGTGGCGGTGCGCGACGGTGAGGCCCGGGTCGTCGTGCGGCGTGAGTCCGAGGACGACCTGCTGGCCCTCGACCTCGGCTGACCGACCGTCGACCGGGGTCAGCGCAGGCCGCGGTGCGGTCCGGGCCCCAGGTCGGAGAGCCGGTCCTCGTCGTTGTAGACGGCGCACACCTCCAGGGACAGGCAGCCGCAGCCGATGCAGCCGTCGAGGTTGTCGCGCAGGTTCTGCAGCCGGGCGATGCGGGCGTCGAGGTCGATCCGCCAGTGATCGGTGAGCCGGGCCCAGTCCGCGGACGTCGGCGTGCGACCCGGGGGCAACGTCGCCAGGGCGTCAGCGATCGCGCTCAAGGGGATGCCCAGGCGCTGGGAGAACTGGATGAAGGCCAGGCGTCGCAGGACGTCGCGGTGGTAGCGGCGTTGGTTCCCGCTCGTGCGGCTGCTCTCGATGAGCCCCTCGCGCTCGTAGAAGTGCAGCGCCGAGACGGCCACGCCGGAGCGGCGGGAGGTCTCGCCAGGGGTCAGGGGCTGATGCCTCAGCCGAGCGTTCGACACACCTCGAGCGTACTTGAGGTGGGTGGGGGCCGACCGTCAAGCGGCGCAGTACGTCGCGGCGGCCGGCCCCTGGGTCGTCTCGCGGGACCGGCGATCGTTGTCCACGGCGATCTCGCAGCGCACGAAGCTGGCCGTCGGCGAGGTCTGGGCCCAGACCTGCAGGTAGGGCCCGTCGCCCCGACCCACGGTCTCCACGGTGATCGGACGGCCGTCGGCAGAGGCCTCCTCGGTGTCCTTGCCGTCGGCATCGCGATAGGTGAGGGCGAACGGCCCGTCGGAGGTCACGGTGAGCTCGACCAGGACCTGGCGGCGAGTGTCGGTCGTCGGCACGGCGGAGACGTCGGCCGAGGTGTTGGCGGCATCGGGCCTGAAGGCCTGCTGGTAGACGTCGTGGCCCGCGTAGCCGGCCACGCCGAGTACCACGACGACGGCCGCCGCGACCGCGAGTCGCCACTCGCGCGCGTGCCGGCGCCGAGCGGATCGGCTGGAGCTGCCCATGAGGCAAGGGTAAGCGTCGGGGCTCGTGCGGTCTCAGGTTCCGGCGGTGCGTCGTCCCGGTCGACCCGGCGCCGATACGCTACGACGCGTGAGCATCTCCACTGTTTCGTCCGAGCGGCCCCTGCGGGTCGCACTGCTCGGCTGCGGCGTGGTCGGGAGCGAGGTCGCGCGTCTGCTCACCCGCGACGCGTCCGAGCTGGCCCGTCGCGTCGGCGCCCCCCTGGAGCTCGCCGGCATCGCCGTGCGTCGCCCCGGACGCTCCCGCGACCTCGACGTCCCCGAGGAGCTGTTCACCACCGATGCCCACGGCCTGGTCACGCGTGGCGACATCGACGTCGTCGTCGAGGTGATCGGGGGCATCGAGCCGGCGCGTGAGCTCATCATGGCGGCGCTGGAGCACGGAGCGTCCGTCGTCACGGCCAACAAGGCGTTGCTCGCCGAGGACGGGGGCCAGCTGTTCGAGGCAGCGGCCAAGGCCGAGCGCGACCTCGCCTTCGAGGCGGCCGTCGCCGGGGCCATCCCGATCGTGCGACCGCTGCTGGAGTCGCTGGCCGGCGACGCCGTGCACCGGGTGCTGGGCATCGTCAACGGCACCACGAACTTCATCCTCGACGCCATGACCACGCACGGCTCGGGCTTCGCCGAGGTGCTCGACGAGGCGCAGCGGCTGGGGTACGCCGAGGCCGACCCGACGGCCGACATCGAGGGATTCGACGCCGCGTCCAAGGCCGCGATCCTGGCCTCCCTCGCCTTCCACACGCGCGTCACGATCGACGACGTCCACCGGGAGGGCATCGTCGACGTCACCGCCGCCGACATCCGCTCGGCCGACGAGATGGGCTGCGTCGTCAAGCAGCTGGCGATCTGCGAGAAGATCGACACGCCCGACGGACCCGCCGTCTCGGCCCGCGTCCACCCGGCGATGATCCCGAACGCCCACCCGCTCGCCAGCGTGCGCGGCGCCTACAACGCGGTCTTCGTCGAGAGCGAGTCCGCCGGCCAGCTGATGTTCTACGGACCCGGCGCCGGCGGCCCACCCACCGCGAGCGCCGTCCTGGGCGACCTCGTCTCCGTGGCCCGCAACCGCGTCAAGGGGGTCTGGGGTCCGGGGGAGTCCACCCACGCGCAGCTCGAGGTCCTGGACATCGGCCGGGCCCGGACCAGGTACCACGTCCAGATCGACGTCGACGACCGCGCAGGGGTGCTGGCCACCGTCGCTCACGCCTTCGCCGAGTTCGGTGTCTCGATCAAGACCGTCCGGCAGGAGGGCCATGGTTCGGACGCCCAGCTCGTGATCGTGACGCACGAGGCAGAGGACGAGGCCCTCGCCGCCACCGTCGGAGTGCTGCGCGACCTGGACATGGTGCGCGACGTCTCCTCCGTCATGCGCGTGGAGGGGATGTCCTGATGGCGGCTCCGGAGCCCCCGCGCGGCGCGCGACCATGGCGCGGCGTGATCGAGGAGTACCGCTCCTGGCTCCCGGTCGACGCCGACACACCCGTCGTCTCCCTGGGGGAGGGTGGTACGCCGCTCGTGCGCTCGGCCTGGCTCTCCGAGCTGACCCGGGGCGAGGTGCACCTCAAGGTCGAGGGCGACAACCCCACGGGCTCGTTCAAGGACCGAGGCATGACGGCAGCCATCTCGGTGGCCGTCGCCGAGGGCGCCAAGGCCGTGGTGTGCGCATCCACGGGCAACACGTCCGCGTCGATGACGGCTTACGCGGCTCGAGCCGGCCTCACCCCGATCGTGCTCGTGCCGCACGGTCGGATCGCCGCCGGCAAGATGGCCCAGGCCGTCATGCACGGTGCCGAGGTCATCCAGGTGCGCGGCGGCTTCGACGAGTGCCTGCAGATCTCCCGCGGGCTCGCCGACTCCTACCCGGTGGCCCTGGTCAACTCCGTCAACCCGGTGCGGCTGCAGGGCCAGAAGACGGCGGCCTTCGAGATCGTCGACGTCCTCGGCGCAGCACCGGACCTGCACCTGCTCCCGGTGGGCAACGCCGGCAACATCTCGGCCTACTGGATCGGCTTCCGCGAGTACGCCGAGGCCGGCCTGGCGGCATCGACGCCACGCCTCTGGGGGTTCCAGGCGGCCGGCGCGGCGCCGATCGTCAGGGGCGAGCCGGTGCCGGACCCGGACACCGTGGCGACGGCCATCCGGATCGGCAACCCCGCCTCGTGGCGCCTCGCGGAGGCCGCACGCGATGAGTCAGGTGGACGCATCGACGCCGTGACCGACGAGCAGATCCTCACCGCCCAGCGCGAGCTCGGCTCCCGGGATGGCGTCTTCGTCGAGCCCGCGTCCGCTGCCGGGGTCGCGGGGCTCGTGGCGGCCGTGCAGGCCGGCGAGGTCGATCCGGGCCTCACCATCACCATCACCGTCACCGGGCACGGCCTGAAGGACACCGAGACCGCCCTGCGCGGCGTCGACTCGATCGTGGACTCGGTCATCGACGCCGACGTCGAGGCCGCGGCCGAGGTCGCCGGGCTCGCATGAGGTACGTCCCCGACCCCGTCACCGTCAGGGTCCCGGCCTCCAGCGCGAACCTGGGGCCCGGCTACGACGCCCTCGGGTTGGCGGTCGACGTCCACGACGAGCTGACCGCGCAAGTGCTCCCGACGGACGGGCTGGAGATCCTGGTCACGGGGGAGGGCGCCGACGACGTCCCGCGCACCGACGAGCACCTCGTCGTGCGGGCGATGGACGCCGCCTTCGCCCTCATGGGCGTGCCCCGTCCGGGGCTGCGCCTGTCGTGCACCAATGTCATCGCGCACGCGCGGGGGATGGGCTCGTCGTCTGCGGCCATCGTCGGTGGGATCGTCCTCGCCCGGGCCCTGGTGCCCGACGGTGCCGAGCTGATGACCGACGGCGCGGCCTACCAGCTGGCGCACGACCTCGAGGGGCACCCCGACAACGTCGCCGCCGCGCTGTTCGGAGGGTTGACGATCGCGTGGGTCGACGGTGCCGCCGTCGACGTCCTGCGCCTCGACGTGGACGTCCCCCTCACCCTGATGGTGCCGCCGGAGCCGGTCTCGACGGCGGTGGCACGCGGTCTCCTCCCGGCGACGGTCCCGCACGCGGACGCCGCCATGACGGCCGGCCGCGCCGCACTGCTGGTGGCGGCTCTCCTGACCTCACCCGAACGGCTCGTCCCCGCCACCGAGGATCGCCTGCACCAGTCCTATCGCGCGGCGGCGATGCCGGAGTCCCACAAGCTGTTGCGTCGGCTGCGGGTCGAGGGTGTCCCCGCGGTGATCTCCGGCGCGGGGCCGACGGTGCTGTCCTTCGCCCACGGGATCGCCGACCGGGCTCCGACGGGGTGGAGCGTCCTCGAGACCGGGGTCGCCCCGCGCGGGGCCCACGTGGACCGAGCACGACTGTTACAGTGAGCGCGTCGGAGTCGAGCTCTCGTCTCCCCGACATCATCCGCACACTGGTCCGCTCCGCAGGAGCCCGTCCACCAGTGCGGCACAGAGATCCAGGCCCACACGGCCACCTCCACGAAGGAACCCCCACGTGACTGACACCCCCACGACCGAGTCCGCCGCGCCTGCTTCAGCGCCCGATGCCGGGGCAGCCCCACCCTCAGACCCAGCCCCGCCCCGCAAGAGCGGGGGTGCTCTGGGCGGCAAGGTCCTCGCGGAGCTCAAGGAGATCGCCGCAGACCTCTCCATCGAGGGCGCCGCCACCATGCGCAAGGGCCAGCTCATCGACGCCATCAAGGCGGCTCGCGGCGACGCGCCGAAGACGGCTCCCAAGAAGTCCGAGGCACCGGCGCAGGAGGCGCTCCCGGAGTCGGCGGGCGACAAGCCCGCCGCGAAGGACGCATCGCGAGGCGCCGAGCAGCCCCGCACCTCACCGGGCCAGGACGACACCTCGGCCGACGACCAGGGCGGCCGCGGCAACCGGCGCGCCAGGAACCGCGGCAAGGGTGGCGAGGCTCGCGGTGGTGACGACGGTGGCAAGAGCGGCGAGCAGCGCGGCGATAACGACGACAACGGCAAGGGCGAGCAGCGCGGCCGTGGTGGCAACGACAGCGGCAAGGGCGAGCAGCGCGGCCGTGGCGGCAACGACAGCGGCAAGGGCGAGCAGCGCGGCCGTGGCGGCAACGACAGCGGCAAGGGCGAGCAGCGCGGCCGTGGCGACGACCAGCGTGGTGGCAACGATCAGCGTGGCAAGAGCGGCGATCGCACCGGCAACGATGATCGCACCGGCAACGATGATCGCACCGGCAACGATGATCGCGGTGGCAACGGCGATCGCAGCGGCAACAGTGACCGCGGTGGCAACGACGACGGCCGCGACGACGACGGGGGCGGGCGACGTCGCAACCGGCGCGGTCGCAACCGCGGCACGCGTGGACCGGACGGCGAGCCCACCTACACCGAGGACGACGTCCTCGTGCCGGCCGCCGGAATTTTGGACATCCTCGACAACTACGCCTTCGTGCGCACCACGGGCTACCTGCCGAGCGAGAACGACGTCTACCTCTCGCTCTCGATGGTCCGCAAGCTCGGGCTCCGCAAGGGCGACGCCGTCACCGGACAGGTGCGCCAGCCCCGTGAGGGCGAGCGCAAGGAGAAGTTCAACCCGATGGTGCGCGTCGACACCGTCAACGGCATGACGGCCGAGGAGGCGCGCAGCCGCGTCGACTTCTCCGAGCTCACCCCCGTCTTCCCCACCGACCGGCTGGTCCTGGAGACCGAGCCGACGGCCATGACGACGAGGATCGTCGACCTCTTCGCGCCGATCGGCAAGGGTCAGCGCGGGCTCATCGTGTCGCCGCCCAAGGCCGGCAAGACCATGGTCATGCAGGAGATCGCCAACGCGATCACGACAAACAATCCCGAGTGCCACCTGATGGTCGTCCTCGTCGACGAGCGTCCTGAGGAAGTCACCGAGATGCAGCGCACGGTCAAGGGTGAGGTCATCGCCTCCACCTTCGACCGTCCGGCTGGCGACCACACGACGGTGGCCGAGCTGGCCATCGAGCGCGCCAAGCGTCTCGTCGAGCTGGGGCACGACGTCGTCGTGCTGCTGGACTCCATCACCCGGCTGGGGCGGGCGTACAACCTGTCCGCGCCGGCGTCCGGACGCATCCTGTCCGGCGGGGTGGACTCCTCGGCGCTGCACCCGCCGAAGAAGTTCTTCGGTGCAGCACGCAACCTCGAGGACGGTGGCTCGTTGACGATCCTCGCCACGGCGCTGGTCGAGACCGGCTCGCGCACGGACGAGGTGATCTTCGAGGAGTTCCAGGGCACCGGCACCATGGAGCTGCGCCTGCGTCGGGACGTCGCCGACAGGCGGAACTTCCCGGCGATCGACGTCGAGGCCTCCAGCACCCGGCGCGAGGAGCTGCTGATGTCGGGCGACGAGCTCGCCGAGGTCGGGAAGCTGCGCCGGCTCGTGGCCGAGAAGGAGGGCCAGCAGGGCATCGAGCTCGTGCTGGATCGCCTTCGCAAGACGTCCAGCAACGCGGAGTTCCTCCTGAGCGCGAGCAGGACGATGCCCGCCGCAGGCTCCGTGCAGGAGTGAGACCGGACGTCGGCCCGGCACCCCACGGGGTGCCGGGCCGGCGTGCGTCGGGGCCCGTTGCCCTGCGTCCCCCGGCCCGCCCTCCTAGGCTGGCGGCATGACCACTGCGCATGACTTCTCCGCCACCGCGATCGACGGTGCCGAGAGGCACCTGGCCGACTACCGCGGCAAGGTGCTCCTCGTCGTCAACACCGCGACCCAGTGCGGCTTCACGCCGCAGCTGACCGGCCTCGAGGCGTTGTTCGCCGAGTACGCCGACCGCGGTCTGGTGGTGCTGGGCTTCCCGTGCGACCAGTTCGGCGGCCAGAACCCCGGCTCCGACGACGAGACCGCGTCCTTCTGCGAGAAGAACTACGGCGTCTCCTTCCCGATGTTCGCCGAGGTCGAGGTGAACGGCGACGACGCCCACCCGCTGTACCAGTGGCTCAAGCAGGAGAAGGGCGGCCTCGGTCCGAGCAAGATCAAGTGGAACTTCACCAAGTTCCTCATCGACCCCGAGGGCACCGTGGTCAAGCGCTACGGCTCGACCACCAAGCCCGAGAAGATCGCCGCCGACGTCGAGAAGCTCCTCCCCGCCTGACGGTCCACCGGTGGTGAACCGGCGTCCCGGGGAACAGGGCGGGCTCCGATTTCGTTGTGACGAGTACCAGATGGCACAATCCATCCTTGGTGCTGGTTCACGGGACTTCCGACCCAGCACCTCACGAGAGGACTCCCATGCAGAACGACATCCATCCCGAGTACGTGGAGACCCAGGTGACCTGCACCTGCGGCAACTCCTTCACGACGCGCAGCACGGCCACCGAGGGCACGCTTCGTGCCGACGTGTGCTCGGCCTGCCACCCCTTCTACACCGGCAAGCAGAAGATCCTCGACACCGGTGGCCGCGTGGCCCGGTTCGAGAAGCGCTACGGCAAGAAGTAGCGACGCCCACGGCGCCGACCCGCTCCACCACGGAGGGGTCGGCGCCGTCGTCCGTTCCCGTCCGTCCGGCGAGAGGTCCTGAGGTGTCCGATGCGTTCGATGCCGTCGAGGCGCTCATCGTCGAGCATGCCGAGCTCGAGCAGCGCATGGCCGACCCCGCGCTGCACAGCGACCCGTCGGCCTCGCGCCGGGTCGGACAGCGCTACGCCGAGCTGACCGCCATCATCCGCACGTACCGGGACTGGCAGCAGGCCGGTGACGACCTCGGCGCCGCCCGCGAGCTCGGTCTCGAGGAGGAGGTGGCCGGCTTGGAGCGACGCCTGCCCGAGCTCGCCGAGCGGCTGCAGCGCCAGCTCGTGCCGCGCGACCCGGCCGACGCCAAGGACGTCATCCTGGAGGTCAAGGGGGGTGAAGGGGGGGAGGAGGCGGCCCTGTTCGCCGCCGACCTCCTGCGCATGTACACGCGCTACGCCGAGCAGCGCGGCTGGAGCGTGGAGGTGCTCGACGCCACGGAGTCCGCGCTCGGCGGGTACAAGTCCGTCACGGCGGCGGTCAAGGCCAAGGGAACGCCCGAGCCCGGCGAGGCGCCGTACGCGCTGCTGAAGTTCGAGGGCGGGGTCCACCGGGTGCAGCGCGTGCCCGTCACGGAGTCGCAGGGCCGCATCCACACCTCGGCGGCTGGCGTCCTGGTGCTGCCCGAGGCCGAGGACGTCGACGTCGAGGTGCACGACAACGACCTGCGCATCGACGTGTTCCGCTCCTCCGGCCCGGGTGGCCAGAGCGTCAACACCACGGACTCCGCGGTGCGCATCACGCACCTGCCCACCGGGATCGTCGTGAGCTGCCAGAACGAGAAGAGCCAGCTGCAGAACAAGGAGCAGGCCATGCGGATCCTGCGCTCCCGACTGCTCGATGCCGCACAGGCCGCTGCCGACGCCCATGCGGCCGACGCCCGTCGTTCCCAGATCCGCACGGTCGACCGATCCGAGCGAGTCCGGACGTACAACTTCCCCGAGAACCGCATCGGCGACCACCGCACCGGCTTCAAGGCCCACAACCTCGACACGGTGATGGACGGTGCCCTCCAGGACGTCATCGGCTCCCTCGTGGAGGCCGACCTCGCCGACCGACTTGCGGCGCTGGAGCGGGGCTCGGTCTCGTGAGCGTCCGCAGCCAGGCCGAGCGACTGCTCCAGAGCGCCACGCAGGAGCTCACGACGGCCGGCGTGCCGTCGCCTCGCGTGGACGCCGAGCTCCTGCTGAGCCACGTCACGGGCGTGCCCCGCGGCATGCTGACCACGCGTGCCCACCCGCACGAGATGCAGCGCCGCACGTACCTGGAGATGATCGCGGCCCGTGCTCGGCGCGTCCCGCTGCAGCACATCACAGGGTCGGCCGCCTTTCGCTACGTCGACCTCGAGGTCGGGCCCGGTGTCTTCGTGCCCCGCCCGGAGACCGAGGAGCTGGCCGGCTGGGCGATCGAGCGGGCGATGACGGTGGACGCGCCCGTCGTGGTGGACCTGTGCACGGGGTCGGGAGCCATCGCGCTGTCGGTCGTCCACGAGGTGCCGCAGGCCCGGGTGCACGCCGTGGAGCTCGACGCGTCGGCCCACGGGTGGGCCGAGCGCAACCTCCTCGGCACGGGGGTGGACCTGCGTCTGGGCGATGCGTTCGAGGCGTTCGGCGATCTCGACGGCGCCGTCGACGTCGTGGTGTGCAACCCGCCGTACATCCCGCTCGACGCCTGGGAGAGCGTCGCGCCCGAGGCCCGGGACCACGATCCGTCCCTGGCCCTGTGGTCCGGCGACGACGGCCTGGACGCGATGCGCGCCCTGGAGCTGGTGGCCTGGCGGCTGCTCCGGCCCGGCGGCGTCGTCGGTGCCGAGCACGCCGACGCCCAGGGCGAGAGTGCACCCGCGGTCTTCGTCCCCCGCTGGCGCGACGTGCGTGACCATGCCGACCTCTCGGGACGTCCCCGCTACGTCACGGCGACGCATCCCTGACCGAGGCCGGGCTCGCCGGCGTGGTGCCGTCGAGGATCAGGTCGGCGAGGGTGCTCGTGGACGACGTGGCGCTGCGACGAGGCCCACCGCCGTGCGTCGCTAGGGTGATGCCATGGGTGACCTCGCGATCTTCGGGGCCGCTCTCGTCTTCGGGTTCGGCTCGGCGGTCTTCCCGGTGCTCAACGCCGAGGCGTACGTCCTGGGACTGGGCACCCTGGTCGATGAGAACCTGACGCTCCTGCTGGCGATCGTGGCCCTGTCGGTGGGCACCGTGGCCGGCAAGGCGGTCGTCTTCGTGGTCATCCGCCGCGGCTCGGAGCGCTTCCGCAAGGACCCCGACGAGCGCCGGCCCCCACGGACCCGGCTCACGGCATGGCTGCGTCGGGTCGGTGACCTCATGCTCACCCTGCTGGACAGACCGGTCACAGGGGCCGCCACCGTCTTCGTGTCCTCGCTCACGGCCATCCCACCCCTGGCCGTGGTGTCGATCGTCGCCGCACTGTCGCGGCAACGTCTGTGGGTCTTCCTGGTCATGGTGCTGCTGGGCCGGACGCTGCAGTACCTCGCGCTCGCCTTCCTCATCCACCACGTCACACCGTGAGCCGGGCGCGGTCCCGGTTCTCGCACATGCCCTAGTGTGGCGGCCGTGACTGAGAGGTTCGACTGCACCGACGAGGAGCGCCGCGGCGCCGGCCTCGACGCCGCGCAGCAGGCGCTCGACGACGGGGAGCTCGTCGTGCTGCCCACCGACACCGTGTACGGGCTCGCGGCCGATGCCTTCTCGCCCGAGGCGGTGCAGCGGCTGCTCGAGGCCAAGAGCCGCACGCGGGCCATGCCGCCGCCCGTCCTGATCGGTGCGCCCACCACGCTCGAGGCCCTGGCCTCGGAGATCCCGACGTGGTTGCGCTCGCTCACCCAGGCCCTGTGGCCGGGTCCGCTCACCGTCGTATGCCACCAGCAGGCCTCGCTCACGTGGGACCTGGGGGACACGCACCACACCGTCGCCGTGAGGATGCCCGACGACCCGGTCGCGCTGGCCCTGCTGAAGCAGACCGGCCCACTGGCCGTCAGCAGCGCCAACAGCACCGGCGAGGCCGCTGCCACCACGATCGACGAGGCCGAGGCGATGCTCGGCGACGCCGTGGCGGTGTACCTCGACGGCGGCCCCAGCGTCGGTGGAACGGCCTCGACGATCCTGGACGTCACCGGATCGGCGCCGCGCCTCCTGCGCGAGGGCCCGGTGACCTTGGAGCAGCTGCACGAGTTCAACAACACGGTGGAGCCCCCCAGTGCGTGAGTACCTCGTCGTCTTCGGCGTGGCGCTCGGCGTCACCTACCTCCTGGCGTCCATCGCCCGGATGGCCGCGATGCGCTTCGGGGCCGTGGCCCGGGTCCGCGACCGTGACGTCCACGCCATCCCGACCCCCTACTTCGGCGGCCCGGCGATGCTCGGTGGCCTGCTCGCGGCCTACCTCGTCGCCACCAGCCTGCCGTTCCTGTCGCGCAACGAGGACGCGGTCTTCGGCGACGCCCGCGCCGTCATCATCGGCGGTGCCCTCATCTGCCTGGTCGGCGTCATCGACGACCTCTTCGAGCTCGATGCCCTGAGCAAGTTCGGTGGGCAGGTGCTCGCGGGCCTGGTCGTCGTCGCGCTCGGGGTGCAGTTCCTCTACCTGCCGCTGTACAACAACTACCTCGGCCTGGACAGCGTCCAGTCGGTCATCTTCACGGTGCTGCTGATCGTCGGCACCGCCAACGCCGTGAACTTCGTCGACGGGCTGGACGGCTTGGCGGCGGGGATGGTGGCCATCGGTGCGGTGGCCTTCTTCTCCTTCGCCTTCATCCTCGCCGTCGTCAACGGCGAGACGCGTGCCATCGCCGCGGCGCTGCTCACGGCGGCGCTCGCCGGTGCCTGCCTGGGCATCCTGCCGCACAACTTCTTCCCGGCGCGGATGTTCATCGGCGACTCCGGGTCGATGCTCATCGGCTTCGTGCTGGCGTGCTCCTCCATCAGTCTCACGGGCCAGTTCCCGGCCACGAGCCTCTCGGAGGGCATCGGGGGCCAGGCCAGCTTCCTGCCGGCGCTGCTGCCGCTGTTCCTGCCCTTCGCGATCCTGGTGGTGCCGTTCGTGGACCTCGGGCTCGCGGTGGTGCGCCGCACGCGCGCGGGGCGCTCGCCCTTCAGCCCGGACAAGATGCACATCCACCACCGGCTGCTGGAGATCGGTCACTCGCACCGGCGTGCGGTGCTGCTCATGTACGCCGCCGCGGGGCTCGTGGCCTTCGGCAGCGTGGTGGTCAGCCTGTTCAGCGGCTGGGCCTCCATCATCGGGTTCGTCGCACTGGCGGTGGTCACGGCTGCGGCCGTGTTCCTGCTGCCCAGGCTCGATGAGAAGGTGTGGTCATGATCCTGCGGTCCGTCGTCCTGCCCGTGTGCGTGGTGACGGCTGTCTGCGCCGTCGTCGCCGGCCTCGGGGTCGGTGGGGAGGGCGCGCTCGGAGCCGTCCTGGGCGGGCTGCTCGTGGTGCTGTTCCTGGCCTCGAGTCCATGGATGCTGGGGCCGGTCGCGCGCAAGAGCCCGGCGCTCTCCCTGCCCTTCGCCCTGGCCTTGTTCGGCACCAAGATCATCGCCGCGATCGTCGCGCTCTACGTGCTCGTGGACCCCGACGGCGCGGGCCGCTTCGTGGACTCCCGCTCGCTCGGCGCCACCGCCATCGTGGCCTCCGTGACGTGCACGACCCTGCAGATCCGGGCGTTCCGCCGCAGCCGGATTCCCACCTATGACCTGGGCAACACCCCGTGATGACCCCCTGATAGCCTCGACTCACGTCGCCCCCCGCACACAGCGTCACGACGCCGCGGTGGGGTGCACGATGACGCTGGCCGTACGCCCGGAGCGCGACGAGAGTCGTCAGCGACCGCGCCATGAGACAAAGGTGACCGAGTGACCCTCGCCTCGACCCTCGCTGCTGTGTCGGGACCCCCGAGCCCAGGGCCCTCCGACTTCGAGTTCCCGGCCATCGCGCTCGGTGTGACCAAGCCGATGGTGCTGGCGGTGCTTTCCGTCGTGATCATCGTGGTGCTGTTCCGCGCCATGGCTCGCCCCGCCGCCGTCGTGCCGGGTCGTCTGCAGTTCGCCGGCGAGATGACGTACGACTTCGTGCGCAACTCCATCGCGCGGGAGAACATCGGCGCTCCGGACTACATGAGGTACGTGCCGTACCTGTTCGCGACGTTCCTGTTCGTGCTGGTCAACAACTTCTACGGCGTCATCCCGTTCCTGCAGTTCCCGACCATGTCGCGGTTCGGCTTCCCCGTCGCCCTCGCACTCATCGCCTGGGTCATCTACAACGTCGCCGGCATCGCCAAGCACGGCTTCTTCGGCTACCTCAAGCACACGACGGTCCCCGGCGGCACCACCGGCCCGATCCTGCTGATCATGATCCCGCTGGAGTTCTTCTCCAACATCATCGTGCGTCCCTTCACGCTGGCACTGCGACTGTTCGCCACGATGTTCGCCGGCCACCTGCTGATCGTGCTGTTCTCGCTCGGCGCGGAGTACCTGATCTTCAACTCCGGCAACCCGCTCTACATCGCGCCCGGCATCCTGTCGTTCGTCGCGGGCATCGCCATCAGCTTCCTGGACATGCTGATCATGTTCCTGCAGGCCTACGTCTTCACCCTCCTCTCGGCCATGTACATCGGCGGCTCCGTCGCCGACGAGCACTGAGTCATCAGCGCTGAGCCATCAGTGCTGGGCCGACCCCCTACCCACAACTTCATAGACTCCACCCGCGACGCAGAGTCACTGCGTCACGACGAAAGGAAATGCCGTGGAAGGCAGCCTCAACCTGATCGGACTCGGCGCGGCCGCGATCGGTCCCGGTATCGGTATCGGTCTCATCTTCGCCGCGTTCGTGACCGGCGTCGCCCGTCAGCCCGAGGCCGAGGGCCGACTGCGCACGATCGCCCTCCTGGGCTTCGTGCTCGCCGAGCAGCTCTTCGTCATCACCGTCGGCCTCGCGTTCGTCTTCGGCTGATCCACCCCGCGACCTTCTGAGAGAAGTCGTCTATGCACACCACACTCGTTGCCGCGGCCGAGGGGGAGTCCATCAACCCCCTCGTCCCGCACCTGGCCGAGGTCGTCCTCGGCCTGGTCGTCTTCGGCATCCTCTTCGTGCTGATCAAGAAGTTCGTCGTGCCCGCCTTCGAGCAGGCCTACGCCGAGCGCACAGCCGCCATCGAGGGCGGGATCGACAAGGCGGAGAAGGCACAGAAGGAGGCCGAGGCCGCGCTGGAGAAGTACACCGCCCAGCTGGCCGACGCCCGACACGAGGCCTCACGCATCCGTGAGGAGGCCAAGGAGCAGGGCGCGCAGATCGTCGCCGAGCTCCGGGCCCAGGCCAAGGAGGAGGCCGCACGCATCACCTCCACGGCCCACGCCCAGGTCGAGGCCGAGCGGTCCCAGGTCCTCGCCCAGCTCAAGAGCGAGGTCGGCACCATCGCCACCGACCTGGCCGGCCGGATCGTCGGGGAGTCCCTCGACGACGAGGCGCGCCAGCGTCGCACGGTGGAGCGCTTCATCGCCGAGCTCGAGGAGTCCTCGAACTGATGGCGACGGACATGCGCGGTATCTCGGCGGCCTCCCTGAAGGAGGTCCTGGCAGCGGTGGAGTCCGCGGTCTCCGGCGACAGCGGCTCGGCCGCGCGCCTGGGCGCCGAGCTCTTCTCCGTGGTCGGGGTGCTCGACGGCGCGGCGTCGCTGCGGCGGGTCCTGACCGATCCGTCCACCGAGGCCGAGGCGAAGCAGGGCCTGGCCGGTTCCGTCCTGGCGGACAAGGTCGCCGACGACACCATCACCGTGGTCAAGGCCGCGGCGAAGGGTCGCTGGGCGGCCGGACGCGACCTCGTGGACGGGCTCGAGACGGCCGGTGTCGCGGCCCTGGTGGCCTCGGCCGACGCCGAGGGCACGCTCGAGGCCGTCGAGACCGAGCTCTTCGAGGCGGGGCGTGCCATCAGCTCCGACCCCGAGCTGCGGGCCGTCGTCTCGGACCGGTCGGTCCCGCGCGAGCCCAAGCTCGCCCTGCTGGACCGGCTCTTCGAGTCCAAGGTCCGGCCCCAGACGTTGGAGCTGCTGCACCAGGCGGCTGCCGTCCGCACGGGCTCCTTCGAGCGGGTGCTCGCGGGCTTCAGCGAGACGGCCGCCGCCCGGCGTGATCGTCTCGTGGCGCTGGTCCGCGTCGCCTACGAGCTCGGCGACGAGGAGCTGCAGCGTCTCACCTCGGCCATCGCGGCCAAGTACGGCCGCGACGTCCACCTCAACATCGTCGTCGACCCCTCGGTCCTCGGAGGCATCGTCGTCTCCGTCGAGGGCGAGGTCGTCGACGGCACCATGTCCAGTCGCCTCGAGGCCGCCCGCCGGCGCCTCGCAGGCTGAAGCACGAACCACAGAAGGCAGGCACAGACATGACGGAACTCTCCATCCGTCCGGAGGAGATCCGCGACGCGCTCCAGCAGTTCGTGTCGGACTACTCCCCGAGCGCCAACAAGACCGAAGAGGTCGGCATCGTCTCCGACGCCTCCGACGGCATCGCCCACGTCGAGGGTCTGCCCTCGGCCATGGCCAACGAGCTGCTGGAGTTCGAGGACGGCACGCTCGGCCTCGCGCTCAACCTGGACGTCCGCGAGATCGGCGTGGTCATCCTGGGTGACTTCTCCGGCATCGAGGAGGGCCAGAAGGTCCGCCGCACCGGCGAGGTCCTCTCCGTCCCCGTGGGCGACAACTACCTCGGCCGCGTCGTCGACCCGCTCGGCACGGCGATCGACGGCCTCGGCGAGATCGAGACCGACAAGCGCCGTGCACTCGAGCTGCAGGCCCCCACCGTCATGCAGCGCAAGAGCGTGCACGAGCCGATGATGACCGGCCTGAAGGCGATCGACTCGCTGACGCCGATCGGCCGCGGCCAGCGCCAGCTCATCATCGGTGACCGCCAGACCGGCAAGACCGCCATCGCGATCGACACGATCATCAACCAGAAGCAGAACTGGGAGTCCGGCGACCCGGACAAGCAGGTGCGCTGCATCTACGTGGCGATCGGCCAGAAGGGCTCGACCATCGCCAGCGTGCGCGGCGCGCTGGAGGAGGCCGGCGCGCTGGAGTACACGACGATCGTGGCGGCCCCCGCCTCGGACTCGGCGGGCTTCAAGTACCTCGCCCCGTACACCGGCTCGGCCATCGGCCAGGACTGGATGTACGACGGCAAGCACGTGCTGATCGTCTTCGACGACCTGTCCAAGCAGGCCGACGCCTACCGCGCCGTGTCGCTGCTGCTGCGCCGCCCGCCGGGCCGTGAGGCCTACCCCGGCGACGTGTTCTACCTGCACTCGCGGCTGCTGGAGCGTTGCGCCAAGCTCAACGACGAGCTCGGCGCCGGTTCCATGACCGGTCTGCCGATCGTGGAGACCAAGGCCAACGACGTGTCGGCCTTCATCCCGACCAACGTCATCTCGATCACCGACGGTCAGATCTTCCTGCAGTCGGACCTGTTCAACGCCAACCAGCGGCCCGCGGTCGACGTCGGTATCTCGGTCTCGCGCGTCGGTGGTTCGGCGATGCAGAAGGCGATGAAGGCCGTCACGGGCTCGCTGAAGGTCGAGCTGGCGCAGTACCGCGCCATGGAGGCGTTCGCCATGTTCGCCTCGGACCTCGACGCGGCCTCCAAGGCACAGCTGGCCCGAGGCCAGCGGCTCATGGAGCTGTTCAAGCAGGGCCAGTACAAGCCCTTCCCGATGGAGCAGCAGGTCGTCTCGATCTGGGCGGCCACCACCGGCAAGCTCGACCCGGTCCCCGTGCAGGACGTGAACCGCTTCGAGGAGGAGTTCCTGGAGTACGTGATGCGTTCGCACGGCGGGATCTTCGACGCGATCCGCGAGACCGGGAAGTTCGAGGACGACACCGCATCCTCGCTGGAGGACGCCTACACGTCCTTCCTCGATCAGTTCGAGACCAGCGAGGGCGAGCGGATCAAGGTCGGCAGCGAAGAGTTCGAGGCTCTTGACGATGAGGATGTCGAGCAGGAGCAGATCGTCAAGCAGAAGCGGGGTTGATCACACATGGCTGTCTCCCTCCGTGAGTACCGCGCGAAGATCAAGTCGACCCAGTCGATGAAGAAGATCACGCGCGCCATGGAGCTGATCGCTGCCTCGCGGATCATCAAGGCCCAGCAGCAGGCAGCGGCGGCGACGCCGTACGCCCGTGAGCTGACGCGCGCGGTGTCCGCGGTGGCGACCTTCTCCGGCGTCGAGCACCCGCTCACGACCGAGAAGGAGAACCCGACCAAGGCCGCGGTGCTCATCATCTCCAGCGACCGCGGGCTGGCCGGCGCCTACTCGGCGAACGTGCTGAAGGAGGCCGAGCGCCTCGGCGAGAAGCTGCGCGCCGAGGGCAAGGAGGTCGACTACTACCTCACCGGCCGCAAGGCGGAGACGTACTTCACCTTCCGCCAGCGGGACTTCGACGCGTCGTGGACCGGGTTCTCCGATCGTCCGGAGTACGCCAACGCTCGCGAGATCGGCGACGTCCTCACGCGGGCCTTCCGCGCCGACGAGGACTCCGCCGATCAGGACAGCACGGCCGACCAGGGTCAGGACGACCCGGCGCACGCCGTCGATGAGCTGCACGTCGTCTTCACCCGCTTCAAGTCCATGCTGTCCCAGGAGCCCGACGTGATCAGGCTGCTGCCGCTGGAGGTCGTCGAGGGCACCGAGGCGCCCGAGGAGAGCGAGCTGCTGCCGCTGTACGAGTTCGAGCCGTCCTCGGCGGAGGTGCTGGACGCCCTCCTGCCCAAGTACGTCAACAGCCGCATCTACTACTGCCTCCTGCAGGCCGCTGCCTCCGAGCTCGCGGCCCGCCAGAAGGCCATGAAGTCCGCGACCGACAATGCGCAGGACCTCATCGAGAAGTACACCCGCATTGCCAACCAGGCCCGCCAGGCCGGGATTACCCAGGAGATCAGCGAGATCGTGGGCGGCGTGGAAGCGCTGTCCGGCTCCGCTGGGAATGAGTGAGAGACATGACTGCAACCGTCGAAGAGAAGTCCACCACCGGTGGCGAGCCCGTGACCGGTCGCGTCGCCCGCGTCATCGGCCCCGTGCTCGACATCGAGTTCCCCTCCGACGCCATGCCGGAGATCTACAACGCCCTGAAGGTCGACACGACCTTCGGCGGTGAGACCGAGACGCTGACGCTCGAGGTCGCGCAGCACATCGGTGACGGCCTGGTGCGCGCCATCAGCCTGCGCCCCACCGACGGCGTGGTCCGGGGCACGACCGTCATCGACACCGGTGGCCCCATCTCGGTCCCGGTCGGTGACATCACGCTGGGCAAGGTGTTCAACACCACCGGCGACGTCATGAACCTCACCGAGGGCGAGACCTTCGACCCCGAGGAGCGCTGGGGCATCCACCGCAAGGCTCCGGCCTTCGACCAGCTCGAGCCCAAGACCGAGATGTTCCAGACCGGCATCAAGGTCATCGACCTGCTGACCCCGTACGTCCTGGGCGGCAAGATCGGCCTGTTCGGCGGTGCCGGCGTCGGCAAGACCGTCCTCATCCAGGAGATGATCGCCCGCGTCGCGAAGGACCACGACGGCGTGTCGGTCTTCGCCGGCGTGGGGGAGCGCACCCGTGAGGGCAACGACCTCATCGAGGAGATGGAGGAGTCCGGCGTGCTGGGCCAGGTCGCGCTCGTGTTCGGCCAGATGGACGAGCCGCCCGGAGCCCGCCTGCGCGTGGCGCTGTCGGCCCTGACGATGGCCGAGTACTTCCGCGACGTGCAGAACCGTGACGTGCTGCTGTTCATCGACAACATCTTCCGCTTCACGCAGGCCGGCTCGGAGGTCTCCACGCTGCTGGGCCGCATGCCCTCGGCCGTGGGCTACCAGCCGACCCTCGCCGACGAGATGGGCGTGCTGCAGGAGCGGATCACCTCCACGCGAGGCAACTCCATCACCTCGATGCAGGCCATCTACGTGCCCGCCGACGACTACACCGACCCGGCCCCGGCCACGACGTTCGCCCACCTGGACGCCACGACCGAGCTCAACCGTGAGATCGCGTCGATGGGCATCTACCCGGCCGTGGACCCGCTGACGTCGACGTCACGCATCCTGGATCCTCGCTACATCGCCGAGGACCACTACGCGGTGGCCAACCGGGTCAAGGGCATCCTGCAGCGCAACAAGGAGCTGCAGGACATCATCGCGATCCTCGGTGTCGACGAGCTCAGCGAGGAGGACAAGACGATCGTCTCCCGCGCTCGTCGCATCCAGCGCTTCCTGTCCCAGAACACCTACGTCGCCAAGCAGTTCACCGGCATCGAGGGCTCGACCGTCCCGCTGGACGAGACGATCGACGCGTTCACCAAGATCTGCGACGGCGAGTACGACCACGTGGCCGAGCAGGCCTTCTTCATGTGCGGCGGTCTGGACGACGTCGACGCGAAGTGGGCCGAGATCCAGAAGAACACCTGATGGCCGACACCACGCTCCGTGTCGAGCTCGTCGCGGCCGACCGGGTGGTCTGGTCCGGCGAGGCGACGCAGGTCGAGGCGCGCACGTCCGAGGGTGACCTCGGCGTGCTCGTCGGCCACGCCCCCGTGCTGTCGGTGCTGGTGCCCGGTGTCGTGCAGATCGCCGGCACGGACGGTGAGAACGTCGCGGCCGTCGTCGAGGAGGGCTTCTTGTCCATCGCCGACGACCGCGTCTCCATCCTCAGCGAGGACGCGTTCCTGGTGAGCGAGCTGGATCGCTCACAGGTGGAGGCCGAGCTGGAGCAGGCCCGCCAGGACGAGGACGAGGCCGCGGTACGTCGTGCCGAGGCGAAGCTGCGTGGGACCGAGCTGGCCTGATCGGTCGGCACGCGGCACAGGAGGGAGAATGCCGTGCCGTGGTGGTGGTGGGTCATCGACGTGCTCGCGCTCGTCGTCGTCCTCACCCTCGTGGTGCTGGTCGCCCTGGCGGTCCGGCGCCGCTACCTCACCCGGCACGGCGGCACGTTCGACCTGAGCATCAACCGCCGCTCCACGGTCGGTTCCTCGGGATGGACGCTGGGAGTCGCCGTCTACGGCGCTGACACCCTGAACTGGTATCGGACCTTCTCGGTCCGCCTACGACCCTCCTACCGCTTCGTCCGTGGGGAGGTGCACGTCGAGGGGCGACGCCGCCCCGTGGGCGCGGAGGCACACGCCGTCCACGCCGGGCACGTGATCGTCACGACCACCAGCGCAACCGACGTCCGCCAGATGGCGATGGGGCCGGACGCGCTGACCGGACTGCTCGCGTGGCTGGAGTCCTCACCCCCCGGTCGCAGCGTCAACACGGTCGTCTGAGCCGGAGCCACTACCGGAGTGGTCCATTGACGTGGGCCGGGTCACGGCGCGAGAATGCCAGCACGGCGTCCACGACCGTGGGCGCGCGTCTCGAGGGAGCAGGACTCACATGATGAAGCGCATCGTTGTCGCCGCGTTCGCGTCCGCCGTAGTGCTCATGCCGCTGTCGGCACCGGCTCAGGCCGCCGATCTCGGCAAGCCGACACACAGCAAGGTGTCGGCCGGCACCAAGGCCATCGACTGGGAGAGCGCCCCAGTCCGGACGCAGGCCATCGACTGGGAGTGACACCGCCATGATGGCGGCCCCGGTCCACCTGGATCGGGGCCGTCGTCATGTCCAGCGGGTCAGCGTTCGCCGCCCGGCACCCACAGCACGTCGCCGTTCTCGGCGTTGGCGCACCGGGCGAGGATGAACAGCAGGTCGCTGAGCCGGTTGAGGTAGGTCGCGGCGAGCGGGTTCATCGACTCGCCGTGGACCTCCACGGCCGCCCAGGCAGCGCGCTCCGCGCGACGGGTCACGGTGCGGGCGACGTGCAGGGCACTGGCGGCGCGTGTCCCGCCGGGCAGGATGAAGCTGCGCAGCTTCTCCACCCGGTCGTTGTAGTGGTCGCACCAGGCCTCGAGCCGGTCGACGTAGTCCTGCTCGACCCGCAGCTGGGGGTGCTCGGGCTCGGCCACCACCGGCGCCCCGAGGTCCGCGCCGACGTCGAACAGGTCATTCTGGACGTGGCGGATCACCGCCACGATGTCGTCGTCGAGCTCCTCGAAGGCGACCGCCAGGCCGAGATGGGAGTTGGCCTCGTCGACGTCGGCGTAGGCCACGAGCCGCAGGTCGTTCTTGGAGGTGCGGCTGAAGTCCACCAGGTTCGTCGTGCCGTCGTCGCCGGTGCGCGTGTATATCCGCGTCAGGTTCACCATGCAGCGAGCCTAGCGTCGTGGTCGGCGTGGCCAGGGAGGGGGCGGGACGTGGGCGAACGATCGCTTCGACGGTTCGACGTCGTCTGGATCACAGCCCGTGCCACGCCACGTTACGGCGGGGTAACCTGACGGGCATGCCTGACACGACCGGATCCGACCAGCGTGGGCCCGACAAGGCTGGGCCCGACAAACCGTGGGTGATGCGCACCTACGCCGGCCACAGCTCCGCTGCGGAGTCGAACGCGCTGTACCGCAAGAACCTGTCCAAGGGTCAGACGGGACTCTCGGTCGCCTTCGACCTGCCCACGCAGACCGGCTACGACCCCGACCACATCCTCTCCAGGGGAGAGGTGGGCAAGGTCGGGGTCCCCATCCCGCACCTGGGGGCCATGCGACGGCTGTTCCAGGACATCCCGTTGTCGGAGATGAACACGTCGATGACCATCAACGCGACGGCGATGTGGCTGCTCGCGATGTACCAGGTCGCGGCGGAGGAGCAGGGGGTCGACCAGGCCAGCCTGGCCGGCACCACGCAGAACGACATCATCAAGGAGTACCTCTCCCGGGGGACGTACGTCTTCCCGCCCGAGGCGTCGCTGCGGCTGACGACCGACATGATCGCCTACACGGTGAGCGACATCCCCAAGTGGAACCCGCTGAACATCTGCAGCTACCACCTGCAGGAAGCCGGCGCGACGCCCACGCAGGAGCTGGCCTACGCGCTGTCGACGGCCATCGCCGTCCTCGACGCCGTCAAGGACGGGGGCCAGGTGGACGAGGCCGACTTCGAGAAGGTCGTCGGTCGGATCTCCTTCTTCGTCAACGCCGGGGTCCGCTTCATCGAGGAGACCTGCAAGATGCGGGCCTTCGGGCGGATGTGGGAGGAGATCACCCGGGTGCGCTACGGCGTCCAGGACCCCAAGATGCGGCGCTTCCGCTACGGAGTGCAGGTGAACTCGCTCGGTCTCACCGAGGCGCAGCCGGAGAACAACGTGCAGCGCATCGTGCTGGAGATGCTGGGTGTCACGCTCAGCAAGAACGCCCGGGCCCGGGCCGTGCAGCTGCCGGCCTGGAACGAGGCGCTCGGCCTGCCGCGGCCGTGGGACCAGCAGTGGTCGCTGCGCCTGCAGCAGGTGCTGGCCTTCGAGTCCGACCTGCTGGAGTACGAGGACATCTTCGAGGGCTCCCACGTCATCGAGGCCAAGGTCGCCGAGCTGGTCGAGGGTGCCCAGGCCGAGATCGATCGAGTGCAGGCGATGGGTGGTGCCGTCGCGGCGGTCGAGTCCGGCTACATGAAGTCCGAGCTCGTCGCCTCGCACGCCGAGCGACGCGGGCTCATCGAGGCCGGTGACATGAAGGTCGTCGGCGTGAACTCCTACGTCGAGACCGAGCCGTCGCCGCTGACGGCGGACCTCGACGCGGCCATCATGGCGGCCGACCCCGAGGCCGAGGCCAACGCCGTGGCCGACGTCGAGGCCTGGCGCGAGCAGCGCGACGCTGCCGTCGTGGAGGACGCCCTGGAGCGGGTGCGCCAGGAGGCCAAGACCGACACCAACCTGATGGAGGCCACGTTGGCCGCGGTGCGCGCCGGGGTGACCGTGGGGGAGTGGTCCCAGGCCCTGCGCGACGTCTTCGGTGAGTATCGGGCCCCCACCGGCGTCTCCGGTGCCGTGGGCGTGGCCGAGTCCGGTGGCGAGCTGCGGGCCGTGCGCGAGAAGGTCGGCTCCATCGGAGAGTCCCTCGGGACCCGCCTTCGACTCCTGGTGGGCAAGCCGGGCCTGGACGGTCACTCCAACGGCGCGGAGCAGATCGCGGTCCGCGCCAGGGACGCCGGCTTCGAGGTGGTCTATCAAGGCATCCGGCTGACACCGGAGCAGATCGTCGCGGCCGCCGTGGCCGAGGACGTCCACTGCGTCGGCCTGTCGATCCTCTCCGGCTCGCACATGGAGCTCGTGCCGGACGTGCAGCGCCGAATGGTCGAGGCGGGGATGGGCGACGTGCCCGTCATCGTCGGCGGCATCATCCCCGGCGCCGACGCCCGCCGGCTCGAGGAGCAGGGCGTGGCTGCCGTCTTCACGCCCAAGGACTTCGGCATGACCGAGATCATGGGGCGCATTGCCGACGAGATCGCGCGGGCCAACGGCCTCGACGCGAATGCGGTGGGCAGTCGGGCCTGAAGCAACAGGCGTCGTCCCTTGCTGGAACGTCCTCAGGATCTGCTCTAGCCTCGGGGTGTCGACGAGGCGAGGTCTCACGCCGCGAGAGGGGAGGACTTCTTCTTCGGCTTCTTCTTGACCTTCACGAGCTTGCGCTTCTTGACGGTGTAGCCGTCCGGGAGGGTGCCGTCCTTCATCATCCGAATGGGGCAGCGCTTGCACCGAGGCTTGCTCGTGCAGCACTCCTTCTTCGGTTTCTTCGGCTTCTTCGACACCCCCACATCGTACCTGCGCAGGGCAGCCTTGCCTGACCCGCGAGGCAGAATGGAGACACGACCATGGCAGCACTGACCTTCGTCCAGCAGCTGAACGAGCAGATCGGGCACGAGTTCGAGGCCCACCAGCAGTACATCGCCATCGCCACCTACTTCGACGCGCAGACCATGCCGCAGATGGCGGCGCTGTTCTACGGCCAGGCCGTCGAGGAGCGCGACCACGCCATGATGATGGTCCAGTACCTGCTGGACGCCGACGAGGTCCCGCGCATCCCGGCGCTCGCGGCCCCCCGGAGCGACTTCGGCGACGTCGTCGAGCCCGTCGCGCTGGCGCTGGAGCAGGAGCGGCGCGTGACCGACCAGATCAGCGCCCTGACGATCACCGCTCGAGAGGCGGGAGACCTCGCCTCGGAGCAGTTCATGCAGTGGTTCATCAAGGAGCAGGTCGAGGAGGTCGCCACGATGAGCGACCTGCTCGCCGTCGTCACGCGTTCCAAGGACGACGTGGACCGCATCGAGGAGTGGATCGCGCGTGAGGAGGGCGGGGAGGCCACCGACCCGACGGCGCCGCGCATCGCCGGTGCGTAGCCTGGCGCTCGGCCTGCTGGCCGTGCTCCTGCTCGCCTCCTGCGGGCAGGAGCCAGGGAGCGGGTCCGGCGACGGCGGCGGCTCGGAGGCGTCGACGTCCCTGACCATCGAGGTGGTCGCGGACGAGGGCGCCGAGCCCACCGAGATGACTCTCGAGTGCGACCCGACCGGCGGCAACCACCCGAACGCCGAGGCGGCCTGCGACTCCCTGGCCGAGGCCGGACCCGACGTGTTCGAGCCGGTGCCGACGGACCAGGCATGCACGATGATCCAGGGTGGTCCCCAGACCGCCACCATCACGGGAACGCTGGACGGTGAGTCGGTGGACGCCTCCTTCGACCGCGAGGGCGGCTGCGAGATCGCCCGCTGGGACGCGCTCGGCACCGAGGTCTTCGACGTCCCGCTGCAGTAGGCGTCCCGGTCGGCGGTGAGTTGATGGCGGAATCGACGGTCCGCCGCAGGCGGGCGGTGAGTGGCTCGTGGAACAAGCCACCATGGCACGAGCCACTCACCGCTGCGGCGGTGGTGGCACGAGCAACTCACCGCCCGGTGGTCCGGGCCGGGGTCGAGCAGTGGCTAGAACAGCCGCAGGCTGGGGTCGTCGATGCCGCGCAGCTCGTCGTAGTCCACGACGACGCACTCGATGCCACGGTCCTGGGCCAGGACGCGTGCCTGCGGCTTGATCTCCTGGGCAGCGAAGATGCCCCGGACGGGCCGCAGCTGCGGGTCGCGGTTCATCAGCTCCAGGTAGCGGGTCAGCTGCTCGACGCCGTCGATCTCGCCCCGTCGCTTGATCTCCACGGCGACAGCGGCACCCCCGTCGTCACGGCAGAGCAGGTCGACCGGGCCGATGGCCGTCATGAACTCGCGCCGCACGAGCGTCATGCCGACGCCGAGCGTCGCGGTGTGCTCGGCCAGCAGCTCCTGCAGGTGCTTCTCGACGCCGTCCTTGCGCAGCCCGGGATCCACGCCCAGCTCGTGCGCACTGTCGTGCAGGACGTCCTCCAGCAGGATGCGCAGCGTGTCGTCGGTCTTGGTCGCGGTGACCGTCCACTCGGTGACGCCCTCCTCGGTGACCCCCTCGCTGAGGGTGCACGGCGGACTCATCCAGTTCAGTGGCTTGTACGAGCCGCCGTCGGCGTGCACGAGCACCGAGCCGTCGGCCTTGACCATGATGACGCGAGTGGCCATGGGCAGGTGGGCGGTGAGCCGCCCGGCGTAGTCGACCTGGCAGCGTGCGACGACCAGACGCACTAGGACATGCCTTCCACTAGGACCGCGTCAGGGTGCCCAGGCGGAAGCTGAGGGACTCGCCCTCGATGCTGCCGCGGTCGGTGTTCCCGTCACCGCCGATGAGCGAGACGACACCGTCCTCGAGCTCGTAGTCGCCGGTGCGGAAGTCCTCGTTGCCCTGGAAGTCCTCGCTGAACGTCCCGTCCTCGGCGAAGGTGACCGTCCACTCGGCGTTCGGGTCGCTCCACTCGCCCACGAGGTCGGCGGCCGACTCGGGTACCTCGACGTCGGGACCACTGGTCTCCGGGGCCGGGGAGGACGGCGCGGTGGTGGTGGGAGCAGGCTCGGACTCCTCGCCGCCGGTCCCGCAGGCCGACAGGGTCAGAGCTGCTGCGGCGAGCCCTGTGGCCATCGTCATACGTGCTTTCATGATGCTCCCTGTCGTGCGAGATGGTCGGACGCTAGTGTGTCACGACCGTTCATTACCGAGGAGTAGGCATGCAGGAGATCGTCGATCGAGTCATGGCCGAGGACGAGGCTGCGGGCATCGCCCGGAGGCTGTTGTTCCCGTACCTGAACCACGCCGCCACGATGTTCGAGAGCGGGTACGCGACCAAGGACGACATCGACGCGGCCATGCGCTTCGGCTGTGGGTATCCCATCGGCCCGCTGGACCTCATCGACGCGTTGGGGGCACGAGCTGTCGCCGATGGTCTGGCACACCTGCACGACGAGACCGACGACCAGCTGCACGTGCCGGCGCCCCTGCTCGGGCGTCTCGCCGCCTCCGAGAGCACCTTCGCCGACGAGGCCGCGGCGTCCGCCACGGCCGACTCTCCCGTCGGGCACCATGCCGTGGGCAAGGTCGGCGTCGTCGGGACCGGCACGATGGCCTCTGGCATCGTCGAGGTGTTCGCCAAGGCCGGTCACGACGTCGTCTACGTCGGGCGCACCGATGAGAAGGCCCAGGCCGTCCAGGCGCGCATCGAGAAGAACCTCGACCGTGCGATCGCCAAGGGCAAGCTCGACGAGTCCGGCAAGTCCGACGTCCTGGACCGCCTCACGGCCGCCACGGAGCGCGAGGCCCTGGGCGACGTCGACATCGTGGTCGAGGCCATCGCGGAGGACCTGGACGTCAAGCTGCAGCTCTTCTCCGACCTCGATCGCATCTGCAAGCCCGGGGCGATCCTGGCCACGACGACGTCGTCGCTCTCGATCGCCGACTGCGCCGAGGCGACCTCGCGTCCGGCAGACGTGATCGGCATGCACTTCTTCAACCCTGCACCGGTCATGAAGCTCGTGGAGGTCGTCACCGCCGACGGAACCTCGCGCGAGGTCGCCGACACGGTGAAGTCGCTGTGCCTGGACGTCGGCAAGCACCCGGTCTCGTGCGGGGATCGCGCCGGATTCATCGTCAACGCGCTGCTGTTCCCCTACCTCAACGACGCGGTCACGCTGCACGAGTCCGGCGTGCCGATGGGCGACATCGACGAGGCGCTCAAGGCGACCCGGCTTCCGATGGGACCCTTCGAGCTGCTGGACGTCGTGGGCAACGACGTCTCTCTCGCCATCCAGCGCACCCTCGTGTCGGCCTTCGGTCACCCGGGGTGGCAGCCGGCGGCATCCCTGGAGAAGGTCGTGGCCGAGGGAAGGCTCGGTCGCAAGACCGGCGAGGGCTTCCACACCTACTGATCGACCGGACGTGGGGGCCGAACCGCTCGGGACTGGGCCGCTGGGTACTGGGACGTCCGTGGACGTCATCGTGGCGGAGCTCGCCCTCCCGGCCG
The DNA here is from genome assembly GCF_051262555.1 of Aeromicrobium sp. CF4.19. Lineage (NCBI taxonomy): Bacteria > Bacillati > Actinomycetota > Actinomycetes > Propionibacteriales > Nocardioidaceae > Aeromicrobium > Aeromicrobium sp. CF4.19. The sequence continues at coordinate 51,063 of NZ_JBIMEU010000009.1, read as the reverse complement.
GCGACTAGAATCGAAGGATGTCCCGCCGCCGCCGAGCCCGCCCCTCAGGGCCGTTGCCTCGTCCCGCCGTGGACGAGGTCCAGCAGCACGCCGACGGCGCCTGGAACGTCCGGCGACTGACCGGGTCGTCCTCGGCGAAGCCCTACACCTGCCCGGCGTGCGTGCGACTCATCCACCCGGGCACGCCGCACGTCCTGGTGTGGCCGGTGGAGAAGTCGCTGCTGAGCGCCAGTGCCATCGAGGAGCGGCGGCACTGGCACCAGGACTGCTGGCGGCGCCGGCTCTGAGCGCGCCGGCGCCCAGCCACCCAGTGCCCCGTGCTCAGCGGTCGTCGCGGATCGGGGGCTGCACCGCGGTGTCGTCGGCACGAACGGCCCGGATGACCTGGGTCTCCTCGTCGCTGTCGTCGGTGGCCGCATCGGCAGTGTCGTCCACCACCTCGGCCTCCACGACGTCGTCGTCACCGGGCTTGTCAGCGGACACCTCGGGGGTCGAGGTCGTCTGCGACGCCTCCGGGACGCCCGCGAAGCTCGCCACGATGTCACGCAGCTGCCCCATCTGGTCCAGGATGCCCTGACGTCGACGCTGCAGGTCCTCGACCTCCGAGCGCAGCGAGCGTGTCTGACGCTCGACGTCGGTGGCCGCCGCCGCCCGCAGGTGGTCGGCCTCGGCCTTGGCGTTGGCGACGAGCGCCTCCGCCTCCCGCTTGGCGTTCTCCAGCATGCGCGCGGTCTCGGCCGTGCTGGCCTCGCGGGCCGCCTCGGCCTGCTTCATCATGGCGCGGGCGCGCTCGTCGGCCGCGGAGGCGCGGGACTCGGCGTCGGCAACCAGCTTGCTGGTCTGGTCGGTGGCAGCGGCGTGGTTCTCGGTGGCTTCGCGGGCCAGCCGCTCCTTCTCCACGGCCAGGACCCGGCGGGCCTCGGTGACCTCGCGGTCGGCCGCGGCGCGGGCCTGCTCGACGTCGCGCTGCGCACCCTGGCGCTGTGCCTGGGCCTCCTGCTCCGCTGCGAGGCGCAGCTGCTCGGCCTCGCGGTCGGCCTGTGCGCGGATGTCGGCGGCGTGGGTCGTGGCCTCGGCGCTGCGCGACTCGGCCTCCTCCAGCAGGTCGCGGCGCTTCTGCTCCAGCTCGGTGACGGCGCGGGTGCGCAGGTCCTCGGCCTCCTTGCGTGCCGTGGTCCGCAGCAGCTCGGCGTCCTCCTCGGCGCTGCGCAGCACCTCCTCTGCCTCCCGGGAGGCACGCGAGCGGATCTCCTCGGCCTCCTGCTCTGCCAGGTTCAGCAGCTGTGCGGCGTGGCCTCCGAGGCCCGCGTAGGACGGCCGGTCGATGGCCTCGAGTCGCTCACGCATCTGCGCGACGAGGTCGTGGAGCTCGTCGTTCTCCTCCTGCAGCGCCTGGACCGTGGTGGCGGCCTCTCGCAGCTGGCCGCCGTGGTTCCGGATCCAGGCATCGACGGCGTCGGTGTCGTAGCCGCCACGACGCGCCTGGGGGAAGGAGGCCTGCTCGGACTTGCGGGCCGCATCGAAGATGGACAATCCGGACTGGTCGGACATGCTGACTCGGCTCTCTCTTCGGGCGTGGGGGTGCTCGCGAACCACCATAGCGGGACGCGACGAGGCCCCCGAGACGTCTCAGGACTTCTCGGGGGCCTGTCGCTCGAGCGAGGGGTCAGACCCCCCTGAAACGGTTGATCGCGTCCAGGTGCTCGGCCCGCAGCTCCGCGTTGCGCACGCCAAGACCCTCCTCGGGGGCGAGGGTGAGGACGCCGACCTTGCCCTGGTGCAGGTTGTGGTGCACGTCGAGGGCCGCCTGGCCGACGTCGGCCAGGGTGTAGGTGCGCGACAGCGTGGGATGGATCTTCCCCTGCGCGACCAGCCGGTTGGCCTCCCATGACTCGCGGTAGTTCGCGAAGTGGCTGGAGATGATCCGCTTGAGGTTCATCCACAGGTAGCGGTTGTCGTACTCGTGCATGTAGCCCGTGGTGGAGGCGCACGTCGTGATGGTGCCGCCCTTTCGGGTGACGTAGACCGAGGCGCCGAAGGTCTCCCGGCCCGGGTGCTCGAAGACGATGTCGATGTCCTCGCCGCCGGTCAGCTCACGGATCTTGGCGCCCAGACGCTTCCACTCCTTGGGGTTCTGCTGCGTCCCCTCCTCGTTCCAGAACTTCCAGTCCTCCTCCGAGCGGTTGATGACCAGGTCGGCGCCCATGCTGCGCACGATGTTGGCCTTCTCCTCGTTGGAGACGACGCAGATGGGCGTCGCGCCGCCGTTGAGGGCGTACTGCGTGGCGAAGCCACCCAGGCCTCCGGAAGCCCCCCAGATCAGGACGTTGTCGCCCTGCTTCATGGTGCCGCCGTTCTTGGAGACCAGCTGGCGGTAGGCGGTGCAGTTGACCAGGCCGGGGGAGGCGGCCTCCTCCCACGTCAGGTGGCCGGGCTTGGGCATGAGCTGGTTGGCCTTGACCAGCGCCACCTGGGCGAGCCCGCCGAAGTTGGTCTCGAAGCCCCAGATCCGCTGCTCGGGGTCCATCATCGTGTCGTTGTGGCCGTCGGAGGCCTCCAGCTCGACGGACAGGCAGTGCGCGACGACCTCCTGGCCGGGCTTCCACTTGGTCACCCCCGGGCCGGTGCGCAGGACCACGCCCGACAGGTCCGAGCCGACGGCGTGGTAGGGCAGGTCGTGGCGCTTGGTCAGCTCCGAGAGTCGGCCGTAGCGCTCGAGGAAGCCGAACGTGGAGACGGGCTCGAAGATCGACGTCCAGACGGTGTTGTAGTTGATCGCGCTGGCCATGACGGCCACGAGCGCCTCGCCGGGACCCAGCTCGGGCAGCGCGATGTCCTCCACGTGCAGCGACTGGCGGGGGTCCTTCTCCTTGCTCGAGACGCCCTCGAACATGCCCGCCTCGTCCTTGTGGACGGTCGCGGCGGTGTAGTGGTCGGGGATCTCCAGGGCGGCGAAGTCCTCGCTGGACGTGTCGCCGGCGAGGATGGCGTCGAGGATGTGCTGCACGGGGCCTCCAGGGTCGGATGTTGCGGAGATGTTACCGGCCCGTAGGCGTCGTTGGCTCGGGTCGGGGATGTGGGGCGGGTCACCCCGCCGTCGGGATCGAGCAGGTCAGTGCGGCGACGCGGCAGGCTCCACGAGCTCGACCAGGACCCCGCCGGCGTCCTTGGGATGCACGAAGTTGACCCGGCTGTCGGACGTCCCGCGCTTGGGCTCGGGATACAGCAGACGGACGCCACGCTCACGCAGGATGGCGCTCACGGCATCGATGTCGGTGACGCGGTACGCGAGCTGCTGCATGCCTTGACCGTTGCGATCGAGGAACTTCGCGATCGTGGAGTCCTCGGAGAGTGGGGCGAGCAGCTGGATGCAGGAGCCGGAGTTGCCGACGGCGAGCATCGCCTCGCGGACGCCCTGCTCCTCGTTCACCTCCTCGTGGACCGACTCCAGGCCGAACGTTGAGGAGTAGAGCTCCAGGGCGGCGTCGAGGTCGGGCACCGCGATGCCGACGTGGTCGATCGCGACGAGGAGGTGGGTGGGGACGACGGACTCAGGCATGCACAGCAGGGTAGAGCAGTGCGTTCGCGCTCACCCCAGGAGCCGGATCGCTGCGAACGCGACGAGGACCAGGGCGATCGGCGCGCCGATCAGCAGAGCCAGGCCCGAGACCGACGAGGGCACGAGGTCGCTGCCGCCTCGTGGGTCCCGCACGCGCGAGGAGCGTCGCCACACTGACAGGCCGCCGGGGATGCCGACCACGATTCCCGCCACGACCCACACCCAGCCGGACTGTCCCCAGTGCTGCTCGCCGAGCAGCAGTGCGAGGGCGCCCTGGGCGAGGAACCAGCCGGCCACCGCGGAGGACACCAGGCTGATGAGCGTCTGCCACCACGGGCCGGGGCGGTGCTCGTCGGTCAGGCTGGCGGCGTACTGCTTGGGCGTGCCGAACGCCTCGACGGGATCCTCGCCGGTCTCGGTGACGTGGCTCTCGACCTCGGCGACGATCTCGCCGATGCGGTCACCGGGCACGTCCTTGAGCCGCAGTGCCAGCACCAGGTTCTGCCGGTAGGTGAGCAGGGTGTCGTCGACGGTCATCGTGTGCTCCTCGAGTCGGTGCTGGTCGGGTGGGTGCTGGTCGGGTGGGGGAGCAGGCTCGCGGCCTGCGCGGTGAAGGCGTGCCATGACCCGGACCGGTCGTTCAGGTGCGCACGCCCGCGGTCGGTGACGGTGAAGAACTTGCGCCCCGGTCCGCCGACGCCCTCCCGCCAGGAGGAGGTGACGAGTCCGTCGCCCTCCAGCCGGTTGAGCACCGGGTAGAGCGTGCCGCCCTTGACGGTGCCGAGACCGGCGGCGCGGAGCCGCTGCGCGACGGCGTACCCGTAGGTCTCGGCCTCCGCCACGACAGACAGGACGGCCAGGGGAAGGATTGCCCTCACCCACTCAGTGGGCGGTGTGTCGCTGTCCATGACTAGAACGTATCAAGGACTAGTCAGGCGCACAACCTAGTTGGGATCATCGCGGCGGGGAGGCTCGCCGTGATCTGCCTGACACGGGGTGACCCGTCCCACTACCCGTGAGTACAGTGACCAGCAGTCGTCCCCAAGGAGCACTCATGACCCAGTCCGTGATCGTCGCCGGCGCCCGCACCCCGATCGGCCGCCTGCTCGGTGGCTTCAAGACCCTGTCCGGGTCCGACCTCGGTGGCCATGCCATCAAGGGCGCCCTGGAGAAGGCCGGCGTCTCCGGCGACCAGGTCGACTACGTGATCATGGGCCAGGTCCTCGGCGCCGGAGCCGGCCAGGTGCCTGCCCGCCAGGCCGCGTTCAAGGGCGGCATCCCGCTCGACGTCCCCGCCATCACGATCAACAAGGTGTGCCTCTCGGGCCTCAACGCGATCGCCCTCGCCGACCAGCTCATCCGGGCCGGCGAGCACGACGTCGTGGTCGCCGGCGGTCAGGAGTCGATGACCCAGGCCCCGCACTTCCTCGCCGGATCGCGCGAGGGCACCAAGTACGGCGACACCAAGCTCGTCGACCACATGGCCTACGACGGCCTCTGGGACGCCTTGACCGACCAGGCCATGGGCTCGCTGACCGAGCAGATCAACGCCGAGGACCAGAAGCTCAGCCGTGAGGCGCAGGACGCCTTCAGCGCCCGGTCCCACCAGCTCGCCGCCGAGGCCCAGAAGAACGGGGTCTTCGACGAGGAGATCGTGCCGGTCGAGATCCCGCAGCGTCGCGGCGACGCCCTGGTGGTCGACACCGACGAGGGCGTCCGGGGTGACACCACGGCGGAGTCCCTCGGCAAGCTGCGCCCGGCCTTCAGCAAGGAGGGCACGATCACGGCCGGGTCCGCCAGCCAGATCTCCGACGGCGCTGCCGCCGTCGTCGTCATGAGCAAGGAGAAGGCCGAGGAGCTCGGCCTGTCCTGGATCGCCGAGATCGGTGCCCACGGCGTGGTCTCCGGCCCGGACTCCTCCCTCCAGCTGCAGCCGGCCCACGCGATCACCAAGGCCACCGAGAAGGAGGGCATCGCGCCCTCCGACCTGGACGTCATCGAGATCAACGAGGCCTTCGCTGCCGTCGGCATCGCCTCGGCCGAGAAGCTCGGCATCAGCGAGGACATCGTCAACGTCAACGGCGGTGCCATCGCGATCGGCCACCCGATCGGCGCCAGCGGCGCTCGGCTCGTGCTGCACCTCGCGCTCGAGCTCGGGCGTCGCGGCGGCGGGGTCGGCGCGGCCGCGCTGTGCGGTGGCGGCGGCCAGGGCGATGCTCTCGTGATCCGCGTGCCGAAGGCCTGATCCGACGGTGGCGGCCGGCGACGACGTCGCGGGCCTCGTTGCGCAGGCGCGCGAGGGCCGGCCCCGTGCTGTCGCGCGGCTGATCTCGCTGGTCGAGAGCGAGTCCCCGCGGCTGCGCGAGGTCAGTGCCGCGCTCTCGCCGCACGTCGGGCACGCCCACGTCGTGGGTCTGACCGGCTCGCCGGGGGTGGGCAAGTCCACGACGACCGCCGCCCTGGTGTCCGCCCTGCGACAGCGGGGACAGCGGGTCGGCGTGCTCGCGGTGGACCCCACGTCGCCCTTCTCCGGTGGCGCTCTCCTGGGCGATCGGATCAGGATGTCCGACCACGCCACCGACGCGGGTGTCTACATCCGCTCCATGGCCAGCCGGGGCCACCTCGGCGGACTCTCCTGGGCGACCCCGCAGGCACTACGGGTGCTGGACGCCGCCGGCTGTGACGTCATCCTGCTCGAGACCGTGGGCGTGGGTCAGTCGGAGGTCGAGATCGCCGGGCTGGCCGACACCACGCTGGTCCTGCTCGCCCCGGGCATGGGTGATGGCGTCCAGGCGGCAAAGGCCGGCATCCTGGAGATCGGTGACGTCTTCGTCGTCAACAAGGCCGACCGTGACGGCGCCGCGTCGACTCGCCGCGAGCTGCGCTCGGTGCTGGGGATGGCGCAGCGACCCGAGGGGGCCTGGCGGCCGCCCATCGTCATGACGGTCGCCTCCACCGGCGAGGGGCTGGACGTGCTGGTCGAGCACGTCGACGCCCATCGCGAGCACCTGGGTGCCGGAGAGCTCCAGCGCCGTCGGCACGACCGGATCAGACGCGAGATCCGGGCGATCACGCTGGAGACGGTGCGCCGGCGCGTCGGCGACCTCTCCGGGCACGCCGGGCTGGACGACCTCGCCGCGCAGGTCCTGGCCGGCTCGACGGACCCCTTCGCCGCCGCGGACCAGCTGCTCGAGCAGCTCTGAGCGGGGTGCACGTCCCGCGACGCACGGCGCGCCTCGACCCCGGCGGGTGGGTTCTGCGATAGGAATGACGGGTGCTGAAGAAGCTCCTGGTGCTGCTCATCGCCGCGTTCGTGGTCTATTACCTGCTGACCGCGCCCGCGGGTGCCGCCGACGCCGTGAGCGGGGCCTTCACCGCCATCATCGACGCGTTCGGTCAGGTCTTCGTCTTCTTCGAAGAACTGACCGACTAGGCCGCCGTGCTCGGGCCGATCCTCCGGCGCCTGCCGGAGCAGGACGTCGATGGCCACCTCCTTCATGCCGAGGGCGAGCACGTGGTCGACCTCGTGCGCAAGCACCCCATCGTCTATCTGCGGCCGGGAGCCGAGCTGGTCGGTGTCGCCGGTCTGTGCGCGCTCGCCCTGTTCGGCCCGATCCAGCTGGGCTGGCTCTTCCTGCTCGCCGGGGCCGCGCTCGGCCTGCACGCGCTGTACCTCATGCTCCGCGAGCACCGTGACCTCTTCGTCATCACGAACATGCGTGTCTTTCGTGCCTCGGGGGTCTTCTCGGTGCGCATCGCCACGATGCCGATCACCCGAATCCTGGACATCACCGTCGAGAAGCCCCTCATCGGCCGGATCCTGGGCTACGGCCACTTCGTGTTCGAGTCGGCCGCGCAGGCCCAAGGACTGCGCGACATCCGCTTCATCGCAGACCCGGACGAGCGCGACCTGACCATCCAGCGGGTCGTGCAGCGCTCGGGACTGCGCGGCCCGCGGAGTGCGGCGGATCGTCACATGATGGAGGGTCGCTGACGGCTCACGGGGCGATCACTACGATGAGCCCATGAGCTTCTCGCGCCCGGGTGCCGTCGACCTGTCCGCCCTCGCCAAGCCGTCGCAGCCGCCTGCCGGCCAAGGCGCCGACCCGGGGGCGTCGTGGATCGTCGACGTCACCGAGCAGAACTTCCAGGAGGCCGCCCTCGAGGCCTCGATGCAGCACCTCGTGGTGCTCAGCCTGTGGTCGGCCCGGGCGCAGCAGAGCGCCGACTTCAACGCGCTGCTGGGGCGCGTCATTGACTCCTACGGCGGGCAGCTGGTGCTGGCCCAGGTGGACGTGGACGCCAACCCACAGATCGCCCAGGCGCTGCAGGCCCAAGGCGTCCCGCTCGTGGTCGGGCTGGTCAAGGGCCAGCCGGTGCCGCTGTTCCAGGGCACGGCCGAGGAGGCCGACGTCCGCCAGTACTTCGACCAGCTCATCGCCCTCGGCGCCCAGAACGGCCTCACCGGCCGCGCCGCGCCGACCGGCCAGGCGACGCCGACGCCGGAGGCCTCCGAGGACGTCGTCGAGGACCCCCGCTTCACGGCGGCGGACGCTGCCTTCGCCGAGAACGACTTCGCCACCGTCGTGGCCGAGTACGAGAAGCTCCTGGCCCAGAGCCCGGGCGACGTCGAGGTCGCCGAACGGCTCGCCGGGGCCAGGTTGATGGCGCGCACGCAGGGCGCGGAGCTGAACCAGGCGCGCCAGGTGGCCGCCGACACGCCCGACGACGTCGCTGCCCAGCTGCTCGTGGCCGACCTCGACGTCAGCGGCGGCCACGTCGATGACGCCTTCGGCCGGCTCATCGATCTGGTGCGGCGCACGAGCGGCGACGAGCGGGAGAGCATCCGCGAACGCCTGCTGGAGCTGTTCACCGTCGTCGGCGCCTCGGACCCGCGCGTCGCGGAGGCTCGCCGTTCTCTCGCCTCGGCGTTGTTCTGACGTCCACGTCCGCCCCGGCGGATAGGGTCAGGGCCGAAGCGTCGGAGGATCCGGTTCCTCAGCGGTGGTCCCGCGACGGGTGAGGGAGGTCGATCGTGCGCAGGCTCGGCTGGGTCGTCACGATCCTGGGTGTCCTGCTCGTCGCCCTCGGTGCGGCCGGGGGAGCCATCCTGGGGCCCGACAGCCGGTTCACCACGGGACCCCACGCGGTGGACACCGCCGGCACCGTCATCGTGACCTCTCCGGGCGTGATCTCCTACAGCGGCCTGCAGGTGGACGTCCTCGCCGAGGTCCCGGTCAACAAGCCGGTCTTCGTCGGCCTGGGCAACAGCGTCGACGTCGAGGACTACGTCGCCGAGACCGAGCGGATTGAGGTCACCGACTTCCGGACCCCGTGGGAGCCGCAGTCGCGCGAGGTCGACGGCCGACCAGGCCTGCCGGGTGCACCCACGGCCCTGGACTGGTGGCTGGCCGACGCCGCCGGCCTGGGGGGTGCGTCCATCAGCACGACGCTGCCGGACGAGACCGTCTCGTTGGCGATCGTCGCGGTCGGGGCCACGAACCTCTCGGGTCTGGAGGTGACGATGGCCTATGGCCTCAAGGGAGGGTTCGCCGCGAGCATCGGGGTGGTCCTGCTGGGGGCGGGCGGTCTGCTCGGCGGGCACGCCCTGCGCCGTGGCCAGCGGATGTTCATCGAGACGGAGGCGGACGAGGAGCTCGAGGTCGTGGAGGAGATCGTCTACGTCTACGTCGACGAGGACGGCGTGGAGCACGAGATCTCCGCCGAGGAGGCGGCAGAGCTGGAGGCCGCGGAGCCGGAGGGCGAGGAGCCCGGCGACCCTGGGCCCGCCGAGGAGCCCGGTGACCCTGGGCCCGCCGAGGAGCCCGGTGACCCAGGACCCGCCGAGGAGCCCGGTGACCCAGGACCCGTCGAGGAGCCTGCCCCGTACCGTCCGCCTGCCACCGCGAACGTCATGACGGCCGCGGACTTCGTGCAGGACGCGACGGAGGTGGGGCCCCCAGCGGTCCCCGGACCGTCGGACCCGGTGGTCTACGTCTTCGTGGACGAGGACGGGGTCGAGCACGAGGTGTCCGAGGACGAGCTGGACGAGTACGAGGTCCTCGACGAGGAGGAGACATGAGACGGCCGGTCGTGGTCCTGGTCCTGATCGTCCTCGCGTTGACCGCCTGCACGGTGCCGCAGCAGCGCGACGACGACGCGATGGACAAGCTCGCCGCCGAGTCCGGCGAGGTCACCGCGGTCTTCGAGCGCTACCGTGCCGTCCGCAACACGGCGGTACGGCTGCTGGATGCCAAGCCACTGTCGACGGTCGAGGTCGGCCCGGTGCTGGACATCGACACCGGGTCGTTCGAGGTGGCCGAGCGGCTCAGCACGGCCCAGGCCGAGGACGACGCTCCCATCGACGTGCGGGAGGTCGTCACTCCGCGCTTCTCCGCCTACCCGCTCTGGTTCATGGCCGTGGTCCGCGACGAGGAGCGCGAGGTCAACCGGGTGCAGGTCTTCGAGCGCGACGGTGCCGCGGCGCCCTGGCTGCTGGTCTCGACGCCCGAGACGGTGCTCGACGCCGAGCTGCCGGAGCTGCGCGAGCGAGACGGCGGGGTGCTGCGTGTCGATCCCGAGGAGTCCACCGGCATGGCGATGTCGGCCCAGGCGGCGGCCGATGCCTACGCGGCGGTGCTGGAGGATCCGCAGGCCCAGGAGGCGGCACTCCTGGAGGAGGACGGGTTCATCGACCAGATGCGTGCCACGGCTGCCCAGAACGCGGACCTGGCGGGGGTGACCTACGAGCAGCAGTGGTCGAGCCAGACCGTGCGCCACGTCCTGCGTACCGCCGACGGCGGCGCCCTGGCCTTCATCGACCTGGAGCGCTCCGACACCTACGAGGTCGAGGACGGGGTCACCGTCACGTGGCCGGAGGACTCGCCGCAACAGGCCTTCATCCCCCAGGGCATCTCCACCACGGGGACGCTGCTGCACCACCACCAGGTGCTCGTCCACCTGCCCGGTGGGGACGCCAAGCCCCGCGCCATCGGTCAGTACGGCGGCGTCATCGGCGCCGAGGGCTTCTGAGCCGGTCGGGACCGCCAGCTCACTCCGGCTGGAGCGGGGCCTCGCGGTAGGTGGGCAGGTCGTCGCCATCGACGGCGGCGAGCAGCTCGATCGCGGCACCCGTGGCGTGCTGCGCGACGGTCTCGGCGTCGCACCACTCCACTGCGACGATCTCCGTCGGCTGCAGCGTGAGGTCATCGACGAAGGAGGCGTCGACCGTACCGATGTCGAACAGGAAGATGCAGGCGTCGTCCCAGCCACGCCAGGCCGGGAGCCAGTTGACGGTGAGCAGCCCGCGGACCTGCACCGTGACTCCGAGCTCCTCGTGCAGCTCGCGGACCAGCCCCCGCGCCGGCGACTCACCCACCTCCACGACGCCGCCCGGGAGGTCCCACTCTGACTTGTAGGTCAGACGGCACAGCAGCACGCGTCCGTCACGGTCCCGCAGCAGCCCCTGGGCGATGATCCGCTTCGTCGGCAGGCCCGCGTTGAGCAGGGCGATGAAGCCCTCGCGGCTCGTGGCCGGCGGGTCGTCGGCGAGGCGGGCCATCAGGGCCCGGTCGGGGTCGTCGCCCGAGCCGCGGACGATGCCCTCGCGGCGCATGCCGCCGATGGAGGCCGCTCGGACGTCCTCGGGTCGATCCACCGGGACGCGCGCCTCGACGCGGCGCAGGCCGAGGTCCTCGAAGGCGTGCGCGAGCACGAGGCGCAGGGACCGGACCGCCAGGCCCAGCGACCCGTCGCCCGTGCCGGTGTTCCACCGCACCGAGGAGACGTGTCGACCCTCCGAGCGCAGGGCGACCGTGCCCAGCCGTTGGCCGGCCATCGTGACCGACCATCCGATGAACTCCTCCGAGCCGGCCGTGGGCTCCAGGACGAGGTCGTCGTCGGTCAACGTGGGCACCCGTCCACCGTACTGGCGGCGCAGGAGACGAACCACTGCGGTCCGTCCCGCGGACCCTTGGCCGGATCCGCCACACTGTGCCCATGCGTCGCCCCCTCGCCCTGGCCCTGGCCGCGTTGGGGCTGACCGTGGCGGCCTGCGGTGGCGACGACGAGCAACGACCGCTGCCGGACGTGGACCCGCCCGTCGCCGCCGAGCTGCCGCCGTCCGAGGACGGCGTGGTGGACGATGAGTGGCTGGACGAGACCTCAGAGGCCACGCAGATCCCGCGGCGGGTGCTGCAGGGCTACGTGGGCGCCGCGGTCCGCCTGGCCACGGAGCTGGAGGGCTGCACCCTGCCGTGGAACACCCTCGCCGGCATCGGGCGCGTCGAGTCCATCCACGGCGAGATCAACGGCTCCAGCATCGACGACGGCGGGGTCGCCCGACCCGACATCGTCGGCATCCCACTGGACGGCAGCGCCGGCGTCCAGGCGATCGAGGACACCGACGACGGCCGCCTCGACGGCGACACCGAGTGGGATCGGGCCGTCGGTCCGATGCAGTTCATCCCGCAGACCTGGGAGCGGTGGGGCGCTGACGGCGGAGGCGACGGCGGACGCAACCCGCAGAACATCGACGACGCAGCCCTGGCCGCGGGCCGCTACCTGTGCGACGCCGGCGGGGAGCTGGACACCCGGCGTGGATGGCTGACGGCCGTGCTCACCTACAACAACAGCGCGGCGTACGCCGCCGAGGTCGCCGGTCACGCCAACGAGCACGCCGAAGCAGCCCAGTAGGGTGGCGCACCGGGGCTGGGGCCAGCCCTGCTGGGTTCCTGCGGAGTCGCGGACATAGCGCTTTCTGGGCGGAGTTCTCCCGATGAACGTGGTTCAGGGTCGCCATCGGGTGTTCGTCTGCCAGGTCGACGACCCTGGTGCCCGGTATTCGGGTGTGCCGTCGGTGGGATGGAATCTGATCTGCCACGCCTGTTCGTGGACGACGTGGTGGTGGGCGGGGCAGATGAGGACCCCGTCGGCGAGGTCGGTGGTTCCACCGTTGGCCCATGGGGTGCGGGCATGATGGGCTTCGCACCATTGAGGTGGTTTGTCGCATCCTGGGAAGGAGCATCCGCCGTCGCGGTTCTCCATCGCCATGCGTTGGGCTTTGGAGAAGAATCTCTTGGACTGTCCGAGGTCCAGTGGCAGCGAGGTGCCGTTGAGGACCATCGGGATGATCCCGAGGCGACACGCCGTCAGCCGGGCTTGTCCGGCCGAGAGACGCGTGCCGGTGGAGAGGGTGGCGGCCTTGATCCCGTTCTGGAGGGTCTCGAGGTCGAGGTTGATGGTCAGCTGCGCGCCGACGCCACCGGCGGCCGGGAGGCGATCGGTTGGGAGGTGGTCGCACAGGTCGGCGAAGCCGCGTCCCATTCGGGCGCGGTGATCCAGCTCGCGGTCGAAGACCGATGATCTCTGGGCTTGCGGCGCGTCGGTGGCCTCGTCGGTGTTGTTGAGGTGGTCGCGTCGGGGTGCGCTGATGGCTTCGACGGCGGCTTTGAGCATTTCGGCCTGCGCGTCGGGCAGGACGAACCCGCCTCGGTGGGTGCCGTTGCCGCGATCGCTCATCCAGAATTCAGACTTGCGGCGAGCGTCACGCTCGCGGTCCTTGAGCCTCTGGTTCTCGTCGGCGTCGACCTCGGGTTCGGGCTTGAAGGCGTCGGTGGCGCGGTCGGTGCGGCGGCGCAGGTCCTTCAGCGTCAACGTCCTGGCGTCCTTGAGCAGGCGCCGTTCGCACAGGTCTCGCTGCTCGGGCGTGACGTCGGGGCCGAGCGTGGCGAGGCCGTCGGCGATGACCTTGGCCTGATTCATCGAGATCCGCCCGGCCGTCAGGGCCTTCTCGGTTCGCGAAGCCTGCTCCAAGGCCTTGGCGGTCCTGACGGTCTTGTGGCCCTCGCCATGGTCGCCACCGAAGTCCTTGCCCAGCATCTCGGCGATGGAGCCGGCGCCGGCCCTTCTGGCCGCACCCGAGGCTTCCAGTCTGCGCGCGATGGCGACCTCCTGGCCCTGCAGCCGGGCCCGCAGCCGCGCGAGCCGGGTGGCGCTGTCGCGCAGGACCGTGTCCTCCAGGCCGGCCCAACCGGAGGGGTCCATCCGGTCCGCGGTCTCCTCAAGCCTGGCAAGCCCCGCGAGCAGGGGATGGGTCTCTAACGACTGGACCGCCACCGTGCACCCCCTGAGTACTGAACTCCAGCTATATTATAGCACAGATGAGCGATAGCAAGCAGAGCGAGCAAGTCGGTTTGTAGTGCCCTGATGCAGAAGAGTCGCCGATATCCTGCGACATGACACGAACGTGGCAGTTTCGCTGTCGTGCTCTGGCGGTCGGCCACCAACTCACGTCCAGCACGCGCGCCGGCAGGACTCAGCCCAGGAGTCGTTGCAGGGCCCCGTGCGGGATCGAGACCCAGCCCGGGCGGTGGTCGCGCTCGTAGTCCAGCTCGTAGGCGGCCTTGTCGATCTGGTAGCAGCGCAGCAGGACGAACGCTGCCGTGCCCGGACGGACGCCGTAGCCGTCGAGGAAGGCGCTGCCGTTGCGGGAGGACCACTGCTCGGCCCGTGAGGACCAGGCCGGGTCGTCGATGCCGAGCTGCAACGTGACCGACCATGGCGCGTAGTCGAACGAGCGCAGCATCCCGGCGACGTCACGCAGGGGGGAGTCGGGACGTCTCCGCTCGGCCAGGGGCGCCGCCGGCTCGCCCTCGAAGTCGAAGACCCGCCACCCGTCGACGGTGCGCAGGGTCTGGCCCAGGTGCAGGTCTCCGTGCACGCGCTGCACGGGGATCGGGTCCGACAGCGCGGCCAGCTCACCGAAGGCGCGGTGCGCCGGCCCGCCCCACGGGCCCGCCGCAGACGTCGCTTCGAAGCGGGCTGCCAGACGCTCGGCGACGTCGGCGGGCTCGACGACGTCGGAGCCGAGGCCGAGCATGAGGTGGTGCACCGCAGCGACGGTCGCGCCCAGTCGACGTGCCTCTGCGGCGAAGTCCCCGCCGGCGTGCTCCGCGCTCACGCCCGGGTCGGCGAGGAGGTCCCGGACACTGGCTCGTGCGATGCGCCACCCGTCGGTCGCGGTCGGGTAGTAGTCGTAGAGCATCCCCAGGTCGATGTCGCCGGCGCGGATCCAGGCGCGGACCGGCGCCACGTCGCACGAGCCGGTCGACGTGAGGGCCCTGCCGATCTCGACGTCGGGGTTGGATCCGTGGTCGATGATCCGGAACAGCTTCCAGAGCAGGTCCTCGCCGACGATGATCGAGGTGTTGCTCTGCTCGGCCACGAGCGGCACGGTCGGCGTGGAGGCCGTGATGCCCGTCGGCATGGAGGACTCGTGCGTCAGGTCGGCCGTCGGTCCTTGGAAGAAGCCGCCGAGCAGAGCGGTCCTGGCGTGCGCGTCCAGCATCGCGTCGTACACGTGCACGCCGTCCTCGACGGCCATCAGCGCGCCCTCCAGCCCGGGGAACGGCTCCCGTCGGTAGGAGGCCGGAACCTGGTAGGTACGGGTTCGTCCGTCGGCGGTCCGGACCCGCACCAGCTCGACTCGCGTGCCGGGGCCCTCGTCGTCTGGTTCCCGCGCCCACGCCAAGGGCTCCACGTCGAGGACCTCCGTGTCCGTGCGCACGAACCAGCGTTGCCGTCGCAGGTAGTCCTCGCGGCTCACGCGATCACGTCCTCGGCGCCGGCCAGGCCGTGCCGCAGCCGGAACCAGTAGAAGCCGTGGCCGGCGAGGGTCAGGAGGTAGGGCAGCTGGCCGATGCGCGGGAACTCCACGCCACCGAACATCTCGATCGGTGCGATGCCCTCCCAGGCGCTGAGGTCGAGCTCGACGGGCTGGGCGAAGCGCGAGAGGTTGTTGACGCACAGCATGGTGTCGTCCCCGTGCTGGCGCACGAAGGTCAGGACCGACGGGTTGGAGCCGCCCAGGTCACGGAAGTCGCCCAGACCGAAGGCCGGGTGCTGGCGGCGGATCATGAGCATGCGGCGGGTCCAGTGCAGCAGCGAGGACCGGTCGGTCATCTGTGCCTCGACGTTGACGGCCTGGTAGCCGAAGACCGGGTCCTGGACGACGGGCAGCGCCAGCCGTCCCGGCGTAGCGGTGGAGAACCCGGCGTTGCGATCGGGTGACCACTGCATGGGGGTGCGGACCCCGTCCCGGTCGCCGAGCCAGATGTTGTCACCCATGCCGATCTCGTCGCCGTAGTACAGGACCGGGGACCCTGGCAGGCTCAGCAGCAGCGCCGTGAACAGCTCCATCTGGTCCGAGGCGTTGTCCAGCAGGGGAGCGAGCCGTCGCCGGATGCCGATGTTCGCCTTCATGCGCGGGTCGGCGGCGTACTCGGACCACATGTAGTCGCGGTCGTCGTCGGTGACCATCTCCAGGGTCAGCTCGTCGTGGTTGCGCAGGAAGATGCCCCACTGGCACCCGTCGGGGATGGCGGGGGTCCGGGCCATGATCTCGCTGATCGGGTAACGGGACTCGCGCCGCACGGCCATGAAGATCCGCGGCATGACGGGGAAGTGGAAGCACATGTGGCACTCGTCGCCGCCGACGCTCGGGTCGCCGAAGTAGTCCACCACGTCCGCGGGCCACTGGTTGGCCTCGGCCAGGAGCACACGGCCGGGGTACCTCGCGTCGACGTGGGCGCGGATTGCCTTGAGGAAGGCGTGCGTCTCGGGCAGGTTCTCCCCGTCGGTGCCCTCGCGCTCGTAGAGATAGGGCACGGCGTCCAGCCGGAAGCCGTCCACGCCGAGCTCGAGCCAGAAGTCCAGGACCTGCAGCATCGCCTCCCGGACGCCGGGGTGGTCGAAGTTGAGGTCGGGCTGGTGGGAGTAGAAGCGGTGCCAGAAGTACTGCCCGCGCTGTGCGTCCCACGTCCAGTTCGACGGCTCGGAGTCGACGAAGATGATGCGGGCGTCCCGGTGGCCGCGATCGGTGTCGGACCACACGTAGAAGTCGCCGTAGGGGCCGTCGGGGTCGCGGCGAGAGGCCTGGAACCACGGGTGGGCGTCGGACGTGTGGTTCATGACGACGTCGATGATCACCCGGATCCCGCGGGCGTGGGCCTGCTCGAGCAGGGCGACGAAGTCGTCGATCGAGCCGAGCTCGGGTGCCACGTCGGTGTGGTCCGCGACGTCGTACCCACCGTCGCGCAGCGGCGACGGGAAGAACGGCGGGAGCCAGAGGCAGTCGACCCCCAGCCACTGCAGGTGGTCCAGACGCGCGGTGAGCCCGCGCAGGTCACCGACGCCGTCGCCGTCGGAGTCCTGGAAGGACCGGACGAGCGCCTCGTAGAAGACCGCACGCTTGAACCAGTCCGGTTGCTCCTCGCTCACGCGCGCCATCCTGCCAGTTCCGGTGTCACGGTCGATGGCCCGGCCGCGTCCGGCAGGGTTTGACCTCAAGCAAGGTTCAGGTTCTTTCATGGAGTCACACGACACCGACGAAAGGAACTGGACATGCCTCGCGCACTCATCACCGGAGGGACGGCCGGCCTCGGCCTCGCCCTCGCGAAGGATCTCGCCGGCGACGGTTGGGACGTCGTCGTGGACGGCCGCGACGCCGAGCGACTCGCGGCGGCGCTCATCGAGATCGGCCCACGGGCCCGTGGGCTGCGTGGTGACGTCACCGACGCCGACCACCGAGCGGCCCTCGCCGCCCTGGCCGGCGAGCTCGACCTCGTGGTCAACAACGCCAGCACGCTGGGCGCAAGCCCCCTGCTGCCCGTCCTCGAGCTCGACCCGGACGTCCTGCACCGGCTGTGGGAGACGAACGTGGTCGCGGCGGTGGACCTGGTCGCTCTCGTCCGCGAGCGGCTGCGTCCGGGGGGCGCCGTCATCTCCATCACCTCCGACGCTGCCGCGGAGCACTACCCGACGTGGGGTGGGTACGCGGCGACGAAGGCCGCCCTGGAGCACCTCACGCTCACCCTCGCGCAGGAGGATCCCGCACTGTCGTGCTGGGTGGTCGATCCCGGCGACCTGCGGACGGCCATGCACCAGGCGGCCTTTCCTGGCGACGACATCAGTGACCGGCCCCTGCCGGAGACGGTGGTCCCGGCCTTTCGCAGGTTGTTGGAGGAGCGCCCGCCGAGTGGTCGCCACCGCGCCGCTGACCTGCTGACCGGCATCGCGTCCGAGGCGGTGGGAGCATGAACGAGCGCCAGCTGGGGGCACCTCCCTGCACGCAGCGAAGCGGAGTGCTTGGGGGCGTGATCGAGGAACACTTCATGCGGGCACGTTCCTACGGTGGTTTTTCAGAGGACGTGATCGCATGAACGCCGTCATCGACCTGGCGCCCCTGACCAGGTTCGACCCGCCCGGCGGCCTGACGGCACCCGCGCCTGCCGAGGCCCGAGGCCTGGATCGCGACGCGGTGCGGCTGCTGGTGGCCGACGGCGACCGGGCGGTCCACGCGCACTTCCGTGACCTCGCCGACCACCTGGAGCCCGGTGATCTCGTCGTGGTGAACGCGTCGCAGACCGTGGCCGGCGAGGCCGATGCGCGGGTCGGCACCGGGGCCGCGCGTCGCGACGTCGTGCTGCACGTCGCGATGGACCTGCGGGACGGCACGTGGGTCGTCGAGCTCCGTTCGGCGCCCGACGCCGGACGAGCCGTGCTGGATGCGGAGGCCGGGCAGGTGGTCACCCTGACCGACGAGCCGTCGGCGACGCTGACCCTGCTCGCCCCGTACCCGCGGGGAGGATCCTCGCCGACCGGCGCCGGCAATCGTCTGTGGCGAGCCGAGCACGGAGGAGCCGAGCCACTGCGGGAGACGCTGGACCGGGTCGGTCGGGCGATCGCCTACGGCTACCTGGACCGCCGCTACGGGCTCGCCGACTACCAGACCATCTTCGGCACGACTCCGGGCAGCGCGGAGATGCCGAGTGCAGCGCGCCCGTTCACCGCCGACGTCGTGACCGGGCTCGTCTCCCGGGGGATCGCCGTGGCGCCCATCGTCCTGCACACCGGCGTCTCCTCCCAGGAGGCGGGCGAGGCCCCGCAGCCGGAGTGGTTCGAGGTGGGGGAGCCGACGGCCGAGCTCGTGAACGTGACGCGGGCGCGAGGTGGGCGGGTCGTGGCCGTGGGGACGACGGTGACCCGTGCCCTGGAGTCAGCTGTGCCGCCCGGGGGCTCGCGCGTCGTCGCGTCCTCCGGCTGGACCGAACGCATCGTGACGCGGCAGGACCCGCCGCGGGTCGTGGACGGGCTCGTGACGGGATGGCACGATCCGCAGGCCTCGCACCTGTTGCTGGTCGAGGCCATCGCGGGGCCCGGCCTGACCCAGCTGGCCTACGACGCGGCCGTCCGCGAGCGGTACCGCTGGCACGAGTTCGGCGACGCCGCGCTGCTCCTGCCGAGGCGAGCGGCCATCGCCGCTGCCTGACCCCCATCGGCGTGATCGGTGGGCACTGCACCGCTGGGACGGTGCAGAGCTCACCGGTCCGCGGGGACGAGGATGCGGGCGGGGCTGTCCGGCGACAGCGTGATGGAACCGAGCTCGTGCGTCGTGCCGTCCAGCTCGTCGCGCAGCAGCCCCGAGGGCGAGGCGAGGCCGACGTCGGCCGGTGCGACGCGCACGGCGACGTGCCGCTCCCAGGACGGGAAGAGGTCGACGACCACGAGGACGATGTCGTCACCGGTCACCTTGGAGTAGGCGATGACGCCACCGGCGTCGGTGGGATGGACCACCAGGTTGCGCAACCGCTGCAGAGCGGTGTGTCGGCGACGCAGCTCGTTCAGCCGGGTGACGAGGTCGATGATCGGGCCCTCGGTCGGCCAGTCGCGGACCGTGACCTGGTACTTCTCCGAGTGCAGGTACTCCTCGGTGTCGGGCCCCGCGGCCTGGTGCTCCATGAGCTCGTACCCGGCGTACATGCCCCACGTGGGGGAGCCCGTCGCCGCGAGCACCGCGCGCATGCGGAACATCGACTCGTCGCCGTCCTGCAGGTAGCGCGGCAGGATGTCCGGCGTGTTGACGAAGAGGTTGGGCCGCAGGAAGTCGCTCGTGCGGTTGCTCAGCTCGTCGAGGTAGTCCGCCGTCTCGGCCGCCCCCTGGCGCCACGTGAAGTACGTGTAGCTCTGGTGGAAGCCGATGGCGCTCAGGGCGTGCAGCATCGCCGGCGACGTGAAGGCCTCGGCCAGGAAGATCACGTCGGGGTCCTCGGCGCGGACGTCGGCGAGCAGCTGCTGCCAGAAGGCGACCGGCTTGGTGTGCGGGTTGTCGACCCGGAAGATGCGCACCCCGCGCTCCATCCAGGTCCGGATGATCCGCAGCACCTCGACGTAGAGGCCGCCGGGGTCGGCGTCGAAGTCCAGCGGGTAGATGTCCTCGTACTTCTTGGGCGGGTTCTCCGCGTGCGCGATCGAGCCGTCCGGTCGGTGGATGAACCAGTCCGGATGCTCGCTCACCCACGGGTGGTCCGGCGAGCACTGCAGAGCGAGGTCGAGGGCCACCTCCAGGCCCAGCTCGGTGGCGCGGGCGACGAACGCCTCGAAGTCCTCGACCGTTCCCAGAGCAGGCTCGACGGCGTCGTGACCCCCGTCGGCCGATCCGATGGCCCACGGGGAGCCCGGGTCGTCGGGCGCGGCGACGAGGGCGTTGTCCCTGCCCTTGCGACCCGTCCGCCCGATGGGGGTGACGGGAGGCAGGTAGACGACGTCGAAGCCCATCGCCGCCACGCCCTCGAGTCGCTTCTGGGCGGTGCGGAGCGTCCCGGGTCGCACGCTCCCGTCCGGGAGCACCTCGGCACCCTCGGACCGCGGGAACAGCTCATACCAGGAGCCCACGAGGGCTCGCTCCCGATCGACCTGCAGGGGCAGGGGCGGGGAGCTGTCCAGGTGGTCCTGCACGGCCTCGGTGGGCAGCGTCTCGGCGAAGGCGAGCGCCAGGGCGAACCGGTCGAGCGGCGGGACGTCGGCCTCCTCCAGCTGCGGGGCGACCGCTGCCGCAGCAGGGTCGGCCTCGCCGGCGCGGCGCAGGACCTGTGCTCCCTCGGCCAGGGTCATCTCGAGGTCGACGTCGGCCTCGAAGCGTCGAGTCGCCACTCGCACCCACGTCGCGACGGGGTCGTGCCAGCTCTGCACGTGGAAGGTCCAGTCGCCGACGCCGTCCGGCACGACGACGGCGGCCCAGTGGTCGTTGCCGAGGTGGCGCATCGGCACGGGATGGCGCGTGCGTCCCTCGGGGTCGGTGAGCACCACGGCCGCTCGCACGACGTTCGGACCCTCGCCGAAGACCCGGGCACGCACGGTGAGGTCCTCGCCCTGGACGGCCTTGGCGGGGAAGGCGCCGGCCTCGACCTGCGGGCGGACATCGAGGATGGGGACCCGGGTGACCATGGCGACCCACCCTAGACGGTCCGGAGCACCCCGGTGGCCCGTTCAGGACGTGTCCCGGCCCACCGGATCGCCGGGAGGCTGCCCTATGCTCGGTCGCACGTGACAGCGTCGCTGTCACGATCACGACGGAAGGACCAAGCGTGGCTGAGCTCGTGCGACTCGAGGTCGTGGACGGTGTGGGCACCATCCGCCTCGATCGACCCCCGATGAATGCCCTGGACGCGCAGCTCCAGACGGAGCTGATCGACGTCTCTCGCGAGGCCGATGCCCGCGACGACGTCTCGGCCGTCGTGGTCTTCGGCGGGGAGAAGGTCTTCGCCGCAGGCGCCGACGTCAAGCAGATGGCGGCGATGGACTACCAGGAGATGGTGCGCCACGCCCACCTCCTGCAGGAGTTCACCCGGGCTCTCGCCGCGATCGGCAAGCCGACCGTCTCGGCCATCACCGGCTTCGCCCTCGGTGGTGGCCTCGAGGTCGCGCTGGCCACCGACGTCCGGTTCTGCGCCGACACCGCCAAGGTCGGCCAGCCCGAGATCTTGCTCGGGATCATCCCCGGAGCCGGTGGCACCCAGCGGCTGGCCCGCCTGGTCGGCCCGGCCCGGGCCAAGGACCTCATCTACACCGGGCGGTTCGTCAAGGCCGAGGAGGCGTTGGCCATCGGCCTGGTCGACAGGGTCGTGCCGGCCGACGAGGTGCACGCGAGCGCCGTCGAGTGGGCCGCACAGTTCGTCGGTGGACCGGCCCTCGCGCTGCGTGCCGCCAAGAACGCCGTGGACCGTGGCCTCGAGGTCGACCTGCAGACCGGGCTGGAGATCGAGCGCACCGAGTTCACGGGCCTGTTCGCGACGCAGGACCGAGCGACCGGCATGTCCTCCTTCGTCGAGAACGGGCCCGGCAAGGCCACGTTCGAGGGTCGCTGATGGAGCGCGCGGCCGAGGACCTCGAGCAGGTCCCGGTCGGCGTCGCGAGCGCGGACGACGTCGAGGCGGCCTGGGCGGACACCAAGCTCGCCCAGGTCCTGTACCACGACTGGGAGGCGGGGACCTACGACGAGAAGTGGTCGATCTCCTTCGACCAGCGCTGCATCGACTACGCCCGCGACCGCTTCGTGGCCGTGGCCGGCGAGCCGGCGAGCCCCTATGCCACCAGCCTGGAGATCGGCGCAGGCACCGGGTTCTTCACGCTCAACCTGATGCTGGCCGGCCTGATCGAGTCCGGCACCGTCACCGACATCTCACCCGGCATGGTCCTGGCTGCGCGACGCAACGCCGAGCACCTCGGCCTCACGCTCGACGGCGAGGCCGCCGACGCCGAGGAGCTGCCGTTCGACGACGACTCCTTCGACCTGGTCATCGGCCATGCCGTCATCCACCACATCCCCGACGTCGAGAAGGCGTTCCGGGAGATGTTCCGCGTGCTCAAGCCCGGTGGACGCGTCGTCATCTGCGGAGAGCCGACGCGCTACGGCGACCTCGTGGCCCGGCGCCTCTCGCGCGCCACCTGGTGGGCGGCCACGAGCATCACCCGCCTCCCGGTGCTTCGCGACGGCTGGGCACGCCCCGCCGAGGAGCTCGACGAGTCCTCCCGTGCGGCCGCGCTGGAGGCGGTCGTGGACCTGCACACGTTCGACCCCCGGGAGCTGCGCGCCACGGTGCGCCGTGCCGGGGGTTCGGACGTCCGCACGGTCACCGAGGAGCTCACGGCCGCATGGTGGGGCTGGCCGGTGCGCACGCTCGAGGCCGCTGTGCCCGAAGAGCGGATCACCCGCGCGTGGCGGCTGGTGGCGTTCACGTCCTGGGTCGCGCTCAGCAGGGTCGACCGGGTCCTCAAGCCCGTGGTCCCGGACGCGCTGTACTACAACGTCTCGGTGACGGCCACGACGTGAGCCGGCGTCGCGATCCTCGTCGAGCACGCTTCCTCACGCTGGCGTCGTGCCGATGGATCCTGCGCAACCGGGCCTGGAGTCCGTACCACCTCGTGCGCTACTGGCGCTTCCTGCGGTTCCGGCTCCGACACCCTCGGGTGATCACGGAGGGCTTCGTCTTCCTCGGTCGTGGCGTGGAGGTCGAGCTGCACGAGTGGGCCGGGGAGATCGTCCTCGGTCGGTGGGTCCACCTCGGGGACCGGACGAAGCTGCGGGCGCACAACGGGGTGCTGCGGCTGGGGGACAAGGTGGTCCTCGGCAGTGACAACACGATCAACGCCCACCTGGACATCGAGATCGGTGCGGCGACCTTGATCTCGGACTGGGTCTACATCTGCGACTTCGACCATGTCACCAGCGACCTCGCAGTGCCGATCAAGGACCAGGGGTTGACGCTGAGCCCGGTGCGGATCGGGGCCGGCTCCTGGGTGGGGACCAAGGTCACGGTCCTTCGGGGTGCCGACGTGGGGGAGGGCAGCGTGCTGGCGGCTCACGCCGTCGTTCGCGGGACCAGTGCCCCGGGCGCCGTCCTGGCCGGCATCCCTGCACGAGTGGTGCGCAACCGGTACGAGGGCGTGGAGCCGACGTGACGTGGTGGGGGCAGCCCGGTGCTCGTACGGGTCCAGATGCGCAGGACGACGTGTGAAACCGGGTGTGACACACGTTGCACATGGGGCATACTGAGCGACGACCGTGACGCCGTCGCGTCTGAGAAGGGATGTCATGAGCGACTCAGGATCGAACGTTCCCCCCGAGCGTGGTGCGGCCGACCCGCTGAAGCTGGCGGCCGACATGCTCGAGAAGGCCGATGGCCAGCAGGGACCGGCTTCTGCTCCTCAGACGTCGGAGTCGGAGTCGGGGGAGGACCCCACGTCGGCACCGCGATCTCGTGCGCACGCCGACGAGCGGCGTGGTCGGCGTGCTGCCTCCCGCGCGGCCCGACAGGCCGCGGCGGAGAAGCGACGCCGTGAGCGGGAGGCCGCGAAGGCGTTCGCCGCCTCCAAGCGTGGCTCCCGTCGGGCGAAGGACGATGAGTCGACCACCGACGAGACCGACGTCGAGGTCACCGAGGACCAGCCGATCGCGGCGGAGGAGCCACCCATGGCCCCCGGCGACGCAGAGTCCACCGAGCCTGCCGTGGAGGCCACGGATCAAGGCACGCAGACGATGCCTGCCGTCGAGGCCGATCAGGGCGCAGAAGGTGCCCGCCGATCCGGTCCGACCCTGGGAGAGCGGCTCGCTGCTCGGGCCGCCGCGGAGCAGGCCGGCTCGCAGGATCCCGTCGAGGCCGCCCTCAGCGATGGCGTCGACCCGGTGGACGAGACCTCCACGCCGGAGCGGGGCGAAGGACTGGCTGCCGTGCGCGAGCGGGCCGAGGCCCAGCGTGCCGAGCGGGAGCAGGCGGAGCAGCAGGAGCGGGCAGAGCAGGAGCAGGCCGACCGCGACGCCGAGGAGCAGAAGTCACGGGCGGAGCAGGCCGAGATCGAACGTCAGCGGGCCGAGCAGGCGCAGCAGGCCAGGGCCGAGCAGGAGAAGGCCGACGCTGAGCGTGAGCAGGCTGAGCAGGAGAAGGCTGACGCCGAGCGTGAGCAGGCTGAGCAGGAGAAGGCTGACGCCGAGCGTGAGCAGGCTGAGCAGGCCAGGGCTGAGCAGGAGAAGGCTGACGCCGAGCGTGAGCAGGCTGAGCAGGCCAGGGCTGAGCAGGAGAAGGCTGACGCCGAGCGTGAGCAGGCCGAGCAGGCCAGGGCTGAGCAGGAGAAGGCCGAGCAGGCCGATCGGGATGAGGCCGAGCGGGCCAGGACCGAGCAGCAGGCGCGCGCCGCCCAGGCGCAGGCCGATGCGGAGCAGGCCAAGGCCGAGCGGGAACGCGCCGAGGCCGAGCAGGCCGCGGCGGCTTCCGCGGCCGCAGCCGCCGCCCCGCAGGCCGGAACGGCAGCTCCGACCACGTTCGCGGAGAAGCTCGCCGCGGCCAGCGCCGCCGCGCAGGAGCGTGTCTCGGCAGCACGTGCGGAGGCTGCCCGCCTGATGGAGGAGGCTGCTCGGGAGAGGGCAGAGGCCACGCGGCGCATCGAGGCCGACGAGGCCGCCCAGCGCGAGGTGCTGACCCAGAAGCTGAAGGGCGCCGAGCAGGCCGCCGAGGAGCGCGTCGATGCGGCGCGCCAGGAGGCCGAGCGCGTCACCGCAGAGATCGAGCGCGAGCGGGAGGCCGCCGCCGCCAAGATCAAGCAGCTGCAGCGGGAGGCCGACGAGCGCGTGGCGTCGGCCAAGGCCGAGGCCGAGCGCACGGCACAGCAGCGACTCGACGAGGCCCAGGCCGAGGCGGAGCGTCGCATCGTGGAGGCGGAGCAGCAGGCGGAGGCCCAGGCCACCAAGCGGCTGGCCGAGGCCGAGGCGACCGCCGAGGAGGCCGCACGGCGGCGTCAGGAGGCGGCCGAGAGGGACGCGGAACGTCAGATCGCCGAGGCGCGTGCCGAGGCCGAGCGCCTCGCCTCGCAGGCTCAGCGAGAGCGTGAGGCCGCTCAGACGCAACGGGACAGGGAGCGTCAGGAGGCCGAGGCGAAGCTCGCCGAGGTCCGGACGGAGGCCGACCGTGTGGTCAAGGAGGCTGAACAGACCTCTCAGGGCCACATCGGAGCCGCGAAGGCCGAGGCCGAGAAGTATGCCCAGGAGGTTGCCGCCGAGCGCGTCGCCATCGCCGTGAAGGTGGCCGACGCCGAGCGTGACGCCGAGGAGAAGCTGGCCAAGGCCAAGGCGGAGGCCGAGGCCCTCGCCGAGGAGGCGGCGGCCCGGCACGAGCAGGCGGCGACCGAGCTGGCGCGTGAGCGCGACGAGGCCAAGGCGGCAGCCGAGCGGGTCACGGCCGAGGCCCAGCGTGTCGCCAAGCGAGCCGAGGAGGACCAGCGGGCTGCTGCCGCGAAGATGGCCGAGGCCGAGCAGATGGCCGAGGAGCGCGTCCGGTCGGCACAGGTCGAGGCCGAGAAGGTGGCGGCCGAGGCGGCCGAGGCAGCTCGGGTGGCCACGGCTGAGCGCGAGGACCTGGCTCGGCAGCAGGCCGAGGAGGCCGAGGCCGCACGCTCCGCTGCGGAGCAGCGCATCGCCAAGGCCGAGAAGGACGCCGCCGATCGCATCGCCAAGGCCGAGGCCGACGCGAAGCAGGTCGCCGAGCGGGCCGATGCCGAGGCCGAGCGCCGCATGGAGGAGGCACGTCGCGAGGCCGAGCGCGTCACCCAGATGGCCAAGAAGGACGCCAACGAGAGGCTGAGCCAGGCCGTGGCCGCAGCGCGAGAGGCAGCCGAGCAGAAGCTGCAGGATGCCGAGCGCACCGCGTTGGAGTGGGTGGCGGCAGCCGAGGCCGAGGCCGAGCGTGTGGCGCAGGCCCACATCGTGGTCGCGAACCAGTCCACCAAGGACGTGCCCACCTACTCCTCACCGCCGCCCGCGGACGTGAGTGAGTTCGTGGAGGAGAAGCCAGTCGAGGACGCGGCGCCCCGGGAGGTGAGTGACGAGTCCGGGGAGCTCGCCACCCCGACCAAAAAAAGAATCGTCCGCCGCAAGTGAGTTCCTGACCGCGGGGGCGATCGTCGCCGACCTCGAGCGCGACGAGAGGCCGACTCGTCGGCCGTGGGAGCGCGCGCGCTCCAGGTCGACCCCCACCGAGAGCACTGACGGCACTGGTGGTGACGACGGGCCGGGTTCCACCACGGGACTGAGCGCCATGATGTCCTACGACGACGCCCTTCCCGGTGCCGTCGGCCCGGCCCAGTCCTCTTCGGCCCAGTCCTCCGAGGACGACGAGTCGCGTCCGGCTCCTGACAAGCCTCGGGAGAAGGCAATCGAGACCGCGTACACCGCCACCGAGGGTGCCGGGACGCCGGCGTCCGAGACCGCGGAGCACGTCGACCGGGCCGACGCCAAGCGGCGTGCCCGGGCCCAGCGGGCCGAGGCCAAGGCCGCGGCCAAGGCGGAGCGGGCGCACGCTCGCTCCGTGGCCCGGGCCCAGCGCGCCGAGGCCAAGGAGGAGGCTCGCCGCGAGAAGGCCGAGGCCAAGGAGGAGGCTCGCCGCGAGAAGGAGGAGTCCGCTCGGGCGGACGTCCAGACGGAACCGGACGAGGACTGGAGCATCCGCGAGGAGGCTGATCGGGCCGAGCGGGAGCGCATGCAGGTCGAGAGCGACCAGGCGCAGGAGCGGGCTCGTCGTCGCGAGCGGGAGAAGGCCGCTGCCGTGGCCGCGCTCGCTGCCGTGCCGGGCGCCGTCGCCCGCACCCAGGTGGACCCACCGAGCTCCCCGTTGCCCAGCCGCGATCCCGAGCAGGAGGCGGTGGAGCAGGCGTTGACCGAGGGCGTCGGGCCAGCAGCTCCTGAACCGGACGAGCTCGAGTCGCAGACCCCCCTGGACGACGAGTCGCAGGATCCGGACGAGAGCCTCGCGGAGCGAAGGAGCGAGGACGAGGTCGCGAGCACGACCCCGCCGGCCGCGATCGCGCCGAGTGAGCAGCCTGACGGGCAGGACACCGCTGAGCAGGACAGCGTGGTGGAGGATCCCGACGACCCGGTGGTCCGGCGTCGTCAGCAGGCCGCGGAGCGGCTGGCGCGACGCCGTGAGGCGTTGGGTGCCAAGGCCGCCAAGGCCGCTCGCAGGTCGGGCGACCAGCCGCGCACTCGAGCCGACCACGACGTCGACGTCCCGGAGCCGCCCTCGGTGCCGCGCGAGCGCTCGGCGCCGTCGTGGCGGGCCGTCGTGGTGACGACGGCGAACGTGCTCGCGGTGGTCGCCTTCGTGGCCTCGGTCCTGCTGGCCGTCGCAGCACTGCTGCTCGGTGCCGGGATCTCCGAGGGTGGCTCCGCGAGCACCCTGTTCTCGGCCGGTGACGCGCTGAGCGCGCCTGTCGGCGGCATCGTGACGCTCACCGGTCCGGAGGCCGACCTGAAGAACGCCTTCGCCGCCTACGGCATCGGCTCGCTGCTGTACCTCGCGCTCGCGTTCGGCATCCCGAAGGTGGTCCGGACCCTCGCCCGACGCTGAGGCTCAGGGACGACGGGCGGTCACCACGAGGTCGAGGCTGCCGGTCGGGTCGTCGGCCGCGAGCACGAAGTCGGCCGTCGTCACCGAGCGGACGATCGCGGCGACCTCTCGGGGCCACCCGTCGGGGTCCGAGGCGATCTGGGCCCGGACGAGATCCCCGTGCTCCTGCTCCCACTGCTTCAGCCGGGTGCCGTGGTGCAGCCCGAGCAGCTGCTCCACGTCGGCGACGTCCGACACCAGTGCGTGCAGCTCGTCGGGCTCGAGCTCCTTGGGGTGGTAGATGTTGCCGGGCGGGAAGGTCAGTGTGTTGGGTGTGCTGACCACGAGCAGGCCGCCGGGCCGCAGGACGCGGACGCACTCGGCGAGGAACGCGGGCTGGTTCCACAGGTGCTCGATCGTCTGCAGGCTCACCACGGCGTCGTAGGAACCATCGGCCATCGGCAGGGCGACGAGGTTGCCGCGCAGCACGGGCACGCCCGGGTAGGCCTGACGTACGTGCCCGGTGGCGTAGGCATCGTGGTCGAGGGCGTGGACCGAGGCCGCGGGGCGCGCCATCAGGTGGGCCCCGTATCCCTCGCCGCACCCGGCCTCGAGGACGTGCAGCCCGTCCACCAGGTCGACGAGGTGCTCATAGGCCACCTCGTGCCGGCGGAACCAGTAGTTCTCGTGCCAGATGCCCGGCACAGTCCGCTCACCGGTGATGACCATCTGCGGTCCGGGATCGGTCATCGGGGGAGCGTACCCGGCACCGGGTGTGACCCAGCCCATGTGGTGCCACGGTCGCCGGATTCGTTACGCGTCGGTAACATGGCAGCAGCGGGAAGGGTCCCCTCACCCCCCACGTCACCTGCGTGGGACAGTGGATCCCACCCCAAGTCTTCGCGGCGAGAGTCGTCGCGCCCCCGACCACAGGAGGGTCCTCGTGACCAACATCGTCGTCGCGGTGAAGTACGTGCCGGATGCCACGGCCGACCGCACCTTCGAATCATCGGACAACACGGTCGATCGCGAGAACGTCGACGGGCTGCTGTCCGAGCTCGACGAGTACGCGGTCGAGCAGGCGCTGCAGGTCGTCGAGGCCGGTGAGGGTGAGGTCACCGTCATCACGGTCGGCCCCGCCGACGCCGCCGACGCCGTGCGCAAGGCCCTGCAGATGGGCGCCGACAAGGGCGTGCACGTCGAGGACGACGCCATCGCCGGCTCCGACGCCTTCGGCACCTCGCTGGTGCTGGCCAAGGCCATCGAGAAGCTCGACTACGACATGGTGTTCTTCGGCATGGCCTCCACCGACGGCTCGATGGGAGTCGTGCCCACGCTCGTGGCCGAGCGCCTCGGGCTGCCCGCGGTGACGCTGGGCTCGGAGATCACGGTCGACGGGGACTCCGTCACGATCCGGCGTGACGGTGACACCGCCACGCAGGAGATCACCGGCAGCGGCAAGCTCGTGGTGAGCGTGACCGACCAGACCGGTGAGGCCCGCTACCCGTCCTTCAAGGGCATCATGGCCGCCAAGAAGAAGCCGGTCGAGGAGTGGGACCTGTCCGACCTCGGCGTGGACGCCTCCGACGTCGGCCTGGACGCCGCCTGGACGAAGGTCGAGGCCTTCGAGGCCCGCCCGCCGCGCACCGCCGGCGAGATCGTCACCGACGAGGGAGACGGCGGCGCCAAGCTCGTCGAGTTCCTCGCCTCCAAGAAGTTCGTCTGAGAAGGAGCACCGAGATGTCCGAAGTCATCGTGCTCGTCGACCACGTCGACGGCACCGTCACCAAGCCCACGCTCGAGCTCCTCACGATCGCCCGCTCGATCGGTGAGCCGTCGGCCGTCTACTTCGGCGGCGGCGAGGTTCCCTCCGCCCTGTCCGAGCACGGCGCCGAGAAGGTCTACCAGCTCGACGACGCCGTCTACGCGGAGTACCTCGTGGCCCCCAAGGCCGAGGCGCTCGCCAAGATCGTCGCCGACACCTCGCCGGCGGCCGTCCTGGTCGTCTCCGGTGGTGAGGGCAAGGAGATCGCCGCCCGGGTCGCGCTCAAGACCGAGGCCGGTCTGATCACCGACGCCGTGGACGTCGCGGTCGATGGTGGGACGATCACCACGACGCAGTCGGTCTTCGCCGGCGGCTACACCGTCAAGGCCACCGCCACCCAGGGCGCTCCGGTCATCTGCGTCAAGCCCAACTCCGCCACGCCCGAGGCATCCGCGGGCGCCGGCGCGGTCGAGGCCGTCAGCGTCGAGGTCACCGACGCCGCCAAGGGGGCCAAGATCGTCTCCAGCAAGGAGAAGGCCGCCTCCGGACGCCCTGAGCTGACCGAGGCCGCCATCGTGGTCTCCGGTGGCCGTGGCACCGGCGGCGACTTCAGCGAGGTCGAGGCGTTCGCCGACAGCCTCGGTGCGGCCGTCGGCGCCTCCCGTGCGGCGGTGGACTCCGGCTGGTACCCGCACTCCTTCCAGGTCGGGCAGACCGGCAAGACGGTCTCGCCGCAGCTGTACGTCGCCAACGGCATCTCCGGGGCGATCCAGCACCGGGCCGGCATGCAGACGTCCAAGACGATCGTCGCGGTCAACAAGGACGACGAGGCGCCGATCTTCGAGCTCGTCGACTTCGGCGTCGTGGGCGACCTCAAGGCGGTCCTCCCGCAGGCCACCGAAGGTGTCGTCAAGCGCAAGGGCTGAGCCCCGAACGCTCGCACCAGGCCCCCGGACCAACGGTCCGGGGGCCTGGTACGTGTGGGCCGTCGGGACCATGCGCGGCTCCATCTCGGGCCAGGGCGCCGTGGCCCGTGGGGACGGTGACACTTTGATTAAGTAGTCCCTTCGCACTACCCCCGGCCGCCTGCCCGGTGATAGCAATGGTGAGCGCACGCGCCTGCGTGCCCGTACTTCACAGGAGGATTCAATGCGACTCACTCGGCGTAACCGTCTCGCGAGTGTGGCACTGGTCGCCGCGGGCAGCCTCGTGCTGGCCGCGTGTGGCGGGGGTGACGACGGCGATGGGGGCGGCAGCACCGACGCCGTCATCACGTCCTACAGCGTCCAGCCCCAGAACCCGCTGATCCCGACGAACACCAACGAGGTGGGCGGCGGCAACATCGTGGACCTCGTCTTCGCCGGCCTCATCTCCTACACGGTGGATGGCGAGACCGAGCTCGAGGTCGCCGAGTCCATCGAGTCCGAGGACAACCAGACCTGGACGGTCACGCTCAACGAGGGCTGGGAGTTCTCCGACGGCACCGCCGTCACGGCCGACTCCTTCGTCGACGCTTGGAACTACGGCGCGAACCCCGAGAACGAGCAGCTCTCGGCGTACTTCTTCTACCCCATCGAGGGCACCACCGCCGACGGAACCATCGACGGCGGCGGCGAGGAGATCTCCGGCCTGGAGGTTGTCGACGACACGTCCTTCACGATCACCCTGAAGCAGGCCGAGGCCGACTTCCCGGGCCGTCTGGGCTACTCGGCGTACTTCCCGCTCCCGGAGTCAGCCTTCGAGGACATGGAGGCCTTCGGTGACGCGCCGATCGGCAACGGCCCCTACACGCTCGACGGGCTCGACGACAACTCCGAGGCGCGCCTGCTGCCGAACGACAGCTATGACGGCAACCGCCCGGCGATGAACGGCGGTGTCACGCTGAAGTTCTACACCGACCCGGACTCGGCCTTCTCCGACGTCCAGGCCGGCAACCTCGACGTCCTGGACGACGTGCCGCCGAGCGCGCTGACCAC
The DNA here is from genome assembly GCF_051262555.1 of Aeromicrobium sp. CF4.19. Taxonomy (NCBI): domain Bacteria; kingdom Bacillati; phylum Actinomycetota; class Actinomycetes; order Propionibacteriales; family Nocardioidaceae; genus Aeromicrobium; species Aeromicrobium sp. CF4.19. Next base: position 19,554 of record NZ_JBIMEU010000009.1, on the reverse strand, counting down.
CTATGAGGACGATGACTCCATCCAGGCGATCAGCCAGCCCGGGTCGGTCAACAGCACCATCACCATCCCCTCCTCGCTGCCCGGCTTCGGCGAGAACGACGAGGGCAAGCTGCGTCGTCAGGCCATCTCGCGGGCGATCAACCGCGAGGAGATCTGCGATGCGATCTTCGATGGCGCCAACATCCCGTCCACCGACTTCAGCTCACCGCTGATGCCCGGCTACACCGAGGACATCGAGGGTGCGGACGTCCTGCAGTTCGACGCCGAGGAGGCGCAGGACCTGTGGGACCAGGCCAACGAGATCGCCGAGTTCGACGGCGAGTTCGTCCTGGCCTACAACGGTGACGGCCCCGGCAACAAGGAGTGGGTCGAGGCGGCGGTGAACCAGATCAACAACACGCTGGACATCGACGCCGAGCCGCAGGCCTACGCGACGTTCGCGGAGCTGCGCGAGAAGGTCACGGACCGTTCGATCGGCACGGCCTTCCGTACCGGCTGGCAGCCCGACTACCCGTCGATCTACAACTACCTCGGACCGATCTTCGGTACCGGCGCCGGTTCCAACGACGGCGACTACAGCAACGAGGAGTTCGACGAGACCATCCAGAGCGCCGCCGGTGCTCAGGACGAGGAGGAGCGCTACCAGCTCCTCGCCGATGCTCAGGCGATCCTCTTCGAGGACCTGCCGGCCATCCCGCTGTGGAACCAGAGCATCGCGGCCGCCGCGGCTGACGGCGTGGAGAACGTGGAGTTCAACTGGCAGAACAAGCCCGAGCTCCAGAACGTCACCAAGTAGTCAGATCCCCACGTGGAGTGGGGCAGTACCGTGCGGTACTGCCCCACTTCGCTGTGAGCGGCGCTCCAACCAGGAGGCACATCCATGTGGTGGTACATCGGCCGACGGGCCCTGCAGGCCATTCCCGTCCTGCTCGGCTCCACCCTGCTGATCTACGGACTCGTCTTCCTCCAGCCCGGCGACCCGATCGTCGCGCTCTTCGGGGAGAAGCCGGTCTCGGAGGAGGTCCGCGCCCAGATCGCGGCCCAGTACAACCTGGACAAGCCGTTCCTCGTCCAGTGGTTGCTGTACCTCCAGGGCGCCGTGACGGGTGACTTCGGTGTCTCCTACTCCGGACGTCCCGTCACCGAGCTGGTCGCGGAGGCCTTCCCGGTGACCTTCAAGCTGGCCCTGCTGGCCTTGGTCTTCGAGTCGGTGCTCGGCATCGCGGCCGGCTTCTACGCCGGTCTGCGCAAGGGCAAGATCTTCGACTCCACGATGCTGGTCGTCTCCCTGCTCGTGATCGCGGTCCCGATCTTCGTGTTCGGCTTTCTCATGCAGCTGATCTTCGGCGTACAGCTCGGATGGGCGCCGGTCACGGTCGGGGGCGACGCCTCCATCGGCAAGCTCATCCTCCCTGCCATCGTCCTGGGGCTGGTCTCCTTCGCCTACATCTTGCGCCTGACCCGCACGTCGGTGGTGGAGAACCTCACCGCCGACCACGTGCGCACCGCCCGGGCCAAGGGCCTCAGCAACGGCGCCGTCAACCGACGCCACGTGCTGCGCAACTCCCTCATCCCCGTCACCACCTACCTGGGAGCTGACCTCGGCACCCTGATGGCCGGGGCCATCGTCACCGAGGGCATCTTCAACATCCCGGGGATCGGCAACCTCGCCTACCAGGCGATCAACCGTGGCGAGGGTTCCACCGTCGTCTCCGTGGTCACCGTGATGGTGCTCATCTACATCGTGATGAGCCTGCTGGTCGACCTCCTCTACGCCGTGCTCGACCCGAGGATCCGATATGTCTGAGACCGTGCTGCCCGGCCAGGAGCGCTTCGTCGCACCGCTCGACGAGACACCCCTGCACGAGACCGGGACCGTCGACACCTCCCGCCCGCCGGAGAGCCAGTGGAAGGAGGCCTGGAAGCAGCTGCGTCGCAACTGGATCTTCTGGGTGTCCGCGGTGATCCTCGCGGTCGTGGCCTTCATGGTGATCGCCCCGGGGCTGATCACCGACATCGACCCGACCCGCGCCGACCTGTCCCGCAGCCTGGAGGGCCCGAGCGACGGCCACGTCGCCGGCTTCAACAAGCAGGGGTACGACGTCTTCTCCCGCACCGTGTACGGCGCTCGCGCCTCGGTGCTCGTGGGCTTCCTGTGCACGCTCGTGGTGATCGTCGTCGGGCTGGTCAGCGGCGCCGTCGCCGGGTTCTACGGCGGCTTCACGGACACGGTCATCTCCCGTCTGGCTGACATCTTCTTCGCCATCCCGCTGCTGCTGGGCGCGCTCGTCGGGCTGTCGGTGATCAACAACCTCTTTCCCGATCGCGGATACTGGGCGGCGATCGGAGCGGTGGTGGTCGCGCTCGGTGCCTTCGGGTGGCCGCAGATGACCCGCATCGCGCGCGGTGCGGTCCTGGAGGTCAAGAACCTGGAATTCATCGACGCCGCCCGGGCGATCGGGGCGACGCCGCGTCGCAACCTCATGCGGCACGTCGTCCCCAACTCCTTGGCGCCGGTGATCGTGACCGGCACCATCTCGCTCGGCATCTACATCGTGGCCGAGGCGACGTTGTCCTTCCTCGGGATCGGCCTGCCGTTCGGGGTCGTGTCGTGGGGCAACGACATCTCCGCAGCACAGATCCAGGTCCGTTCCGGCCAGCGCATGGGGGTCATGTTCTGGCCCGCTGGCGCCTTGGCGTTCACCGCACTCGGCTTCATCCTGCTGGGCGATGCCGTCAGTGACGCCCTCAACCCCAAGAGGAGGAGCGAGTGAGTCCCACCCCTCTGCTCCAGGTCAAGGACCTGCACGTCGGCTTCGCCCGCGGCAAGGAGGTCATTCCTGCCGTCCGGGGTGCGAACCTGGTCGTCTACCCCGGCCAGACCGTCGCCATCGTGGGGGAGTCCGGCTCGGGCAAGTCCACGACCGCGCACGCCATCATCGACCTGCTTCCAGGGAGCGGCCGGATCACCGGCGGAGAGATCCTCTTCGAGGGCGTCGACGTCGCCGGGGCCAAGCAGTCCGACATCCTGGCGTTGCGCGGGTCCTCGATCGGGCTCGTTCCCCAGGACCCGATGTCCAACCTCAACCCCCTGATCCGGGTCGGCAAGCAGATCAAGGAGTCCCTGGAGGCCAACGGGATGGCCAAGGGCAAGGACGCCGACGCCCGCGTCGTCGAGCTGCTCGAGGAGGCCGGGCTGCCCGACGCCGAGCGGCGCGCCCGACAGTTCCCGCACGAGTTCTCCGGCGGCATGAGGCAACGTGCGCTCATCGCGATGGGCCTGGCCGCCCGACCGAAGCTCCTGATCGCCGACGAGCCGACGTCGGCCCTTGACGTGACCGTCCAGAAGCAGATCCTGGACCACCTCGACCGGCTCACCGACGAGCTCGGCTTCGCCGTCCTGCTCATCACCCACGACCTGGGCCTGGCTGCGGAGCGGGCCGACCACCTCGTGGTGATGTACAAGGGCCAGATCGTGGAGTCCGGGCCGGCGATGGACATCCTGCAGAGCCCGCAGCACCCCTACACCCATCGACTGGTGAGCTCGGCGCCGTCGTTGGCCTCCCAGCGGCTGTCGTCCACGACTGCTCGTGCCGAGGTGCGCGAGCAGGCCGTGCTGGCCGCCGAGGAGGTCGCTGCCCAGGTCGCCACGCACGAGGAGGAGTTCGGGCAGGGGCGCAGCACCATCGTCGAGGCCAAGAACCTCACCAAGGTCTTCACCCTTCGCGGCAGCCGTCCCGGATCGTCGATCAGCTTCACGGCGGTCGACGACGTCAGCTTCTCCCTGGAGCGGGGCACGACCACCGCGATCGTGGGAGAGTCCGGCTCGGGCAAGTCGACGGTCGCCCGCATGGTGCTCGGTCTGCTCGACGCCACCAGCGGCTCGGTGGAGTTCGACGGCGTCGACATCACCACGATGACGTCCAAGCAGCAGCAGCTGGCGATGCGCCGTCAGATGCAGCCGGTCTTCCAGAACCCCTATGCCTCGCTGGATCCGATGTTCTCCATCTATCGCTCGATCGAGGAGCCGCTGCGCACCCACGGCATCGGCACCGCCAAGGAGCGGGAGACCGCGATTCGTGACCTGCTGGAGAAGGTCTCGCTGCCGGCCTCGGTCATGCGGCGCTACCCCAGCGAGCTCTCCGGCGGCCAGCGCCAGCGTGTCGCCATCGCGCGCGCCCTGGCTCTCGATCCGGAGGTGGTGATCTGCGACGAGGCCGTCTCGGCCCTCGACGTCCTGGTCCAGGCCCAGATCCTGACCCTGCTCAACGACCTGCAGGCGGAGCTGGGCCTGAGCTACCTGTTCATCACCCACGACCTCGCCGTGGTCCGCCAGATCGCCGACCACGTGCTGGTGATGCAGGAGGGCAAGGTCGTGGAGCAGGCCAGTGTCACGGCGGTCTTCGACCACCCGCAGGAGGACTACACGCGCCGGCTTCTGGACGCGATCCCCGGTGGATCCATCCCGTTCGGAGTGGTGGAGTCCGGCGACCAGGGCTGACATGCTCGATTGACATGTTCGAACAGGTGTTCGATCATGGGTGAATGCTCGCCTCACCGTCGTCCGGCTCCTCGGCCCAGAGCGGCACCGAGGGTGGCGGGGCGCGGCCCGTGCTGGAGGTGGTCGCCGACCTGCGCCGTCAGGTGGATCGGCTCCAGGGTCGGCCAGCCGCCGAGCCGGTGCCCGTCCACCCCGGGCTGCAGGGCCTGCTGGACGTGCGGGCCGGAGGCGTCTACGGCGTCGACTCCGCGAGCCTGGCCCTGCTGCTCATGGCCGGCCCGTCGGCACGGGGGGCCTGGTGCGGCATCGTGGGCGTGCGCGACCTCGGGGTGGAGGCAGCCGTCGCGATGGGGGTCGACCCCACCCGCACCATCGTGGTCCCGGACCCGGGCGATCGCCTCCTGGAGGTCACCGCTGCCCTGGCCGACGTGCTCGCCCTGGTGGTGGTGCGTCCGCAGCGCCCTGTCTCGTCCGGGGACGCCTCCCGTCTCGCGGCACGCCTGCGCACGCGCGGCTCGGTCCTGGTGCCGTGGGGATCGTGGCCGGGCTGCGACGCCCGGCTGAGCCTGTCGGACGTCCGATGGGCTGGTCTGGAGCAGGGCGCGGGGCACCTGCAGGCCCGGCGGGCCACGGTGTCGGTGCGGCGGGGCGACGCCCCGGGGCGCACCCGCTCCCTGTGGCTGCCGGCGCCCGACCTCACCGTGCGGGCGGTCGTGCAGACCGGTGAGGACGCCGTGGACGACGTTCCTGCCCCCGTGCGGAGCGCCTGATGTGTGCAGTGCGGAGCGCGTGATGCGCACGCTGGTGGTGTGGTGTCCGGACTGGCCGGTCGTGGCGGTGCTGGCCGACCTTCCGCCCGGGTCCGCGGCTGCGGTGCTGGCGCAGGGCGCGGTGCTGGCCTGCTCGCCGGGTGCGCGGGCCGAAGGGGTGCGGCGGGGGATGCGTCGGCGTGATGCCCAGTCCCGTTGTCCGGACCTCGTGCTGGCCGACCATCGGCCCGAGGTCGACGCGCGGGCCTTCGAGGAGGTCCTCGTCGCCATCGAGGAGCTCAGCCCCGGGGTGGCGCCCCTGCGGCCGGGCCTGTGCGCCTTGCGGGTGCCCAGTCGCTTCTACGGTGGCGAGGCCGAGGCGGCGGCCGTCCTTGCCGAGCGGCTGGTCGGCCTGGGGGTCTGGGACGTCCGCCTCGGGGTGGCCGACACGCTCTTCGCCGCCGAGCAGGCGGCGCGTCGTGCCACGGCCCAGGACTGCCTCGTGGTGCCCGAGGGGCAGGCGGCGGCGTTCCTGGCCGACCTGCCGGTCGAGGTGCTGGACGACGTCGAGACCGTCGCCCTGCTGCGCCGGCTGGGCCTGACGACGGTCGGCCGGTTCGCCGCCCTGGGTGCCTCCGACGTGCTCACCCGGTTCGGCCGGCACGGTGCCCTGCTGCACCGGTTCGCCTCCGGCCAGGACCCTCAGCCGGTCGGACGCCGTGAGGTGCCACCGGAGCTGCAGGCCCAGGTGGTCTTCGAGCCGCCGCTGGAGACGGTTGAGCCCATCGCGTTCAGCGTGCGCACGACGGCGGAGGAGTTCGTGCGACGGCTGGCCGACCACGCCCTGGTGTGCACCGGTGTGCGCATCGAGGCCGATGTCGACGGCTCCGTCGCGTCCTCGCGCACGTGGCTGCACCCGCGCTGGTTCGGCGCGACCGACCTCGTCGACCGGGTCCGCTGGCAGCTGGAGGGCGGTGTCGGCCCCGGTGGCCGGGCAGGGGTGGCGCTGGGCATCGACGGTGTCCGCCTCGTCCCGGAGGTCGTGGAGCCGTTGGCCGAGCATGCGGACCCGCTGTTCGGGCCGCGGCCCGATGACCGGGTGGAGCACGTGGTGGCACGGGTCCAGGGCATGCTCGGCCACGAGGGGGTCGTGGCGGCGCAGGTGCAGGGCGGCCGCTCACCGGCGGCGCGGCGGGCCCTGACGCCCTGGGGGGAGCGCGCGGTGGACGTCCGCCCGGTCGAGTCGCCGTGGCCGGGGAGCATCCCGCCACCGGCGCCGGCCACGGTCTACCCCGAGCCTCGGGTCGCCTCCGTGCTGGGGGCCCATGGGCAGGTCGTGGGGGTGGACGGTCGCGGAGCGATCAGCTGCGCACCGGCCCGCGTGCGGGCCGACGAGGGCACGGACTGGCAGCCCGTGGCGTCATGGGCCGGCCCCTGGCCGGTGGACGAGCGCTGGTGGGACGAGGGCGCGGCGCGGCGGATCGCCCGCTTCCAGGTGGTCGGCGTCGACGGCACGGCGTGGCTCATGGTCGTCGAGGACGGCCGATGGTGGACCGAGGCCCGCTATGACTGAGCTGCGGGACTAGTCGTGGGGTGGAACAACCCCGACGTGCCGTGGCGAGAGCTGGAGGCCAGGCTCTCGGGTCGGCCGACGCACTCGCTGCCCAGGGACGGCCGATTCCCTGATGGGGGAGACGGACCGGCCTTCAGCCGCAAGCGCCCGCGGTACGTGCCCCCGGCAGACACGGCCGTCGCACCGTCGCGGGGCACCGTCCCGTACGCCGAGCTGCACTGCCACAGCGACTTCAGCTTCTTGGACGGCGCCAGCTCGCCCGAGGCGCTGGTGGAGCAGGCGGTGACCCTCGGCCTCGAGGCCGTCGCGATCACCGACCACGACGGGTTCTACGGCGCGGCTCGCTTCGCCGAGGCGGCGCAGGAGCATCCGGGGCTGGCGACGGTGTTCGGTGCTGAGCTCTCCCTGGGCCTGAGCGGACCGCAGCAGGGTGTTCCCGACCCCGAGGGCAGCCACCTGCTGGTGCTCGCCCGCGGGGTCGAGGGCTACCACCGTCTCGCCGGGGCCATCACCGAGGCGCAGCTGGCCGGCGATGAGAAGGGGCGCCCGGTCTACGACCTCGAGCGGCTCGCGGAGCTCGGTCGTGGGCACTGGCACGTCCTCACCGGGTGCCGCAAGGGGCTGGCCCGGCAGGCGCTCGCCACCGGTGGCCGCGAGGCTCTCGGGCGGGCGCTCGTGCGACTGACCGACCTCTTCGGTGCCGACCACGTCGACGTCGAGCTGATCGATCATCGCCAGCCCACCGACTCCGTGGTCAACGACGCGCTCGCCGCCGTGGCGGCCCAGCACGGCCTGCCCGTCGTAGCCACCGGCAACGTGCACGCCGCCACCCCTGCCAGGCTGCGCCTCGCCCAGGTCATGGCCGCGGTGCGGGCGCGTCGCTCGCTCGCACAGATGGACGGGTGGTTGGCGGCCGGGGCCCAGGCATGCCTGCGCTCGGGGCAGGAGATGCAGGCACGGTTCGAGCGGTATCCCGGCGCAGTGGGGCGGTCGGTGCAGATCGCGACGGACGTGGCCTTCGACCTGCGCCGGGCCACACCACGGCTCCCGCTCAACAACGTGCCGGACGAGCACACGCCGATGAGCTGGTTGCGTGAGCTCGTGCGCCGCGGTGCCGACGAGATGTACGGGCACGACCGCGCGGCTGCGCAGGTGCGGCTGGAGCGTGAGCTCGCCGTCATCGAGGCCAAGGGCTTCGCGGGCTACTTCCTCATCGTCCACGACATCGTCGCCGAGGCGAGGCGCCGCGGCATCCTGTGCCAGGGTCGCGGATCGGCCGCCAACTCGGCGGTCTGCTACGCCCTGCGCATCACGGCGATCGACTCCATCCGCTACGACCTGCCGTTCGAGCGCTTCCTCTCGGCCACGCGCGACGAGGAGCCGGACATCGACGTCGACTTCGACTCCGGGCGCCGCGAGGAGATCATCCAGTGGGTCTATGACACCTACGGCCGTCGCAACGCCGCCCAGGTGGCCAACGTCATCAGCTACCAGCCCAAGTCGGCGGTGCGCGACGTCGCCAAGGCGCTCGGCCACTCGGTCGGGCAGCAGGACGCGTGGAGCAAGGGCATCGAGTCCTGGCACGCCGTCGAGACCCGCGACAGCGAGATCCCCCCGCTCGTGGTGGACCTCGCGTCACAGCTGCTGAAGACACCGCGGCACCTGGGCATCCACTCCGGCGGCATGGTGCTGACCGAGCGACCGGTGGGCGAGGTGGTGCCGATCGAGCGGGCCCGGATGGAGCGGCGCACCGTGCTGCAGTGGGACAAGGACGACTGCGCGTGGATGGGCCTGGTCAAGTTCGACCTGCTCGGCCTCGGGATGCTCGGCGCCATCCAGCAGACCTTCGATCTCGCCGCCGAACGAGTGGGGGAGCGCTGGGACCTGGCGAGCATCCCGGCACAGGAGCCGGCGGTCTTCGACATGCTGTGCAAGGCCGACTCGGTGGGTGTCTTCCAGGTGGAGAGCCGCGCCCAGATCGGCACGCTCCCCAGGCTCAGGCCGCGGCGCTTCTACGACCTCGTCATCGAGATCGCGCTCATCCGACCGGGACCCATCCAGGGCGGTGCGGTGCACCCCTACATCCGGCGCAAGCTGGGCCGGGAGCCGATCACGTACCTGCACCCCAAGCTCGTGCCGGTGCTGGAGCGCACGCTGGGGGTGCCGCTGTTCCAGGAGCAGCTCATGCAGATCGCCATGGCGGTGGGCGAGTGCACCGGTGACGACGCCGACCTGCTGCGGCGGGCGATGGGCTCCAAGCGAGGGGTGGAGCGGATCGAGAAGCTGCGCGAGACGTTGTACGCCGGGATGGAGGGCAACGGCATCGTGGGGGAGGCGGCTGACGCCATCTACGCCAAGATCCAGGCGTTCGCGAACTTCGGCTTCGCCGAGAGCCACGCCCTGAGCTTCGGCCTGCTCGTGTACGCGAGCTCGTGGCTCAAGCTGCACTTCCCGGCTGCCTTCCTGGCGGCGCTGCTGCGCTCGCAGCCGATGGGCTTCTACTCCCCGCAGTCGCTCACCGCCGACGCCCGGCGCCACGGCGTCGAGGTCCGCCGCCCGTGCATCGCTGCCTCGCCCGTGGACACCGACCTGGAGCCGCTGGACGCCGCCGGGTCAGGGGGCAGGGCGGCGCAAGGCACCGGCCTGACGTCGTGCTGCGAGCGCGAGCAGCCGCCTTCCGGGGAGTTCGATCCCGAGGCCGACCACGGTCTGGCCGAGCATCGTCGCGACGGGAACCACGCGGTCCGGCTGGGGCTCACCCAGGTGCAGGGCGTCGGGGAGCCCGACGCCGAGCGCATCGTCGCGGCCCGGGCTGAGCGTGCGTTCACCTCGATGGCCGACGTCGTGCGACGCACCGGGCTGGACGTCGCCCAGATGGAGTCGTTGGCCACGGCGGGGGCGTTCGACGTCTTCGGGTTGTCACGGCGCCAGGCGCTGTGGAACGCGGGGTACGGCGACGCCGAGGACCGGTTGGAGGGCACGGCCGTCGACGTCGCTGCGCCGACGCTGCCGGGCATGAGCGACGTCGAGCACACGGTGGCCGACCTGTGGGCCACGCGGATCTCGCCCGAGGGTCACCCGATCGCCCACCTGAGGACGCTGCTGCAGGGGGAGGGGGTGCTGTCGGTCGACGACTGCACGAGGCACGAGTCCGGTCGGCGGATCCGCGTGGCCGGCCTGGTGACGCACCGCCAGCGCCCCTACACCGCCTCCGGTGTCACGTTCCTCAACCTCGAGGACGAGACGGGGATGCTCAACGTCGTGGTGTTCGCCGGGGTGTGGGAGCGGTACCGCCGGGTCCTGCGCAATGCGTCGGGCCTGGTGGTGCGCGGTGTCGTGGAGAACGTCGAGGGCGCCACCAACCTCGTCGCCGAGCGGGTGGACCCGATCGAGTCGCTCTATCCCCGGGCGGCCGGCGCCCTCCCGGGCCGGCACCGCTCCCGCGACTTCCAGTGACGAGAGACTTCTCCAGCCTGAGGAGAGAGCTCTCCAGCCCGAGGAGAGAGTTCTCCCGGGCCGTGACCGTCCCTACCTCGGAAAAGTCTCTCGCCACTGCTGGAGAAGTCTCTCGTCAGTGATGACCAACCGTGCGGGCTGGACCGGCCGGGACGGCACCGTCGCACGGCTGAGCGGCTCAGCTGGCCCGTCGGTGCTGGCAGATCTCGTAGATCATCGTGGTGCACGCCTCGATGTGGTGGGCGAGCTGCTCCAGGTCTGCCTCGAGGCGAGGGTCGTCCTCCGCACCCTCCGCGAGGGTGATGACCTCGGCCGTGTGCCGTCGCAGGTCGGAGGCGACGTCCCGGATCAGGTCTGCGGAGAGACCCCCGTGGACGCTCGCATGGTCAGCGAACTCCCGGACCATCGGTGCCCCCTCCGTCGTTCCGATCTCACCACCGTAACGCAGGCCTCGACCGTCCGCGTCCGAGCCGGGTGGCCACGGCCCGCCCCGACGCCCAGCGAGGTCGGCCGGTGGGCGGAGTCACGCCGGTTCACGAGTGGAGATCGTCATCGACTTAGGGTTGACGTGACCAGAAGTGCTGGTTAGAGTCAGAAATACCTTAAGGAGGTGGGCGATGTCGACGGCACTGGAGACGGGCGTCATGAGCGGGCAGGTCTCGCTCGCGGTCTCGACCGTCGTGTTCGCGTTGCGTCCGCACCCCGCCTCCGGCGCGATGACGCTGTGGCTCCCGCTCGTGCGCCGCATCCGCGAGCCGTACGACGGGCGTTGGGCCCTCCCCGGCGGTCCGCTCGAGGCGCACCAGGACCTCGCCGCCTCGGCCCGGCAGACTCTGCAGGCCACGACCGGCCTGGAGTCGGCCTACCTGGAGCAGCTGTACTCCTTCGGGGCCGTGGACCGCTCCCCGGCCGATCGTGTCGTCTCCATCGTCTACTGGACCCTCGTGCGGGCCGACGAGGACGATGCCGCGACCAACGGGCCGAACGTCGAGTGGTTCGTGGCCGACGAGGTGCCCGAGCTGGCCTTCGACCACAACGACATCGTCCGTTACGCACTGGGCCGGCTGCGAGCCAAGATCACCTACTCCCCGATCGCCCTGGCGTTCCTGCCCGCAGAGTTCACCCTCGCCGAGCTGCGAGGCGTCCACGAGGCCGTCTGCGGGCGCTGCCTCGACCCCGCCAACTTCCGACGTCAGGTGATCGCCGGAGGGACCGTCATGCCCACCGGTACGCACCTCACCGGCACCAGCCACCGACCTCCCGCGCTGTACCGCGCGGCCCGTCCAGAGGAGAAGAAGCGATGAGCACCCCCACTGTCGCCTCGGTCAACGACGCCGTCGTCGCCGCCCCCGCACAGACGTGCGACACCGACCTCGCCGAGCACCCGTCGATCTTCGACCTCGTGCCCGGGTACGGACCCGGCGCCTCCGAGGACGACGTCATCCCCGACCCCGTCGTGCGGCCGGGCCAGCTCCCGGTGACCTACCAGCGGATGAGCGAGGATGAGCTGCACGAGCGGATCCTGGCCGCCAAGGAGACGCTTGGCAGCCGGCTCGTCATCCTCGGCCACTTCTACCAGCGCGACGAGGTCGTGCAGCACGCCGACTTCGTCGGAGACTCCTTCCAGCTCGCCAACGCCGCGCTGACCCGGCCCGAGGCCGAGACGATCGTCTTCTGCGGCGTGCACTTCATGGCCGAGACCGCCGACATCCTGGCTCGTCCCGAGCAGCACGTCGTGCTGCCGAACCTCGCGGCCGGGTGCTCGATGGCGGACATGGCCGACGAGGACTCCGTCGAGACCGCGTGGGAGCAGCTGACGCAGGCCTACGCCGACGAGACCGTCCTCGATGACGACGGGAACGAGCTCGCGTCGGTCATCCCCGTCACCTACATGAACTCCTCCGCCGCGCTGAAGGCGTTCTGCGGGCGTCACGGTGGCATCGTCTGCACCTCCAGCAATGCCGCCACCGTGCTGGAGTGGGCCTTCGAGCGGGGGCGCCGGGTGCTGTTCTTCCCGGACCAGCACCTGGGCCGCAACACCGCCAAGGCGATGGGCGTGCCGCTGGAGCAGATGCCGATGGTGAACGCCCGCAAGCCGGGTCTCGGTCTGGAGCGGCAGGAGCTGCTCGACGCGAGGGTGCTGCTGTGGCCGGGGTTCTGCTCGGTGCACAAGCGCTTCACCGTGGCCCAGGTCGAGCAGGCCCGCGCCGAGCACCCCGGCTGCAAGGTCATCGTGCACCCGGAGTCGCCGATGCCGGTGGTCGACGCGGCCGATGCCTCCGGCTCCACCGACGCGATCCAGAAGTTCGTCGCGGCCGCCTCGCCCGGTGACGTCATCGCCATCGGCACCGAGATCAACCTGGTCAACCGGCTCGCGGCGCAGTACCCCGATCGCATCATCTTCTGCCTCGACCCGGTGATCTGCCCGTGCTCGACGATGTACCGGATCCACCCCGGGTACCTCGCCTGGACGCTGGACGGACTCGTCGAGGGCGAGGTGCGCAACGAGATCGTCGTCCCCGACGCCGTCGCCTCGGACGCGAAGGTGGCCCTGGAGCGGATGCTCGCGGCCCTCCCGAAGGTCGCGCAGCACGAGGTTGACCGATGACGCACGTCGCGATCATCGGCAGCGGCGTGGCCGGCCTGACCGCGGCCCTGGACGCCGCTGCGCGCCCGGGTGTGCAGGTCACGCTGGTCACCAAGTCCGGCCTCCGCGAGAGCAACACCTGGTACGCCCAGGGCGGGGTGGCCGTCGTGACGTCGCCGGAGGACTCCGTCGCCTCCCACGTCGCCGACACGCTGGCCGCCGGCGCCGGTCTCTCCGACGACGAGGCGGTCCGGGTGCTGTGCGGCGAGGGGCCCGACGCTGCCGCCGACCTCATCCGACGTGGTGTGCTCTTCGACGTCGAGGCGGGCGAGCTGGCCCGAGGACTGGAGGCCGCGCACTCTGCCGAGCGCATCCTGCACGCCGGGGGTGACGCCACCGGGGCGGCCATCGCGGGGGCACTCATCACCCGGCTGCTCGCCTCCGACGTCACGGTGCTGGAGGAGACCACCGCCCTGGACGTCGTCCTTCAGGACGGACGGGCCTGCGGCGTGCGGCTGCTCGACAGGTCGGTGCTGTCCGCCGACGCGGTGGTGCTGTCCACCGGGGGAGCGGGCCAGCTGTATCCGTGCACGACCAACCCGACGGTCGCCACCGGCGACGGCCTGGCGATGGCGTTGCGGGCGGGAGCCGTGGCCGCCGACCTGGAGTTCTACCAGTTCCATCCGACCTCCCTGGCCGCACCGGGGAACCACCTCGTGTCCGAGGCGGTGCGCGGGGAGGGCGCGGTCCTCGTCGATGCCGACGGTGACCGCTTCATGAAGCACCTCCATCCCGACGCAGAGCTGGCACCCCGTGACGTCGTCGCCCGGGGCATCACCCACCAGATGGCGGCGCAGGGCGGCGTGCCGGTTCGCCTGGACGCCACAGCCCTGGGGCGGGAGTTCCTGGCCGAGCGCTTCCCGACGATCGACGCCGCGGTGCGCGCGCAAGGGTTCGACTGGGCGGCCGAGCCCATCCCCGTCGCACCGGCGGCGCACTACTTCATGGGTGGGGTCCGGACCGACCTGTGGGGCCGGACCTCGGTGCCGGATCTGTACGCCGTCGGTGAGGTGGCGTGCAACGGTCTGCACGGCGCCAACCGGCTCGCGTCCAACTCCCTGCTCGAGGGGGCGGTGTTCGGTCGGCGGGTCGTCGATGCCGCCCTCGTCCCCGCCGAGCCGGAGGCCTTCGGAGCCGACTGGGCGGAGCCGATCACGATGGCGACGGTGGAATACGGCATCTCGGCCAGCCGGGCCGACCTGCAGCAGCTGCTGTGGGACGCCGCGGGCCTGCGGCGCGACGGCGCCGGACTCGATGCCGCAGCGCACGAGCTCGCCTCGTGGGCGATGCCGGCCGTCGACGACGCGAAGTCCGCCGAGGACGCCAACCTGCTGCTGGTGGGACGAGCGGTCGTCGCGAGTGCACTGGCTCGGCGGGAGTCGCGTGGAGGGCACTTCCGCATCGACGCCCCCGATCCTGGTCCTTCGCCGGCACGTCACTCCAGCCTGGTGCTGCGATGAGCGGGCTGCTGAGCCGCCGCGACATCCAGCGCTTGGTGGACCTCGCCCTCGCCGAGGACGCGCCGTTCGGTGACCTGACGTCCCAGAGCCTGGTGCCCGCCGATGCGGTCGCCGAAGCACGCCTGGTCGCCCGCGAGCAGGGGGTGCTCGCGGGGACGGAGGTGCTCGAGGTCGCCATGACCAGCCTCGATGCCTCCGTCCGGGTCACGGCGCACGCTGCGGACGGCGACCGCTTCGAGGTCGGGGACGCGCTCGCGTCGATCGTCGGTCCGGCCCGTGCCGTCCTGCAGGCCGAGCGGGTCGCCCTCAACCTGGTGCAGCGGATGAGCGCCATCGCGACGCTCACCGCCCGGTACGTCGAGGCCGTGGCCGGCACGTCGACCCGCGTCGTCGACACCCGCAAGACCACTCCCGGGCTCCGGGCGCTGGAGCGCCATGCCGTGCGCTGTGGTGGCGGGCACAACCACCGGTTCTCGCTGTCGGACGCCGTCATGGCCAAGGACAACCACCTCGCCCTCGTCGACGACGTCACGGTCGCCCTGCGGACCGCAGCCGATCGGCTCCCGCACACGACCCACCTCGAGGTCGAGGTGGACCGGCTCGAGCAGATCGACGCGGTGCTGGACTCGGGCGTCGTCGGCACCATCATGCTGGACAACTTCTCTATCGCCGACCTGCGCGCCGGGGTCGCTCACGTCGCCGGTCGGGCGATGGTCGAGGCCAGCGGCGGCATCACGCTGGAGACCATCGGCGACGTGGCCCGGACGGGGGTCGACGTCATCAGCGTCGGCGCCCTGACCCACGGGGTGCCCGCGATCGACCTGGGCCTCGACATCGCTGTCGGGCAGACGCAGTGATCTATCTCGACGAGGCGGCGACGACCCCTGTGCGGCGCGACGTGCTCGCGGCCATGGGCCCGTACCTGGGGCCGGAGTTCGGCAACCCCTCCAGCCACCACGAGATGGGGGAGTCGGCGCAGCGAGCACTGGCCGACGCACGCCGAGGGGTCGCCGACGTCCTGGGCGCCCGCCCGGGGGAGGTCACGTTCACCTCGGGGGGCACGGAGGCCGACAACCTCGCCGTCAAGGGCATCGCCCTGGCCGAGCCTCGGGGCCGGCACGTCGTCATCAGCGCGGTGGAGCACCTGGCAGTCCTGGAGTCGGCCCGTTGGCTGGCGCGGATGGGCTACGACGTCACCGAGCTCCCTGTCGACGCCGACGGCCTCGTCCACCCCGACGCGCTGGCCGACTCCCTGCGCGAGGACACGACGCTCGTCAGCATCCAGCACGCCAACAACGAGGTGGGCACCATCCAGCCCGTGGCGGAGCTGGCGGCGGTCGCGACTGAGCGGGGAGTGCCGTTCCACACCGATGCCGTCCAGTCGGCCGCGTGGCTCGACCTCGACGTGAGCACGCTCGGGGTCTCGGCGATGAGCCTCTCCGGCCACAAGCTCGGCGCGCCCAAGGGTGTGGGCGTCCTGTGGCTGCGGCGCGGGGTCCCGCTCGAGCCACTCGTGCACGGGGGCGGGCAAGAGTCGGGCCGGCGCTCCGGCACCGAGAACGTGGCCGGCGCCGTCGGCATGGCCGCCGCGCTGCGGCTCGTCGACAGGACGGACGTGGAGGCGGTCGCAGCACGACGCGACGCCTTCATCGACCAGGTGCTCCACGGCGTGCCCTCGGCCCGAGTGACCGGGCACCGCACTCATCGCCTCGCCGGGCACGCCTCGTTCGTGCTGCCCGGCCGGTCGGGGGAGTCCATCCTCCTCGACCTCGAGCGCGGCGGCGTCGTGTGCTCCAGCGGCTCGGCCTGCCACGCCGGCAGCGACGAGCCCAGCCACGTGCTCACGGCGATGGGACTGGAGCGGGAGCTGGCCCATACGGCGGTGCGCTTCACCTTCGGTCGAGGGGTGGCCGAGACGCAGCTAGCCGAGACCGCCGCGGCCCTGGCATCCGTGGCCGGGTAGACCGGCCCGCCAAGATCGACGGGCCCCTGCACGGGCCCCAGGCACGCAGCTTCTACGAGCTCGGACCCGTCGCGGTGAGTGAAGGCGTGAATGAGCGAGTCCGCCGAGCTCGACGACCGGGTCGTGGTCTGCGTCGAAAGCGACGCCGCCCCGGACGGTGACCCCGTCGAGTCACGGACCCTCAGCTGCTTCGACACACACGGGCAGCGCCGCGTCGAGTTGGGGGCGGCCGACCGCCCTCAGCGTGCGAGTCGAAGGCAGCATCCGTTCCTCCCGGGATCAGCGGTCGGCTGCGTACCCGGTGTCGCCCTGGGTGCGTCGCACGTCGGGTTCAGTGCTGGACGCGGCACATTCGCGGAGTTTGTCCTCGGAGTCGCCGGTCCAGAGCGTGCTCGCTAGCCGTTCGTCAACCCGAGCGACGGCGTCCACGACGGCGTCGAGCTGGGCGTAGTGTCCCAGCACCGAGCCGGGAGCGACGGTGTAGTCGATGATGCGCGGTGAGCCGTCGACCTCGGTGTCGTCGACCGAGTCGGGGAGATCGTCCACGCTGAAGCGGCCCTCCGTGAGCAGCTCGCGCAGGTTCTGTACCTGGCAGTAGCCACCCAGATCCTCTCCCAGCGACGGCACCGGATGCTTCGGTGCAGCCTCGGGCGTCGAGCGCCCGGGTTCGGCTCCGAACCCGAGGGCTCCCTGGGTTCGGACGATGTCCGCGTCAGAGGTGAGACTCATGCAGGCGTCTCGATACGAGCGTGGGACGGGTTGTTCGGCGTCCCCCCATGATGTCGCGGCGTCAAGACGATCGAGTCGTTCAGCGCCGCTGAGTCCGTCGTCGGGCTCGCTGCTGAAGTCGATGATGCGCGGAGTGCCGTCGACCACCGTGCCATCGGCCCAGTCGGGGAAGTCCTCGATCCCGACCTGTCCGTCGTCGATCAGAGCCCGCCACCCTTGGACCTCGCAGTAGTCTCCGAGACCCTGCGGGATTGACGTGGCCGGCTGGAAAGTCTCGGACGGTTCAGCGGTGGGAGCGCCCTCATCGCACGCTCCCAGGCAAAGTGCAGCCGTGAGGCCGACCATTCCGACTGTTAGGAATCGCGCGGTCATCGTGGCCGTCCCCAGGAGTCGCTCACGAGGAAGTCCTCCATCTCCTCCTCGTTCATGCCGAGCAGGGAGTACGTGTCGTCGAAGCCGCGGTAGACGCTCCCGATCTCGTTGCTGAAGTCGGTGTAGAACGTCGGGTCGTGCGGCGGATGATCTTCGAAGTAGGAGGTCAACAGGTCGTCCGCGGCATCAGCGACCTGCGCGTTGCTGGCGCCAGGATCGTCGAGTACCGATGGCAGATCGTCGACGTCGATCCTGCCCGACGCCACGAGGGCGCCGAGCATGGAGCGCGTGTTCGCGTCCGTGATGTGGGAACCGTCGGCCTGCCAGTCGGTCGAGACCCCGGCGTTGGGAGCGGGGATGTGATCTTCGGTGAGCAGGTTGTTCAACAAGGCCCCGCCGGGGCCTGTGACCAGACCGGAGTTCGGAATCGGTGAGAGAAGGCCCGAGACGACGCCGTAGCCGATCTTGATGTTCCTGATGCGTTCGGCCTCCAAGCCGTCCTGGTTGACGTCGCGCTCCTGTGCCTCGTTGATCAGGGCGACGTCGAGCATGCCCTGGATGCGGCCGTTGGCGCTGCCGAGCTCGCGAGGACCGGCGCCGTTCGGATTCTCCGCCCAGCTGTCGATGTTGTCCTGCTGGTACGCAGCGATGTACGACGTCAGGCGTGCGGCGCCCCGCTGCAGCTCATCGGTGTCGCTCTCGCTGCCCTTGGGGACATAGTCACTGGCGATGAAGGTCATCAGCCGGATCCTGTCCGCCTCCGACAAGGGACTTCCCTCAGCTCCGGAGCTGCCCTGCTCGGCAGCGAACGTGTCGAGGTGGTTCGCCAACGCGTCGGTCAGGGTCTGGGTCAACAGCGTGTTGCGACGAGCAGCAGAGTCGCCGTCCTCACCCATCAGGTGCCGGAAGTTGCCGTCGGTGACGTCCGTGAGGTCTTCGCTGAGGGCGTTGAAGGCAGCCGTGGACGCAGCGGTGTTGGTCTCGTGCGAGTCGGCGATGTTCTCATAGAACGACGCGACCCGCGCCTCCTCGCTGTTGTCGCCGCTGGTGTTCTCCCAGGGCTGGTCGAAGATGAGCGCGTTGAAGTTCTCCGGGTACTGGCTGGGCAGGCCGTCGGTGTCTCCGGTGATGAGCTCAAGAGAGGCGTCTTCGTTCCGACCCACCATGTCGAGCACATTGGCACCGACGGCTGAGAAGTCCAGATCGGAGCTGCCGGAGGTGATGAGCTGCCCCTGCCAGTCGTCATGGGCCTGGAGAGAAGCCGCATAGGTCGAGGCCATCTCCTTGGCGAGGCCGTCGCCGGGCTCGACCGTGCTGTTTCCGAGCAGCTCGGCCAATGAGGCAAAGCCTTCGTTGTCCACCGGCGTGTAGTAGAAGCCGCTGCCGTGCCGTTGCTGCTCGGTGGAGAAGACTTCCTGGGCGTCGGCCCGGACAGCCTCCGGCAGCTGGTTCCAGCCTCCACCGACGTCGTGGTTGGACAGGTTCAGCAAGCCATCGGCATAGCCGCTGAGCAGGTTCTGGCGTTCGTCCTCGGAGTAGCCGCCGCTCTCGTTCACGGTCTCCTGGCCCGAGGGGGGGCCAGTCGTGGTCCACACGTGACCATCGGCGTTGATGTGCTTGACGAGCTCGTCCTTGTGGGGGTAGGTCTGCTCGTAGAATCGGCTGAGGTAGTCCTGGGCGTTCCGAAGGGACGGGTTGGTCAGAGCTCCCTCGGGGTCCCGGTGGTTCAGGTTCACGCCCTCGCGGGCCGCCCACGGCGTGAGGAGAGCAAGGCCCTCGTTGATCCCGGCGACATCGTCCAACGCATCGAGGATGGTGTTGGGGTTCGGACCGTCCAGCCCGTCCTTCCCGAGCTCATCGATGATGCGCTGTGCGTCGACGTCTGCGTCGTCGCCGTCGACCACGGGCAGGGCGAGGCCAACGATCACCTCTTGGAGCTCTTCGGGGGGCTCCTCGACCTGCATCCACTCCTCGAGCAGGCCGGGGTTCTCTTGCAGGAACGCTTGACGTTCGGTCTCGGTCATCTCCTCGACGGAGGGCAGGGTGCCGTTCTCGACAGCTGCCTGGTAGGCCTCGAACTTCTCCTGCGGACTGAGGTCGATGT
>NZ_JBIMEU010000008.1:0-142092 GCF_051262555.1 Aeromicrobium sp. CF4.19 | reverse complement strand
CCCGCACGCCCGTCATCAGAGGGTGCTCCTCGTGCAGGGTGGCGACCATGTTCGGATCCTTCTTTCGAGTACATGGTCTAATCTACTGGACCCCTCCGACACTGTCTCGTGTCCATCCACACCCCTCGTCCGCCGGGCTATCGAGCTGCCCAAGACCCCCCTTCGACGAGACTGGGGGTCATGACTCCCCCGGCCAAGTCCTGCGCCGCCTGCGGCCGTCGCATCGAGTGGCGCAAGAAGTGGGAGCGCGACTGGGACCAGGTCCGCTACTGCTCGGCGGCCTGCCGACGACGAGGGGTCTCCGAGCAGGACCGGGTGCTCGAGACCGCCATCCTGGACCTCCTCGCCCAGCGCGGCGCCGGCAAGACCATCTGCCCCTCCGACGCTGCCCGAGCGGTCGGCACCGACGACACCTGGCGCGAGCTGATGGAGCCCGCACGGCGCGCCGCCCGACGCCTGGTGGACGCCGGCGACGTGGAGATCACCCAGGGCGGCCACGTCGTGGACCCGTCGACCGCCAATGGTCCGATCCGGATCCGCGAGGCCTGAGCTGAGGATCGCCGAGCAGCCACTGTTCCGGCGACGTTCGGCAACAACGACGAAGTGCCACCGCCGGCGCGCAAGTCAGTCACCGCGCGTCGCGATCCGGTGTCGGTTGATGTCCCTTGCCCTGATGCAGCCGGCCCGACGAGCTGAGACGAGGTAGCGCAGACCGAGCTCTTGTTGCCGGATTGTCGGTACAGGTCGGCCCCGAGGGCCCCAGCCAGGCTGTGGGCTCGCTGGTTCACGCTCCCGCTGACACCGAAGTACTGGTGCAGCTCCGCGGAAGTCATGATCGCGTACGGGCCCGGCGAGATGGTTGGTGCTCGCGATGAGCCACGCGATGCTGGCGGCCGTGCGGTGCGTCGTGGACGCCCGATGGCGGTCAGATAGTCCGGGGTGAGGGCTCGCGCCGTCTAGAGCGACGCCGCTGTCATGGCCGCCTCAAAGCCCTTCTGGCGATGTTCGAAGCGAACCATCGACTCCAGGACGACAGGAACGCGGACCAGGTACAACCGTGCAGCGGGCGCGCTTGCGCATCAAGTCGTCCGGGGACGACGCCGCGAGCACGACCAGAATGGCGCTGGTCTCAGGCAGCGGCACGTCTAAGAACGTCTCCAGCAGCTGGCTCCAGGTCACGACCTCGTCGTCCTGCTGGAGGACGATGACCTTGAGGTCCGAGCTGGCCATCGTGCTGACGAAAGTCGAGCAGGCCCAGGTCGTCGTTGTCGTCCACCATCTCCCGAACGCCCTGCACAAGGTCCAGCTGCACCGGGTCCATCTCGGCGGCGAGCCCGGGCTAGTCAGGCTTCCCGGGCCGCGATGTCGAAGGACGCGTGCGACGTGGCGGGTGGCGTCCACGGTCCCGGTTCTGGCGATGTCCTCGGCTCATGATGATCAGGCTAACGAGCCCTCATCCGGTTGCGCGACCCTCACATCGACCTCACAGGGCGAGGTCGATGTAGGCCTCGCCCCCGCCGAACAGGTCGCTCACCTCGAGCAGCGAACCGGCGGCAGCGTCCTCGGGAAGGTCATAGACCAGCAGACCCGTCTTGGCGACGTCGGGCTGCATGTCCTCGAAGATGAGCGGTTCGCCATCATCACCAATGGCTGCGAAGGTTCCGTCGGAGTCGGTGGAGTAGGACTTGTCGTTGCCCCCCACCAGTGTCGCTGCGGTGTCGGAGAAGGTGCGCGTGTCGTCTTTGAGGTTCTGGATCGTCAGCTCCACGACGACGTAGGTGCCACCGGCCGTCTCCTCGAAGAACTCACTGCCGACCGTCTTCGTGGCTTCCGCACTCTCGACGGTGTAGCTGGTGCCCTCGAGCTCGACGGTCTCGCCGATGGCGATAGGCGCGTCCTTGGCCCCGACGGTCTCCTCCTCGGAGCCTCCGCCTTCGCTGCCACCCCCGGCGCTGCCACCGCTCGTGTCGCCCGAGCCGCCCATCGCCGCCCCGCCGACCGCCAGAACCACGAGTACGACCGGGATGATGATGCGCTTCTTCTTGTACCAAGGACGCTTCGCCTTGGTGTCGATCGCCACCGCAGCCTGGGTGTGCTCGGTCCACTGGTGGCCGTCCCACCAGCGCATCATCCCGTTGTTGTCCGGGTAGTAGCCCGCCGGCGTCTTCTGATCAGTCATGGTTGCTTCCTCGCGTAGCCGGGGCGGACGTACGTGCTTGCACGATCGCCTCGGAACCTCTGGTCCCCACATCCTGTGATCCCGTGTCGACGCCCGTCCGTGGAACACCGGAAGATGGTCCGTCCGGGCATACGGACAACCGAACTCGAGGTGGGCTGGCCCTCCCTCCAGCAGACCGGTGCTAGAAGAAGCTGCGAAGCCGCTCTCGAAGTGCGGGGTCACAGACGTAGATGAAGGTCCCGAGGATCCCGCGGGTCAGGAGCACCGCGTAGATGTTGCGGACGTAGCCGAGCAGGTCGTCGTCCGTGTACGTGAGACCGAGCGTCGAGTTGTTGGACTTGCCCCGACTGTCGAAGTAGCGGTCGCGGTCGAAGTAGATCCGTTCGGCGACAGGGTCGAATCGTAGATCCGGACCGATGATCACTCCCGCATAGTTGAGGTCGTATCCCTGAATCGTGTGGATCGAGCCCACTTCGTCGATGGACGTCGGGGAATCGACCCAGTCAGTGGTCACGCCGTTCCACCGAAGCCTCACCTCGCCGATCTCGATGTCAAAGGCCCCGGGTTCCTTCTTCGTCTTCCACCTCCAGGCATAGCCGGCAAGCAGCCGAGCCAGGCCCTCCCTGCCATTGAGCCGGACGATCTCCGACCTCATCGACTCGAGGTCGTCGAAAAACCTCAGGTCATAGCCGCCGAAGCTCATGCGATGCTCTTGTCGATCCGCAAGAACGTTGCGGACGTACCCGACGTAGTCGGAGCCGGCCTTGACTCGGTGCTGGGAGATCAGCCGGTACAGACGACCGGCGTCCTGGGTACGCGTGAGCATCTGCTCCAGGAGCGCCGTCGGCACGTCACCGGGCCGCACGCTCTGTGCCGAGTCGACGAGATAGATCTGGTGCTGGCTCTGGGCACGGATCCAGTCGAGCTGGGTCCACCAGGTCTCGTCACGTCCGAAGAGCTTGATGTTGATGTCCACGTAGTCGCGGTTCTGCATGCCCGATGCCTGCCGGGCTCGTTGGCTGAGCCGGTGAGCTTCGTCCACGATGAGCAGGTCAAACAGTTGCGCACTCTTTCCGACGTCGAAGGGGCTCAAGACCATCGACGGAGCAAGACCGGGCGTCTTCTTGAAGACTCGACGAATCGACTGCCGAAGTGACTGCTGGGGCACGACGAGCGCGACGCGGGTGTCGTGGAGCAGCTCGGGGTGCCCCTCGGTGAAGAAGTCCGAGAACAGCGACTCTCCATCCGCGGGCTCGGTGCCCTTGGCGTTCCGGATGTCACTGAGAAGCTTCATGAGGTAGATCCCCACGACGGTCTTGCCCGTGCCCGGATCGCCCTTGATCACGATCTCGCTCGACACCTCGCGGGTCAGGTCCTCGAAGAAGCCCTCCAGGATGTCGCTGACGGCAATTGACTGATCGTGCGTCAGGGCCTTGAACGGAGACAGCTTGAACAGGTCGGTGTTCTCGATCTCCTTGACGGACCTGGTGAAGAACCCCAGGCCGCGCAGCTCCTCGAAGATCGCCTCGAAGTTGCTCTGGTACCCGTCGCGGCCGTAGTAGTCGGCGTAGGTGATGCCCTCGTTGCGATTGAGCACCTCGTACTTGCCGTCGCCGGCGAAGTGGCGGATGAGGAAGGACTCCAGATCGAGACAGGCCGACTTGTTGAAGGTGCCATCAACCACGACATCGGTCCGGCCAAGTTGTCGCTTGCTTTCTGACTCCAGGTGCTGCCGCAACGTTCAGCGACTCCCCCACGTAGATCTCTCGATCGCCCGTGAGGGTGTAGACCACCGGCCAGTTGCGAAAGAGCGGGTCGAGCACCGACCACGTCGAGACGTCGTCGGCACCGAAAGCCACCGTCTCGAGCCTAAAGCTGGTCATACTTCGTGCTGCGTCCTCGTGCCTTCTCCACCGGATACTTCCCCCGGGTCACCGCAAGCTTCTCCCGCACGATCTGCTCGGCATCCAGATCGAGCTTTCTCGCCAGGAGGCGGCAGTAGGTCAGGACGTCGGCGAGCTCACTCCTGACTCGGTCCAGGTCAGCCTCGGCGCCCCACTGGAAGCACTCGAGCAGCTCCCCAGCCTCGATAACCACGCTCTTCGCCAGGTTCTCAGGCGAATGAAACTGGTCCCAGTCACGCTCGTTCATGAACTCGGCGAGCTCTTCGTCAAGAGGCAGTGCTGACATGGCCGCACCCTAGCAATCAGCCAGGTGCAGAAGATCCCTCTAGAGGCCCCCTCGAACGGCGAATGGCCGAGCGCGTCCGTGCTGCGTGAGCGGCTACTCCTGGGGGGACGGCCAGCGGGCCAGACCGGCTTCTCGTGAACTTCGAGGGACGTCCTGAACAGTCTCGTGGAGCAGTCCCCTAGCGTGGGTCGACGTGCCCCGCATCCTTCCCCAGTTCGCCCGATGGACCCCCGCCGCGCTGGAGGTCCTGCGCGAGACCGCGAGCCGCTACGGCGCCGTCATCACCACCTACCAGCTGGCCGACGAGGTCACGGCCCGCACGGGCGTGCCGAGCCCGACGGAGCGCCGGACCTGGATCGGCGACCTCGTGGAGATGACCGCCCTGGCGGCCGAGCGTGCTGGCGATCCGCCCTTGACGTCATTGTGCGTCCAGCGCGACGGCACCGTGGGCGAGGCCTACGTGCGCGTCGTCGCGGCCACCACAGGGGACATCGTCCGCGACGTCGAGCAGAGGGCGGCCGAGGACCGACTGGCCTGCTACCGCGCCCTTGCCGAGAACATGCCGGCCGACGGCGGCACCCCGCGGCCCGCCCGTCCGCGAAGCCCATCCCGCCCGGGCAGCACCTCTCGACCAGCCGGCACCCGCAAGGCCGCGGCGACGTCCTCGCGCGCCACGAACGCCGCGGCAGTCAAGCCGGTGGCGGTGTGCCCCACGTGCTTCACCGCGCTGCCCGCGACCGGTCAGTGCGACTACTGCGACTGAGCCCGTCCTGGACAGGGCGGTTGCGCCGGCCGGTCACCAGCCTGCGGGCTTGACCACGTTCGGCGGGGTGTCGGCGAACCACGGCCGCACCTCGTCCTCGGCGTGGCCGGCGATGCCACAGCCCACCTTGGTCAGGAGGAAGGTCAGCTCGGGGTGCTCGCGAGCGACGGCCACGAAACGCTCGGCAGCCGCACGGAAGGCGTCCGGACCCTCCATGGTCGGCAGGGCGTAGGTGCTGCCGGTCAGGCCCTCGCCGACGCCCCACTCGGCGTCGAACGTCCGGTGGGCGACGAGTGCCGCTCCCCCACCGTGAGCGCCGGAGGCGTTGCTGCCGAACACGAAGACCTCGTCCTCGGCCAGCTCGGTGATCTTCGCGGGCGTCGTCCTGGTCATGCCCGGATCATGGCGCAGGCCCCGCCGCATGTCGATGCGGTGGGGCCTGCGGGTCGTTCAACCGGCTGCGGTGTCAGTCGTCGACGACGTTGACCTCGACGTCGATGTTGCCGCGGGTGGCGTTGGAGTACGGGCAGACCTGGTGGGCCTTGTCCGCGATCTGCTGCGCCTCGTCGTGCGGCAGCTCCGGGATGACGACCTCGAGGACGACGGCCAGCTGGAAGCCGCCCTCGCCGTTGGAGCCGATGGAGACCTTCGCGCCGACGGTGGAGTCGCCGAGATCGACCTTCTCGGAGCGGGCGACGGCCTGCAGTGCGCTGTGGAAGCAGGCGGAGTAGCCGGCGGCGAAGAGCAGCTCGGGGTTGGCCGCGCCGCCCTTGCCGCCCATGCTCTCGGGGATGGCGAGGTCGAGGTCGAGCTGGCCGTCGCTGGTGCGGACGTGGCCGTCACGGCCGCCTCCGGTGGCGAGTGCTTCTGCGGTGTACAGGGCGTCCATGGTGATCCTCCTGGATGGTGGGTGAAGTCGTGCGAGCCTGAGGGTCAGGCGGTCTGGGGGTCGAGCGCCGCGACGCGGCGGGCGAGGGTGCGCAGGGCGAGGAACTCCTCGGCATCGATGTCGATGGCCTCGCTGATGCAGCGGGCCACCTCCTCGGCCTCGTCGCTCAGCGTCCGACCGGTGTCGGTGAGGTGCACGTGCACGCGGCGCTCGTCCTCGCTCGAGGCGCGGCGCTCGATGTGTCCCTGCGCCTGCAGCCGCCGCAGCAGCGGCGAGAGCGTCCCGCTGTCGAGCTTGAGTCGGCTTCCGAGGGCCGAGACCGTCAGGCCGTCGTCCTCCCACAGCGCCATCAGCACGAGGTACTGCGGATAGGTCAGGCCGAGCCGCGCGAGCGGCTCGCGGTAGGCAGCCGTCATCGTGCGCGAGGCGGCGTGCAGCGCGAAGCAGAGCTGGTCGTCGAGCCGGACGGTGGTCATAGAAAAAGCATTGCATGCAATCTAATTGTGCACAATCATTCTGTTGGTGACGTCCGCCACTTCTCTTTCACCAGGCCGAGGCAACGACAAGGGCCGCTCTCCCCGCGGGTGGCTAGGCTGACCTGCCATGCATCGGATCTTCACCACCAGCGTCGCCTCGGTCTACACGCACTACGTGACCAAGGTCGAGCGCAAGGGCCGGACACAGGCCGAGCTCGACGAGGTCATCTGCTGGCTCACCGGCCTGGACGAGGCCGAGCTGAGGCATCACCTCGAGGCAGAGACGACGTTCGAGGACTTCTTCGCCGCGACGACGCTGCACCCAAACGCGTCGCTCATCACGGGGTCGGTCTGCGGCGTGAAGGTGCAGGAGGTCGAGGACCCGCTCATGCAGAAGATCCGCTTCATGGACAAGCTCGTGGACGAGCTGGCCAAGGGCCGCCCGATGGAGAAGGTCCTGCGGACCTGATCAGCCGATGACGTCCACGATGCGCGTCCCGTCGGGAACCGCGGTGGTGACGATCTTGCGATCGAGGGTGACGAGTCGTGCGCCGAGGGATCCCGCCAGGGCCAGGAGATAGGTGTCGGTGACCTGGCTGCTGGTGAGCATCGGTCCGATCGAGCCGTCGAGGAGGCTGATCGAGTCGGGCTCGAATCGGTGATCGCCGATCGAGGTCAAGCTACGAAGGCTGTCCACCACGGCTCTGAGTGGCTGGACGTTGGGGTATCGAGGATGACTCACGATCCGCAGGACACCGTTCTGCGTCAACGGGACGGAGATCCACTCGCCTCGACCTGCGTCCGAGAACCAACGATGCGCCGTCTCGTGGTGCACGTGCGTCGGGTCGATCAACGCGATCAGGACGTTGACGTCGGGCAGGCAGGAGGTCACGGCAGCTCGTCGAGCAGCGCCTCGACGTCCTCGGGCCTGGACACAACACCGTCGGAACGGGGCAGAAGCAGCACGCCGTTGCGGTGGGAGCCGCTCTTCGTTGTCTCCAGGGAGGCGCGCGCGAGCTCCGACACCACCTGACCGATCGACTGTTGGCGAGCGGACGCCAGCTGCCGTGCGGCCGCGAGCACGTCGTCGTCGATGGTGATGGTGGTTCGCACGTCATCAAGCATCACGCATCACCCGGGGATGTTCAAGGCTCGTCCGATCGTCGACGTCTTCGTTGCTCATGGAGGCACGGTCGCAAGGGAGCGGCGCCGACGCGTCGCATTGTCCACAGGGCGATGCAGCGCGCCACCTCCTCGGCCTCGCCGTCGGGTCGGCGCCCGGCGGCGGTCAGATGCACGTGCAGCCGGCGCTCATCGTGGACTCTCATGCCCAGGCTCGTCATCCAAGCCCACGGACACGGCGTCGCCGCTACAGCGAGTGGGGGCCTCTGGCGGTCCCGGAGGCGAGGCATTCTGTCCACTGGGCCTCGGTCGCCACGCTGAACGCCGGCCCGGGGGCGATGAAGACCTCGCGATCGATCGCAGGCCCCACCACCAGGACGCCGTGGTCGAGGAGAGACGCCCGGGGGCCCTCGGAAGCGAGGGCGTCGGCGAGGTGGCTGGTCTCGTGCAGGAACAGTCGTTGGCGGCCTCCGCCGGTCTCCACGTCGACCCACTGCGGGTCGAGGGCGATGACGAGGCCGGACGTGCCGATGCCGTGGCGCTTCCAGAGCCCCAGGGCGAGCTTGAGCTGGATGAAGCTGAGGTGATGTCCGTGCTGCTCAAGGGTGCAGACGAGCGACGACGAGTGGTGCATGAGAGTTCTCCGAGCTGGACCCAGCGGTCCTCCGCTTGCCGCAGGCGGATGCGCTACGGCCCGCTCGTTGCCTGGGGCACCCACCACGGGAGGGGGTTGCCGGACGACCAGCCAGGTACTTGACGTCGTCACTCTGGAGCGTCACCTCAGCCTAGAGCGTCGCACCGACAGAAGGCGGCCATGAGCCTGGCGAGGGACCCCGCCTGGGACCTTTTCGATCGGCAGAGAACCCAGGACGTGGCGTGGCCCTAGTGGCCCGCGATCCGCTTGAGGACCTCCGGTCCCCCGACGTTCTCGATGTGCTCCGGGTCGCCGCAGACGACAAGCAGGTCCCGGGCGCGGGACAGGCCGGTGTAGAGCCGCTCGACGGCGCGGTCCATGCCGGGGCGCTCGTTGATGGCGAGCACGACGGCGGGACGCTCCAGGCCCTTGAAGCCGAGGACGCTGCCGTAGAAGACCTGGTCGCGGTACCAGAAGGAGTCCCAGTACGCCTCCCAGCCTTCCTCCTGCCGCGCCTTCTGCTCGGGGTGGCGGCTGCCTGTGGCGATGAGTGCGACGTCGGAGGGTTGCCAGCCCTCCCCCAGCAGCTCGTCGACGACGTCGTCGGCGCGCTCGATGGCGGCATCCTGCGCGCAAGGCACGAAGCGCACCTCCGGACCTTCGTGGGTGGAGAGCCGCATCCGATTGGGTGCCAGAGGGGAGAAGGTCGAGGAGATCTGACGCGTGTTGCGCAGGGGGTCGGCAGTTTGAGTAGATCGGTCGGTCCGTCGACAGGAAGCAGCACGAGTCTCACCGCCTAGCGGCCCCCATCACCGGTGCTCGTTCCAGTGCTTCTGAAGCCACTCGACCCGCTCGTCATTTACCTGAACAGCAAGTGGACGATCGTGCAGTCGCGCGTACTGAGGGAAAGTTTCGAGGTCATTGCCGACGTCGACTTTCAGGGTTCCCGGATGGACTGCGAGCGAGCCATCGTCGAAGAGCCGATGGACATCGCGTCGTAGAAGGAGACCGCCATGCTCGAAGTGCTCGCCCAATTGCGCGTAGCTATAGAGGTGTCCTGCGTCGAGGACACGCTTTGGCGCTTCCCCTGTGAAGGCGCAACGCCCTCCGTAAGTCTTGAGGAGCTGATCTCGGAACTTGCGCTGACCTCGGCGGACCCTGACGAGGGCTTCGGAGTGGCCTTGGGAGAACTCCATGCTCGTGTCAGCTTGCGACGGAAAGAAGAGGTCCGGCGACCGGTCGGCTACGCGCTTGAGGGCCTGGTGCGCTCCGTGCTGGGAGATCGCTGTCGAGAACGCATCCCAGTCGAGGGGTCGCATACTGAGTTGACTCTTTGGCGACTTGCACAACTGGCGAAGCTCTGGCCCGGACAGCAAGTTCTCAAGAGGCGTCCAAGCCGCGTCATGACGTGATGTGTACTTGGTGACCTCGACGAACGACGTGGCAGGCTCGTCGAATTCGAACCCACAGTTCTGACAGCGGAAGCGAGGAGCTTTGGTCCTTCGCTCGTTGATGTTCGATCGACCGCACTGAGCATTGGCGCAGCGGCGAAGCGCTTTCACTTCACTCTCGGCTTCGATCGCCTCGATCACTGACAAGCCAAGGAGGCGCTCTTTGTCCCAGATGGCTACCGAGTCACCAACGCGCACATTCGCGTGGTTGTTGACCGTGCTGTCCCACGAGTAGTAGACATCCGCTTGATCGTCGTATCCGGTGTTGCCCCCGTACTGACGGTTTTCCCCGACGGCCATGAGGAGCCAGGCCGCCGGAGGCCGAGCGTCAGTCATGCGCTCAGCATCTCACTGGTCAGTTCGAGAGAGTGGAGCTTCGCCAAAGACGGCTGCGCCCCGACCCCACCGGGCCGGGGCGCAGTCATCATGATCAGCTGCAGCCGCTGGTGCTTCCGCAGCCCTCGCAGACGTGGCAGGAGCCGGCGGGGCGCATCTTGGTGCCGCAGGTCATGCACAGCGGGGAGTCGACGGCGGAGCCGGTGATCTCCTCCAGGAGCTCGGCCGAGGTGTGGGCCGTGCTCGGTGCCGGCTTGGCGGTCTCGGCCTGGACCTCGGCCGCCTCGGGGGCGACGTCGGCCTGGGTCTTGACCTCGGCTGCAGCCTCGGCCGCGGCCGACTCCTTGAGCGACTCCGGGGCCGTCTCGACGAGCTCGGCGGCCGTGGAGCCCTTGCTGACGGGCTGGTGGCTGCCGGTGTCGAGGTAGCGCTGGCGCTCGTCGGCGGAGTGGATGCCCAGCGCCGAGCGGGTATCGAAGTCCATGTAGTCCAGCGCCAGGCGGCGGAAGACGTAGTCCATGATCGACTTGCTCATCCGGACGTCGGAGTCATCGGTCAGGCCCGACGGCTCGAACTGCAGGTTGGTGAACTTGGAGACGTAGGTCTCCAGCGGCACGCCGTACTGCAGGCCGATGGACACCGCGATGGAGAAGGCGTCCATGACGCCCGAGAGCGTCGAGCCCTGCTTGCCGAGCTTGAGGAAGATCTCGCCCAGGTCGCCGTTGTCGTGTGCACCGGAGGTCATGTAGCCCTCGGCGCCACCGACGCTGAACGACGTCGTGATCGACGTGCGCGACTTCGGCAGCCGGCGACGGATCGGCTTCTCCACCACGACCGTCTTGACCTCGGCGTCCTTGGCCGAGGCCGACGTCTTGTCGTCCTGGCTCTTCTGGCTGGACAGCGGCTGGCCGACCTTGCAGTTGTCGCGGTAGACCGCGAGCGCCTTCAGGCCGAGCTTCCAGCCCTGGAAGTAGACGTCGGCGATCTCCTCCACCGTGGAGGTCTCGGGCATGTTGACCGTCTTGGAGATGGCGCCGGACAGGAACGGCTGGGCCGCCGCCATCATCCGCACGTGGCCCATCGGCTTGATGGCCCGCTCCCCCACGGCGCAGTCGAAGACGTCGTAGTGCTCGGGCTTGAGGCCCGGGGCGTCGATGACCTGACCGTGCTCGGCGATGTACTCCACGATCGCCTCGATGGTCTCGCCGGTGTAGCCCAGCTTGGTCAGCGCCGCCGGGACCGTCTGGTTGACGACCTGCATGGAGCCGCCGCCGACGAGCTTCTTGAACTTGACCAGCGAGAAGTCCGGCTCGATGCCGGTGGTGTCGCAGTCCATCATGAAGCCGATGGTGCCGGTGGGCGCGAGCACGGAGGCCTGGGCGTTGCGCCAACCGTTCTTCTCACCGATCTTGAGGTTCTCGGCCCACTGCTTGGTGGCCTCACGGTGCACCGCGATGTCCATGGCGTGCAGCGTGCGCACGTCGTCGTTGGCGGACAGGTGCTTGCGCATGACCCGCGTGTGCGGGGCGGCGTTCTGGGCGAAGCCGTCGTAGGCACCCACGACGCCGGCCAGCTCCGCGGAGCGGCGGTAGGACGTGCCGGTCATCAGCGAGGTGATCGACGCGGCCAGCGCGCGGCCACCGTCGGAGTCGTACGCCAGGCCCGAGGCCATCAGCAGCGCGCCGAGGTTGGCGTAGCCGATGCCCAGCTGGCGGTAGGCGCGGGTGGTCTCACCGATCGGGTCGGTCGGGAAGTCCGCGAAGCAGATCGAGATGTCCATCGCCGTGATGATCAGCTCGACGCTCTTGACGAAGCGCTCCACGGCGAAGCTGCCGTCGGCCTCCAGGAACGTCAGCAGGTTCAGGCTGGCCAGGTTGCAGCTGGAGTTGTCCAGGTGCATGTACTCGCTGCACGGGTTGGACGCGGTGATGCGGCCCGTCTCCGGCGTGGTGTGCCAGTCGTTGATGGTGCCGTCGTACTGGATGCCGGGGTCGGCGCAGGCCCACGCGGCCTGGGCCATCTTGCCCCACAGGTCACCCGCGTCGATCTCCTCGATGACCTCACCGGTCATGCGACCACGCAGGCCGAAGGAGGTCTTCTCCTCCACTGCGCGCATGTACTCATCGCTGACGCGGACGGAGTTGTTGGCGTTCTGGTACTGCACCGACGTGATGTCGTTGCCGCCCAGGTCCATGTCGAAGCCGGCGTCGCGCAGGACGCGGATCTTCTCCTCCTCCTTCTCCTTGGTCTCCACGAACTCCACGATGTCGGGGTGGTCGACGTCCAGCACGACCATCTTGGCCGCGCGACGCGTGGCGCCACCGGACTTGATGGTGCCGGCGGAGGCATCGGCGCCGCGCATGAAGGAGACCGGGCCGGAGGCCGTGCCGCCGGAGGAGCGCAGCAGCTCCTTGGAGGAGCGGATCCGCGAGAGGTTGAGGCCGGCACCGGAGCCGCCCTTGAAGATCAGGCCCTCCTCGCGGTACCAGTTCAGGATCGAGTCCATCGAGTCGTCGACCGCGAGGATGAAGCAGGCGCTGACCTGCTGCGGGCTGGAGGTTCCCACGTTGAACCACACGGGGCTGTTGAAGCTGAAGACCTGGTGCAGGAGCATGTGCGTCAGCTCGTGCTCGAAGACCTCGGCGTCGGCGTCGGTGGCGAAGTAGCCGTTCTCCTTGCCGGACTTGACGTACGTCAGCACGACGCGGTCCAGCAGCTGGCGCAGGCTCTGCTCACGCTCGGGCGAGCCGACGGCACCGCGGAAGTACTTGGTCGTGACGATCGTGGAGGCGTTGACGCTCCAGGAGTCCGGGAACTCCACGCCGCGCTGCTCGAAGACGGTCTCGCCGGTCTTCCAGTTGGTCTGCACGACGTCGCGACGCTCCCACGTCACGGCGTCGTAGGGGTGCACACCCTCGGTGGTGAAGACGCGCTCGATGGTCAGGCCCTGACCCTTGGCGCGCTTGCTGCGTGGGGAACCCGTGGTTCCGTCGACCGTCTCCGTCATGCGACTGCTCCTGTGTGTCTCTCGCGATGTGTCGTGCTGAATGTGTAGAAAACTGGTGCTACTGCTCGGTGCTGGCCTCGGCGAGCTCGCCGTCGGCGGCTCGAGCCATCAGGTGGGCGATCTCGGCGGCGAAGTCGTCGACGGACTCAAAGGCCTTGTAGACGCTGGCGAAGCGCAGGTAAGCGACCTCGTCGAGCTCCTTGAGCGGCTCCAGGACCGCCAGTCCGATCTCGTGCGCGGGGATCTCGGCGAGCCCGGAGGCGCGCAGCGCATCCTCGACCTGCTGGCCCAGGCACGCGAGGTCGTCCTCGGAGACCGGTCGGCCCTTGCAGGCCTTGCGAACGCCGGCGACGGCCTTCTCGCGGGTGAAGGGCTCACTGGCCCCGGACCGCTTCACCACCATGAGCTGCATCTGCTCCACGGTGGTGAACCGCTTCTCGCACGAGACGCAGGCCCGGCGACGACGGATCGCCCCACCCTCGTCCGCGACCCGAGAGTCCAGGACCTTGGTGTCGATGTGCTTGCAGAACGGGCAGTGCATCAAGGGCCTCCTCTGGGGAAAACATCGGGACGACGGTGTGGATTCCGGCAGTTCCTGTGGGTAACCCTACTCATCCTGTGCAACTAGATGTGGAGAACTACACGGCTGTAAGTACTAGATCTAGTGGTGAGCGTACGCCTGCTGCGCAGGGCCATGCAAGTAGATTCGTCGGGTCCGCGGACATTTCTGCAGTACGCGACGTTTGCGCAGGTCAGGGCCGACAGAGCGCCACAACAGCCCCATCCGTCACGGCGTGGCGCGGCCCGTCGGCACCCGGTGTCGCCCCCCCAGCGGAGCCGGGGCCTTCCACTTCGGAACATCCAGGAGGATGATCGGTCCATGACCACACGACTCAACCCGTACCTCAACTTCCGCTCCCAGGCCCGCGAGGCCCTGGAGTTCTACCACTCCGCACTCGGCGGCACGATCGAGATGATGACCTTCGCCGACGGGGGCATGTCCGAGGGCCCGGCCGACGCGGACCTCATCATGCACGGCGCCGTCATCAGCGAGGACGGCCTGACGATCTTCGCCGCTGACACCCCGGCCTCCATGCCCGACCCCGTCGTCGGCACTGCCGTCAACATCTCGCTGTCCACGTACGAGGGCGACCTCACCCCCGTCTGGGACAAGCTCACCGAGGGTGCCGAGATCGTCCAGCCGTTCGAGCTCGCGCCCTGGGGTGACCGCTTCGGACTGTTCAACGACAAGTTCGGCATCGCGTGGCTCGTCAACCAGGGGCCCGGCGAGCCACCCGCCTGAGCGCCGTGCTCGCCGCTCCGGCCGCGAGCCACAGGCGCCCACGGGCGCGTTGCTAGGCTTTCGACGGCCTCGCCCCCTCTGAAAGGTCGTCCATGCGTCGCAGCATCGTCGCGCTCTGCCTGCTCGGAGCCGCCCTCGCCGGGTGCTCCAGCGAGATCGACGACACCCCCGACGAGGCGCCCACACCCGTGGAGGCCGAGGACACCGAGGCGCCCGCGACCGACGCGCTGGGCGCGATCACCGAGCTCCCGGCCGTGAGCCTGCGCTCGCTGGAGCTGCCCGAGGTGCCCGAGGGCCTGGACGCCGTCGACGTGACCACCGCGGCCGACACGGTCGGCGCGATGGCCCTGGACGCCTTCAACAACCGCGCCCGGTGGGACGCGGGCCCCTCCTCGGACGAGCAGCGCTCCCACCTGGGCATCGCCGGGCCACAATTCGCCGAGCAGGTGGAGACCTCTGAGGTGCTCGCCGACGGCGCGCCCACGGCGCAGCTCTTCGTCTCCTTCTTCGACCCCGACGCCCAGCCGATCGCCCAGCCGCGCGTCGTCGGGGCCCAGTGGGACGTGACAGAGGCCGAGACCGAGGACGGCCCCGTCCCGCTCGTGGCCCTGCAGGTGCACGCGATGTACCTCGTCGGCGACGAGGACGAGCCGCAGGCCGTCCTGATCAGGCGGACCATCGGACTGGGCGGCAACGACCTCGGGCGACTGGACGCGGAGAAGACCTGGCTGGTCGACACCGACCTCATCGGCGCCGACGAGTGCGCGTTCTACACCGAGGGCCTCATCTCCCCCACGTCCGACGAGCCCGACGTCACCGAGTACGAGGAGTTCCTCGACGAGGCCGAGTCGGAGGAGATCGACACCCCGCTGGAGCAGATGCCCCCGCTGGCGGGCCTGCGCGCCGAGGCCTGCGACTAGGACACGTCGGCCGCCGGCACGTCGACCTCGAGGTAGCGCAACGCGTCGTCCACCAGGCGGTGGGCGGCGATGCGGGCCCGGGCCGCGCTCGCCAAGGCCTGGCGCTTGATGAACGTCGCGTCCAGGCCCGCCTGCCGCACGGTCTCGGTGTCGTCGTCCACCCAGCGGGCGTACGTCTGCGGCGTCACCTCGGGATGGAACTGCCAGGCGATGGCCGGGGTGCCGAGGCTCTCGTCGATGAAGCACTGCGGCCCGTACCAGGAGGTGCCGAGCACGCGGGCCTGCTGCGGAGGCGTGAGGACATCGCGATGGAACTGCGCCCACGGCCCCTCGGGGCACAGGACGGGGTCGATGGTGTCGACCCGCTTCCAGCCCGCCTCTGGCTCGTCCCCGCGGTAGGACGCACCACCCAGGGCCCGAGCCAACAGCTGGGCGCCGAAGCAGATCCCCATGACGGGGGTGCCGGCTCGCAGGGACGAGCGGACCAAGGCCTCCTCCGCCGCGACCGGGCCGGCCCACCGGGGCTCGTGCGCCGAGCGCTCCGAGCCGAGCAGCAGCATCATGGCCGCGGGGGCGAGCTCGTCGTGCGCGACGACGGCATCGCGGTCGATCCACCCGAGCTCGAACCCGAGGGCGGCCAAGCGTTCGGTGACGTAGCCGCCCTCGCGGTCGGTGCCGTCGGCCACGACGTGGATGAGCATGCGCCCATTGTGCGCGGCCGCACCGATCACTCGTAGACCGGCACCGCCAGCTCGCGGCCCATCTGCAGCTCTCCGGCGCCGGAGAGCGAGTTCATCCGCATGATGTCGTCGACGGTCTCCCGCGGGTCACCGGCCGGGTTGGCGTCCCCGGCGATCTGCCAGAGGGTCTCGCCCGGCTGCACGGTGACCACCGTGGTGGCCGGAACGTCGCCGCGCTCGCCGGTGGCGGTGACCGACGGGCCGAACGCGACGGCGAGCAGCACGAGTGCAACCAGGGCCGCGAGCAGGACGACCAGCCGGCCACGCCGGGTGAGCCGAAGCTCCGGGCTGGAGAAGGACGGGTACGAGGTGAGGGAGATGGTGCTCATGGGGTGCCTCCAAGGGGGAAGTGAGACGGGGGTGTGGAGTTTGGGGTGTCCGACCGAACCTCCGCGATGTCACTCGATTCCGGGCCGCTGGATGCGAACTGGAACAGACGTTCGATCGAACACGTGTACGACACTACGACAGCCGACCGACAAAAGCAGCCCCCAATCGAACAGGAAGGCGAGTACACCATCACAATCCCTGCAATTCCGGCGAAAGAAGGATCGAAAGAATGTTCTTCTCGGCGTGTCAGGACCCGGGAGGACCCCGCAGGATCGGCTCCCTTCGGCACCCAGGGCTGCGCGGGGCCATCCGGCTGGGCCTGGTCGCGACGAGCACGACCGCCACTCCGCGGGGTCCGATCGGCCACGACACGCTCTCGAACAGGTGTTTGGATGTGTCCGAGATCGCGGCTACCGTATGGCCATGAGCGACGACACCACCACGGACCAGGCCGAGGAGACGCGACCCAAGCGCGGGCGTCCCAAGGGATCACGCAACTCCCCGCGCGAGCTGCCCGACGGCCCGGTCGATGAGATGACCGGCCTGACCGCCCGCCAGCAGAAGATCCTGATCTTCCTGCGCGAGATGATCGAGAAGCACGGCTACCCGCCCAGCATGCGTGAGATCGGCGTGGCCGTGGGCCTGGCCAGCACGTCCTCGGTGGCGCACCAGCTGCGCGTCCTGGAGCGTCTGGGCTACGTCAAGCGCGACCCCAACCGACCGCGAGCCCTGGAGATCTTCCTGCCCGAGGTACTCAAGGCCCGCAAGACGCTGGGCCCGGCCGATGAGTCCGAGGGCGACGCCACCGGCATCGGTGACGCCCGCCCGGCCGCCACCTACGTCCCGATGGTCGGCAAGATCGCCGCCGGTGGGCCCATCCTGGCCGAGGAGCTCGTCGAGGACGTGCTCCCTCTGCCCGCGTCACTGGTCGGCGACGGCACGCTCTTCCTGCTGCAGGTGCAGGGCGACTCGATGATCGACGCCGCCATCTGCGAGGGCGACTTCGTGGTGGTGCGCCAGCAGCCGACGGCCGAGAACGGCGAGGTCGTGGCCGCGATGCTCGACGGCGAGGCCACGGTCAAGACCTTCCAGCGCACCGACGGCCACGTCTGGCTGATGCCGCACAACGACGACTACTCCCCCATCGACGGCACCCACGCCACCATCCTGGGCAAGGTCACCGCGGTCCTGCGCCGACTCTGATCCCCCTGCCCTGATCGCCCTGCCCTGATCCGCCGAGGCGGACCCCGACCTCACTCCTGCTCGTCGAGTCGTCGCAACGCGGCGAGCACGATGGAACGGTCGGTGGTCCGCCACATCGGGGGCAGCGACGCTGCCAGGAAGCTGCCGTAGCGGGCCGTGGCGATCCGTGGGTCCAGGATCGCCACGACACCCTTGTCGTCGCCACGACGGATCAAGCGGCCCGCGCCCTGGGCGAGAAGCAGCGCGGCGTGGCCGGCGGCCACGGTCATGAAGCCGTTGCCGCCACGCTTCTCCACCAGGCGTTGACGGGCGCTCATCAGCGGGTCGTCCGGACGCGGGAACGGGATGCGGTCGATGATCACCAGCTGGCAGGTGTCTCCCGGCAGGTCCACCCCCTGCCAGAGGCTGAGCGTGCCGAACAGGCAGGTGGACGGCTCCTTGGCGAAGCGCCGGGCCAGCTCGGGCAGCTGGGCGTCGCCCTGGCACCAGATGTCCAGGTCCGGCAGCCGCTCCCGCGTGGCCTCGGCCGCGGCCTCTGCCGCCCGGCGGGAGGAGAACAGCCCGAGCGTCCGCCCGCCCGCCGCCTCCACGAGGGCTGCGATCTCGTCCAGCTGGGCCTCCTGCAACCCGTCGCGGCCCGGCGGCGGCAGGTGCTTGGCGACGTAGAGGATGCCCTGGCGCGTGTAGTCGAACGGTGAGCCGACGTCGATGCCCTGCCAGGTGGACTCCCCCTCCGCCGGCTGGGACGTCAGACCGAGCGACGCGGCGAGCGGGTCGAAGCCACCGCCCAGCGTCAGCGTGGCACTGGTGAGCACGACCGTCTTGGTGCCGAAGAGCTTCTCGCGCAGCGCGCCGGAGACGTCGATCGGAGCCACGCGCAGCTGTGGTCCGCCGCGGGACTCCCCCAGCCAGAGCACCTCGGTCTCGCGGCTCGTGGCCATCCGGTCGGCCACCTGCCGGACCTCCTCCAGCATCGCCTTGGCCTGCTGGCGGCCGGCGTCCTCGGCGTCGGTGGGCGTGTCCTTGCCGAAGGCCGACAGTGCCTGCCGTGCGGCGTCGCGCACCATCTGCAGCCCCTCCAGCAGGGCCTCCTGGGGTGCGTCGATCCGGCCGACGTCGGTCGCGGCCATCGCCGCTGCCAACGCATCGGCCGACTCGGTCAGGTCGTCCACCGCGCGGCTGCCGCGCTCGTCGGAGAGGTGCCCCCGCGCGCGTCGCGAGGCACGCTCCACGGTGCCCGCGTCCAGCTCGTCGGTGGCGGCCTGCGTGACCCGGGCGGCCAGCTCGTGGGCCTCGTCGACGACGACGGCGTCGTACTCCGGGAGCATCGGGACGCCGTCGATGGCGTCGATGGCCAGCAGCGCGTGGTTGGTGACCACGAGATCGGCCTGCTGGGCGTCCTCACGGGCCCGCTCGGCGAAGCACTCCAGGGCGTGCGCGCAGCGAGAGGCGCCCAGGCACTCCCGGTGGTTGACGCTGACCTGACGCCACGCCCGCTCGGAGTGCGCCGGGGCGGCGTCGCGGTCACCGACGTGCGAGCCCTTGGCCTGCTCCTCGGCCCACTCCCGCAGCGCGACGACCTCCGCGCCCAGGGCACCCTCGGGGACCTCGACGAGCACGCCCTGGTCGTCGGGAGCGCCCTCGCGGACCCGGTGCAGGCAGGCGTAGTTGGCGCGACCCTTCACCACGGCGGTGTGCGGCACCTGGGCGTCGGCGCTCGTGGCGGCCTTGCGCAGCGCCGGGATGTCCCGCTCCACCAGCTGGTGCTGCAGGTTCAGCGTCGCCGTGGCCACCACGACCCGCTTGCCGTGCAGGGCACTGGGCACCAGGTACCCCAGCGACTTGCCGGTGCCCGTGCCCGCCTGCACCAGCAGGTGCGTCCCGGAGGACAACGACTCCGCGACGGCCTCGGCCATCGTCACCTGTCCCGGCCGCTCCGCACCTCCGATGGACGTGACGGCGGCGGCGAGGAGGTCGGGGACCGAGGCAGGCATGCGCCCGAGCCTATGCCCGGGCCCGGACCGGGC
The DNA here is from genome assembly GCF_051262555.1 of Aeromicrobium sp. CF4.19. Lineage (NCBI taxonomy): Bacteria > Bacillati > Actinomycetota > Actinomycetes > Propionibacteriales > Nocardioidaceae > Aeromicrobium > Aeromicrobium sp. CF4.19. The sequence continues at coordinate 122,522 of NZ_JBIMEU010000008.1, read as the reverse complement.
ACGGCGGCCGTCCACAGCGACGCGCGACGCCGGGTGATCGCTCAGATCGCTCGCAGGGAGTGCGCGAGCTCCTCCGGGACGCGGGCCACGATGTGGGTGCCCTCACCGGTGTGGTCCAGCTCCTCGATCTCGCCGTTCTCGTGCACGAGGCTGATCAGGTCGCCGCGCGCGTAGGGCACGACGACGTCGATGAGCACGGCAGGGCGTGGCAGGTCGGCCTCGATCGCCGAGAGCAGCTCGTCGAAACCCTCACCGGTGCGGGCGCTCACGACGATGGCGTGCGGCTCGGCGACCAGCACCTGCTTGACCCCGAGGTCGTCGGCGACGTCGGCCTTGTTGATCACGACGATCTCACGCACCGACGTGGCGCCGACGTCGGCGAGCACCTCGCGCACCGCGGCCACCTGGCTGCGGGGGTCGGGGTGGGAGCCGTCGACGACGTGCAGGACGAGGTCGGCGTCGGCCACCTCCTCCAGCGTCGAGCGGAACGCCTCCACCAGCTGGTGGGGCAGGTGCCGCACGAAGCCGACGGTGTCCGAGAGCGTGTAGACCCGACCGTCGGAGGTCTGGGTGCGACGGGTGGTGGGGTCCAGGGTCGCGAAGAGCGCGTCCTCCACGAGCACACCGGCGTCGGTGAGCCGGTTCAGCAGGCTGGACTTTCCGGCGTTGGTGTAGCCCGCGATCGCGACGGCCGGGATGCCGTGCCGTCGGCGTTGGGCCTTCTTGATGTCGCGGGTGACCCGCAGGTCCTTGAGCTCGCGGCGCAGCTTGGTCATCTTGGCCTGGATCCGGCGACGGTCGGTCTCGAGCTTGGTCTCACCGGGGCCACGACCACCGATGCCCTCGCCGCCCGCCGCCTGGCCACCGGCCTGGCGCGACAGGTTGCCGCCCCAGCCGCGCAGGCGCTGCGTCTGGTACTGCAGCTGGGCCAGCTCGACCTGGGCCTTGCCCTCGGCGCTCTTGGCGTGCTGGGCGAAGATGTCCAGGATCAGTGCCGTGCGGTCGACGACCTTGACCTTGGTCCGGTCCTCCAGGTTGCGCAGCTGGCTCGGTGCGAGCTCGCCGTCGCAGATGATCGTGTCCGCACCGGTGGCCTCGACCGCGGCCTTGAGCTCCTGCACCTTGCCACTGCCGATGAAGGTGGCGGCGTCGGGCCGCTGGCGCCGCTGCACCATGGCGTCGAGCACCTCCGAGCCGGCCGTCTCGGCGAGCGCCTTGAGCTCGGTGAGCGAGTTCTCCGCGTCCTCGGCCGTGCCGTCGGTCCAGACGCCGACCAGGACGACCCGCTCCAGCCGCAGCTGGCGGTACTCGACCTCGGTGATGTCCTCCAGCTCGGTGGACAGCCCCGCGACGCGACGCAGGGAGTGGCGCTCGGCCAGCTCCAGACCCTCCATGTCGTCCCTGTCGACCTTCTCCTGCTCGGTGTCGACATCGCTCATGCGAGCCACTCCATCTCACCGCGCGCGACGATCTGCGCCGGGCCGGACAGGATCAGGTGGTCGTCGGGGCGCCACGTGACGTGCAGGATGCCGCCGGGGACGTCGACGCGGTAGGTCGCCGGGCGATCGACGCCGTCGAAGCGGGCCGCCGTGAGACCGACCGCGCAGGCCCCGGTGCCGCAGGAGAGCGTCTCCCCCGAGCCGCGCTCGTGCACCCGCATCGCGACGTGGGCGGGTCCTCGTCGCTGCACGAACTCCACGTTGACGCCCTCGGGGTAGGTCTCCGGGTCGTGCTCGGGTGCCTGCAGCAGGGAGCCGGCGTCGTCGAGCCGGTCGACGAACACCACGGCGTGCGGGTTGCCCGTGCGGACGTCCTGCGCCTCCCAGACGTGGCCGCCCGCGAAGATCTTGGACGTGGAGCCCCAGGTGCCCACGCCCATGTCGACGCTGAGCTCGCCGTCGGGCAGGGGGGTCACCTGCTTGTCGCCGTCGCGCGTGCCGATGACCAACGGCGCGTCGGGCACGAGCTGCTCGTCGATGAGGTGACGGGCCAGCACCCTGATGCCGTTGCCGCACATCTCGCTCACCGAGCCGTCGGCGTTGAGGTAGTCCATGAACCACTCGCCCGCGCTCGGCAGGCCGACCGCCTCCGACCGGATGACGCGGATGACACCGTCGGCGCCCAGGCCGCGGCGTCGATGGCAGATCTGCGCGACGAGGTCGCCGTCGAGGTCGCCGTGGATGCTCCCGTCATGGTCGGGGAGCAGCACGAAGTCGTTCTGGGTGCCGTGTCCCTTGAGCCATGGAAAGGTCATTCGATCAGTCTACGCCCGCCCGCCGCGCTGGACGATGGCCATGGTGCGGCCGCCTCAGCGGTCCTCCTCGACCACCCGCAGGGCTTGCTCGAGCAACGCAGGGTCGTCGGCCCGCAGCCACGTGATGCGGGGATCCTTGCGGAAGTGCCGGTCCTGGCGCCGCGCGAAGGCGATCGTCCCGCGCGCCGTGGCCGCCATGGCCTCGGCCTGCGTGAGGGTGCCGTCGAGCTGCTGGACCGCCTGGGAGTAGCCGAGCGCCCGGGACGCGGTGGGCGCGGTGTCCAGCCCCCGCTCCCGAAGGCCGCGCACCTCCTCGACGAGCCCGTCGGCCCACATCGCCTCCACCCGGTGCCGGATCCGCTCGTCCAGCACCGGCCGCTCGACCTCCAGGCCGATCATCCGGACCTCCCCGATCATCGACTCGTGCGGCGGCATCGTGGCGACGAAGGGGCGGCCGGTGATCTCGGTGACCTCCAGCGCCCGGACGATGCGGCGGCCGTTGGAGGGCAGGATCGCCTCGGCGGCCGCTGGTGCCACGCGAGCCAGCTCGGCGTGCAGGGCTGGGCTGCCCACCTGATCCAGACGTGCCCTCCACCGGTCGCGGACGGCCGGGTCCGTGCCCGGGAAGTCGAGCCGGTCCAGCACCGCCCGCACGTAGAGCGACGAGCCGCCCACGAGCACCGGCGGCACGCCGCGAGCGAGGCAGTCCTGCACCGTCTCCCGGGCCCGACGCTGGAAGGTGGCGACGGAGGCAGGCTCCGCGAGGTCCAGGACGTCGATGAGGTGGTGCGGCACCCCGGCACGCTCCGCGAGCGGCGTCTTGGCGGTGCCGACGTCCATGCCGCGGTAGAGCTGCATCGAGTCCGCGTTGACCACCTCACCACCCAGGCGACGACACAGCTGCACCGCGAGTGCGGACTTGCCGGAGGCCGTCGGTCCGACGACCACCACCACGCGGTCGGCCGGGGTCATGCGATGGATTCTCGCAGTACGCTGGCGGCGACGAGGCGGGACGGTCCCGCCTCCGAGTCAGGGGTCGTCATGGGATTCATCGACAAGCTCAAGAAGAACGCACCCACGCTGAAGCGCAGGGCCGCCGACCTGGCCCGCGAGCACGGCGACAAGGCCGACACCGGCATCAACAAGGCCGCGGACCTCGCCGACAAGGCGACCAAGGGCAAGTACGCCGACAAGATCGACGGTGCCGCCGACAAGGCCAAGGGCGCCGTCGACGACCTCGGCAACGACAAGCCCAACGACAAGCGCTGAGTCAGCCGACCCGCCAGTCGGCCACCCAGTAGCCGACGCCGAAGGGGGCCGAGTCGTGCCGCAGTCGCGACACGACCTCGGCACCCTCGGTCGTGCGCGCGACGACGGCGGCACCGAGGGCACGCAGCGCCGGCGCCCCGGAGACCAGGAGCTCGTCAGCCAGGCCGAGGTCCAGCGAGGCCAGGGTCGCGGCATCACCGTCCTGCAGGGCCGCGCCCACGGCAGCATCCATGGTCTCGGCCCGGGGGTCGAGGTGCCCGGGCGCCCGCTCGGTGCGCCGCGCCGACCCGTCGGCCATGACGAGCAACGCCTCCGCGTGCTCCACCGACTCCCGGGCGTCGGGGCCGACGTACCGGCGTCCGCCCTGCCAGCCCGCCTCGTCCAGGAGCCACGCGCCGATGGTCGCCGCGAGCCCGAGGCCACCGTCGGGGCCGCCGGCCCTCACGTCCACGCCGTGGCCGGCCAGGGACCCGCCCGCTCGCTCGTCCCGGTCGTCCCCGTCCGTCGTCAGGACGGTCACCAGGCCGTCCGCCGCTGCGACGAGCACGTTGACCGCGGCCAATGCCTCGCGTCGCACGCTCGTCATCTCCGGCAGCGCGTGCGGGTCCAGTGCCGGCACGAGCAGCGGGGGGTGCGGGCACACGACGACGATCACGCCATGACCCTAATGTGCCCGACCTGAGCGACGGGCGCAGTCATGAAACGATGCGGAGGTGAGTGATCCGCGGCGCCCCGTCGAGTACCCGCCGCGCGTCCAGCGGTGGCGGTTCGCGGATCCACCCGTCTCCCGGCGGTGGTTCTGGGTGGCCGTGGTCACCGGCCCGCTGGCCACGCTCGTGCTGCTGGGCGCCTTCGTCAGCACCATCGTGGTGGAGAGTCGCGACGCTCCCGGACTCCTGGACGACACCGAGGTCGTGCAGGTGGTCGGTGAGGAGTGCGAGCTGATGACCTCCACGGTGGAAGGTCTGACGCTCTCCGGACCGCCGGCGGATCGCGCCCGGACACTGCGCGACCAGAACGAGGCCGTGCGCCAGATGCTGCAGGAGATCCGCGCCCTCGACGACCTCGCTGACCGCGACCAACCGCTGCAGGCGTGGCTGGAGGACTGGGACCGGCTCGTCGAGGCCCGGGAGGCCTACGCCGAGGAGGTCGCCGGTGGCCGAGAGATCGACCTGAGCGTGCCGCGCGACGACGACGGCAACGAGATCACCGAGCGCATGGACGGCGCCGGCCTGCTGGTGTGCGAGGTTCCCGAGGCGCTCGTGACGCCGGAGTTCGGGGACAGCCGAGAGGTCTGACCGGCGTGCCGACGACTCCGTCGGTCAGGACGGCGCCTGCGCCTTCGCGGCCGCCTTCATCTCCTTCTTGTGCGTGCGCACCTTCTGCAGCGACTCGGCGTCGACGACGTCCGCGACGGAGCGGAAGCCCTTGCGTCCGTAGTCACCGGAGACGGTCGTCCAGCCGCGCGGCTTGACCTGCAGCTGCTTGGCCAGCAGCGCGACGAAGATCTTGGCCTTCTGCTCGCCGTACCCGGGCAGGGCCGTCAGCCGGGTGAAGAGCGTCTTGCCCGAGCGGGCCTCGGTCCAGACACGGGCGGCATCGCCGTCGTACTCATCGACGACCACGCGAGCCAGCGCCTGGACGCGACCGGCCATCGAGCGGCCGTAGCGGTGGATGGCCGGCGGCGTGGCGCACAGCTCGGCGAACTCGTGCGGGTCGGCGTCGGCGATGGCCTCGGGGTCGAGGGTGCCGAACCGGTCGAGGATCTTGGCCGGCCCGCGGAAGGCGTGCTCCATCGGGTACTGCTGGTCCAGCAGCATCCCCACGAGCAGGGCGAACGGGTCCTCGGTGAGCACGGCGTCGGCAGCAGGGTCCTGGGCGATCTGGATGGCCATGGCGCCCATCGTCCCACGAGCGTCGCCCGACATCGGTGGCGTACGTGTGCACGCCCCGGATCGGTGCTTCAGCAACCGAGTGCAGCGGTTTCGGGTTGCTCACGCACCGATGGACCCAAGACCGAGACCATTCGGTTGCTCAGGCACCGATCAGGAGGGCGGGCGCGACTCGACGGGCTCGGTGGCGGAGAGGAGGAGGGCGGGCAGGGTCTGGAGCATGAGGGTGCGATCCATCGGCCGCCCGGCGACCACGGCCTCGCGCAGCTCGGCGTCGTAGGTGCCCAGCAGGATGGTTCCGGCACTGCGCAGGTCGATCGTCAGGCGCAGCCCGAGGTCGTCGAGCACGCGCTGGATGACGGCGAGCACCTGGTCCAGCAGACCCTGCCAGAGCGCGTTGAACTCCTGCCCGCCGATGTCGCCCCGCACGCCGCGCAGCGCGAACTCCGCGTGCAGGAGGTAGAAGTCGCGATCGGGCGGACGCAGCTCCATGAACCGTTCCATGATCGCCGGCAGGGCCTGCGCGACGCCGAGCCCGGCGTATGTCTGCGGGTCGACGGCGTGCTCCAGCTGGGCCACCAGTGCGGCGAACTCGCGCTCGAACAGCGCGATGACCAGCTCGTCCTTGCTGGAGAAGTTGGAGTAGAACGCCCCTCGCGTGTACCCGGCGATCTCACAGATGTGCTCCACCGAGGCGCCCTGGATGCCCTCACGCGCCAGCAGGTCCCGGCCGGCGTCCAGGAGTCGCTCGCGCGTCGCCTCCCGGCGACGCCCCGTGGCACCGGTCTGCTGCATGGCCCGTCCTCTCCGTGATGCACGACACCCGTGCGGATACATTGTCGTACTCGATACAATATCGTATCCTGCGACGGTGTCCACACTTCTCTACGCCCTCGGCCGCTGGAGCTATCGCCATCACCGCCGCGTCGTCGCCGGGTGGCTGCTCGCCGTCGTCCTGGCCGGTGGACTCGCCGCTGTCTTCTCCGAGGGCACCAACGACTCCTTCGAGATCCCCGGGACGGAGTCCCAGACGGCGCTGGACGCACTCGACCGCACCTTCCCGCAGCTCGCCGGCACGTCGGCCTACCTGGTCATCGAGGCCCCGGAGGGCGCCACGGTCACCGAGCCCGGGTCCCGACGACTCATCGAGTCCGCCGTGGCCGCGATCGAGGAGGTCGAGGGCGTCGACGACGCGGTCTCGCCCTTCTCCGATGCCACCGACATCGGCATCTCCGACAACGAGCAGGCCGCCCAGGTGCAGGTGCAGTTCCGCGGACAGCTGACCGAGCTCGAGCAGGCCCAGCTGGACGACCTCATGGCCACGGGTGACGACCTGGAGGCCGCCGACCACACCGTGGCCTTCGGCGGCGACGCCTTCACCGACACCGGGCCGCAGCTCTCGATCATCGAGCTCATCGGCGTCTTCGTCGCCTTCGTCGTCCTGTACCTGATGTTCCGCTCGCTGCGCGCCGCGGTGATGCCGATCGTCACGGCCATCATCGGTGTCGCCGTGGCGATGGGGCTGGCGTTCGCCGCCACGAGCGTCGTCACCATCTCCAGCGCCTCCCCCCTGCTGGCGCTGATGGTGGGGCTGGCCGTCGGCATCGACTACGCGCTGTTCATCGTCTCGCGCCACCGCGAGCTGCTCGCCGCCGACGTCGACGCCGAGGAGGCGGCCGGGCGCGCCGTGGCCACCGCCGGGTCGGCCGTGGTGTTCGCCGGGGTCACCGTGATGATCGCCCTGGCCGGTCTGGCCATCGCGCGGATCCCCTTCCTGACCATCATGGGTGTCATCGCCGCCGTCGCGGTCGCCATCGCGGTGGCCGTGGCGGTCACGCTCCTCCCGGCCCTGCTCGGCCGGGCCGGGGACCGCCTGCGCCCCCGCGCGAAGGAACGTCCGCCGGGAGCCTTCTCCAGCCAGTGGGTGAAGGCCACCACGCGCTACCCGCTCATCGCGATCGTCATCATCGTGGTGGGCCTGGGCGTGGCCGCCATCCCCACCAAGGACCTGCAGCTCGCGCTGCCCGACAACGGCGCCGCACCGACGGGCTCCACCCAGCGCGAGGCCTTCGACCTCGTCGAGGAGAGCTTCGGCCCCGGCCACAACGGCCCCCTGCTGGTGACGATGAACCTGATCACCTCCACCGACCCCCTCGGCGTCGTGGAGGACATCGAGGCCGATCTCCGTGGCCTCCCCGGCGTCGAGGCGATCGGCCTGGCCACGCCCAACGAGACCGGGGACACCGGTCTCATCCAGGTCATCCCGACGACCGGCCCGTCCTCGGCCGAGACCGCGGACCTGGTTCACGAGATCCGCGACCGCGGGCCGGGCTGGGAGCAGGAGCACGACATCGACGCCGTCGCCGTCACCGGACTCACCGCCGCGGGCATCGACATCTCCGAACGCCTGCAGGACGCCCTGCTGCCCTTCGGCATCGTCGTCGTGGGCCTGTCCGTCCTGCTGCTGATGATCGTCTTTCGCTCCGTGCTCGTGCCGATCAAGGCGACGCTCGGCTTCCTGCTCTCCACCGGTGCGTCGTTCGGAGCCGTGGTCGCGGTCTTCCAGTGGGGGTGGTTCGCCGACCAGCTGCACGTCATCTCGGTCGGCCCGCTCATCAGCTTCCTGCCGATCCTGCTCATGGCGGTGCTCTTCGGTCTCTCGATGGACTACGAGGTCTTCCTGATGTCCCGGATCAAGGAGGAGTACGCGCGCACCGACGACCCCGACGAGGCGATCCTCACCGGCTTCGTCGGGAGCTCGCGCGTGGTCACGGCCGCAGCGGTCATCATGCTGGCCGTCTTCGCGGCGTTCGTGCCCGAGGGCGACGCCAACATCCAACCCATCGCCTTCGCCCTGGCGGTCGGCGTGTTCTGCGACGCCTTCCTGGTGCGGATGCTGTTCGCGCCGGCCGTCATGCGGCTCACCGGCCGGGCGGCCTGGGCGCTCCCCGCCTGGCTCGACCGGCGCCTCCCCCACGTCGACGTCGAGGGCGAGGGCATGCACCGGCGCATCGAGCTGGAGGCCTGGCCCGCGCGGCCCACCGCCATCAGCGCCGCAGGGCTGACCGCCACCACCCCTCAGGGGCCGGTGTTCAACGACGTCAACATCAGCCTGCCCGAGGGTGACTGGCTCGTGGTCCACGGACCCGCCCGCGGGGGGAAGACCGCCCTGCTGCTGACCCTCGCCGGCCGGATGGCCTTCGCCGACGGGCGGCTGCGCGTCGGCGGCCACCTGCTCCCCCAGGAGGCCCGCGCCGTGCGGCACCTGGTGAGCCTGGGCGAGATGTCCGGGGTCAACGAGCTCGACGACGGCCTGAGCGTCGACCAGCACATCGCCGAGCGTCGCGCCATCTCCTCCTTCGGGCTGTGGGTGCCGCAGCGTCGGATCGCACCCCTGCGTCACGAGCTCAACCGGGCGCTCCAGCACGCGTACGACACCGCCGGCCTGCCCTTCCGAGAGGTGTCCGGCTCGACGCCCCTGGTCGCGCTCGACGGGGTCGCCCGGACCGTCCTGGGCGCCGTCCTGGCGCTCTCGGACGATCCGCGCATCCTGGTGGTCGACGACGTCGACCACCTGCGCGTCGCCGGCGACGTGCAGCTGGTCTGGTCCGCCCTGGCCTGGCTGCTGGAGGAGCGGGACACGACGCTCGTCGCCTCCGTCCGGTCCGCCGAGTCCGCCCCCGACGGCGGCCACCTGCCACCCGAACGGCTCCACCTGCTGGAGCTCGACACGCACCGCACCCTGAGCGAGCTGATGTCCTGATGTTCCCCTCCCCGTCCCTGCCGTGGTTCGAGCTGGCGCGCTTCAAGCGCAGCCGGTTGACCCGGGTCGCCCTGCTGGCGGTGCTGACCGTCCCGCTCTTCTACGGCGGCCTGTACATCTGGGCCAACATCGACCCCACCAACCGCCTCGACAACGTCCAGGCGGCCGTCGTCAACGAGGACGAGATGATCGAGGTCGAGGGCTCCGACGGCGAGGCGCAGCAGGTGGCCGTGGGGCGGCTCCTCGCGGCCGAGCTCATCGGCGACGACTCCGAGCAGAACTACGACTGGGTCCTCACCGATGCCCGGGACGCCCAGGAGGGCCTTGCCGACGGTGAGTACAAGGCCGTGCTCACCATCCCGAAGAACCTGTCGGAGGCATCGACCTCCACCGACGACCCCGAGCAGGCTGTGCAGGGCGAGCTGGACCTCGTCACCGACGACGCCGTGAACTACGTCAACGGAGCGGTCGCGCAGAGCATCCTGCGGGCAGCCAGGTCCTCCCTGAACTCCCAGGTGACCGAGACCTACCTCGACAACATCTACCTCAGCTTCTCCGACATCAAGATGGCGCTGGACGAGGCCGGTGACGGTGCCGGTGATCTCGCCGACGGTGCCGAGGAGCTGGCCGCCGGGACGGACGAGCTCGCCGACGGCGCGGCCACGCTGGCTGACGGCAACCGGCAGCTCGCCGACGGCGCCAGCCAGCTGGACGCGGGAGCCGGTGAGCTGGCAGCCGGCCTGGGACAGCTGCAGGACCAGACGTCGAGCCTTCCGGGCGACACACGGCAGCTCGCAGACGGCTCCCGGCAGGTGGCGGACGGCGTCGATCAGCTGAACGGCACGGTCCAGGAGGTCTCGGGAGCCATCCTCGCCGGCACCGAGGACGCCGAGGCCATCGAGCAGCAGCTGCGGGACTTCGCCGAGCTGTGCCGCGAGCAGGCTCCCGAAGGCTTGGACTGCTCGCTGGTGGAGGACGCCGCAGACCAGTCCGGTGCAGTCATCGGCGACATCCGAGGGCAGGCAGGTGAGATCGGCGGGCAGACCCAGCAGCTCGCAGACGGCGCGCGGCAGGTGGCCCGGGGCAACGCCGAGCTCGCGGCCGGCGTGCCCCAGCTCGTGGATGCGATCGGGACCGCCGCGACCGGCGCCGGAGAGCTGGCCGGCGCCACAGGCGAGCTCAGCACCGGTGCCGACCAGGCAGCCGCCGGTGCGGACGAGCTCGCGAGCGGCACCCAGGAGCTGGCTTCAGGTGCCGACGCGCTCGCGGCCGGTGCCCTGGAGCTGCAGAACGGCCTCACCGACGGCGCCGAGGGCGTCCCGGACTACACCGAGGACGAGCGGGAGAAGCTCGCCGAGACGGCCGCCACCCCCGTCGAGGACGCCATCGACCGCGCCAACGGCGTCTCCAGCTACGGCGCCGGCCTGGCCCCCTACTTCCTGGCCCTCGCCCTGTGGGTGGGCGCCATGGCCATCTACCTGCTGCTGCGCCCGCTCTCCCAGCGCGCACTGGCCTCCACGGCCGGCCCGGTGCGCACCGCCCTCGCGGGGTTCGCACCCGGCCTGGCGCTCTCCCTGCTGCAGGCCGTACTCCTGGTGGGCCTGGTCGTCGGGGCGCTGGGCATCGACCCTGCCCGCCCCTGGGTGCTGCTGGGTCTCGCGGCCCTCACCGGCGCGGTGTTCACCGCGATCAACCAGATGTTCGTGGCGCTCTTCGGCGGGGCCGGGCGGTTCGTCGCCCTGGTGTTCGTGTGCCTGCAGCTGACGGCGGCCGGCGGGACCTACCCGATCGAGACCGCGCCGGGCTTCTTCGGCTTCCTGCACTCGCTGCTGCCGATGACCTACGCCGTGTCCGGGATGCGCACGGCGATCGCCGGCGGTGGCGCCGGGTTGGTGACCGCGGCGGTCGTCCTGGTGCTCTTCGGGCTCGCGGCCCTGGCGGTCACGGTCTTGACCGCCCAGCGACGACAGACGGTGACGATGTCCCGCCTGCACCCGGTGCTGCAGGTCTGAGGTCCGTCGTTCGCTCAGCCTTGAGCGGCGATGAAGCGCTCCAGGAACGCGACGGCCTCCTCGGGGCCGGTCGACAGGTCGCCGCCGGCCGCCGCACTCACCGTCAGGTAGCCCACCGACTCCTCGTCGGGCTGAAAGGTCCCGCCGATGGAGCCGGTGCTCTCACCCAGGACGGCACGTTCGGCCCCGGCGACCTCGACATCCTCGCGCGTCCCGCTGTCCGCGCTCGCGTCGTACAGCTCGGCGGCGTTCGACTCCGGGGAAGCCTCCACTCGCAGCGTGTCGCTGTCCTCCCCCAGGTAGGAGCACCGGACGTCCCCGTCCACGGTGCCTCCACGGGCCAGCTGCACCTCGCCGACGAGGTCGGTGACGGTCTCGTCATCGGCCAGCAGGCAGCCGGCACCGACGTCGGTGCTGAGCGCGGACTCCTCGTAGTCGTCGGGCACGGCCTCGCCGAGCTCGGTGAGCAGCGCCTCGGTGACGTCTTCCTCCACCCGTACCTCCGGGTCGCTGTTGCCGAGGGAGTCGTTGCGCACCTGCACCACGTGGTCCCCGAACCGCGCGACCGTCGTGACAGACACGACGTCGTCACCCGTCCCCACCGTCGAGCGATAGGCCTCGTCACCGATGTCGACGCGCTCCGGTGCCTGGGAGCCGCCGATCGCCAGCTCCTCGAGTGCGGTGCCGTTGTCGACGACCCTGACACCGAAGCTCACGTCGTACACGTCGCCGATCGTGCAACCGTCGAAGGTCAGGTCCCCGATGATCAGTGTGCTGACCAGCTCGTTGTCACGAGGGTTGACCGACTCCAGCGTCTCCGGGGTGACCAGCGTGCACGGATTCTCCGCCGCAGGCTCGGCCGTGCCCGTGGGCACCGGGTCTGCCGTGGCCTCATCGGCCGTGTCCTCGTCGCCGCCGGTGCAGGCACCGAGCGCGAGCGCCGCGGTCAGCGCCAGCGAGGCGCAGGTGAATCGTCGTGCCATGGTGAGCTCCCCCGGATCAGTGGTCTGCCCAAACACTGGCAGAGGCTCCAGCATCGGCACGCGCCGGGTGTCAGCGGACGCAGGCCAAGGCGGTCAGGTCAATCAGCGGCGAGGAAGGCCTTCGCGACCTCGATGGCGCCCTCGGCATCCGGTTCCGGGTCCCTGAGGTCGGGAGCCTGGACGCTCAGCCTGGCGATCGACTCCTGGTCCGGCTGGACGACGACCGCGACCTCCAGGTCATTCTCGATGAGCGCGGCTGCAGCGACCCCCTCGACCTCGATCTCCTCTGCGTCCTGGCCCGCCGTCTCTGCCCGGAAGGGCTCGTCGACGTCCGTCGTGTCGGACATGGTGAACTCCAGCCTGGTGAAGTCTGCCGCGAGGTAGTTGCATCGGAGGGTGTCGTCGCCCACGGCGCTGCGGGCGAGCTGGACCTCTCCCACGAGGTCGAGGATCGACGGGTCGTCGGCGGGCAGGCAGGCCTCGTCCACGGACGTCGTGAGGGCTTCCTGCTCGTAGTCGTCAGGAACAGCCTCACCGAGAGCGACCAGCAGCGCCTTGGTGTCCTCCTGGCTGACGTGATCTGCTTCGTCATCGTTGCCGAGGGAGGAGTTCTCGACCCGCACGACGTGATCTGCGAACCGCACCACGTAGTTCACCTCGACCACCTCCCCGTCGTACTGCATGACGGAACGGAAGCCTTCGTCGCCGAGGTCGACCTCTTCCGCAGGCTCGGTGCCCGCGGGCACCAGCTCGGAGAGCTCCTTGCCGTCGTCGGCGATCCGCACACCGAAGCTCACGTCATAGACACCGCCGATCGTGCAACCGTCATACGTCAGGTCGCCGAGGAGCAGCCTGCTCACCGGTTCGGCGTCGCGAGGGTTGACCCGGTCCAGGAGGTCTTGAGGCACGAGCTCGCACGCGTTCGTGGCAGCGGTTTCGCCACTCTCGGTCGGGGTGGGCTCGGACTCGGGTTCGGCGTTCTCAGCCTCCGTGCAGGCCGTCAGCACGAGCGCAGTGACGGCGAGGACGGAGCTGAGCCTGATGAGTCGCGACATGGTTCCCCCTGTGGTGCGGACGTTCCCGAGCCTAGATCAGCGACGTGGAGGGTGGGTACGGGGCGATCCGGACCGCCCCGACTCAGTGCGCGCAGGCGGGTGCGTCGACCACCGGGAGGGGCGACGGTGCGCCGACGGACGGCATGCCGAGCCCGACGCTGCGGACCTTGGTCGTGCCCTGCCCGGACTCCCAGGCGTCGCCGGCGGCGGTGCGTCGCACCGAGACGGGAGCCTCGTCGCTCACGAGGTGGTGAGGCGCGGCGTGGGTGACCACGACCTGCACCATGTCGCCCGGTCGGACGTCGTGGTCGCCGGGCACGAAGTGCACCAGGCGGTGGTCCCGCGCACGGCCGGTGAGCCGCTTGGTCTCGTGGTCCTTGCGGCCCCCGGCGGCCTTGTGGTCGGAGACGAGCAGCTCGACGGTGCGTCCCTCCAGACGTCGGTTCTCCGTCCAGGCGACCTCCTCGACCAGGGCGGCCAGTCGCAGGTAGCGCTCCTGCACGACCGCCTTGGGCAGCTGCTCGGGCAGGTCCGCCGCCGGAGTGCCCGGACGCGCCGAGTACTGGAACGTGTAGGCGCTGCTGAACCGCGCCTCCCGGACGACCTCGAGCGTCTGCTCGAAGTCCTCCTCCGTCTCCCCCGGGAACCCGACGATGATGTCGGTGGTGATGGCCGCCTCCGGCATCGCGTCGCGGACACGCTCGAGAATCCCCAGGTACTTCTCGCGGCGGTAGGAGCGACGCATCGCCTTGAGCACCCGGTCGGACCCGGACTGCAGCGGCATGTGCAGCTGCGGCATGACGTTCGGGGTCTCGGCCATCGCGGCGATGACGTCGTCGGTGAAGTCCTTGGGGTGCGGGCTGGTGAACCGCACGCGCTCCAGGCCCTCGATCTGACCGCACGCCCGAAGCAGCTTGCCGAAGGCCAGCCGATCACCGAACTCCACGCCGTAGGAGTTGACGTTCTGCCCCAGCAACGTCACCTCCACCACGCCGTCGGCGACGAGTGCCTCGACCTCCGCGAGCACGTCGCCGGGGCGGCGGTCCCGCTCCTTGCCCCGCAGGCTCGGCACGATGCAGAAGGTGCACGTGTTGTTGCACCCGACGCTGATGGAGACCCACGCGGCGAAGACCGAGTCGCGCTTGGTGGGCAGGGTCGAGGGGAAGACCTCCAAGGACTCCAGGATCTCCACCTGGGACTCCTCGGCCACCCGGGCCCGCTCCAGCAGGACCGGCAGGGAGCCGATGTTGTGGGTCCCGAAGACGACGTCGACCCATGGCGCGCGCTCGGTGATCGTGGCTCGGTCCTTCTGCGCGAGGCAGCCACCCACCGCCACCTGCATGCCGGGGTTCTTCTCCTTCAGGTGTGCTGCGTGGCCCAGGTTCCCGTACAGCTTGTTGTCCGCGTTCTCGCGCACCGCACACGTGTTGAAGACGAGGAGGTCGGGAACGCCGCGGGCGCCGCCGTCCTCACCGCGGGAGTGTGCGGCGTACCCAGCAGTCTCCAGCAACCCGCTCAGCCGCTCGGAGTCGTGCACGTTCATCTGGCAGCCGTAGGTACGGACTTCATAGGTCTTGGTCATGACGCCCCGATCGTACGTGGCGACTCGCGCGGGGGCGAGGTCTGCCGGGCCCACTCAGCCGGTGGACGCCGTGAGCTCCAGGGCGATGTTGTCGGGGTCGCGGAACTCCAGGATCGCGATGCCGGCGTCCCCCAGGTCCTTGACCCCGTCGTGCGCGACCCCGAGGCCGTCCAGCACCTGCGCAGCAGAGTGCAAGGCGTCGAGGTCGGGCACCGAGAAGCTCACGTGGTCCAGCCCGGCACGGTCCTCGTCGAAGCGGTCCTCGCCGGGTGCCACGGGGCGCAGGCCGAGCAGTCCGCCCCCGAAGCTGTAGATCACGCCGCCGAAGAGGAAGGACAACGCCTCCCTGGTCTGCTCGTCAGGGTCCTCCGGCAGCTCGAAGGCGACGTCGAAGCCGAAGACGGCGTCGTAGAAGCGCCGGGAGGCCTCGATGTCGCTCACGGTGAGACGGACGTGGCTGAAGTCGTTCACGGTGACGGGCATGCGCTCGACGATGCCACGCCGCGCGTCGCCTCGCAGACCAACCAGGACGGCCGTCCCTGCCCGGTCGAGAGCGCCTCACTCCGTCTCGGCGAGGATCTCCTCCATCCGCGAGATCTCCGCCTGCTGGTCCGAGGAGATGCCGCCGGCGAGCTCGTTCAGCTGCTGCTCGGAGCCGTCGCGGAGCACGTCCGCCGCCATGTCGACGGCGCCCTGGTGGTGGCGGATCATCAGCTGCAGGAACAGTGCGTCGAAGTCCGAGCCACGCGCCTGCGCCAGTGCCCGCATCTGCGTCTCGGTGGCCATGCCCGCCATCTGGTGCTCCCCGTCGTCAGGAGCGTCCTCGCCGGTGCCGGCGTGGTCGTGCTCCATGGGAATGTCTCCGGCGTCGATCTGCTCGCGGGTGGGCGCCTCGTGCCCGAGGTCGTCGAGCCAACCGGCCATGAACACGATCTCCGGCTTCTGCGCGCCGTTGATCCGGTCGGCCAGGATCTTCACCCGCTCGCTGCCGCCCGCGGAGGGCGCGAGCTCGCTCATCTCCAGCGCCTGCGCGTGGTGCGGGATCATCATCTGCGAGAACCGGACGTCGGCGTCGTTGGCCTCGGCGGGCTCGACGACGGGTGACTCGTCCAGCTCCTCGACCGGGTCACCGGGGCGGTCCGGCTGCAGCACGGTCCCGTCGACGCTCGGCCGGGACTGCGCGTCGTCACCACCGCTGCACCCCGCGAGCAGAAGGCCGACGGCCACGGCCGCGGCCGACAGGACTCGGCACATCGATCGCCTCACGTGACCACCTCTCCCCTCGATCCCGGGGCCGCCGACATCGGGTGTCACTTCGATGACGTCTGCCATGCCCCCTTGTCGCGGGGCCCCCGGTCGGGTCAGGATAAGGGCCTTCGGGGGAAGGACACCACCATGGTGCACACTGCACGCCCACGAGCCGCCCGAGCGGCTCTTCTCACAGCAGCCGCGGGACTCGTCGCGGCCGGCCTCGTCGCTCCGCTGCAGGCGGTCGCGGACGAGAAGCCATCGGAGCCGGACCCGTGCGAGGGGGCGGTCACCCTGTCCGAGGCCGACCGCCTCGCGGGGAACTGCCTGCCCGGCAACGACGTCGCTCGCCTCCTGCAGCGGGGCGCGGGCCCCACGCTCGACGTCGGGGAGGAGGACAGCAGCGAGAACGTGGAGTTCCTCGCGAACATCCCCAAGCAGGGAGCCTTCGCGCCGGAGGACGCCCTGGGCAGCGACCTCGCCTTCCAGGGCAAGTACGCGTTCGCCGGCAACTACAACGGCTTCACGATCTACGACATCAGTCGACCCACCAAGCCGAAGGTCGTCTCCCAGGTCGTGTGCCCCGGCGCCCAGAACGACATCTCGGTCTACGACGACCTCCTCGTCCTGAGCACCGACTCCTCCCGCAGCGACGACTCCTGCCAGAGCTCGGGCCAGTCGGCCACCATCAAGGACTCCTGGGAGGGCGTCAAGGTCTTCGACATCTCCGACCCCCGCAAGCCGGAGTACGTCTCCGCCGTCGAGACGCCGTGCGGCTCGCACACCCACACGCTCGCACCCGGACCGGAGCGCAAGCCCGGCAAGAGCGAGGGCAAGGGGCGGGGCAAGGGCCCGAAGGGCAAGGTCCAGGACCTCTACGTCTACGTCTCCTCCTACTCCCCCGACGCCAGCTTCCCGGACTGCCAGCCTCCGCTGGACACGGTCAGCGTGGTCAAGGTGCCGCTGAAGAAGCCCGAGAATGCCGAGATGACGGCCCAGCCCGTCCTGTTCCCCGACGGGGGCAACCCCGGCGGCAACGGGTCCTCGCAGACCACCGGCTGCCACGACCTGACGGCCTACCCCGAGAAGGACCTGATGGCCGGCGCCTGCATGGGTGACGGCATCGTCATGGACATCAGCGACCGGGAGCAGCCCGAGGTCACCGAACGCGTCCGCGACACCGAGAACTTCGCGTTCTGGCACTCCGCCACGTTCAACAACGACGCCAGCACCATCGTCTTCACCGACGAGCTCGGCGGCGGCGGTGCACCGACGTGCAACGAGGAGACGGGGGAGACCAAGGGTGCCAACGGCATCTACGACCTCGCCAAGGACGGCTCGCTGGAGTTCCAGAGCTACTACAAGATTCCGCGAGCCCAGTCCAACACCGAGAACTGCGTCGCCCACAACGGCTCCCTCGTCCCGGTGGAGGGCAAGGACATCATGGTCCAGGCCTGGTACCAGGGCGGTTGGTCGATGTTCGACTTCACCGACTCCGCCAACCCCAAGGAGATCGCCTGGTTCGACCGCGGCCCCATCTCCGACGAGCGCCTGGTCGTGGGAGGGGCATGGTCGACGTACTACTACAACGGCCACATCTACTCCAACGAGATCCAGCGCGGCTTCGACGTCTTCCGCGTCGACGACCGACGGCTCGAGGGAGCCGATCGGGTGCGGTTCAAGGAGCTGAACCCGCAGAGCCAGCCGAGGTTCCCCGAGCGCCGCGGCGGGGGCAGGGACTGAGCACCAGCTGGACGCCGACGGCGGCCCGGGGCCTCGGGGCCCGGGCCGCCGTCCGTCCGGACCCGGTGACGTTCTGGTTACGGGCTTGCCTGCGGACCCGGCGGGACCGATAGGTTGCCGTCCATGGCTGACACACCCATGGTGGCGATGCGGGGCGTGCAGAAGCACTTCGGAGCCCTGCATGTGCTGCAAGACATCGACCTCGAGGTCGGGCGCGGCGAGGTCGTCGTCGTCATCGGCCCCTCAGGCTCGGGCAAGTCCACCCTGTGCCGCACGATCAATCGGCTCGAGACCGTGGACGAGGGTGACATCAGCGTCGACGGCACTCCCCTGCCCGACGAGGGCAAGGCCCTGGCCCAGCTGCGCGCCGACGTCGGCATGGTGTTCCAGTCCTTCAACCTCTTCGCGCACAAGACCGTCCTGGAGAACGTCACCCTGGGTCCGGTCAAGGTGCGCGGGCAGAAGAAGGCCGACGCCGACAAGCGCGCCATGGAGCTGCTGGAGCGCGTCGGTGTGCAGAACCAGGCCCAGAAGCTTCCCGCGCAGCTGTCCGGCGGACAGCAGCAGCGCGTCGCCATCGCGCGGTCCCTCGCGATGGACCCCAAGGTCATGCTCTTCGACGAGCCCACCTCCGCGCTGGACCCGGAGATGATCAAGGAGGTCCTGGACACGATGGTCGACCTCGCCCAGGGCGGGATGACCATGGTGGTCGTCACGCACGAGATGGGCTTCGCCCGGACGGCCGCGGACCGTGTCCTGTTCATGTCCGAGGGCGCCATCGTGGAGGAGAACACTCCCGAGGAGTTCTTCACCAACCCACAGACCGACCGCGCCAAGGACTTCCTCGGCAAGATCCTCAAGCACTGATCCGACCGCACCACCACGACAGGAGAACGACCATGAAGTTCCGCACCGGGTACACGAAGGCGCGATGGGTCGCCCTCGCGGCCGCCACGCTTCTCGTCGCATCAGCATGTGGCGATGCAGGTTCCGACGACAGCGAGACCGGCGAGTACGAGGTCGCCGAGAGCCCGGAGTTCGAGGAGGGCAGCCGCATGGCCGAGCTCGCCGACCAGGGCTCGATCAAGATCGGCGTCAAGTACGACCAGCCCGGCATCGGGTTCCGCGGAGCCGGCCAGGACGCCCCCACCGGCATCGACCCCGAGCTCGGCAAGATCATCGCCGGCCAGCTCGGCATCGGACCCGATGACATCGAGTGGGTCGAGACGATCTCCGACAACCGTGAGCCCTTCCTGGAGAACGGCACCGTCGACCTCGTGATCGCCTCCTACTCCATCACCGACGAACGACTGGAGATCGTGGGCCAGGCCGGTCCGTACTACGTCACCGGCCAGAGCCTGATGGTCGCGGCCGACGACGACAGCATCAACGGGCCGGACGACCTGGAGGGCAAGACGGTCTGCTCGGTGCGGGGCTCCACCTCCATCGACACCGTCGAGCAGGAGTACGGCGCCGAGCCGGCCGGTTTCGACACCTACTCCGAGTGCAACGACCAGCTGATCAACGGCTCGGTCGACGCCGTCACCACCGACGGAGCGATCCTGCTCGGCTACGCCGCCGAGAACCCCGATGAGCTGAAGGTCGTGGGTGAGCCGTTCTCCGAGGAGCGCTACGGAGTGGGCTACAGCCCGGACGCCCCGGAGATGTGCGAGTTCCTCAACGAGACGATCCAGTCCTCCTTCGACGACGGTGACTTCGAGACCGCCTTCGACCTCACCCTGGGCAAGTCCGGCAACGAGATGCCCGAGGAGCCGGCGCTGGATCCCTGCGCAGCCTGATCGACCCAGCCTGATCGACCCAGCCTGATCGACCCAGCCTCGGGCCGGGTCCGTCCGACGGACCCGGCCCGAGACCCCTGAGACCAGCGAAGGAGGTGGACCGTGGACGCCCTGATCGAGAACTTCGACCTGATCCTGGACGGGTTCTGGCAGACCCTGAAGCTGCTGTTCACCTCCGGGGCGCTGGCCCTCGTGCTCGGCACGCTCGTCGGCATCGCCCGGGTCAGCCCGGTGTCGGTGCTGCGCGGGACCGCGGTCGCCTGGGTGACGGTCTTTCGCAACACCCCGCTGCTGATCCTGCTCTTCTTCACCTACTACGCGCTGCCGCCGATCGGCATCGACTTCGGGTTCTTCATCATGGTGACGATGGCCATGGGGCTGTACACGTCCGCCTTCGTCGCCGAGGCCATCCGCTCGGGCATCAACGGGGTCGGGGTCGGCCAGGCCGAGGCGGCACGCTCGATCGGCATGCCGTTCACGCTGACGATGTCGCAGGTCGTCCTGCCCCAGGCCCTGCGCATCGTCGTGCCGCCGATGGCCAGCGTGTTCATCGCCCTGACGAAGAACACCTCGCTCGCCGCCGGGTTCGGCATCGCCGAGGCGACCTTCCGGCTGAGCGGCGGCCTGCGGGACTTCCCGGGTGACCGCTGGTTCCTCTTCGGCGGCATCGCCCTCGGCTACATCATCATCGTCGAGACCATCTCGGTCGGCGCCAACCAGCTCGAACGACGATGGGCGGTGACCTGATGAGCGCTGTGCTCTTCGACGTCCCCGGGCCCCGCGCGGCCCGGCGACACATGATCATCGGCGCGATCTGGATCACCGTGCTCGTCGCGACGGCCGCCCTGGTGGTCTGGAAGCTCTACACCGAGGACCAGTTCACCGCTGCGCAGTGGGAGCCCTTCGTCACGCCCGATCTCGTCCTCATCCTGCTGGAGGGTCTGGGGTGGACCATCCTGGCGGCGGTGCTGGCGATCATCCCCGCCGTCGTGTTCGGGCTGCTGTTCGGCGTCGGCAAGCTCTCGGACCACGCCGCGCTGCGCTGGCCCTCGTGGCTGGTCGTGGAGTTCTTCCGCGCCGTCCCGCTGCTGATGCTGATCATCTTCATCTGGAGCGTCCGCGGCTTCTCCCAGGGCGATCTGTTCGCCCTCGTGCTCGGCCTCGTGCTGTACAACGGCTCGGTCCTCGCGGAGATCGTCCGGGCCGGCATCAACGCCGTGCCCAAGGGGCAGGCCGAGGCCGCCTACTCCATCGGCATGCGCAAGACGCAGGTGATGTCCATCGTCCAGCTGCCGCAGGCCATCAAGATCATGCTCCCGTCCATCGTCAGCCAGTGCGTCGTGGCGCTGAAGGACACCAGCTTGGGGTTCTACGTCCTCGCCCCGGGGCTGACGTACGCCGGCAGGGAGCTGTGGCGGACGTTCAACAACTACCTGGCCGTCGCCATCGTGCTGGGCCTGATCTACATCATATTGAACCTGCTGCTGACCGCCCTGGCGAACCACCTCCAGCGTCGCTACAGCAGCTCCGGAGCGGGCGAGGTCACGATCGTCGCCGGTGAGGTGCAGGCGAAGGCCTGAGGTCGATCAGCGCGGCGTCACCCACAGGTGGATGGTGCCCTCGACGGTGACGGTCCCGTCGGGCAGCGCTGCCTGCACGGTCACCGGGACGTCGGGACCGCCCTCCCAGTCCTGCGGCGTCGACGTGGCGGTGCACGTCAGCGGCCCGTCGGACTTGGCGACGTAGCGCACCTCCATGCCCTTGGGCAGCCAGCGCGAGTCCTCGGGACAGGTGGCCTCGGCGAGGAGGCCCATCGCCGCCTCCAGGCCGTTGCAGGCGGCGATGGCATGGACCGTGCCGATGTGGTTCAGCACGCTGCGCCGCTTGGGGATCGTGACCTCACCGCGGTGCGGGGCCATGTCCTGCACCATCATGTGGATGGAGCCGAAGTACGGCGCCTTCCTGCCGTAGGCCAGGGAGAAGAGCCGCCTGCCCTGGGGCAGCGCGGACATGGTCGTGTACATGGAGTAGGTCGAGGCCATGGCGCCACTGTAGGACCGTGACAGTGCCACTGTCGCGATGTGTGACGCGTCCCGCACCCCCGGAGGACGTCGCAGTGTCGCGCCACGCCACACATCTTCCTACTTGGAACCGTACGATGTGTGCATGAGCGCCGGCCTGTCGATGACGTCCTATGCCCTGCTCGGACTTCTCGCGCTCGACTCCCGGACTCGTGAGCACGGCCTCACCGGCTACGAGCTCAAGCAACGCGCCGATCGCACCCTGCGCTTCTACTGGGTCTCTCCCGCGATGAGCCAGATCTACACCGAGCTGGACCGCCTGGCCGTCCAGGACTTCGTGGACACCGCCGATGCCACCGAGGGCCGCCGGCGGGCCCGCCGGTTCACCATCAACGACGCCGGCCACGCCGCCCTCCTGGACTGGCTCGCCACTCCCCCGGACGACCCCCTCCCGATCCTGAAGCACCCGGTGGCACTGCGCCTGATGCTCGGCGCCATGACCTCACCGGAGTCCGTGGTGGGCGTCCTCGACGACTACCTCGAGAAGCTCGCGACTCGCCGCAGCGAGCTCCAGGAGGTGCGAGACGTCCTCGCCGACCAGCAGGAGCTGCGGTACCCGGCCCGGGTGGCCGACTGGGGCCTGGCGTACTTCGACTCCGAGCACGACATCACCGAGCGGCTCCGGGGCGACATCGACGAGCGCGGCTGACCCGCTCAGGCGGAGTCCAGTGGCTCGGCCATGGCGGAGAGCTCCTCGCGCACCACGTCCATGACCATCGAGGACGGATAGCCCTTGCGGGCAAGCATCCCCATGAGCCGCCGCATCCGGACCGTGTCGTCCAAGCCGCCCATCCCGCGCAGCTTCTTGCGCACGAGCCGCTGCGCGGCCGCCCGCTCGTCCTCGGGGTCGAGGTCGGCGAGCACGTCCCGGGCGAGATCGTCGGCGATGCCCTTGCGCCGCAGCTCCATGGCGAGCACCGCACGCGCGGTTCCCTTGCTCCGTTGACGCGATTCCACCCAGGCTCGGGCGAAGCTCGCGTCGTCGATGAGCCCCACCTCCTCGAAGCGATCGAGCAGGGCCTCTCCCACGTCTGCGGGGACGTTCTTGCGTGCCAGCACCTCGGCGAGCTCGAAGCGGCTGCGGGGACGCTCGGTGAGCCGGCGCAGCAGGATCGTCCGGGCGACCGACTCGGCGTCGCCCTCGTCCACCTGCGGCCCGGCACCCCCGCCGGAGTCCTGCGGCGGGGGTCCCGTGGGGGCCATCAGAACTCGGTGGCGGGCAGGTCCCCGCCCTCGGCGAAGCCGTCGTCGGCCGGCTCGTCGACCACCGGTCCGACGCCCAGCTGCTCCTTGATGCGCTTCTCCAGCTCCTCGGCGAGGTCCGGGTTGTCCTTGAGGAACTGCCGCGCGTTCTCCTTGCCCTGGCCGAGCTGGTCGCCCTCGTAGGTGTACCAGGCACCGGCCTTGCGCACCAGGCCCGTCTCGACGCCGACATCGATCAGGCTGCCCTCGAGGCTGATGCCCTGGCCGTACATGATGTCGAACTCGGCCTGCTTGAACGGCGGGGCCATCTTGTTCTTGACGACCTTGACGCGGGTGCGGTTGCCGACCATGTCGGTGCCGTCCTTGAGCGTCTCGATGCGTCGCACGTCAAGACGGACCGAGGCGTAGAACTTCAGGGCCTTGCCGCCCGTGGTGGTCTCGGGCGAGCCGAACATGACGCCGATCTTCTCGCGCAGCTGGTTGATGAAGACGGTCGTGGTGCCGGAGCCGTTGATGGCACCGGTCATCTTGCGCAGGGCCTGGCTCATGAGGCGGGCCTGCAGGCCGACGTGGCTGTCGCCCATCTCGCCGTCGATCTCGGCGCGGGGCACGAGCGCGGCGACGGAGTCGATCACCAGGATGTCCAGCGCGCCGGAGCGGATCAGCATGTCGGCGATCTCCAGCGCCTGCTCACCGGAGTCGGGCTGGGAGATCAGCAGGGCGTCGGTGTCGACGCCCAGGGCGCGGGCATAGTCCGGGTCGAGCGCGTGCTCGGCATCGATGAAGGCCGCGACGCCGCCGGCCTTCTGGGCGTTGGCCACCGCGTGCAGCGCCACGGTGGTCTTGCCCGAGGACTCCGGACCGTAGATCTCCACGATCCGGCCACGCGGCAGACCGCCGATGCCGAGCGCGACGTCCAGCGCGGCGGCACCGGTGGGGATGATGTTCACGGGGACACGACCACGCTCACCCAGGCGCATGACCGCGCCCTTGCCGTGGGAGCGGTCGATCTGGGCGATCGCGTTGTCGATGGCCTTGGTGCGCTGATCGACGTCGACGGCCGTGACGGGGGCCAAGGGGGTCTTGGGGGGCATGGGGTGATCCGTTTCTCCTGGTGGGTGGCCGGTCATCTTCGACGCTACGAGGTCCCGCAGACATTCCCGGGCCTCATCGACCCGCCTGTGGATCCGACCTCGTGGGCGTCAGACCTGTGGACAGATTAGCCCGAACACCTGTTCGAGCCGTGGTGCGACACGCCGAGCCTTCCGTCACGCCCCACGCACGGCGACGGGCGCGACCGAGTCGTTCGGTCGCGCCCGTCGGCGTCGCGGCATCGGGGCCACCGGCCCCGTCACCGATCAGTCGCCGGAGGTGGTGTTCACCGTGATCTGCGCGATGCCCACGAGGAGGTCCTCGGTCACCGCGTCGGTGTCGAACGTGTCGTTCAGCAGCTCGGCGGCCACCGGGGAGACGTACACCTCGGTCCCCTCCAGGACCGCGGTGTCACCCTCGGCCTCCAGCGGGTTCAGCGTGTTGCCGTTGAGCGCGAAGAGGTAGGCGCTCTCCACCGCGGTCTCGCCGTTGACCGAGACGTCTCCGTAGACGCGCGAGGCGCCGGGGTCGACGTTGAGGTTGGTCAGCTCGACCGTGGTGTCGCCCGCCGTCAGGCTCAGGCCGGAGTCGACGTGCTGGATCTGTCCGATCACGTACGGCGAGACCTCGCCGGGCTCGAAGACGGTGACGTTTCCGCCGGTGATCGGGAACCGCAGGGCTCCATCGATCAGGTCGGCGCCGCCGACCACGCCGGGCTCCAGGCCGAGCGACTCCAGCGCGTCGGCGAATCCGGCATCCAGGGTGATCTGGGTGGCGTCGCCGGTCAGGGAGTCTATGGCCGCGACGGGCTCGGGAGCGCCCTCGGCGCTCTGCTCCGAGCTCTCGCTCGAGGCGGAGGCGGAGTCGGAGCCCTCGTCGGACTCTGACGAGCAGGCGGCCAGGGGAAAGGCGACCAGGGCGGCCATCGAGATTCCGGCGGCGAGCCTGCGATGCTTGGGGAGAATGGTGCTCATGTGATCCACATCCTTCGATGTGTCGGGTGACGTGCTGTCACCACCCATTCGGCACGGACACCGAGAACGATTGGTCCAGGAGTGCTCAGCGCTCGGAGGCGGGCAGCTCGAGCCGCGCGTGCACGGCGCGCCAGACCTGCTTGGGCGCCACACCGAGCTCCAGGGCCTCCTGGGGCGTGCGGCCCTCGAGCTCGGCCATGACCTGGGTGTCCGCCCACACGCGCGCGTAGGCCTCCCCCAGGTGGGCGTCCATCCGTTCCCAGAACTCGCTGTGCCTCATCGTCGCCAGCATGACACGCCGAGGCCCACGCCCACCGGGCACACTTGACCCTGACGCGGCGTGAGGCCCGATGGTGGTCCGCAGACCGAAGGAGAGGCTCGGAGATGAGATCCACGACAGGCGAGACGACGCACACCGTCGGCGCCCTGGCCAGGCTGGCCGGCGTCACGGTGCGCACGTTGCACCACTACGGGGACGTCGGGCTGCTCTCGCCCAGCGGGCGCAGCGATGCCGGCTACCGGCTCTACGGCCCCGACGACGTGCAGCGTCTGACACGGATCCTCTACTACCGCGACCTCGGCTTCGGTCTCGACGAGATCGCCGTCCTCCTGGACGGCGACACCGACACCGCCGCGCATCTGCGGACCCAGCACGAGCTCCTCACCGAGAGGCTGCATCGTGTGCAGTCCATGGTCGCGGCGGTCGAACGAGAGATGGAGGCACACATGTCAGGAGTGAGACTGACCGCGCAGGAGCAGCTCGAGGTCTTCGGCGAGGCCTGGGACCCGAGCTACCAGGACGAGGCCGAGCAGCGCTGGGGCGACACCGAGGCCTGGGCGCAGTCGCAGGAGCGCACCGCGCGCTACACCAAGCAGGACTGGATCGAGGTCAAGGCCGAGACCGACGCGGTGAACGCGCGCTTCGTCGAGGCCTTCGACCAGGGTGTCGAGCCGGGGTCTGCACGGGCCGACGGGCTCGCGGAGGAGCACCGGGCCACGTTGAACCGCTTCTACGACGCGAACCACGAGCTGCACCGTCAGGTGGCGTCGCTCTACACCGACGACGAGCGCTTCGCGGCGACCTACGAGGCCCTGGCGCCCGGCCTGGCCGCCTGGGTGCGCGCCGTGGTGGAGGCGAACGCGAACCAACAGCGCTGATCAGGCAGGGGTCGTCGGGCCGAACGGCCCGACGGCCCCGTGCCTCAGGCCGCGGAGACCTCGACGTCGCCGGGGGCAATCGAGGAGACGCTCGCGAGGTCGGTTGCCTCCTCGATGGCCAGCAGCGTGCTGACGTCGAGCAGGACCTCCGAGAGCGGCACCTCCAGGGCGGTGGTCAGTGCTGCGAGGAGCTCGGAGCTGGGCTCCTTCTGGCCCCGCTCGACCTCGGAGATGTAGCCCAGGCTCACTCGTGCCCGGCCGGAGACGTCACGCAGGGTCAGGCCCTGGGCGAGACGGCGGGCGCGCAGGACCTCACCGACGAGCTGTCGCATCGTGTTCATCGCGCACCTCCGGTCTGGACTCAAGGACGTCAACGACGTCGGCCCTGCGTTTCTTCCCCCAGCCTAGCGACCACGAACGACAACGCGGCAGCCACCGTCTGCTCGCGGATGCTCCTGCGGTCGCCGGTGAGCTCGAGCGCCCGCACGTCGGTCCCCCTGGCGTCGGCCAGGGCGACGTAGACCGTGCCGACCGCCTTGCCCTCGCTCGGCTCCGGGCCGGCCACGCCGGTGGTCGAGACGGCGAGCGTCGCGCCGGGCACGACCGCCAGGGCGCCTGAGGCCATCTGCCGCGCCGTCTCGGGATCGACCGTGCCCTGCTGGGTCACCACCTCGGTGTCCACGCCCAGCAGCCCGGTCTTCACCTCTGCGGCATAGGCGACGACTCCCCCGGCCACGACGTCGGAGGCTCCGGGCACGTCCACGAGGGTCGCGCACAACAGGCCACCGGTGAGGGACTCGGCGGTCGCGACCCGATGGCCACCGTCCCGCAGCGCCTGCACCACCCTGCCGGCCAGCGCGGTCATGAGGCCACAGCAGTCATGAGCCCTGCGTCTGCTCCGCCCGCAGCCGGCGCGCATCGGCCACGTACTGCACGGCGGTGACCACGGTGATGGCGAACGCCACCGCGAAGGTCGCGTGCGTCGCGGCCCGCATGATGGTGCTGAACGTGCCCTCCCAGAGCTCGAAGGGCAGGACGTACCCACCGATCGCGAGCGCCTGCATCGTCGTCTTGATCCGTCCGCCCTGGCTCGCCGGCATGACGCCGTACTTCTTGACGACGAAGCGCATCAGCGTGATGCCCCACT
The DNA here is from genome assembly GCF_051262555.1 of Aeromicrobium sp. CF4.19. Taxonomy (NCBI): domain Bacteria; kingdom Bacillati; phylum Actinomycetota; class Actinomycetes; order Propionibacteriales; family Nocardioidaceae; genus Aeromicrobium; species Aeromicrobium sp. CF4.19. The sequence continues at coordinate 95,267 of NZ_JBIMEU010000008.1, read as the reverse complement.
CGCGCACCAGGATGATGACGACGGCCGTGGTGAACCACCACGACTCGAAGATGATGGCCAGCCCCACGAACGCCATGCCGGTCAACGCCTTGTCGGCGATCGGGTCGGCCAGCTTGCCGAAGTTCGTGACCAGGTTGCGGCTGCGGGCGAGGTCACCGTCGATGCGGTCGGTGATCATCAGCAGCCCGAAGGCGATGAACGCCCAGACACGCATCTCGATGCTGTCGCCGCCCTGGGTGAGCAGCAACCACCCGAACACCGGCACGCCCACGATGCGCAGCACCGTGAGCGCGTTGGCGATGTTGAGGTTGGGAGGGGACTCGGCCGGCTGCATGGGGCCCTTTCGGCGTGGACGGGGGACGTTTCAGTATGCGGCAGCCGCCTGGCGACGCGCCAGCTGGACCTCCGCCTCCCCCACCGAGGCCGTCGTGGCGAAGCCGACGGGCGCCCGGTGGATCCGCGACCCGTCGGGGCTCACCACCTTGATGCACGGGTCGTGCCGGCCGACGCGGGGCTCGACGTGGATCGCGGCCATCTCCCGCCACAACAGGCCGACCCACTGGCGTCCCACGCGCAGGCGGATCCCGTGGGCGTCGGCGACGAAGAGTGGGGTCCGGACGTCCAGCAGGCCCGGCAGGGAGATGAGGAACAGCAGCGCGAAGAACCCGCACCCGGCCCACAGCACCGGCTCGCGCTCGGACCAGGCGAGCCAGCCGAAGCCGCCGGCGATGGCCAACGGCACGAGCACCGCCGCGACGTACAGACCGACCCGGCGGCGGACCTCGAAGGGCTCCTCGACCACGACGTCCTCGGCGCGTGGCTGCGCCGCTGCCTCGCGGGTCATCCGACCTGGATGGACGCCAGCACGTCCTCGAGGTCGTCGGGCTTGATGAGCACGTCGCGCGCCTTGGAGCCCTCGCTGGGACCGACCACGCCGCGGCTCTCCATGATGTCCATCAGGCGGCCGGCCTTGGCGAAGCCGACGCGCAGCTTGCGCTGCAGCATCGACGTGGAGCCGAACTGCGTCGTGACCACCAGCTCGACGGCTTGCAGCACGAGGTCCATGTCGTCGCCGATGTCCTCGTCGATCTCGCGCGAGGCCTGCTGCGGAGCCGTGACGTCCTCCCGGTAGCTGGGCTGCAGCTGGGCCTTGCAGTGCGCCACCACCTCGGCGATCTCGGACTCGTTGATCCACGCGCCCTGCATGCGCATCGACTTGTTGGCGCCCATCGGCAGGAACAGGCCGTCGCCCTGGCCCACGAGCTTCTCGGCTCCGGGCTGGTCCAGGATCACGCGGCTGTCGGCGAGCGAGCTGGTGGCGAAGGCCAACCGGCTGGGGACGTTGGCCTTGATGAGGCCGGTCACGACGTCGACGCTGGGCCGCTGGGTGGCCAGGACGAGGTGGATGCCGGCGGCGCGCGCCAGCTGCGTGATGCGCACGATGGAGTCCTCGACGTCGCGAGGCGCGACCATCATGAGGTCGGCCAGCTCGTCCACGACCACCAGCAGGTACGGGTACGGTGCGAGCTCGCGCTCGCTGCCCGGCGGCACGGTGACCTTGCCGGCGCGCACGGCCTTGTTGAAGTCGTCGATGTGGCGGAACCCGAAGGTGGAGAGGTCGTCGTAGCGCAGGTCCATCTCGCGCACGACCCACTGCAGCGCCTCGGCAGCCTTCTTGGGGTTGGTGATGATCGGCGTGATCAGGTGCGGGACGCCCTCGTAGGCCGTCAGCTCCACCCGCTTGGGGTCGACCATGATCATGCGGACCTCGTCGGGGGTGGCGCGCATGAGCAGCGAGGCGATCATCGAGTTCACGAAGCTGGACTTGCCCGATCCCGTGGCGCCGGCCACCAGCAGGTGCGGCATCTTGGCGAGGTTCGCCACCACGAAGCCGCCCTCGACGTCCTTGCCGAGCCCGACGATCATCGGGTGGTGGTCGCCGCGTGCCTTGCCCGAGCGCAGGACGTCGCCGAGGGAGACCATCTCCTTGTCGACGTTCGGGATCTCGACACCGATCGCGGACTTGCCGGGGATGGGGCTCAGGATGCGCACCTCGTTGGAGGCGACGGCGTAGGAGATGTTCTTGCTGAGCGCGGTGACCTTCTCGACCTTGACCGCCGGGCCGAGCTCGACCTCGTAGCGGGTCACCGTCGGACCGCGGGTGTAGCCCGTGACGGTGGCGTCGATCTGGAACTGCTCCAGCACCTCGGTGAGGCGCTCCACCACGGCGTCGGAGGCCTCCGAGCGCGCCTTGTGCGGGCTGCCCTCGCGCAGCACGGTGCTGTCGGGAAGCGTGTAGACGACGTCGCCGGACAGCGCCAGCTGCTCGGCACGGACCGGCAGCGGCTCCATCGGTGGTGCGACGACCACCTCGTCGGACGTCTCGGTGGCAACCGGCTCGACGACCGGCTCGGCCTTGGGGCGTCGCTTGGGTGAGGCGTCGACCGGCTCCACGTCCTCGGGGCCGTCGACCAGCGGGTTCTCATAGGGCAGGTCGGCGCCGGTGCGGGGGTGCCGCTTGCGCGCTGCGGGCTTCTCCTGCACCTCGGCGTCCGCGTCGGGCTTGTCGCGGCCGAGCGCGCGGTCGCGCGCCTCGGCGAACCGGGTCGGGACGGCGTGCAGCGGCGTGCCGGTGACCACGAGCAGGCCGAACAGCACCACGAGCACCAGCAGCGGGACGACGACGTAGCCCGTCTTCAGCAGGTCGATCGGGACGGCGGAGAACAGGAACCCCAGTGCACCGCCGGCCTCGCGGACGGCCGCCATGTCGTCGGGACGCGGCACGCCGTGCGAGAGGTGCACGAGTCCGAGGACCCCACCGCAGATGGCGGCCCAGCCGATGAGCTGACGCCCGGCCGGTCCGTTGCGGTCGGGATGGCGCAGCGTGCGCCAGGCGACCACCAGCAGCACGAGCGGCACCGCCCAGGCCAGGACCCCGACGGTGCCCGTCGTGGCCGTGCGCACCCCGTCGCCCACGGCTCCGGGGACCTGCCACCACACCGAGGCCGCGGCAACGATGGCGATGGCGACGAGGCCGAAGCCCACCCCGTCACGTCGCTGGTCGGGGTCGAGGTCGGCCGCTGAGTGCCCGATGCTGCGCGCGACGGCGCCCACGGCACCGGCCAGGCCCAGCCAGAAGGCCGTGGAGGCACGCAGGATGCCGCCGCCGAGGGTGGCCAGCGGGCCAGGGCCGGACGGACGGCGTGCGGGCTTGCGCTTGGTGCTCGACGAGCTGCGGGAGGCAGGCCGCTTCTTCTTGGCCTGGCTGCCGGACGGCCGCTTGCGCGGCGGGGAAGACGTTCGGGTCGCCATGGCCGAAAGCCTAAAGCACAGGTCGAGGTTGACACTGTTCCCACGCCCGCTGGACGGGGCGTTTCCCCGCCCGCACCGTCGCCGGCACCACAGGCACGAGCGTCACAGGGAGGGTGCGCCGACGCCGAGCGCCTGGTGGAAGCGCGCGACCACCAGAGCGGCGATCCGCGGGTCCGGCGGACCGCCGTCCAGCAACGGAGCCGTGACGAGGTCCGCCCCGCAGTGCCGGAGCATGTCGGCGAAGCGGCCGGGTGTGAGCAGGTAGGACGCCACCACGACCCGGCCCCCGTGGGTCCGGGCGAAGTCCACGGCGTCGGTCAGCGGGGTCTCCCGCCCCCCGATGGCACCGATGTGGACCGGGCCTCCCCACACGGCACTGACCAGACGGGCCGCGCGGGTGTAGCCGTCGATCGACGACTCGTGCTGCCCACCGGCGACTCCGAGGACGATCGTGTCCTCCTTGCGGGCGCCGGCCTCGATGAGCCGCTGCACGCAGATCTCGGCGAGGCTCCAGTCCGGGCCCAGCGAGGCGGCGACCTGCAGGCTGGGATCGCTGCGGCGGGCCACGGCGAGGGCCGCTGACACGTCCGTCCCTTCCGTGAGCGTGAGCGGCACGGCGACGCGGACCGGCAGCTCGAGGTCGTCCGGAGTCAGCATCTCCACCGGGGTGTCCCGCACGTCGACCGACGGCGCGTCGCGCCGCACGGCGTTGACGAGCGCACCGAGCGCGGCTCGTTGCACCGGATCGGCGCTCCCGGAGGAGCATGCGAAGAGGACCTCACCTGTCGAGCGTGCCGCCACGTCCTCATCCCCTGCCCTCGGACGGCGGACGCGGCCGACGAGTTCCGTGCGCAACATCCCTCGCCGACCGCGGCCGGTGTCCCACCAGGTTCGGCCCCGCGCCGAACATGACTCGAGACTAGGAAGGCGTTGTTTCGGGGTGGGCAAGGTCAGGTTTCCACCGCGTAACGGTTGGGCCACGTCCGCGTCGAGGTCGGGACCCTCGGGTCGGGCTCAGGCCTGCAGCACGATGGGGATGATCATCGGGCGGCGACGCAGCTTGCGACCCGCCCACGACCCGACCACCCGCCGGACGACCTGCTGCAGCGCCTTGGTGTCGTGCGTCCCGTCGGCCAGCGCCTGTTCCAGGGCCTCGGCCAGACGCGGCTTCACCTCGTCGAAGGCGGAGTCGTCCTCGGCCAGGCCGCGGGCGTGCACCTCCGGGCCGGTGATGATCTTGCCGGTGGTGGAGTCGATCACCGTGACGATGGAGATGAAGCCCTCGTCGCGCAGGATGCGGCGGTCCTTGAGCTCGGAGTCGGTGATCTCACCGACCGAGGAGCCGTCGACGTAGACGTAGCCGCAGTCGACGGCGCCGACGATCGAGGCGTGCCCCTCGTGCAGGTCGATGACGTAGCCGTCCTCGGCGAGCAGGACGTTGGGGACGCCGGTCTGCGTCGCGAGGGCACCGTTGGCGTGCAGGTGACGGATCTCGCCGTGGACCGGCAGGACGTTCGTGGGCTGGACGATGTTGTAGCAGTAGAGCAGCTCGCCGGCCGAGGCGTGACCCGAGACGTGCACGAGCGCGTTGCCCTTGTGCACCACCCGTGCGCCGAGCTTGGTGAGCCCGTCGATCACACGGTAGATGGCGTTCTCGTTGCCCGGGATCAGCGAGGAGGCCATCAGCACGGTGTCGCCGGGCTGCAGGCTCACCTGCTGGTGGCTGTTGTTGGCCATGCGTGACAGGGCCGCCATCGGCTCACCCTGGGAGCCGGTGGACATCAGCACCATCTTGTTCGGCGGTGCGGCGTCGATCTTGTCCACGACGACACCGTCGGGGACGTGCAGGTAACCCAGCTCGCGGGCGATCTGCATGTTGCGGACCATCGAGCGGCCGACGTACGCGACCTTGCGCCCGTGCTTGGCAGCGGCGTCGATGACCTGCTGCACGCGGTGGATGTGCGAGGCGAACGAGGCCACGATGATGCGCTGGTTGCTCGTGGCGAAGACGGCGTCGATGGCCGGGGTGATGCTGCGCTCGGGCACCGTGAAGCCGGGGACCTCGGCGTTGGTGGAGTCGGTGAGGAAGAGGTCGACCCCGGCCTCTCCGAGACGGGCGAACGCCCGCAGGTCGGTGATCCGGTCGTCGAGCGGCAGCTGGTCCATCTTGAAGTCGCCGGTGTGCAGCGCGACGCCGGCGGGGGTGGTGATCGCCACGGCGAGGGCGTCGGGGATGGAGTGGTTGACGGCCACGAACTCGCACGAGAACGGGCCGAGGTCCAGCACGTCTCCCTCGGACACCTCGTGCTTGGGAGCGTCCTTGAGCCGGTGCTCCTTCAGCTTGGGCGCCACGAAGGCCAGCGTGAGCTTCGACCCGATGATGGGGATGTTCCCGCGCTCGCGCAGCAGGAACGGCACGCCGCCGATGTGGTCCTCGTGGCCGTGGGTGAGCACGATGCCGACGACGTCGTCCATGCGGTCACGGATGGGCCCGAAGTCCGGGAGGATCAGGTCGACGCCGGGATGGTTCTCCTCGGGGAAGAGCACCCCGCAGTCGACGATCAGGAGCTTGCCGCCGAACTCGAAGACGGTCATGTTGCGACCGATCTCGCCGAGCCCGCCGAGCGGGATGACGCGCAGGGCGTCGGGGGCGAGCGGCCCGGGGGCGGACAGCTCTGTGTGCATGTGGCTCATCCGCGCTCTCCCTGCGGCTCGAGAAGGTCGGAGCGGCCGCGTCGCGCGGCGCAGCCGGGGTGCATGTGGCTCATGGAGTGCCTCAGTTCGTGAGAAGTCCCGCGGACACCAACGCGTCGCGCACGATCGCGACCTCGTCGTCGGTGGCCTCGGGAAGGGGAGCACGGGTGGTGCGGTGGTCGAGGACCCCCAGCAGCTGCAGTGCAGCCTTGGACGTGATCGCACCTTGCGTGTGGGTCATGATCGCGCGGACGACCGGCAGCAGCCGATCGTTCAGCCCTCGCGCGGTGGGCAGGTCGCCCGCGTCGATTGCGGCGACCATGTCGACGTACTGCCGGGTGGCGACGTGGCTGACGACGCTCACGATGCCGCTGGCGCCCAGCGTCAACCAGGCGAAGTTCATGGCGTCGTCGCCGGAGTAGAGCTTGATGCCGGTCTCGCGCATCAACCAGGCGCCACGCTCCAGGTCACCGACGGCGTCCTTGACTGCGAGGACGAGCGGGTCCTGCACGAGCTCGGCGTACGTCGACTCCTCGATCTGCACGGCCGTGCGACCGGGGATGTCGTAGAACATGATCGGCAGGTCCTCGCCCGCCCGGCTCACCTGCCGCACGTGCGCGACGATGCCGGACTGCGGGGGCTTGCTGTAGTACGGCGTGACGAGGAGCAGCCCGTGGGCGCCGGCCTTGCGGGCCTGCTCGGCCAGCTCGACGCTGTGCCGCGTGTCGTTGGTGCCGACCCCGGCGATGACCGTCGCCCGGTCGCCGACCGCCTCCACGACCGCGGCCAGGAGCCGGCCGTCCTCCTGCACCGTCGTGGTGGGCGACTCCCCCGTCGTGCCACTGATGGCGAGACCGTCGTTGCCGGCCTCCACGAGGTGCGTGGCCACCCGCTGTGCCGCGTCGAGGTCGAGCTCGCCGTCGGCGGTGAACGGGGTGACCATGGCGGTCAGGACCCGGCCGAACGGCGCGGCCTCTGTAGCGAGCGGGGACGTCATGGTCCGAGGCTATCGCGAGCACCGTCACCCCGGCGGTGCAGGATGGGCGCATGTCCGACTCCTGCACGCCCGACGGGGAGCTCGATCGAGCCGTTGCCACGACCATCGGCACCGACGGCCTGCGTCACCTCGAGCTGACCGCCGACTGGAACACCCCGAACGGCACTGCCAACGGCGGCTACGTCCTGGCCGTCCTGCTGCGGGCCGCGCTGGACCACGCCACCACGGCCGCACCGGCCCATCCGGACCCGTTGACGGTCTCGGTGAGCTACTTCAGGCCGCCCGTGCCCGGGCCGGCGTCGGTGCAGATCCGCACGCTGCGCACCGGACGGCGGCTCTCGGTGCACGAGGCCACGCTGGAGCAGGACGACCGGCCGGTGTCCCACGCCGTCATCACCCTGCACGACTGGGATGCCGCCGGCGACGTGCAGCACACGCCCCACGCCGCCCCCGTGCTGCCCGCTCCCGAGGACTGCCTGGACCTGGCGACTCGCATCCCCCACGGCACCGTCCCCATCATCGAGCGCTACGAGACGCGCGCCGCCACGCTGCCCGGCTGGATGCAGGGAGAGCCGTCGGGAGTGCCCGAGGCCGCCGTCTGGGTGCGGCCTCGGGACGGCCGACGCGTGGATGCCCTGGCCGCTGCCGCGATCGTGGACGGGTACCCACCGGTCACCACCGAGATCGGGCACATCGCCTCGGCCACCGTGCAGATCACCGTCCACCTGCGGCGCCGCCCCGACACCCGCTGGGCCCTGCTGCACGTCACGACGCGGCACGTCGTCGACGGCTACCACGACGAGGACGTCGAGCTGTGGGACGAGCAGGGCAACCTCGTCGCGCAGTCCCGTCAGCTGGCGATCCTGCAGTAGGCGTGCAGCTCACGGGGCGCCACGGCCGGGATCGGGCGACTACAGTCCACGGCATCCGATCCGCATCGACACCGGGAGACCCCATGGACCTGTTCGAGATCGACACCACCCAACGACTGTCCCGCGAGCAGGCCGCCGCCAAGCTGCACGCCCTGGCCGACGCGCTGGCCCGTCACAACTCGGTCGAGCTCGAGCGCGACGGTCGCCGACTCACCGTCAGCATTCCCGACCAGGTCGACCTCAAGGTCGAGGTCGAGCTCGGTGACGAGAACGAGCTGGAGATCGAGCTCACCTGGTGAGTCGCGGTCCCCGGGCGGTGCTCGGCCGGCGGTCGTAGGTGGCGATGTCGTAGCCGTCGTGAGCCTCGCGGGCCACCTCGGACCAGGCCGACCAGTCGAGCTCGGGGAACCACGCGTCGCCGTCGACCGTCTGCTGCACGTGGGTGATGACCATGCGATCGACCAGACCCTCCGCCAGTGCCTGGGAGTAGACCTGGGCGCCGCCGATCAGGAACGCCTCGTCGTCGTGGTCCGATGCCAGGGTCAGCGCGTCGGTCAACGAGTGGGCGACCTCGAGACCGTCGGCGTGCCACTGCGGGTCACGCGTCAGCACGATCGACGTGCGCCCCGGCAGCGGTCGGCCGATCGACTCGTACGTGGAACGGCCCATGACGATCGGGTGACCCGTCGTCAGCTCCTTGAACTGGCGCTGGTCGCCGGTGCGCGGCCAGGGCATGTCGCCGTCGCGACCGATGACGCCGTTGGCGCCGACCGCGACCACGAGCGTCACCGTCATACGGCGATCGGGGCCTTGATCCCCGGGTGCGGGTCGTAGCCGGTGATCTTGATCGAGTCGAGCGTGAAGGCGTCGATGTCGGTGATCGACGGGTCCAGCCAGAGCTCCGGAAGGGGCCGCGGCTCGCGGGTCAGCTGCTGGCGCGCCTGGTCCAGGTGGTTGGAGTACAGGTGCGCGTCACCCAGGGTGTGCACGAAGTCACCGACCTCCAGCCCGGTCACCTGGGCGACCATGTGGGTCAGCAGCGCGTAGGAGGCGATGTTGAACGGAACGCCGAGGAAGACGTCCGCGGAGCGCTGGTAGAGCTGGCAGGAGAGCCGACCGGGGCCGTCGGCCTGGGGAGCGACGTAGAACTGGAAGAGCGCGTGGCACGGCGCGAGCGCCATCGCGTCGAGGTCGGCCACGTTCCACGCGCTCACGACGTGACGACGCGAGTCCGGATCGGCCTTGAGCGCCTCCACGACGCCCGCGAGCTGGTCGATGGTCTCGCCCGAGGGCGTGGGCCAGGATCGCCACTGGTGGCCGTAGACCGGGCCGAGGTCTCCGTTCTGGTCGGCCCACTCGTCCCAGATCGAGACGCCGTTCTCACGCAGGTAGGCGGTGTTGGTGTCCCCCGCGACGAACCACAGCAGCTCGGCGACGACGGACGGGAGGTGCACCTTCTTGGTGGTGACGACCGGGAAGCCCTCGCGCAGGTCGAAGCGCATCTGGTGCCCGAAGACGCTGCGGGTCCCGGTGCCGGTGCGGTCGGGCTTCTCGATGCCCTCGTCGAGGATCCGCTGGACGAGATCGAGGTACGCGCGCATGACGGGAGACTACCAACGGCCGGTGACCGATCAGCGACGCCGAGCCGGCTGCCGCCCGGGCCCCGTGCGCCGTCCGGGCCCTGTGCGAAACTCTGCGTCATGTTCCCGGACGAGTTCGATGCCACGGCACGGGAGGTCCGCAGCTTCGCGGCACTCCAGCTCGTCATCACCGCCGTGTTCCTGGTCATCCTCTACCTGGCCCTCGGCGGCATCGACGCCCCGGGACCGCCCTGGTGGGTGATCGCCCTGCTCGTCCTCGCCGTCATCGGGGCGGGCCTCCTCTCCGAGCGGGTGTGGATGAGCACCCCGCCCCTGTCGCCCGAGACCGACCCCGAGGAGCAGCAGCGGCGCGGCGTGGCCATCTTCGCCGCCCAGACCGTGCGGCGCCTCGCGATCTGCCAGGTGCCGGTGGTGCTGTCCATCCTCGTGACGTTCGTCGGTCCGTGGGGCGCCTGGCCACTCATGGCCGGCGCCCTGCCGGCCACCCTCCAGCTGGCCTGGGCCACCACGCCCAGTCTGCGCAACACCTCGCTCACCGAGGCCGTGCTGGACTCCGCGGGCGGACAGTCCGGGCTCGTCGAGAGCTTCCGGCGATGAACGCCGACGTCAGCGTCCGGCTCGCGTGGCCCGACGACGCCGAGGCCGTCGCCGCCGTGCAGCTGCGCACGTGGCGCGCGGAGTACGCCGACCTGCTGGGCGCCGAGGCCCTTGACGCCCTGGACCCGGACGAAGTGGTCGAGCGCTGGCGGTCCTCGGTCACCGCTCCCCCGGACGCCCGGATGCGTGTCCTGGTGGCGCTGGAGGGGCCGACCGTGCGCGGCTTCGCCATCGTCCATCCCTGCTTCGATCCGGACGCCGACCGGGTGGCCGACGGGGAGGTCGGCGAGCTCGTCATCGATCCTGCGCACCGCCGCGCCGGCCACGGGTCTCGGCTCGTGCAGGCGGCCATGGACACCCTGCGCGCCGACTCCTTCACCCGGGCGGTGTGGTGGGTCGCCAGCACCGACGACGCGATGCGCTCGTTCGTCACCAGCACGGGGTGGGCAGCGGACGGAGCGCACCGTGAGCTCGAGGACGAGACCGGGCACGGTGTCCGGCAGGTGCGGCTGCACACGTCCCTCATGGAGTCATCAGAGGAGCCGTGAGCGGGCAGGACACCGCCCGGCGCAAGGTCATCGCGGACTCGCTGGGCGTCGGCCTCGCGACGGGCGCCTACGGCATCTCCTTCGGCGCCCTCGGCACATCCTCGGGGCTCGACGTCGCCCAGACCTGCGCGCTGTCGCTGCTGGCCTTCACGGGGGCGTCACAGTTCGCCTTCATCGGGGTGGTCGCCGCCGGCGGCACGCCAGTCGCGGGCGCCCTCACGTCGGTGCTGCTGGGCTCGCGCAACCTGTTCTACGGCGTGAGCCTCGCCGCCCTGCTGCGTCTTCGCGGCCTGCGGCGGGTTCTCGGGGCGCACTTCGTGATCGATGAGTCGACAGCCATGGCCGTCGCCCAGCGGGAGCCAGGGCTCGGGCGACTCGGCTTCTGGTGGACGGGGATCTCGATCTTCGTCCTCTGGAACCTCTCGACCTTCCTCGGCGCGCTCGCCGGCACCGCGATCGGGGACCCGCGGACCTACGGACTGGACGCGGCCGTCGGGGCCGCGTTCCTCGGCCTGCTGTGGCCACGCCTGACCAGCCGGTTCTCCCGTGGTATCGCCTTGCTGGGCGCCCTGGTGGCGCTCGGGCTCGTCCCGCTGGGCCCGGCGGGCCTGCCCATCATCGCCGGGGGTGCCGTCGCCGTGGTCGCGGGCATGCTGTGGCCGCGCGGGGCCACGCCATGAGTGCGCTGTGGGTGGGCGTGCTCCTGACCGCCGCCGGGTGCTACGCGCTCAAGCTCACCGGTCTCTCGGTGCCGGAGCGCGTCCTGGACCACCCGGTCACCCAGCGCGCCACCGACCTGATCCCCGTCGCGCTGCTCGGCGCGCTCATCGGCGTGCAGGTGCTGGGAGGTGAACGGGCACTGGTGGTGGACGCACGGCTCGCCGGGCTGGGGGTCGCCGCGCTGCTGCTGTGGTTCCGGGTCCCCTTCCTCCCGATGGTCGTGGCGGCGGCAGCGACGGCCGCGCTGCTGCGCCTCTGACCTCATCGAGGGCTCACCATCCGGTGCAGGGCCGCCCACTGCCGGGCGTCGAGGTCGCGTGGGAGCGTCCGCGGACTCACCTCGGCCCGCGTGGCCCAGCGTCGGGCCAGGTCACGACCCTGCAGGCGGGCGACGACCTCGACCACTCCACGCCCACGTCCGGCGAACACCGCCCCCACCAGCGACTGGTAGGACCGCCGGTCGCCCACGAGCGGCTCGGGACGGCGCACGACGAGCAGGAGGCCACCGTCGACCGACGGAACCGGCCGGAAGGCTCGGGCAGGCACCCGGTCGACCAGGCCGAAGGTGAACCACGGCCACCACTGTGCCGTCATCATCGTGGTGCCGCCGACTCCCGCCCGCTTGCGCGCCACCTCCCACTGCACCAGCAGCAGGGCGTGCTGCCAGTGCGGCGCGGCCAGCAGGCGACGCAGCAGGGGGGTCGTGATGCCGTACGGCACGTTGGAGACGACGTCGGCGCCACCACCGAGGTCGTGCGCGAGCAGGTCGCCGTGCACGACCTCGACCCGCGCGCCGAAGCGTGCCGCCAGGCGATCTGCGCGACGGCCGTCGAGCTCGACCGCGGTCATGGGCCGGCCCAAGGGGGCCAGGGCGTCGGTCAGGGCGCCGTCACCGGGACCGAGCTCGACGAGGGGTCGGTCGTCGGGCCAGGAGGCGACGACTCCGACGACGGTGTCGACCACGCGGGGGTCGACGAGGAAGTTCTGGCCGAGCTCGTGCCGGCCGGAGGTACGGGACGTGTGGTGCATGTGGGGCTCCGTGGAGGGAGCCGGAGGCATCGAGGGGTCGCGTCGAGGCGTCACCCGGGCAGCACGTGGGGTGCCGACCCGGGGTGGTCGACGAGACGGCGCAGCGCTGCATCCGGCAGGTGGACTGGACCTGCGGGACGGCGCGCACCCGGCGCGAGTCAGTGAGCGAGGGCGCGGCCGTCAGGCGGCGCGCAACCTCATCGATGCGTTCATGGGCGTCACTCTAGACCGAGCACCGCGTCCAGTCCCACGGTGACCCCCGGGCGTCCTCCCACCCCGCGCAGCGCGGCGAGCACGCCGGGCATGAACGACTCCCGCGTGGAGGAGTCGTGCCGCAGGCTGAGGGTCTCCCCCTCGTCGCCGAGGATCACCTCCTGCGACGCGACGAACCCCCGCGCGCGCACCGCGTGGACCGGGATCCCGGCCACCGTGGCGCCGCGCGCCCCGTCCGGGTCGTGCGTCGTGGCGTCCGGCACCGGCTCGGAGCCGGCGTCCGCCCGGGCCAGGGCGATGACCTCGGCCGTACGGACTGCGGTGCCGGACGGAGCGTCGACCTTGTCCGGATGGTGCATCTCGATGACCTCGACGGACTCGAAGAACGGGGCGGCGACGGCAGCGAAGCGCATCATCAGCACCGCGCCGATCGAGAAGTTGGGGACGACGAGCACCCCGACCCCGGGGCGGTCAGCGAGCAGCTCCTCGACCTGCGCGACCTTTCCCTCGTCGAAGCCGGAGGTGCCCACGACCACGTGGACGCCCCGCTCGACGCACCATCGGACGTGCTCCAGCGCCACGTCGGGCGTCGTGAAGACGAGCGCGACCTCGGCGTGGGCGTCGGTCAGGAGGTCCAGCGAGTCCTCGACGTCCACCTCGGCGACGACCTCGAGGTCGTCGGTCGCCCGCACGGCGCGCACCGACGTCGCCCCCATGCGTCCCCTGGCACCCAGCACCGCGACTCGAGTCATGGGGCAAGGCTAGGACACGAGGTCTAGTCGGGCCGTCGCCCCGGCCGGACGACGCCGTGGTCGAACGCGCAGACGACGGCCGCCGCGCGGTCGCGCAGGTCCAGCTTGGCGAAGATGTGCCCGACGTGCGTCTTGACCGTCCCCTCACCGAGCACCAGCTCCGAGGCGATCTCGGCGTTGGAGGAACCTGCCCCGATCAGCGCGAGCACCTCCCGCTCGCGTGGGGTGAGCACGTCGAGACCGCCGTGCTCACCAGCCGGGGCGGTCCCTTCGCGGTACGTGGACAGCACGCGTCCGGTCACCGCAGGGTCGAGCCACGAGTCACCGGCGGCGACGCAGCGCACCGCACGCTGCAGGTCCTCGGCCGGGACGCCCTTGAGCACGAAGCCGGAGGCGCCGGCGCGCAGCGCCCCGGCCAGGACCTCGTCATCCTCGAACGTCGTCAGCACCAGGACCGGCGGGGCGTCCTGCTCCTGCGCCAGGAGACGGGTCGCGGTGACCCCGTCGACGTCGGGCATCCGCACGTCCATGACGACGACGTCCGGCCTCGTCTCGGTGACCGCCTCGACGACCCCGCGGCCACTGGCACGCTCCCCGACGATGCGGAAGCCGAAGCGCTCGCGGAGGATCCCGCGCAGCCCGGTCCGGATGAGCTCCTGGTCGTCGACCAGCAGGACCTTGACCTCGTCGTCCGGCGGAGCACTCACGCGGGCAACCTAGCCTCGACGGTCCACCCGTCCGAGGACGGCCCAGCCTCCAGGGACCCGCCAAGGGCCTCGGCTCGCTCGCGCATGCCGATCACCCCGGAGCCCTCCACGGAGCCGGCGAGGGACGTCCCCGCGTTGTGCACCCGGACGATCGTCTCCGTGGCCCCGACGTCGACCAGCACGCGCACGCCGGAGGCGTCCCCGTGGCGGACGGCGTTGGTGAGCGACTCCTGCACAATGCGATGGACGGCCAGACCCCGGGTCGCGCCCAGGGCCCCGGCATCGCCTCGGACCTCCAGCTCCACCGCTCGACCCGCACGCCGGTAGGAGGTGACGAGCTCGTCGAGCTCGGAGCCCGACGGCAGCGGGGTAACGCCGGCGCTCCCCTCCCCACGCACGAGCCCCACGGCGGCGCGGACCTCCTGCAGGCTCGCGCCGGCGAGGCGCTCGGCCTCGACGAGGGAGGATCGCGCGAGGTCCGGGTCGTCCTCCAGTGCCAGCCGCGCGCTGCTCACGTGCAGCAGGGAGACCGTCAGGGCGTGCCCGATGACGTCGTGCATCTCCGCTGCGATGCGCTGACGCTCCTCGGCTCTGGCCTGATCGGTGAGAGCCGCCTGGGCCTCACGCAGCTGGTGCACGAGCTCCCGCTGGCGGCGGGCGATCGTGCAGGCCGCGGTCGTGAAGATCGTCCCGGCCGTCCATGCCCCCCACCCGGGCTCGTCGGGCAGGGCCGCCCACTCCAGGGCGAACCCGGCCACGAGGACGGCACAGGCGGCGATCGCCCAGCGTGCCGGCAGCTCGAACGCGGCCCACCCCGCGATGACGCAGATCCCGAACCAGCCGACGTTGGCGGGGGTGCCGTGACACAGGACGAACTGGGCGGCCGTGGCCAGGCCGAGCAGGCCGAGCAGCGGCCATCCGCTGGGAGCGGCACAGACGATGGCGACACCGGCGGCGAGGACGACGCCGGCGGTGACCAGCACCGTCCCCGTCGCCTGCCCGCTCTGCAGCGCACCCGCCAGCACGAACAGCGCGAGTGCCGCCAGGGGCGACACCTGCGTCGTTCGCTCGCTCATGGTCTCGAGGATAGGGCCGATCTCACAGGGCGGTGCGTCGTCCGGCGAGGACCGTCGCAACCAGGGCCAGGATGGCGACCGCGACGAGCGGGCCGGTCGCGTCACCGAGCCCGAGCCACGGCTCACGGATGGCTTGGTTGGCCAGGGCCAGGGGCAGCACGTCGGCGATCTCGCGCAGGACATCGGACATGACGCTCGGGGGTGGGCCCCCGACCCCCAGGAGGAACGACGGGAAGAACAGCAGCATGCCCGTGGCCTGGGCGGCGCGCGCGGACGGCAGGAGCGTGCCGAGCAGGACCCCGATGCTCACGAACGCGACGGACGCGACCGCCACCCCGGCGACGACCCGAAGCGGGTCCTCGACGTCCGGGACGCCGTAGACCGGGGCGGCCACGGCCAGCAGGGCCGTCCCGGAGACCGCGATCGCCACGAGACCGACGACGAGCTGCGCGGCGGCGAACGACCAGCGGGGAAAGCCCGCCGCCGCGAAGCGCCGCAGCACGCCGCGCTCGCGGTAGGACGCGATGTGCACCGGCAGCATGATCAGACCGGTGGCCCCGATCACGACGGTGAAGTAGGAGGCGACGTACCAGTGGGCGGGATTGATCGGGAAGGCCTCGTCCGGCTCGGTGCCGAACGATCCGCCGATGATCAGCATCGTGACGATCGGGAACACCAGGACGAAGGTCAGGGTCATGGGGTCACGGGTCATGAGACGCAGCTCGCTGGCCAGCAGGCGGCGCGAGACCGAGCGGTCCGGTCGCCGCAGATCGGCGTCATCGACGGTGGGGACGGGGGCGGGGGCGGTCGAGGTACTCATGCTGCTGCTCCGGCGGGTCGGTGGTCGAGAAGGGTCAGCAGGGCGTCCTCGAGGTCCGGGACCTCGACGGTGAGGTCGGGTGGGATCGGCTCGCCACGTCCCACGAGCCAGGCGCCGACGTGGGCGATCGCCCGGCGGTCCCCACGGACGACGGTGAGGCCGTGCTCGCGGGTGACGCCCTGGACGCCGGGCAGACGGTTGACCTCCTGCAGGGCGCCCGCCGCGCCGACGCCGTGGCCCGGGTCCAGCGAGAACCGGATGGCTGCGGACCCGGCGTGCCGGGTGACGAGGTCGGCCGGTGTGCCCTGGTCCAGGACGGAGCCGTCGCGCATCGCGACGACACGGTCACACAGCACCTCGCACTCGTCGAGCTCGTGCGTGACCAGCAGGACGGTGGTGCCGGTGTCACGCAGCGTCGTGACGGCGGCCCAGACCTCGCGTCGGGCGGCCGGGTCGAGCCCCTGCGTGAGCTCGTCGAGAATGACCAGACGCGGCCGGTTGAGCAGCGCGAGCACAAGGAACAGGCGCTGCCGCTCACCACCGCTCATCCCTGCGAACGGGTAGCGGCGGCGATGGGCCAGGCCGAACTGCTCGAGCAGGCCGTCGGCATCGGTCGCGTTCGGTCCGGCGAAGAGTCCGATCGCCTCGGAGACGCGGATGCGGTCCGGGAGGGCCGAGCTCTGCAGCTGGCTGCCGATCTGCGGACGGAGCCGGTCAGCGTCGCGCACGGGGTCCAGGCCGAGGACACGGATCTGGCCGGCGTCGGATCGCCGGAGACCCTGCAGGATCTCGACGGTCGTCGTCTTCCCAGCGCCGTTCGCCCCGATCAGCCCGACGACCTCACCGGCGTGGACGTCGAGGTCGAGCGCGTCGACGACAACTCGGCCGTCGTAGGACTTGGTGAGTCCGCGGACGGCGACCACCGCAGGAGCGGTCGTCACGCCGGGCGGAGTGGGTGGTGTGCTCATGGCTCCACAGAAGCGCACGGAGCACGTGCCGCACATCGCCCTGCGGGCAGAACCCGTCTCCCCCCACGGACAGAGGCCGTCTACTCCTGCAGCACGTCGGTGAGCACGGCAAGGCCGCGCCTGGCCTCCTCGAAGGACGTGGTCAGCGGCGCGAGGCCGAGCCGCACGAGGTCGGGCTCGCGGAAGTCCGGGACGACGCCTCGCTCCACCATCGCCTCGGTGACGGCCCGGGCTCCGGGGACGTGGACGGTCACGTGGCTGCCGCGGCGTGCCGGGTCCCTCGGGGTCAGGACCTCGAGCCCGGCCTCGTCGAGGACGTCCAGGGCGAAGGACGTGAGCCGCTCGGACTTCGTGCGGGCCGCCTCGATCCCGGCCTCGGCGGCCATGGCCACGCCCTCTCGCACGGCCAGGAGCCCAGCGACGTTGGGCGTCCCGCTCAGCAGGCGCCGGACGTCGGGAGCGGCGCTGTACTCATCGGCCATCGCGAACAGGTCCGCGGCGCTCCACCAGCCGGGCAGCGGCTGCTCCAGGCCGGGGAGGTGCCGCTCGGCCGCGTAGATGAACGACGGCGCCCCGGGCCCGGCGTTGAGGTACTTGTACGTGCAGCCGACCGCGAGGTCCACGTCGGCGGCGTCGAGGCCCGTCGGCACGACCCCGAGGGAGTGGCACAGGTCCCACACCACGACGCCACCGGCCGCATGGATTTGGCTGGTCAGGGCGGGCAGGTCCAGCAGTGCGCCGGTGCGGTAGTCGACGTGGCTCAGCAGCACCACCGCGGTCCGCTCCCCCAGCACGGGCTCCAGGTCGAGTCCGCCGTCCGGCGTCGGCTCGACGTGCCGCACCGTCAGTCCGCGGTCGCGCGCGACCTTGGCCGCGATGTAGCGGTCGGTCGGGAAGTCCGCGCTGCTCAGCACCAGCTCGTCGCGACCGGGGCGCAGCGATGCAGCAGCGTGCAGGGCCTTGGCGATGGAGATGGTGGTGGAGTCGCCGACGACCACCTGGCCGGGCGCAGCGCCCACGAGCGCGCCGAGCTCGTCCCCGACCTGTGTGGGCAGGTCGACCCAGCCCTCGGACCACCCGCGGATGAGCCGCCCGCCCCACTCCTCCCGCACGAACGCGGCGAGGCGGTCCCGGGTGCGCAGCGGCAGCCGGCCGAGCGAGTTGCCGTCGAGGTAGGCGACGAGGTCCGGCTCGAGGACGAACTGCTCGCGCCACGGGGCCAGGGGGTCGCCGGCGTCCAGCGCTGCGGCCCGCTCACGGAAGTCGGTCATGGTGCCGAGATCGTCTCACGACCCCGACCACCACGACCGCGACGCCGGCCCCCACGAGGTCGTGGGAACCGGCGCCGCGAGTCATGCGCTCCCACGAGGTCGTGGGAGCCGACGATCAGAGGTCGGCGGCCGCCTGCTCGGCCTCTGCCTCGGCGTCGGCGGGGGCGCCGTTGCCGGAACTCTCCACGACGGGGATGAGCGAGAGCTTGCCGCGGTCGCCCAGCTCGGCGATCTCGACCTGGATCTTCTGGCCGACCGAGACGACGTCCTCGACGTTGTTGACGCGCTCGCCACCGTTGAGGTCGCGCAGCTTGCTGATGTGCAGCAGCCCGTCCTTGCCCGGGAGCAGGGAGATGAAGGCGCCGAAGTCGACCGTCTTGACGACGGTGCCGAGGTAGCGCTCGCCGACCTCGGGCATCGTCGGGTTGGCGATCGCGTTGATGGCGTCACGGGCTGCCTCGGCGGCCTCGCCGCTCTCGGCACCGACGTAGACGGTGCCGTCGTCCTCGAGGGAGATCTTGGCGCCGGTGTCGTCCTGGATCGTGTTGATCATCTTGCCCTTCGGGCCGATGACCTCGCCGATCTTGTCCACGGGGATCCGGATCGTGATGATCCGCGGGGCGTACTGGCTCATCTCGTCGGGAGCGTCGATGGCCTCGGCCATGACGTCCAGGATGGTCAGGCGAGCGCCCTTGGCCTGCGTCAGCGCACCGCGCAGCACGTCGGCCGGGATGCCGTCGAGCTTGGTGTCCAGCTGCAGCGCGGTGATGAACTCCGGCGTGCCTGCGACCTTGAAGTCCATGTCGCCGAAGGCGTCCTCGGCACCGAGGATGTCGGTCAGCGTGACGTACTGCGTCTCACCGTCGACCTCGCCGGAGATGAGGCCCATCGCGATGCCCGCGACCGGTGCGCGCAGCGGCACACCGGCGTTGAGCAGGCCGATGGTCGAGGCGCAGACCGAGCCCATGGAGGTGGAGCCGTTGGAGCTCAGCGCCTCGGAGACCTGACGGATGGCGTAGGGGAACTCCTCGCGCGTCGGCAGGACGGGCAGCAGGGCCCGGCCGGCGAGCGCACCGTGGCCGACCTCGCGACGCTTGGGCGAGCCGACGCGGCCGGTCTCACCTGTGGAGAACGGCGGGAAGTTGTAGTTGTGCATGTACCGGCGGCTGGTCTCGGGCGAGAGCGTGTCCAGCTTCTGCTCCAGGCCGAGCATGTTCAGCGTGGTGATGCCCATGATCTGGGTCTCGCCACGCTGGAACAGGGCCGAGCCGTGCACGCGCGGGACGACGCCGACCTCGGCGCTCAGCGCACGGATGTCGGCGAGCCCGCGACCGTCGATGCGCACCTTGTCGCGCAGGACGCGCTCACGCACGACGGACTTCGTGACGGCCCGCAGTGCGGCACCGATCTCCTTCTCGCGGCCCTCGAACTGCGCACCGAGCTGGTCGAGGACGTCGGCCTTGATCTCGCTCTCGCGGTCGGCGCGATCGGCCTTGTCGGCGATGGTCATCGCCTCGCCCAGCGGGCCGGCGGCGACCTGGGCGACGGCGTCGTGGACGTCGTCCTCGAACTCGGGGAAGACCTGGAAGTCCTGGACGGGCTTGCTGGCCACGGCGGCGAGCTCGGACTGCGCCTCGCAGAGCTGGCGGATGAAGACCTTGGCGGCGTCGAGGCCGTCGGCCACGACCTCCTCGGTGGGAGCGGTCGTGCCGACCTGCACGAGGTCCCAGGTGGCCTCGGTGGACTCGGCCTCGACCATCATGATCGCGACGTCGTCACCAGCGATGCGGCCGGCGACGACCATGTCGAAGGCGGCGTTCTCGAGCTGGCTGTGCGTGGGGAAGGCCACCCACTGGTCCTCGATGAGGGCGACGCGGGTGGCGCCGATGGGGCCGGTGAACGGCAGGCCGGAGATCTGGGTGGACGCCGAGGCGGCGTTGATCGCCAGCACGTCGTAGGGCGTGTCCGGGTTGAGCGCGAGGACCGTGATGACGACCTGGACCTCGTTGCGCAGGCCCTTCTTGAAGGTCGGGCGCAGGGGCCGGTCGATGAGACGGCACGTGAGGATGGCGTCCTCGCTGGGCCGACCCTCGCGACGGAAGAACGAGCCGGGGATGCGTCCCGCGGCGTACATGCGCTCCTCGACGTCGATCGTCAGCGGGAAGAAGTCGAGGTTGTCCTTGGGACGCTTGCTGGCCGTGGTGGCCGAGAGGAGCATGGTGTCCTCGTCGAGGAACGCCGCGACGGAGCCGGCGGCCTGCTGGGCCAGCTGGCCGGCCTCGAAGCGGACGGTGCGCTGGCCGAAGCGGCCGTTGTCGATGACGGTCTGGGCGGTGTGGATGTCGGATTCGCTCATGCGAGTCCCTTCCGCGGGCCGATGGCCCGCTCATGAGGGACGAGACGCAGGCAGGCGGGATTTCTGGTGCCGGTCTTCGATCGAGGCCCGCGGTGGCCGGCGCGAGCCGGCGTCCGAAGGCCACTACCGAGGACCGAGCCGAGCGTGCCTGGCTCTCGTCCGTGGTGGTGGTGTCGTTGTGCAGTTGTGGTGGTGGAGCGAAGCAGGCGGCCGCCCGTGGGGCGACCGCCTGTCGGGATCAGCGTCGCAGTCCGAGGCGCTCGATGAGCGAGCGGTAGCGGCCGATGTCGTTGTTCTGCAGGTAGTTCAGCAGGCGACGACGCTGACCGACGAGCAGCAGCAGGCCGCGACGGCTGTGGTGGTCGTGCTTGTGCTCCTGCAGGTGATCGGTCAGGTGCGCGATCCGGCCGGACAGGAGCGCGATCTGCACCTCCGGGGAGCCGGTGTCACCCGGGACGGTGGCGTACTGCTCGATGATCTCGGCCTTGGGCATGTTGGCCACGGTGGGCGCGGCAGTCTTCTTCGACACTGTTCTCCTCAGAGGTTGTTGCACGGCGCGCCCGGGCCGGTTCACCGGGGCACTACGATCCGTGGCCGTTGCACGGCACCGTTCAGAGTATCAGCGGCAGCGACGGCGGGGCGAATCGTGGTCCTCCCCGAGGCCGCGTCAGGGTCCACGACAACGGAGGCCGTCAGCGGCCGAGGACCTCTCGCGCCGCGCAGACGTCCTCGTGCATCTGGGCGACCAGTGCGTCGACGGAGTCGAAGGCGACCATCGGCCGAACGCGCTCGAGGAGCTCGACCCGTACCGACTCCCCGTAGAGCTCGAGATCGTGCCCGTGGTCGATGACGTAGGACTCGACGCGGCGCTCGGTGCCTCGGAAGGTCGGGTTGGACCCGACGGAGACGGCCGCCGGGAGCGTCTGGCTCGCCGTCACGAGCCGGCCCGCGTAGACGCCGTCAGGCGGCACGGCCGCCTGCTCGTCGACCGGCACGTTGGCCGTCGGGAAGCCGAGGTCACGGCCACGGCGGTCGCCCTGGACCACCACGCCCTCCACGGCGTGCGGTCGGCCCAGCATCACCGCGGCCTGCTCCAGCTGAGCTTGCGCGACGAGCTCACGGACCCGGGTGGAGGAGCACTCGTGCCCGGCCACGCTCTGCAGCTCCAGGTCGACGACGCTGAAGCCGTGGTGCACTCCGCTCCCCCGCATCCGCGAGGGGTCGCCCTGGGCGCGGGCGCCGTACCGGAAGTTGTGGCCGACGACGACGTGACGGGCCTTCAGCTCCTGCACCAGCACCCGCTCGACGAAGTCATCGGGCTCGAGGGCCGCCATCTCCCGGGAGAAGGACAGGACCCGGACCTCGTCCGCTCCGTGCTCGTGCAGCAGCTCCACCCGTCGCGACAGGCTCGTCAGGCGTGGGGGGACCAGCTCCGGGCGCAGGACAGCCATCGGATGCGGCTCGAAGGTCACTGCCACCGTCGGCGTGCCGTGGGACGCCTCACGGGTGCGTGCCAGGACCTCCTGATGACCCCGATGGACGCCGTCGAACATGCCGATCGTCACGGCGGACGGATCCGTGCGCGGGACGGTCGCTGCCCCGGGTGCCTCGAACCACGTTCTCACGTCGGAAACTGTGCCACAGCCCGTCGCGCCCGGGAGACGCGCGGGCCGATCGGATGAGAACCTTCTCATCAGTTCCTCATCACCCCTCTCACCCGCGGACGGCAGGCTGGCGCCATGACCCGATCTCGACTGGCCTCGGCGGTCCTCGTCGTCGTGGCGCTCGTGCTCGTCGCCCTCGCCGTGGGCCGGGTGGCGGCCCAGGGTGGCGGCGATGCCCCGACCTTCGACCCGATCAGCGTGCCCACACCCTCATCGACGCCGAGCCCCACGACGAGCGCTGGGCCCGAGCCGGACCCCTCGCCGTCGGCAACGGCACCTCCGGCGAACGATGGCGGCTACCAGCAGGTCAACCCCACCCCGCGGCCCATCGACGACGATGATGACGACGACAGCGACGATGACGGCGACGGCGACGATGACGACGACTGAGTGATGCGCTGGCGGCCCACCGTCCGGATCTCGGTCCGGCAACGACTGACCGCCGCCGTGGGACTGCTGTCCGCGGCGGCGCTGCTCGTCGTCGGCGCGACGCTCTACGTGATCGAGTCACGCGGGGTCGAGCAGCGGGTGGAGGACGCGATCGCCCAGGAGGTCGACGAGCTGCGGCGCCTGCACGCCGAGGGGGTCGACCCGGAGACGGGGGTTCCTTTTGCGTCCCCGGACCGTCTCGTCACCTTCTTCCTGTCCCGCAACCTGCCCGAGCGCGACGAGATGCTCTGGGCCTTCCCGCAGACCGGACAGCCTTCGTTCGTCGGCGAGGCCGACCCTGTCCTGGCACGCAGCACGGCCTTTCCTCGCCTGGTGCGTGAGCTCGCCGAGACCGGCGGACTCCGAGACCTGCGCATCGCCGGGGAGCGCTACCGGGTCGCCGTCCAGCCCGTGACGCAGGGTGCGGCGTCGGCGTCCTTCGTCGTGACCTCCGACCTCACCGCCGCGCGCGCCCCGCTGCGTGAGCTCATGGTCACCTACTCGATCCTTGCCGCGCTCTCCGTGCTGGTGATCGCGGCGATCGCGTCGTGGCTCGCCGGGCGGCTGCTGGCGCCGGTCACCCGGTTGCGCGACACGGCCCACGGCATCACCGAGGGAGACCTCAGCGGGCGCCTCGAGGTCACGGGGAACGACGACCTCACCGACCTGCAGCGCACGTTCAACGCCATGCTCGACCGTCTGGAGGAGGCCTTCGCGAGCCAGCGCCGGTTGCTCGACGACGCCGCCCACGAGCTCCGCACCCCCCTCACGGTGCTGCGAGGCCACCTGGAGCTGCTCGATCCGCACGACGTGCAGGACGTCCAGAGCACCCGCGCGCTGCTGACCGACGAGATCGACCGCATGGCCCGGCTGGTCTCGGACCTCCTGCTGCTCGCGAAGGTCGAGCGCCCTGACTTCGTGCGGCCCGAGACCCACGACGTGGAGGCCCTCACCCTCGGGGTCCTGGAACGCGCCCGTGCGCTTAGCGGCCGCGCCTGGGTGCTGGACGGTGTGGTCCGGGGGTCGCACGTGCTGGACGGGCAGAGGATCACCCAGGCGTTGCTGCAGCTGGCCGAGAACGCGGTGCGCCACACCGACGTCGGGGACGAGATCGGCATCGGCTCGCGATGGCACGACGGGTCCTTGGAGCTCTGGGTCCGCGACGCCGGCACCGGGGTGCCGGACGAGCTGCGGGAGCGGGTCTTCGAGCGTTTCACCCAGGACGAGCAGGCCCGGGAGGGCTTCGGCCTCGGACTCTCGATCGTGACCGCCATCGCCGAGGCACACCACGGACACGTCATGCTGGACCCCGCCACGCCGGGCGCACCCGGGGCGACCTTCCGACTCGTCCTGCCCGGGGAGGGCCCCGCATGAACCGGATCCTCGTCGTGGAGGACGAGCAGCGCATCGCCTCCTTCATCTCCAAGGGCTTGAAGGCCCAGGGCTACACGCCCACGGTCGTCGGCGACGGCATCACCGGGCTCGACTACGCGATGACCGGAGACTTCGACCTCGTCGTGCTCGACCTCGGTCTTCCGGGCAAGGACGGCTTCGAGATCCTGACGCAGGTCTCGGCCGAGCGGCCCGAGCTCCCCGTCATCGTCCTCACGGCGCGCGACTCCGTCGACGCCACGGTCTCGGTCCTGGAGGGTGGCGCGGCGGACTACATGAGCAAGCCGTTCAAGTTCGCCGAGCTGGTGGCCCGCATCCGGCTGAGACTGCGCTCCCCCACCACGACGAGTCCTCCCGACGACGAGCTGAGCGCCGGGGACGTCCGGCTGGACCTGCGCCGTCGTCGGGCCTTCGTGGGTCAACGGGAGGTGGAGCTGTCCGCGCGGGAGCTGTCGCTCGCCGAGGTGCTCATGGCTCACCGCGGGCAGGTGCTCTCGCGCGAGCAGCTGCTCTCGCACGTCTGGGGCTACGACTTCGACCCCGGCTCCAACATCGTCGACGTCTACGTCGGCTACCTGCGCCGCAAGCTCGGCGCGGAGCTCATCACCACCGTGCGCGGCCTGGGCTACCGCGTCGACTGACCGCGCACGGAGGATCAGCGCCTCAGGCTGAAGCCGGCCAGTCGGGCGCTCGGGAGCGTGGCGATGAGCGGCTCCAGCCGGTCGACCACCTCGCGGGGCGTGGGCCGGTCGGCCGGGTCCGGCCGCAGGCAGTCCAGCACGATGGCGGCGAACGCCGGGTCGACCCGCGGTGGGAGCGCAGCGGGCTCGTCGTGCAGCTGGGCCCACGGCCGGTCGCGGTCGAAGGCCCGGAAGCCGGCTGCGGCACGGAACAGGGTGCCGCCGAGCCCCCACACGTCGCTGGCCGGGCCGGGCAGCCCGCGGCTGCCGGGCTCGCACTGCTCGGGCGCCATGTACTCATCGCTCCCGACCGGGTGGTCCAGCAGCGCGGCCTCCTCGTGCGTCATCGCGATGGAGAGGTCGATGAGCTTGGCCGGCGCCCCGACGATGACGTTGCTGGGCTTGACGTCGAGGTGACACAGCCCCTCTCCCGCCAGGTAGTGCAGGGCGGAGGCGAGCTCGAGGGCGACCGCGTACAGCTGGTGGGAGGCCAGGGCCCCGTGCTTGCTGATCAGCCGGGAGAGGTTGGGACCCTCGACGTGCTCCAGGACCAGGTAGGGCCGGGGTCCGTCGTCGTAGGCGAACAGCCGCGCGATGCCCGGGTGACCCAGGGACCCCATGAGCGACACCTCCCGTGCCAGGGATGCCCGCGAGTGGGAGTCGCCCACGTGGGAGGGACGCATGATCTTGACGACCACCGGGGCCAGGAGCCGCTCGTCGTGGGCCAGCCACGCCTCGAACACGACGCCACCCCCGAGGTCCTTGAGAACCACCAGACCGGGGGCGACCTCGTCGCCCCCGGTCAGCTGCCAGTGGTCGTCGGACATCAGCGGTCGGTGTCGCGTGACGGCGCGCTGGGGGCAGACGGCTTGCTCGGTGCCGACTGCTTGCTCGGTGCCGACTGGCGCGAGGGCGCGGACACACGGCTGGGGGCCGACGCGCGCGAGGGAGCGGAGACCCGCGACGGGGCCGAGGCCACCGTCTTCATCGTGTTCCGGCTCGGCTGCGAGGCGACGCTCTGCCGCGTCTGCTTGGTGTCGCGCGTGGGGGCCGACGCCCGGGTGCCGCGGGTGTCCCGGTCACGATCGCGGTCGTCTCGGTCGTCTCGGTCGTCGTCGTCATCGGCCGCGGGGACCGTCCAGGACTCGATGGAGTCCTCGCGCTTGAGCGCAGGATCGTCGTTGCCGGCCTGGGCCGAGGACGCGAGGGCGAACCCGGCGGTGCCGAGGGCCACCGTGCCGGCGAGGCCGACGATGGCGGTGCGGAGGGTGGTGTTCATGGTGCTGCTCCTTCAGTGGGGTGATGACACCCACCATGGCCACCCAGCGTGAGCCCCCCATGAGGCCCGCGTGAGAGCCTTCTCATCCCCAGAGCAGAGGGCTCAGAGCAACGGTCGCAACGGGCGCAGCAGGATCTCGCAGGCCCGGGCCACGACGTCGCGCCGCGCCCAGGCGTCCCACGTCAGCTCCGTGCAGTTGGTCAGGTCCTCCGCGAACGCGGCCTCGAGGTCCTGCGCGAGCCCGTCGTCGAAGATCTCGAGGTTGATCTCGTAGTTGCCCGAGAGGCTGAGCCGGTCGATGTTGGCCGTGCCTACCGTCGACCAGCTCCCGTCGATCGTTGCCGTCTTGGCGTGGACCATGGCGTTCTCGTACTGGTGGATCCGGACACCAGCCCGCAGCAGCCCCCCGTAGAAGCCGCGCGAGAGCCAGTCGGCGAGCACGTGGTTGCTCACCTTCGGCACGATGATGTCGATGCTCACCCCGCGCCGGCGAGCCTCCTCGAGCGCCGCGAGGATGTCGTGGTCGGGGATGAAGTACGCAGCCGTCATCCGGATGTGCGAGGAGGCCCGGTCGATCGCCTCGAGATACATGCCCCGGATGGGAAACACGAGCTGGCGCGGCACGTTGCGGTGCGCCCGCACGTACGGCTGCCACGTCGGGCTGCCGACGCTCTCCATCGGGTCGTCCCGCCGGTGCAGGTTCCAGAAGTCGACGAAGGCGTTGGCCAGGTACCACACGGCGTCGCCGTCCACCCGCAGGTGCGTGTCGCGCCAGGACGTCTCGTAGAGGGAGCCGACGTTGTACCCGCCGACGAAGCCCACGGTGTCGTCGACCACGAGGATCTTGCGGTGGTCCCGGCCCCAGCGTCGGGGATTGAAGATCTGCCACCCGGCGTTGAACACCGGGTAGCGCAGAGTCCTGACGGGGGGCGGGAAGCGCAGGAAGTGTGGGTTGACGACCAGGTTGGCGAAGCCGTCGTAGACCACCCGGACGTCCACCCCACGGTGCGCGGCAGCCACCAGCGCATCTTTGAACCGACGTCCGGTCTCGTCCCCCTTGAGGATGTAGGTCTCGAACAGGACCCGGTCCTGTGCGCCCTCGATCGCGGCGAGCATGTCGGCGTAGAGACGGTCCCCGGCCATGTACGTGGTGGCCCGGGCGCCGCCACGGATGGGGGTGCTCAGGGGCTCCAGGCGCGGGAAGGGCTCGTCGGACTCGCCCCCGCGCAGGAGCTTGCGCACCTTGGTGATGCCCATCAGCGAGGCCGTGATCGCCAGCGCGGACAACAGCCAGGCCTCGAACCCGCGCCAGAGAATGCCACGGACGGGGATCTTCCTCATGCTGCGCACCCTAGATGACTTCCTTCTGCTCAGACGAAGACCGCGACCGGCCGGGCGTCGGCCCCGGACTGCTCGTACAACGCGAGGAAGGCGCCGTCCGGCGCGAACAGCGCCACGGGACCGACGAACGGCAGCTCGCGCTCGGCCAGGGTGCGCCCGAACCCGACGTCGCGGGCCGCTCCCTCGTCCAGGTCGACTGCGGGAAAGCACGAACGGGCGGCGCTGGCGATGTCCAGCACCGTGAGCTCCTCGGCGTGCTCATCGAGGGTCCGGGCGACGTCGAGCGCGAATCCACCCACGCGGGTGCGGCGCAGCATCGTCAGGTGGCCGCCCACCCCGAGCGCATCGCCGACGTCGCGGGCCAGGGCCCGGACGTAGGTACCGCTGGTGCACACCACCCGTACGTCGAGATCGACGACCGCGCCCTCGTGGCGCACGTCCTGCACGTCGAAGGTCGAGACGGTGACCTGCCGTGCCGGGATCTGCACGTCCTCGCCGGATCGCACCCGGGCGTAGGACCGTACGCCGTCGATCTTGACGGCCGAGACCGAGGACGGCACCTGCTCGATGTCCCCCGTCAGCGCTGCCACGGCGTCGCGGATCGCGGACTCACCGAGCCCGGAAGCGTCGTGCGTCCCGGTGGTCTCACCCTCCGCGTCGTCGGTGACCGTGGAGACGCCCAGCCGGATGGTGGCCAGGTACTCCTTGTCCGCGAGCTGCAGGTGCCCCAGCAACCGGGTCGCCCGGCCCACCCCCAGCACCAGGACACCCGTGGCCATCGGGTCGAGCGTCCCGGCATGGCCGACCTTGCGGGTCCCGGCCAGGCGCCGCATGCGTCCCACGACGTCGTGGGAGGTCCACCCGGGCGGCTTGTCGACGACGACGAGCCCGTTCACTCCCGCTCGTCCTGCTCCCCGTCCGCCGGCTTGACGCGGTACGGGTCGGCGTCGCCGGCGTACCGGGCGCCGGCGGCCCGGGAGGCCACCTCGTCGTCGGCCGCTCGGGCCTTGGCGAGAAGCTCCTCGATCTGCTGCGCCGTCTCCGGCACCGCGTCAAGGAAGAAGGCCAGGCTCGGCGTGTGCCGCAGGGAGAGCTGGTTGCCCACCTCCTTGCGGAGCAGCCCGGTCGCGCTGTCCAGGGCGGCCCCGGTGTCGTCGATGGCCTTCTGGTCACCCAGCACCGTGTAGAAGACCGAGGCGTGCTGGTTGTCACCGGTGAGGCGCACGTCGGTGATGGTGACGAAGCCCAGCCGGGGGTCCTTGACGCGACGCTCCAGCATCTCGGCGACGATCACCTTGATGCGGTCGGCCAGCTGGTGGTTGCGCTGTCCTGCCATGGTCTCTCCTCAGCCGGTCGACGACCGGTGTGCCGCCCGCCGGCCGTGGCAGGCAGGCGGCACACCCGTCGTCGGGGTCAGTCGCGTGACTTCTCGCGAAGCTCGAACATCTCCACGACGTCGTCGATCTTGACGTCGCCGTAGCCCTTGAGCACGAGTCCGCACTCGAAGCCCTCACGGACCTCCGAGACGTCGTCCTTCTCGCGCCGGAGGCTGGAGAGGTCGAGGTTGTCGGCCACGACCGCTCCGTCACGCAGCAGGCGAGCCTTGGCGTTGCGCCGCAGCGTGCCGCTGGTGACCATGCAACCGGCGATGTTGCCGATCTTGCTCGAGCGGAAGACCTCGCGGATCTGTGCCGTGCCGAGCTGGTGCTCCTCGAACTCGGGCTTGAGCATGCCCTTGAGGGCCGCCTCGATCTCATCGATGGCCTGGTAGATCACCGAGTAGTACTTGATCTCGACGCCCTCGCGGTCGGCGAGCTCGGTGGCCTTGCCCTGCGGGCGCACGTTGAAGCCGATGATGATCGCGTCCGAGGCAGCCGCCAGGTTGACGTCCGTCTCGGTGATCGCGCCCACGCCGCGGTCGATGACCCGCAGGTTGACCTCCTCGCCGACGTCGATGCCGGCCAGGGAGTCCTCGAGTGCCTCGACCGAGCCGGAGCCCTCGCCCTTGAGGATGAGGAGCAGCTCGTCGTTGCCACCCTTCTCCAGCGAGGACATGAAGTCCTCGAGGGTCCGGCGGCTGGTGCGCTTGGCGAGTGCGGCGTTGCGCTCGCGAGCCTCACGCTTCTCGGCGATCTGCCGGGCGATGCGGTCGTCGCTGACCACCATGAAGTTGTCTCCGGCACCGGGCACGGCGGTGAGACCGAGCACCATCACCGGACGCGACGGTGTCGCCTCCTGGACGCTGTTGCCGAACTCGTCCAGCAGTGCCCGCACACGGCCGAAGGCCGATCCGGCGACGAGGGTGTCCCCGACACGCAGCGTGCCGCGCTGGACCAGCACCGTGGCGACAGGACCGCGACCGCGGTCCAGGTGCGCCTCGATGGCCAGCCCCTCGGCGTTCTGGTCCGGGTTCGCCCGCAGGTCCAGGGACGCGTCAGCCGTCAGGATGATGGACTCCAGCAGCGTGTCCAGACCGATGTCGGCCAGGGCCGAGACGTCGACGAACATCGTGTCGCCGCCGTACTCCTCGGGCACCAGGCCGTACTCGGTGAGCTGGCCGCGCGCCTTCGACGAGTCCGCATCGGGCTTGTCGATCTTGTTGACCGCGACGACGATCGGCACACCGGCGGCCTTGGCGTGGTTGAGCGCCTCGACCGTCTGGGGCATGACACCGTCGTCGGCCGCGACCACCAGGACGGCGATGTCCGTGGCCTGCGCACCACGGGCGCGCATGGCGGTGAACGCCTCGTGACCCGGGGTGTCGATGAAGGTGATGCGGCGCTCGAGGTCGTCGACCTCGGTGGCCACCTGGTACGCGCCGATGGTCTGCGTGATGCCGCCGGACTCCTTGGCCACCAGGTTGCTGTTGCGCAGCGCGTCGAGCAGCTTGGTCTTGCCGTGGTCGACGTGGCCCATGACGGTGACGACCGGCGGACGTGCCGCCATGTCCTCGTCGTCGCCGGTGTCCTCGCCGAACTCCAGCGAGAAC
This sequence comes from Aeromicrobium sp. CF4.19, assembly GCF_051262555.1. Taxonomy (NCBI): domain Bacteria; kingdom Bacillati; phylum Actinomycetota; class Actinomycetes; order Propionibacteriales; family Nocardioidaceae; genus Aeromicrobium; species Aeromicrobium sp. CF4.19. The sequence goes on along the minus strand of NZ_JBIMEU010000008.1, from coordinate 64,960 downwards.
GACTCCAGCAGCTCACGGTCCTCGTCCTCGGGCGAGACGACCTCGACGATGTAGTTGAGCTCTTCGCCCAGCAGGTGCAGGGTCTCGTCGTTGACGGACTGCGTCGCCGTCACCATCTCACCCAGGTGGAACAGCACCTGCACGAGCGAGGCCGCGTCGCCACCGATCTTGTCGGCGAAGTCCGTGAGCGAGGCGCCCCGCGCCAGACGGACGGTCTGGCCGTCGCCCTTGCGGACGCGGACGCCGCCGATGGCGGGCGCCTGCATCTGGTCGAACTCTTGGCGCTTGGCGCGCTTGCTCTTGCGACCACGGCGCGGCGGACCACCGGCGCGACCGAACGCGCCCTGCGTGCCACCACGACCGCCGCGACCGGGGCCTCCGGGGCGTCCGCCGCCGAAGCCACCGCCGGGGCGTCCACCACCGGGACCGCCACCGGGACCACCGGGGCGTCCACCACCGGGACCGCCACCGGGACCACCGGGGCGTCCACCGCCACCGGGGCCGGGACGTCCACCGGGACCAGGACGTCCACCGCCGCCGGGGCCGGGACGTCCGGCGAGGCCGGACTGCTTGGGCATCATCGCCGGGTTGGGGCGCGGCATGCCGGGACGACCGGCGGGAGCACCGGTACCCGCTCCGGTGCCGGTGCCACCGCCCTCGCGGGCGGCCGGGGGTCGGGGCGCACGATCCTGCTGCATGCCCTGACGCGAGCTGAACGGGTTGTTGCCGGGGCGGGCCGGGCCGCCACGGGGGCCCGGGCGGGGGCCTGGGCTGGGCTTGGTGGATGCCTCGTCGGAGGCCGCCTCGCCCTCGGCCTCGGGCTCGGGGGGCGACTGCGGGCCGGGAGCCGGACCGGGCCGGGGGGCCGGCTTGGGGCCGGGCCTGGGCGCGGTGGGCTCGGAGGTCTCCTCGACCGACGCAGCAGCGGGCTCCTGGGTCGGCGCGGACGGCTCGGCGGCCTGCGGCTCGACAGCCTGGGGCTGCTCGACCTCGGGCTCGGCCTTCGTGGACTCCGCCGTCTTGGCAGGAGCCTTCTTGGCGCCCTTCTTGGCGCCCTGGGCGCGCAGTGCGTCGCCGTGCTCCTCCTGGAGTCGACGCACGACAGGTGCCTCGACCGTGGACGAGGCCGACTTCACGTACTCACCCATGTCCTTCAACGTGGACAGGATGTCCTTGCTCGCTACTCCGAGCTCTCGCGCAAGCTCGTGGACTCTGACAGCCACTGTTCTCCTTCGGGGAGTCCGAACCCGAAGAAGGTCCGAACCGCTAGTTGACGTGCAGGCTCATCGGAAAGTACTCATCGAGTGCTCATGAGCGTGTGCTCCGATTCGGGTCGTGGGACGAGGTCCCGTTGCTGTGGTCATGTTCCGGTCCCGGCGACGAGGGCGGTCACGCGGTCCAGGTCGAGCGATCCCTCCACACGGAGGGCCCGACCGAAGGCCTTGCGCCGTCTCGCCAGCTCCAGGCACCGGGTGTCGGGATGCAGGTGAGCGCCCCGACCCGGCATCGTCCGCCGCAGGTCCGGGGTGACGACGACGGGCGCCGTTCCCTGGATCGCGACGATCCGCACCAGAGTGGTGGCCTCCGCGCGCTCTCGACAACCGATGCACGTGCGGACGACCGGGACCACTCTACCGCTTCGGTCCTCGGTGTGCCGCATCGGCTCGCTCACGACGGGGCGGTGGCCGGCGGAGCGGGCTCGGTGTCGGACCTGATGTCGATGCGCCAGCCGGTGAGCTTGGCGGCCAGGCGAGCGTTCTGGCCCTCCTTGCCGATGGCCAGGGAGAGCTGGAAGTCGGGCACGACGACCCGCGCCGCGCGCGCCGCGGTGTCGACCAGCGTCACGCCCTTGACCTGCGAGGGCGAGAGGGCGTGGGCGATGAACTCGGCGGGCTCGTCGCTGAAGTCGACGATGTCGATCTTCTCGCCGTGCAGCTCGTGCATGACGTTGCGGACCCGCTGTCCCATGGGGCCGATGCAGGCGCCCTTGGCGTTGACGCCGGGGATGGTGGCACGCACCGCGATCTTGGTGCGGTGACCGGCCTCGCGGGCGATCGCGCAGATCTCGACCGAGCCGTCGGCGATCTCCGGCGCCTCGAGGGCGAAGAGCAGCTTGACCAGCCCGGGGTGCGTGCGAGAGACCTTGACCCGCGGGCCCCGCATGCCCTTCTCGACCTCGTAGACGTAGGCCTTGATGCGCTCGCCATGGGCGTACTTCTCCTCCGCGACCCGCTCGGCGGCCGGCAGGAGCGCCTCCACCCGGCCGAGGTCGATCATGACGTCCCCGGGTCGAGCCCCCTGCTGGATGATGCCGGAGACGATGTCGCCGACACGGCCGGAGAACTCGCCGTACTTCTGCTCGTCCTCGGCGTCGCGCAGCCGCTGCATGATCAGCTGCCGGGCGATCGTGGCGGCGAAGCGACCGAAGTCCTCCGGGGTGTGGTCGAACTCGTCGGTGAACCGTGGTGCGGGCCGCGCAGGCGGCGGATCCTCAGGATCGGCATCGGGGTCCGGCTCGGGCGCCGGCGGGTCCTCGAGGCGCTCCTTGGCCCAGACCGTCACGTGGCCACTGGAGCGGTCCAGCTCGACGCGCGCCTGCTGGTGGGCGTCGGGGGTGCGGTGGTAGGCCGAGAGCAGAGCCGTCTCGATGGCCTCCACGACGACCTCGAAGGAGATGTCCTTCTCGCGCTCGAGGGCACGCAGGGCGGCGATGTCGATGTCCATGTCAGGCGTCCTTGGTCGGTTTGAGCTCGGGATTGACGACGGCGTTCGCGACGTCCGTCAGCGGGATGCGACGCGGCTCGGTGCCGACCGTGAGGTCGACACCATCAGCGTCGCTGCCGACCACGCGGCCCTTCACGGAGCTGCCGTCGGCCAGCGTGACGCTCACCAGGCGGCCGGCCGCGCGACGCCAGTGGCGCGGCTCGGTGAGCGGGCGGTCCAGGCCTCGGGAGGTGACCTCCAGCGTGTAGGGCTGCTCGCCCATCGCGGCGTCGGCGTCGAGAGCCGCCGAGATCGCCCGTGATGCCTTGGCGATGTCGTCCACGCCGACGCCACCGTCGGCGTCCACGGCGACACGGACCAGGCGCTTGGAGCCGCTGCGGGAGACGTCGACCGTCTCCAGGTCCAGGCCCAGCATCCCGATCGGTTCCTCCGCCGCTGCTCGGACCGTTCGTTCGAGTCCCTCGGACATGTCCCGTGCCTCCCGTGTTCTGTTGTGGCCACCCGCGGACCACCCTATCGAACCCTCCTCCACTACTCTTCCGGTGTGATCAGCCGACGCGCAGCGCTGGGCGGAGCCGCTGCCGCCACCGTCGTCGCGGGCGCGGCGGGAGCACATGCGCTGGGAGTGGACGACGACGTCCTGCGAGCCCTCGGGGCTCGCCCTCGGCCGATTCCCGACACCGGCGACACCGCGCTGCTGACGTCCGCCGCGGGCGAGCAGGCCGAGGTCGTGGCGAGCCTGGACGCCTTGCTGGTGGCCTACGAGGACCCCGACCTGCAGGCACTGAGGGACGTCGCCGCGGAACAGCTCGAGGGACTCGGCGGTGCGGACCTGCCGACCGTCGCCGAGGCGCAGGACGAGCGCAGCGCGGCCACGGCGGCCGTCGCGACCCTCGTGGACGACGCGGAGCAGCGGAGCCGGCGCGATGCGCTCGCTGCACGCTCCCCCGCGCTGATGACCGTCCTCGCCTCCCTGTCGGCGGGTCGGGCCCAGCTGGCGCGTCGCCTCGAGGAGCTGGCATGAGCCGCGAGGAGCAGGACGCGGCACTCGTGGACACCTTGCAGGCACGCCTGGCCCTGGAGCACGAGGCGGTGTGGCTCCTGGGGACCGTCGGAGGTCGTGTCGAGCCGCTGCGCGAGCGTGCCGAGGCCGCCTTCGCCGAGCACCGCACCGCCCGTGACCGGCTGCTGCGGACGATCGACCGGTTGTCGGCCGCGCCGGTGGGCGCCCGGGCGGCCTACGGCACGCCGCCGGCCGACCGCACCGAGGCGGTGCGGGCCGTCGCCGACCTCGAGCTGCGGATCGCGGCGGCGAGCCTCGCGGGGCTGCGCGAGGCCACGACGCGGGGCCGACGCTCCGCGCTCGGCACGCTGCGCACCGCCAGCCTCGCGGCGATGGACTGGGGCGCGGAGCCCCAGGCCTTCCCGGGCCTGGACTGAGCTCAGCGGCAGACGCCGCGCAGGTCGTCGACGAGCGCCTCGATGGCGACGTCGCGGCGCGTCCCGGTGGCGCGGTCCTTGACCTCCACCACGCCGTCGGCGAGCCCCCGCCCCACCACGACGATGGTCGGCATGCCGAGCAACTCGGCGTCCTTGAACTTGACGCCCGGCGACACCTTGGGACGGTCGTCGTGCAGGACGGTGATGCCGGCAGCCTCGATGTCGGACACGAGTCCCTCGGCGGAGGCGAGCAGGTCGGGGTCCTTGCCGGCCACGACGAGGTGGACGTCGAACGGTGCCACCTCGCGGGGCCAGACGATCCCCAGCTCGTCGTGGAAGCCCTCGACGATCGCCGCGACAGCCCGGGACACGCCCACGCCGTAGGAGCCCATCGTGACCGTCACGAGCTTGCCGTTCTCGTCCAGCACCTGCAGTCCCAGGGCCTCGGCGTACTTGCGGCCGAGCTGGAAGATGTGGCCCATCTCGATGCCGCGGGCCAGCTCCAGCGGGCCCGAGCCGTCGGGGGCCGGGTCTCCCGCCCGCACCTCGGCGGCCTCGATGGTGCCGTCGGCGGTGAAGTCGCGGCCCGCCACGAGGTCGATGACGTGCGAGCCCTCGACGTTCGCACCGGTGACCCAGCGCGTGCCGTCCACGACCCGCGGGTCCAGGAGGTAGCGGATGCCGCTCGCGCTCTCGCTGCCGAGCGCGGCCGGACCGATGTAGCCCTTGACCAGCGCGGGGTGGGCCCGGAAGTCGGTCTCCTCGAAGGGCTCCACCTCGGCCGGCGAGACCTGGGTCTCCAGGCGCTTGGCGTCGACGCCGCGGTCCCCGGGCACACCGATCGCCAGCGGCTCGCGCGTGCCGTCGGGGTGGCGCAGGACCACGAGCACGTTCTTGAGGGTGTCCCCCGCCGTCCAGGGTCGGTCCTCGCGCGGGAAGGCCTCCTGGAGGTGCGCGACGAGCGTGTCGATGGTCGGGGTGTCCGGAGTCTGCTCCGCGTGGGCTGCGGGCACGTCGGCGGCATCGATCGGCTCCGGCACCACCGTGGTGACCGCCTCCACGTTGGCCGCGTACCCGCCCGGCGAGCGCACGAAGGTGTCCTCACCGGTCTCGGCGACGGCCAGGAACTCCTCGCTCGCGGAGCCGCCCATCGCTCCGGAGTCGGCGTGCACGACGGCGTACTCGAACCCGAGCCGGTCGAAGATGCGGACGTAGGCCTCACGGTGAGCCTGGTAGCTGGCCGCCAGGCCCTCGTCGGTGACGTCGAAGGAGTAGGAGTCCTTCATGATGAACTCGCGCCCGCGCAGGATGCCGGCCCGGGGCCGCGCCTCGTCGCGGTACTTGGTCTGGATCTGGTACAGGCTCAGCGGCAGGTCCTTGTACGAGGAGTACAGGTCCTTGACCAGCAGCGTGAACATCTCCTCGTGGGTCGGTCCGAGCAGCATGTCGGTGCCGCGCCGATCCTTCAGACGGAACAGGTTGGGCCCGTACTCCGTCCATCGGTTCGTGGCCTCGTAGGGCTCACGCGGCAGCAGCGCCGGGAAGCGCACCTCCTGGGCCCCCATCGCGTCCATCTCCTCGCGGACGATGGCCTCGACCCGCTCGAGCACCCTCAGCCCGAGCGGCAGCCAGGAGTAGACGCCCGGCGCGGCGCGGCGCACGTAGCCGGCCCGCACCAGCAGCCGGTGGCTGGGGACCTCCGCATCGGCGGGGTCGTCTCGCAGGGTTCGAAGGAACAGTCGGGACATGCGCATGGCGTGAGGCTATCGACCTCCCCCGCGTCACGCTGCGGCAGTCTCAGGCCGCGCGGGCAGCCTTGAGCGCCGTGCGGACCAGCGGGAGCTGCAGCGGCAGGCGAGCAATGGTCCCGGCCCGGTACCACCCGGGCGCCCGGGAGCTCCGCATCGCCGAAACGGTCATCTGCACGTTGGCCGGGAAGACACCGGCCAGCAGGACGGTGGAGGCGTAGCCGCCCCAGCGCCGTGTGCTCGGGTGCGCCAGCATCGCGGCGCACGCCACCTCCGCCGCGCCGGAGGCGTAGACCAGCTCTCGCTTCCGCGGCAGCGGCCGGGGCACCATGGCCTCGAAGACCGCGGGCTTGGCGGCGTGGGCGACTCCCGCGGCCGCGAGCAGCACCGCCAGGGCCTTCACGTCACGATCCATGGCTCGAGGGTAGAGCAGCCCCCGGGTGGGGGCCGGTGACCTCCTCGTGCCATCCACCCGTCATCGGTGACTGGCTCGTCTCATGGCTCCCGATTCGACCACTGAGTCACCGCCGTCCCCACCGACGGGCGGGTAGGACGAGCAGGTCACCGCTCACGTGGATCAGGACAGGGTCAGGGTGTGGGGGTCAGAGCAGGTAGGAGGAGAAGGTCGTCACCTGCTCGAAGCCGACGCGGGCGTAGAGGGCCCGGGCGGCGTGGTTGTGGTCGTTGACGTAGAGGGTCACCGAGGGAGCGATGCTGGCGCGCACCTGCTCGACGACCGACGCCAGGGCGGCGGCCGAGAGCCCGGTCCCCCGAAGCTCCGGGTGCACCCAGACACCTTGGATCTGGCAGGCCCGGGTCGTCGCGGCCCCGACCTCCGCCTTGAAGACGACGGTGTCGTCCTGGACGATCGCGAAGGCCCACCCCAGGCTGAGCAGCTGGGCGACCCGCGCACGGTAGTTGAACGATCCGTGGGCCTCCGGATCGACACCCACCTCCTCGCGGAACATGGCCACCGAGGCCGGGTAGAGCAGCTCGAGCTCATCGATCGCGAGCCGACGGACCCTTGCATCACCCGCCACGGCAGGATCCTGCTGCAGGCGCAGGAAAGGCTGCACGGGTCGAGACGAGCGGGCCGGCCCCCACGCGGGCTCGAGCAGAGCCCACAGGTCGGCGACCTGCTCTCGGGGTCCGACGACCGAGGCGGCCCGGTGGTGATCGAGCAGGAGCTGGTCGACGAAGCTCTCGATCGCTGCCGGGGTGGCCGCCACCGGCACGACGTTGGCGCCGGCGTGGCAGGCGGAGACGAGCTCGCTGCCCTCGTGGTACCCCCAGACCCGTCCCCCGAGGATGCTCTCCTGCAGGCCGGTCTGGTCCACCCGGTGCCGCACGAAGACGTTGACGTCCGGGTCACGGTCCAGCAGCGCGTTCAGCGCGGGGACGTCGCCTGGGCCCAGTGCCCGCACACGGGTCGTCAGGGCCCGGCTCTGCGGCGCGGTGTGTGACACGCGAGCCTCCCGGTGGTCGTCGTCGACCAGCGTAGTCCCGAGTCGGGTCCACCGCGCGTGCCACCGTCCCGGCCGTACGATCAGGACATGACCTCACCGCAGCGCATCGTCGTGGGACACGACGGCTCCCCGTTCTCCGAGTCGGCCCTGAGCTGGGCGCTGGAGTGGGCCCGGAGGGCCTCGCTCGACGTCACCGTGGTGCGCGGCTGGTCGATGACCACGGCCCCACGTCCGGCCACCGCCGCGCGCGGCTACGTGCCACCCTTCGCCGACTTCGCGGAGGCGGTCCGCCTCAGGCTCGAGCAGGACACAGCCAAGCAGCGCGCCGACTTCGAGGACGTCACCGTCTCCTTCGAGGCGCCCCACTCCGCGCCCGCCAACGCCCTGCTGGAGCTCTCCGCCGACGCCGCCCTCGTGGTGGTGGGGCCGCGTGGCCGCGGCGGCTTCCGCGGGCTCGTCCTCGGCTCGGTGGCCGAGCAGGTGTCCCGGCACGCCTCCTGCCCGGTGGTCATCGTCCGCGGCACGGGCGACCCTGCCGAGACCGAGCGCAGCATCGAGCTGGACGCCGGCCTCGGCGAGTGACCCGGCCGGGGCCCGCCGTCAGGAGACGCTGACGCTCGCGGATCCGCCGTCGACGGGCTCCATGCCCTCGGCGATGCGCATGGCCTCCTCGATGAGCGTCTCCACGATCTTGCTCTCCGGCACGGTCTTGATGACCTCGCCCTTGACGAAGATCTGACCCTTGCCGTTGCCGCTGGCAACGCCGAGGTCGGCCTCGCGCGCCTCACCCGGGCCGTTGACGATGCACCCCATGACGGCCACGCGCAGCGGCACCTCCAGCCCGTCGAGACCGGCCGTGACCTCATCGGCGAGCGAGTAGACGTCGACCTGGGCCCGACCGCAGGAGGGGCAGGAGACGATCTCCAGCTTGCGTGGGCGCAGGTTGAGCGACTCCAGGATCTGCTGGCCGACCTTGATCTCCTCCACCGGCGGCGCCGAGAGCGAGACGCGGATCGTGTCGCCGATGCCTTGGCTGAGCAGCGCACCGAACGCCGTCGCGCTCTTGATGGTGCCCTGGAAGGCCGGGCCGGCCTCGGTGACGCCGAGGTGCAGGGGCCAGTCGCCGCGCTCGGAGAGCATCTCGTAGGCCTTGACCATGATCACGGGGTCGTTGTGCTTCACCGAGATCTTGAAGTCGTGGAAGTCGTGCTCCTCGAACAGCGAGGCCTCCCAGACCGCGGACTCCACGAGTGCTTCGGGAGTGGCCTTCCCGTACTTCTCCAGGAGGCGCTTGTCCAGCGACCCGGCGTTGACCCCGATGCGGACCGAGACGCCGGCGTCCTTGGCGGCCTTGGCGATCGCGCCGACCTGGTCGTCGAACTTGCGGATGTTGCCGGGGTTCACGCGCACGGCGGCGCACCCGGCGTCGATGGCCGCGAAGACGTACTTGGGCTGGAAGTGGATGTCGGCAATGACCGGGATCTGGCTCTTGCGCGCGATGTCGGGCAGCGCGTCGGCGTCGTCCGTGCTCGGGCAGGCCACTCGCACGATGTCGCAGCCTGCGGCGGTCAGCTCGGCGATCTGCTGCAACGTGGCGTTGACGTCCGAGGTGAGCGTCGTGGTCATCGACTGCACCGAGACGGGCGCGTCGCCACCGACGTCGACGGTGCCGACCTTGATCTTGCGAGTCTTCTTGCGCGGCGCCAGCACCGGCGGGGGCGCCTCCGGCATGCCCAGGGAGATGCTCATGACAGGCTCACCGGGTTCACGATGTCGACGTAGATCAGGATGACGCTCATGACGATCAGGATGCCACCCACCGCATAGGCGACGGGCAGCATCCTCGCCACGTCGACGTGTCCGGGGTCCGGCAGTCCGCGCAGCCGGGCCCAGCCACGCTTGATCCCCTCCCAGATCGCACCGGCGATGTGCCCCCCGTCCAGCGGGAGCAGCGGCACGAAGTTGAACAGGGCGAGGAACAGGTTCAACGAGGCGAGCAGGGTGAGCAGCCGCTGTGCGCGCTCGGACCAGGACGGCTCGTCGATGGTCACGAGCTCTCCCGCGACACGGCTCGCGCCGACCACGCTGATCGGGCCGTCGTTCGGACGTTCCGCGCCGAAGGCGGCCTGCGTGACGTCGACCATGCGCACGGGCAGGCGGATGATCGCCTCGGTCGTGGCCTTCACCTGGCCCCACATGACCTCACCGACCACGAGGGGGCCCTGTCGCACCTGCTCCTGGACCGGCTCGACACCGAGGAAGCCGACCTCCTCGGTGCGCTCGGGGTCCTCCAGCGACGCCCGCGGGATGACGGTCGTGGGCACCTGCTCGGTGATGGTCGCGCCGTCGCGCTCGACGACGATCGTGGCCTCCTGGTCGCTGTTGGCGCGGATGAGCGTGGTGAGCTGCTCCCAGGAGGCGATGGTCTCGCCGTTGAACCCGACGATGTCGTCGCCCGGCTGGAGCCCCGCGAGCCGGGCCGGGGTGACGGGGTCCTCGTCGGTGCATGTCCGGCCCACCTCGGCGTCGGTGATGGCACAGTCGGAGACCGCCGCGACGGTGGTGGTCGGCTGCAGCATGCCGAAGCCCATGAGCACGACGGCGAACAGCACCACCGCGATGGCGACGTTGACCATGGGCCCGCCCGCCATCACGATGACCTTCTTCCACCACGGGAGCTTGTAGAAGAGCCGGTCGCGGTCCTGCTCGGTCACCGTCTCGTACTCGGCGTGCCGGGCGTCGGCCACGAGCTGGGTGAACAGGCCCGTGTTGGTGTCACGCACGACGGCCGGGTCCTGCTCCTTGGCCGGCGGCAGCATCCCGACGAGCTTGACGTACCCGCCGAGGGGTATCGCCTTGAGCCCGTACTCGGTCTCACCTCGGCGGGTGGACCACAGGGTGTTGCCGAACCCCACGAAGTACTGCGTCACCTTCACGCCGAACTTCTTGGCCGGGTAGAGGTGACCGACCTCGTGCAGGGCGATCGAGAGAATCACGCCGAGCACGAAGACGACGACACCGAGGGTGTAGATCACGGCGCCACCTCCGTCGAGGAGGAGCAAAGATACGGACGCGGCGCCGTGAGTCCCTGATGGCTCTCTCGCTGGCGCTCGCTCACTGCTGTCATCGCTGCTCCACGAGGTCTCGGGCGCGCCCACGGGCGCGGTCGTCGGCGGCCAGGACGGCCTCCAGCGACATCTGGGTGCGGGCGACGTCTGCGTCCGCCACGTGCTCGGCGAGGACGTCACCCACGACGTCGACTATGCCGAGGAAGTCCAAGTCGCCGTCGACGAAGGCCTCGACACAGACCTCGTTGGCGGCGTTGAAGACCGCCGGGGCGGTGAGCCCGAACTCCCCCGCCTGCCGCGCGAGCCGGATGGCCGGGAACGCCTCGTCGTCGAGCGGGGAGAACTCCCAGGCCGTCGGGGCGGACCAGTCACAGGGTGGGCAGGCGCCCGGGACGCGCTCGGGCCAGGCCAGCCCGAGGGCGATCGGCAGCCGCATGTCAGGCGGCGAGGCCTGCACCATCGTGGAGCCGTCCACGAGCTCGACCATGGAGTGCACGACGGACGTGGGGTGGACCACCACCTCGATGCGGTCGAAGCCGATCTCGAACAGCAGGTGAGCCTCGATGACCTCCAGGCCCTTGTTGACCAGCGTGGAGGAGTTGATCGTGATGACGGGCCCCATGGCCCAGGTCGGGTGCGCCATCGCCTGCTCGGGCGTGACGTCGACGAGCTCGGCGCGGGTACGGCCGCGGAACGGTCCGCCGCTGGCCGTCACCACGAGCCTGGCGACGTCCTCGCTGCGCTCCCCACGCAGTGCCTGGGCGATCGCCGAGTGCTCGGAGTCGACCGGGACCAGCTGACCGGGCGCGGCCGCGTCGGTGACCAGCGACCCGCCCATGATGAGCGACTCCTTGTTGGCCAGGGCCAGGGTCGCGCCCGTCCCCAGGGCCGCCAGCGTCGGTCGGAGACCGACGGCGCCGGTCATCCCGTTGAGCACGACGTCACTCGGCGCGCGGGCCGCCTCGCAGGCGGCGTCCGGGCCGGCGACGAGCCGCGGGATCCGATGGTCTCCCTCGGACCAGCCCCGGCGCTGGGCCTGGGCGTACAGCGCCAGCTGCACGTCCTGCGCAGCCGTCGCCCGTGCCACCGCGACGAGCGGCACGGCGTGGTCGATGGCCTGCTGGGCGAGGGTCCCGGGGTCCGAGCCGCCGGCGGCCAGCGCCGTCACCTCGAACCGGTCGGGGTTGGCCGCCACGACGTCGAGAGCCTGGGTACCGATGGACCCCGTTGAACCGAGGATGGCGACACGCTTTCGCATGCCGCCATCCTCTCTCATCGGGGTCGGATGAGTGTCCCGCCCACTGACCCCGAGCCTGTGGGGTGCTACTTCACCTCGGAGCGGAGCAGTCGCCAGATGCCGAAGGCGAGCGGCAGCACGAGCCAGAGGAAGCCGCTCGTGGCGATCTGGCCCCACTCCTCACCCGTCGGGCTGAAGTCACCGGTGAACAGTGGCGTCTGCGCCGTGTTGAACTCGATCCAGGGCGCGAGGTCGCCGAACCAGTCCACGAGCGAGCCGACGATGCCCACGACGATCGGCAGCACGAGCGAGTAGACGAAGTACGCCACGATCGCCGCCGCGGTGTTCATCAGCAGCATCGCGAAGGCGAAACCGATGAGGACCACGATCACGTTGGTCACGAAGAACGTGAACATCATCTTCCCGTCGAGGGACCAGGAGACGTCGGCCCCGCGCACGGACCCGGCCAGGATCGTCCCGAGAGCACCGAGGGCGAGCGCCAGGATCATCACCCCGATGGTGATGATCAGGCTGGCCACGAGCTTGGCCACCACGACGCGTGAGCGCCGGGGCTCCAGGGTGAACGTGACCAGGCCGGTGCGCTGTCCCCACTCCGACGTGACGAGCATGATGGCGATGATCGGCAGGAAGTAGCCCAGGGTGCCGCCCATGGCCGAGACGAAGAACTCGAAGTCCTGGGCCCCGTTTCCCGCAGGGACGAGGAAGGCGACGACCAGCATCACCAGGGCGCACAGGCCGAGGATGGAGAAGCTGAACCAGCGACCTGCGCGCGTGTCGAAGGACTTGCGGGTCTCGACGGCGATCAGTCGCGTCATCGGCACGCCGGGACGGTCGGTGTCGATGGTGGTGTGTGGAGTGGCGGTGGCGCTCATGCCACGCCTCCTTCCGGGGTCAGGGCGTCGCGTTGGGTGGTTGAGGTGAGGTTGAGGAACATCTCCTCCAGGCCTGCACCGTCGGCCGCGCGGAGCTCGACGAGGGCGACCCCCGCCGCAGCTGCTGCTCGTCCGACCTGTTCCGGCGTCGCCTCGGTGGCGAGTCCCTCACCCGAGGGCGTCGCCGTGATGCCGGCGGCCGTGAGGCTGTGGGCCAGGGCCGACGGGTCAGCGGCCCGGACGAAGGTGCCCGCGGAGGTGAGCAGCTCCTCCTTGGTGCCCTGCGCGACGATCTTGCCGTTGCCGATGACGATGATCTCGTCGGCGATGATCTGGATCTCGTGCAGCAGGTGCGAGGACAGCAGCACGGTGCCGCCGCGGTTGGCGTACTCGCGCAGCAGGCTTCGCATCCAGTGGATGCCGGCCGGGTCGAGACCGTTGGCCGGCTCGTCGAGGACGAGGATCTTGGGGTCGCCGAGCAGCGCGTGGGCGATGCCCAGGCGCTGGCGCATGCCGAGCGAGTAGTTGCGCACCCGTCGCCTGGACTCCTTGTCCGAGAGGCTGACGAGATTGAGCATGTCCTCCACGCGTGAGGCCGGCAGACCCATCGTCTTCTGGCCGATGGTCAGGATCTCCCGACCGGTGCGGCCGGCGTGCTGGGCGGAGGCGTCGAGCAGGACGCCGACCTGGGTGCCGGGGTTGGGGACGTCGCGGTAGTCGACCCCGCCGATGGTGGCGGTCCCGGACGACGCGATGGTCAGTCCGGCGATGACGCGCATCGTCGTGGACTTGCCCGCGCCGTTGGGTCCGAGGAAGCCGGTGACCGTTCCCGGTCGGCAGGTGAAGGTGACGTCGTCGACGGCGCGGAAGCCGCCGTACGACTTGGAAAGGTGTTCGACCTGGATCATGGCTCCAGCCTGCCGCAGGTGGGCCGGTTGCACATCCACCCGGCGTCGGTGTTTCGTCAGCCGAAAGAATGATCTTCCAGCGTCCTTCGGGCGAGGACAGGGTGGCGACCCTCCCCCTACGCTGACGGCGTGCCTCCCACCGCGCCACCGCCATTGACCCCGTGGGGGACCACGTGGCGCTACCTCCTGACGCTCGTCATCGCGGCCATCGCCTGGTCCGAGCTGGTGGTCTGGCAGTGGTCGGAGCACCGGTGGTGGTTCTGGCTCGACCTGGTTCTCGGCCTCACCGGCTTCGTCCTCATGTGGTGGCGCCGCAGCCACCCGATCGCGGTCACGACGGTCGTCACCATGCTCACCGCCGTCTCCGGCTCGGCGGGGGGTCCGGCCACGCTCGTGCTGTTCTCCCTCGCCACCCGGCGCCGCTGGCGCGAGATCCTGCCGATGGCCGTCCTGGGCTTCGTGTGCGGTCTGGCTCTCCTGCGGGCCGGTCAGACGGACGAGCCCGAGGTCATCATCGTGACGACGCTGGCGGCCGTCATCGGCGTGACCGTCGGTTGGGGCATGTACGTCGGGTCGCGCCGGGAGCTCCTGACCACGCTGCGCGAGCGCGCCCTGACGGCCGAGACGGAGCAGGCCTCCCGAGTGGCCCAGGCGCGGACGACCGAGCGCTCGCGCATCGCCCGGGAGATGCATGACGTGCTGGCGCACCGCATCTCGCTGGTCACGATGCACGCAGGGGCCCTGACGTACCGCAAGGACCTCTCGTCGGAGCAGGTGCAGGAGACCGCCGGCGTCATCCGCGACAACGCCCACGAGGCGCTGACCGAGCTGCGCGAGGTGCTCGGCGTGCTGCGCGAGGACGCCGGTGACGCCCGGCCCGAGCTTCCCCAGCCGGACGCGTCGGACCTGACCTGCTTGGTCTCGGAGGCCGAGGACAGTGGCATGCACCTGCAGGTCTCGATCGAGATCGACCTGGACGAGGTGCCGCCCGGGGTCGGGAGGACCGTCTACCGCGTCGTCCAGGAGGGACTCACCAACGCCCGCAAGCACGCCCCCGACACCTTGGTCTCGGTGCGCCTGTCCGGCTCCGCCGGCGATGCCCTCGTCGCGGAGGTCCGCAATCCCCTCCCCATCGGCGCCTCGCTCGGTGCGCCGGCGTCCGGCCTGGGGCTGGTGGGACTGCGCGAGCGAGCCGAGCTGGCCGGCGGGCGCCTGCACCACCAGGTCGACGCCGGCGAGTCCTTCGTCCTGCGGGTCTGGCTACCGTGGCTGCCATGACACGCGTCCTGATCTGTGACGACGACGCGCTCGTGCGCGCCGGGCTGGGGCTCATGCTCGGCGGCGAGACCGACATCGAGGTCGTCGGAGAGGTCGGGGACGGGCGCGCTGCGCTCGACGGCGTGCTCGCAGGGGGCGTGGACCTCGTCCTCATGGACCTGCGCATGCCCGTCATGGACGGCATCGAGGCCACGCGCGCGATCGTCGACATGGACGTGGACGTCAAGATCATCGTGCTGACGACCTTCGACGCCGACGAGTACGTCGTCCGGGCCCTGGCGGCCGGAGCCCACGGCTTCCTGCTGAAGGACACCGCGCCCCAGCAGATCGTGGCCTCGATCCGCACCGTGGTGGCCGGGGAGCCGGCGCTGTCGCCGGAGATCACCCGGCGACTCATCGAGCAGGTCACCGACGCCTCGGACGTCGACGACCCCCGGGCGCAGCGTGCGAGCGCGCTCGTCACGACCCTCACCGACCGTGAGCGTGAGGTCGCCCTGGCCATCGGGCGTGGTGCGTCCAACGCCGAGATCGCGGCCGCCCTGCACCTCAGCCTCGCCACGGTCAAGGCACACATCTCCCACCTGTTCACCAAGCTCGGGACGACCAACCGGGTCCAGGTCGCGATCTGCATGCACGAGGCCGGCCTGCTCTGAGCACCGATGCGACCTACCGTGGTGGCATGACCTCCCCCGCACTCGACGTCCTCGACACCGTCCTCGACAAGGCCGTGCTGCCGGGGTACTCCGCCGTCGGCATCCGGCTGCGCCAGCGCTGGTGGCCGGCCGACCCGCCCGAGGATGCCCTCGTGGGCCGTCGCGTGGTCGTCACCGGTGCGAGCGGAGGGCTCGGTGAGGCCGCGGCCCTGGAGCTGGTGCGCCTCGGCGCAACGGTCCACCTCGTCGGTCGCACCGCGGAACGGCTCCGAGACGCCGCGGGCCGTCTGCGCGCTGCCGTCCCGGGTGCCGCCGTGCAGGAGGACGTCTGCGACGTCTCGGACCTGGCCGCGGTCCGCGCCTACGCCGAGCGTCTGCGCGGTGCCCACGAGACGCTCGACGGGCTCGTCCACGGGGCCGGGGTGATGCCTGCGGAGCGGACCGAGTCCGCCCAGGGGCACGAGGCGACACTGGCCACGCACGTCCTCGGTCCGCTGCTCCTGACCCGAGAGCTGGCACCGCTGCTGGAGCGCTCGGACGACGCCCGAGTCGTCGTGGTGTCCTCCGGCGGCATGTACACCGCTCCCCTCGATGCGAAGATCGCCGACGACCTGCAGTACCGACAGGGCAGCTACGACGGCGTGCGGGCCTACGCCCGGACCAAGCGGCTGCAGGTCGTCCTGGCCGAGGAGCTCGCAGCCGAGCTCACCTCGGCGGGTGTCGCGGTGCACAGCATGCACCCCGGCTGGGCCGACACCCCCGGCATCACCGACTCCCTGCCGCGCTTCGCGCGACTGATCGGACCCGTCCTGCGCACCCCGGCCGAGGGTGCCGACACGATCGTGTGGCTCGTCGCAGCACCGGGACCGGGCCGGCGCACCGGTCTCTTCTGGTGTGATCGCCGGCCCCGACCCACCGCCTACCTACCGGGCCGAGGCGAGGATCGGGACGCCCGCCGGCGCGCCTGGGCCGCCTGCGACGCGGCGGTGCGCACCGGGTCGTGACGGGTGGGTCGTGAGGCTCAGTCGAAGGTGACGGGACGTCCGGCCAGCAGGGGGACCACCACCTGACCGTGGCGCTCCTGCGCCGCGGCACGGAAGCCGGGCTCGTCATCGGCCAGGGCGCCCGCCGGGTCGGAGCCACCGGCGCGTCGCAGGGTGGCGAGGTCGAGCGGCTCCTGGCCCTCGATCGTGACGGTGACGACGCCGTCCACGACGATCACTCCCAGGGGCCCGCTGCCACCAGGGACCGCCCCCAGCCGCAGGCAGGCGCAGACGACGGTGACGAGATCCGGGCTCGGCGGCAGGTCGACGGCGACGCGTCCCCCGACAGCGAGGCCGAGCACCTGCAGGCCACCGGCCACCGCGGCGGTGCGCTCCAGGAGTCGTGCGAACGTCATCGTGGCACCGCCGACGTCGACGGCCGGTGCGTCGGCGCGTCCTGCGACGACGTGCTGATCCAGCATCGCGAAGCCCAGGGACGGCATCAGCGGCCCTTGAACACGGGCGCACGCTTCTCGGCGCGGGCTGCCGCTCCCTCGCGCACGTCCTCACTCGCCCAGACCGCCTCGAAGCTCGCGGCGATGGCCTCATCGTCCTCGCGCGAGCCGTTGAGCACCAGCTTGTTGTGGGCCAGGGTCAACGGGGCGAGCTCGGCGATCTCGTGCGCCCAGGCCAGCGCGTCGTCGAGAGACCCCGGACGATCGGCGAGACCGCAGGCCAACGCCTCCTCGCGGCCCAGCATCTGCGCGGCCAGCATCATCCGACGGGCAGGACCGGCCCCGGCGAGCTTTCCCAGCGTCCGGATCGTCCAGGCGTCGACGGCCATGCCGTTCCGGGCCGTCGGGACGCCGAACCGGGCGGTCTCGTCGGCCACCCGGAGGTCGCAGGCGATGGCCAGCTGCGTCCCGGCGCCGATGGCGGGGCCGTTGACGGCGGCGACGACCGGCACCGGCACCCGGGTGAGGTGGTGCAGCATCCCGTAGAGCGCCTCGAGGAATCCCCCACTCGCAGAGCTCGCGGGAGGTGCCCCCACGGTCGCGTAGACGCCACCGAGGTCGGCGCCGGAGCAGAAGGCCGAGCCCTGGCCGGTGACGACGACCGCCCGAGCACCGTCCTCGACGACGCCATCGACGGCTGCGTGGATCTCCCGGCAGAGCTCCAGGTCCAACGCGTTGCGGCGCTCCTCACGCCGGAGCTCCAGCAGGGCCACCGCGCCGTCGCGCCTCACGTCGAGCATCCGCCCAACCTATCGGGCCGATCGACTGCGTGACCCAGGTCACCCATCCTCGTTGGAGAGGCATGCCGCTCTCTCGCCGCGCCCTGCTGCAGACCGGAGCGGCCGTCGGCGGTGCCACCGCCCTCGGCCTCGTCCCGTCCGTCAGCCTCGCCTCCCCCACGTCGGCCGCCGGGACGACCCTCACCACTCGCCTGGTGCGCGGGGCGCCGGGGTCCTTGGGCTACCGGCCGATCGTCACGGCCGCCGGTGAGCCGCACGTGGTGCGAGCCGACCTCGGCGGGGTGGCCGACGCCGCCCGCACGACCACCCGACAGGCGCTGATGGGCTTCACGCACCTCACCGACATCCACATCATCGACGCCCAGTCGCCCCTGCGCGTGGAGTTCCTGGACCGGCTCGAGGACCAGTACGACCCCGCCGACCCCACGCTGGGGGGCCTGCTGACATCGAGCTATCGACCCCAGGAGATGCTCTCCGCGCAGATCAGCGACGCGATGGTGCAGGCGGTGAACCAGGTGCGCCATGGCCCGGTCACGGGGGCGCCCCTAGCCTTCGCGATCCAGACCGGCGACAACTCCGACAACTGCCAGTACAACGAGGTGCGCTGGAACATCGACGTCCTCGACGGCCGTGAGGTCCGGCCGGACTCCGGCAGCCGGAGCCGCTGGGAGGGCGTGCATGACAACCGGACCCGCGACAGCCACTACTGGCACCCCGAGGGCACCGGCAACGACACCTACCGCAGCCGGTTCGGCTTCCCGCGGGTCGAGGGGCTGCTCGACGCCGCACGTCGACCGTTCACCCCCCAGGGCCTGGACGTCCCGTGGTACTCGGTGTTCGGCAACCACGACGGTCTCGTGCAGGGCAACTTCCCCCAGACGCTGGCCCTGGGGTTCCTGGGGACCGGACCGCTCAAGGCCACCACCCTGCCGCCTGGGCTCTCCCAGGCCGACGTCCTCGCCACGCTGCGAGCGGCCGACCCGACGCTGCTCCTGGCCTCGGCGACGTTGCTCGCGGGCCGGCTGGTCACCACGGACCGGGACCGCCGCAGCCTGTCGCGCAAGCAGGTCGTCGAGGAGCACTTCCGCTCCGTCGGCGCTCCTCTGGGCCACGGGTTCACGGCGGAGAACCGCACGCGCGGCACTGCCTACTACACCTTCGACTCCGGGCCGGTGCGCTGTGTCGTGATGGACAGCGTGAACCCCAACGGCTACGCGGACGGCTCGTTGGACGCCACCCAGTTCGGGTGGCTCGAGGACGTCCTCGAGCGCTCGAGCGACAGGTACGTCATGGTGTTCAGCCACCACACGTCCGGCACGATGTCGAACCCGCTCGTCGCCACCGGCCTGGACCTGGACCCTCGCGTCCTGGGGCCGGACGTCGTCGAGCTCCTGCTCGCCCACCCCCAGGTCGTGGCGTGGGTCAACGGCCACACGCACAAGAACGCGATCACGCCACACCGCTCGGCCGACGGCGCGAGCGGCTTCTGGGAGATCAACTCGGCCTCTCACATCGACTTCCCGCAGCAGGCGAGGCTCATCGAGCTGGCGGACAACCGCGACGGCACGATCTCGATCTTCACCACGATGGTCGACCATGCCGCACCGGCGTCGCACGGCGGCTCGACCGGCACACCGGCCGCCCTGGCCTCGCTCGCCCGCGAGCTCGCCGCCAACGACCCACAGTCCGGTGCCACCTACAGCGGCACCACCGCGGACCGCAACACCGAGCTGCTCCTGCCCAACCCCCTCTAGACCGGGGCCGTCACCTGCTCCAGGACCGCGGCCACTCCGTCGTCGTCGTTGGAGGCGATCACCTCGTCGGCAGCGGCGAGGACCGTCGTGTGGGCGTTGGCGACGGCGAGCGAACGTCCGGCCCACTCGAGCATGGGCAGGTCGTTGGGCATGTCACCGCACGCCCAGACCTCCTCGGCACCGATCCCCCGCTCCTCGCACCAGGCGGCCAGGCCGGAGGCCTTGGTGACACCCGCCGCGGTGAGCTCGGCCAGACCGACGGCACCGGAGAACCCCAGCTCGGCCCGGCCGGCCACGACCTCGGTGACCCGCTCCAGGAAGGCGTCGTGGTCCAGGTCCGCTGCCCGCGCCAGGAGCTTGCCGGCAGCCGCGCCGTACAGCTCGCCAGTGGCGTACTCGTCCTCGTACCGGTCGACGAAGTGCTCCTCGCGCCGCTCTCCGTCGGCGCACTCCACCGCGAAGGCGATCGAGGGTATGGCCGCTCGCAGGTCGGCGGTGATCTCGTGCAGGGCGGCGGCAGCGAACGGCCGTGCCTCGACGACGTGACGCCGGGCCACGTCGTAGACGAACGCCCCGTTGCCGCACAGGGCGACGCCATGACCGCCCACGGCGTCGGCCAGGTCGTGCAGCCAGCGCGGCGGGCGCGCCGTGACGAAGACGACGTCCAGACCGGCCTCGTCCGCGGCGGCGATCGCGGCGCGGGTGCGCGTCGAGAGCGAGCCGTCGCTGCGCAGCAAGGTGCCGTCGAGGTCCGTGGCGAGCAGCGCCGGACGCCTCATGCGTCAGTGGCCGCCAGCTGGCCGCAGGCGGCGTCGATCTCGTCACCTCGCGTGTCGCGGATGGTGGTGCTGATGCCCTTGGCCTCGAGGCGCCGCACGAACTCGTCGGTGTCGTCGTCGCGCGAGCGGGTGAACCGCGAGCCCGGCACCTCGTTGAGCGGGATCAGGTTGACGTGCACCCAGCCGCGTCCGCCGTGCTCGATGAGGACGTCGGCGAGCAGGTCGGCTCGCCACGCCTGGTCGTTGACGTCGCGCATCATCGCGTACTCGATGGACACCCGCCGTCCGGTGACGTCGAAGAAGTAGCGGGCGGCCGAGACGGCGTCCTCGACGCTGAAGCGCGTGTTGATGGGCACCAGCTCGTCGCGCAGCTCGTCGTCGGGCGCATGGAGCGAGAGGGCCAGCGTGACGGGCACGCCCTCGTCGGCCAGCTGACGCATGCGCGGGGCGAGGCCCACCGTGCTGACCGTGATGTTGCGCGCCGACATGCCGAGGCCGTCCGGTGCCGGCGAGGTCATGCGTCGCACCGCGTTGACGACGGAGCGGTAGTTGGCCAGCGGCTCGCCCATGCCCATGAACACGACGTTCGAGAGCCGGCCCGGGCCGCCGGCCACCTGACCGTTCGCCATCGCGGCGGCGGCATCGACGACCTGGTCGACGATCTCGCCGGTGCTCATGTTGCGTTGCAGGCCCCCCTGGCCGGTGGCGCAGAAGGGGCAGGCCATGCCGCAGCCGGCCTGGCTCGACACGCACACCGTGGCCCGCTCGGAGTAGCGCATCAGCACCGACTCCACGAGGGCACCGTCGAAGAGCCGCCACAGCGTCTTGCGGGTGGTACCGCGGTCGGCCTGCTGCGTGCGCACCTCGTCCAGCAGGGTGGGCAGCAGCTCGGCGGCGATGGCGTCACGAGTGGCCGTGGGCAGGTCCGTCATGTTGGCGGGGTCGCGCTCGAGGCGCGCGAAGTAGTGGTGGGCGACCTGCTTGACCCGGTAGGCCGGCTGGCCGAGCGCCGTGGCGACCTCGGCACGCTCCTCGGCCGAGAGGTCGGCGAGGTGGCGCGGGGGCTTCTTGCGCCCGCGTGGCTGCTCGAAGACCAGCGGCAGGGTCGTGCGGGCGTCCTCAGTCATCCCGCCAGTCTCCCAGACACCGCCACGAACCCCCGCATCCTGCAAGCACGGTCAGGGCCGGGGCGGGAGGGAGGCGACGAACTCCAGCTTGTCCAGCACCGGGTCGGGGATCACGAACGGGTACAGGTCGTCTGCGCCCATCGCCCGGTTGATCTGGTTGAGCGCCGTCGACAGCGGCACCCAGACCCCCCTCACGAGGTCGCGAAAGCTGCCGAAGGCGTCGGGGTCCACCGTGAGCAGCCCCTGGGCCCGAGCGGTGTCGATCGTCTCGGAGATGTGCATCCAGTGCGCGAACGTCTCGGCGAAGTCCTCGAAGGGGTGCATCGTGGCGTAGGTGCTGATGTAGGAGTTCTCCCAGCCGTCGGGAGGTCCCTGCGCGTAGTGCCGATCGATCTCGCCTGAGTAGCTGACGGTCTCGTCGCCGAAGAGCTCACGCGCCTGCTCGATGCGCTCGCCCGTCACCATCATCAGCTCCGCGTAGTGACCGACCTCGTGGCGGAAGTGGCCCAGCATCGTGCGGTAGGGCTCGTCGAGCTGCACCTGGACCTTGGCCCGGTGCGCCTGGTCCTCCTCGGCGAGGTCGATCGTGATGACGCCGTTCTCGTGACCGATCACGACGTTCTCGTGGACGCTGGAGAGCAGGTCGAAGCACAGGCCGGTCTCCCTGTCCTCCCAGCGCGGCGTGATCGGGACACGACGCGCGTCGAGCTCCATGACGAGCCGACGCTTGGCCGCCTCCGCGCCAGGGAACAACGAGAGGCCGAGCAGGTCGGCATCGGCGGGCCGGGTCCGGGTGAGGTCACAGCTGAAGCACTGGCCGCCCTCGCGCGGCGCGAGCCAGGTGCAGGCCGACAACAGGACGTTGACACACCGGTGCCAGGTGACGCCCCCGGCGTCGACGTAGGTTCCATCGGGGCCGAGGGGGACGATGTCGTGCTCGGCACGGGAGTAGCCGAGCTGGGTGCCGCAGGACACGCAGCGCGAGTTCTCGACGTAGAGCTGCTGGTCGCACACACGGCAGGAGAAGGCCTTCACCGGTGCAGTCTCACAGCCCGCCGCAACCGTCGCACGCCCAGCCTCAGAGCGGGACGACGTCGACACCGACCGACAGCGTCGAGCTCTCGGCCTCGGTGACGATCACACCCTTGACGGGCGGGACGTCCTTGTAGTCGCGCCCCCACGCCACGGTCACGTAGTGATCGTCGACGAGCTGGTCGTTCGTCGGATCGATCGCGAGCCAGCCGTCGTCGGGCACCCACACCGCCAGCCAGGCGTGCGAGGCGTCGGCCCCCACGAGCCGTTCGCGTCCCGGCGGCGGCTGCGTGAGGAGGTAGCCGCTGACGTAGCGCGCGGCCAGGCCGTGGGACCGCAGACCGGACAGCATCAGGTGCGCGAAGTCCTGGCAGACGCCCGCCCGAGCGGCCAGGACGTCATCGACCGACGACGACACGCTGGTGGCGCCGGGACGGTAGGCGAAGTCCTGGTGGATGCGGTGGGAGACCTCGTGCACCACCTCGCCCAGGGGCCGCCCGGGCTCGAGCGACGAGGCGACGTAGGCGTGGGCTCCCTCGGACAGGGCGACAGCCGGTGACGCCAGCACGTGGCCCTGCGCACGCCAGGCCTCCTCCACGTCCGGACGAGCAGCCGGCCTGGCCTGCTCCCACGCCACAGACAGCGCCGCGTCGTCGTGGACGGGACGTTCGACCTCCACGGTGCTGCGGGCGTCGACGGTGAGCTCGAGGTGCGGCTGGTCGACCTGGAACCAGGTGGTGATGTTGCCCTCGTGATCGACGTCGTGGGCGACGTCGCTCGGCTCCGGCCGGACCATCACCGACCAGCGCTCGACCCGTTGCCACGGCAGCTCCCTGGGGACGACGTGGGCCAGGCCGTGGCTCTCGGAGACCGCGGCGTCGTAGGTGTAGGTGGTGCGGTGGCGGACGTCGTACCTCATCAGCGCCCCACCCCCGACAGCCCGAAGGCCCGGATCGCCGGGCCGCTGCTCAGGTGCAGCTCACGGGCGGCCTCGACGAGCCGGTCCACCTGCCCGATCACCAGATCCAGGTGCCTGACCAGGTGTGGGCGTCCACCATCGTCCTCCTGCATCGACAACGCCTCCGCGTCGGCCCGCTCGATCTCCAGGAGCAGGTCCGCCAGCAGTCGCTCGGGCCGGGTCGAGCCCGTCGATCGGGGCATCGCCGCGAGGTGTGAGTCCACGGCAGCGAGGTTGAAGGCCACCGAGCGCGGGTTCTCTCCGTCGGAGACGAGCAGGTCGAGCAGGCTGGACAGGCGTACCGAGCCCCGGTACCGCCGTCGGTGGGTGACCGCGCTCTCGGCAGCGAGCAGGACCATCTGGTGAACGTGCCGGTCGACGTCGTCACCATGGCTCCTGCTGACCGTGGACCGCAGCAGCTGGCACACCTGCAGGACGCGCTCCGTCGCGCGGCCCGCCTGCAGGCTGTGCCAACCGTGGTCGCGGACCATGTTGTCGGTGACGCCGTGCAGGGCCAGCAGGCCGGTGAGCGTCCGCTCCGCGCCTTCGGTGGTGGCGATCTCCTCCTCGCCGTCCAGCAGGAGCGCGGCCCGGTCGATCACCCCGAGGGCACGCCAGACGTCGGCCGAGAGCTGGTCGCGGACTCCTTGCGCGGCGCCGCGCAGGCCGGCGACGACGTGGGCCACCGAGCCCGGTCGCGACGCATCGACGAGCACCGAGCGCAGCTCCTCCTCGATGCCGGCCGCCTCCCCACCGGGGACTGCCTCCTCCATCGCCCCGCGGGCCACCAGGAGGGCACGACCGCCGGGGCTCTGCGGCCCGGCACGGTCGTCGCCGATGAGTCCCTGCACGGCGAGCGTCAGACGGACCAGACCCTCGGCCCGCTCGGCGTGCCGTCCCAGCGCGAACATCGTCTGCAGGATGCGCGGCACCGCTGCGGACGCGGCCCCGGTGATCGCCGGCGCGGAGAGCTCCACGAGGCCCTGGTCGCCGTCTCCCGGGTCTGCCTTGAGCACCCACACGTCCTTGCTGGCCCGCCTCCCGTCGTCGAGGCGTACCGATGCCAATCCACCCACCAGGGGCCGGTAGGCGCCGCCATGGTGCGTCGTGAAGGTGCGCAGTCGAACGGGCCGGGGCCACAGTCCGTGGCTCTCCAGGTGGGGCGCCTGCGAGAGCACGGGCCGCTCTTGCGCCACGAACCCCTCCGGGCGTCGCGAGACCACGTCCCACCGGCGACCCGGGTCCAGCGTGGCCAGGTCGACGCTGCCGTCGATGCTGCGCAGGACCACCTCGTCGCCGCGCTCACCCGCACGCTGCAGCGCGTCCGGATCGCTCAGCCAGGTGGTCTGGACCGACGGGAGCCGCAGGGGCTCGTCGAGCAGCAGCTCACAGGCCTGCGCGAGGAAGGGCAGGAGCCCGGGGTTCTCCAGCACGCCCGAGCCGAGTCCGTTCACGACGCGGACCGTGCCTCGACGCACCGCCTCGACCAGCCCCGGGACCCCGTGGCGCGAGTCGCCACGCAGCTCGAGAGGGTCGCTCGCCGTCCCGCCGATCCGGCGCAGGATGACGTCAACGCGCTCCAGCCGGTCGTGCACCCGGAGCCGGACCAGGCCGCCGGCGACCACCAGGTCGCTCCCTTGGACGAGCGGGAAGCCCAGGTTCGAGGCGAGGAAGGCCTCGTCGTAGGCCGACGGGGACGAGGAACCCTCGGTCAGCACGACGACCCTCGGGTCGTCGCCCCCCGCTGGTGCGGACTCCATCAGGGCCGTCCGCAGCATCTGCAGGTAGGGCGCCATCGCGTGCACCCCGGCGTCGCGGTACGCCGCCGGGAGCACACGGGCCACGACCCGACGGTTCTCCATCGCGTACCCGATGCCCGACGGTGCGTCCGTGCGGTCGGCCAGGACCTGCCACTCCCCCGACTCGGTCCGTCCGAGGTCGGCCGCCCCGAGCATCAACGGCCGCTCGTCGGCGACGGAAGGGCGCGCGAGGGCACGCACGAAGCCTCGATGGCCGAGCACCACGGCAGCCGGGACGACACCCTCCCGCAGCAGCCGAGCTGGTCCCTGCAGGTCCACGAGGACGGCGTTCATCAGCTCCGTGCGCTGGGCCAGGCCGACGTCCAGCCGGCTCCACTCCGCAGAGTCCAGCACGAGCGGGACGGGGTCCAGGTGCCAGGGCGTGGCCGCCCCGGCAGCCCGGGCAGCCACGACGCCGTCGTCCACCAGCAGTCGCTCGATGTCGCTGCGCGCGCGTCTCAGCTCGACGCCGCCCAGCCCGAGGGCGTTGGCCGACGAGCGCCACGCGGGACGCAGGCTGCCGTCAGCCGCGACGACCTCGTCGAAGGGTCCCTCGGCGTCCGCAAGGGTCGGTTGTGCGATCCGGGACGTGTAGTCCTGCAGGGTCGTCACGGGGACACCTTGGCAGACGTCGTCAGGCGACCGGCACGAGGTAGTACAGGATGAGCCACGCCACCGGCGCCACCGCGATGAGCGAGTCGAGCCGGTCCATCAGGCCACCGTGTCCGGGCAGCAGGTCGCCCATGTCCTTGATGCCGAGGTCGCGCTTGATCAGCGACTCCGAGAGGTCGCCGAGCGTTGCCATCACCACGGCTGCCACGCCGAGCACGACGCCCACCCACCACGATCCGTCCAGGGCGAGGACGACCAGGAGCACTCCGGCGACGACGCCGAACAGCAGCGACCCGCCGAAGCCCTCCCAGGACTTCTTGGGGCTGATCGACGGCGCCATCGGGTGGCGGCCGAGCAGAACGCCGGCGATGTATCCACCGGTGTCGGAGCAGATGGTCACGACGATGAAGGCCACGATCCGCAGGGGCCCGTCGTCCTCCACCAGCATGAGCAGCACGAAGACGCCCATGAGGTGCAGGTAGGCCAGGCTGAAGATGCCGGCGCTGGAGTCCCGCACGAAGCCGTTGGCGCCGTCGGACAGACGCCACACGAGCGTGCCGATGACCGTCAGCGCCATCGCGACGGCCGCGGTCTCCATGCCGCCGTAGAAGCCGCCGACGAGCATGAGCGTCCCACCCGTGACGACGGGGATGAAGGGGACGCGGATGCCGGCCGTGCGCAGCCCACGGGACAGCTCCCACAGCCCCACCCCGAGGGCGAGCACGACGACCAGGACGAAGAGGTCCTTGAGCAGGAACAGCGAGGCCAGGACCGTGGCCCCGAGGGCGAGACCCACCCCGATGGCGGCGGGCAGGTTCCGGCCCGCTCGGCTCTGCTTCTGCGCGACTGCCGGGTCGGACTCCCCTGCGGGGCCGTCCGTCGGGGCGTCAGACGGCAAGGAGCTCGGCTTCCTTGTTCTTGAGCATCTCGTCGATCACCTCGACGTGCTTCTTGGTCTGGGCGTCGAGCCGCTTCTCGGCACCAGTGTTCTCGTCCTTGGAGATCTCGGAGTCCTTCTCGGCCTTGTCGAGCGCCTGCTTGGCGCCGCGGCGCACACCGCGGACCGCGACGCGGCCGTCCTCGGCCTTGCTGCGCGCAAGCTTGATGTACTCCTTGCGACGCTCCTCGGTCAGCTCGGGCAACGAGACGCGCAGCACCTTGCCGTCGTCAGTGGGGTTCACGCCGAGGTCGGAGTCGCGGATGGCTCGCTCGATCGCGGGCTTGGCGGAGTCGTCGAACGGGCTGATGATGACCGTGCGGGGCTCGGGCACCTGGAAACCCGCGAGCTGCTGCAGCGGGGTCGGGGTGCCGTAGTACTCCGCCGTGATCTGGGCGAACATCGCGGGGTGGGCGCGCCCCGTGCGGATGGCCGCGAACTCCTCGCGGGTGTGCTCGACGGCCTTGTCCATCTTGGTGTCGGCCTCACGCAGGGTCTGGTCGATCACGGTGCAACTCCTGTACTCGTCTCAGGCCCGGCATGGACCAGCGTCCCGATCCTCTCACCCCGCAGGACGCGGGCGATGTTCCCCTCGCCCTCCATCCCGAAGACGATCATCGGCAGCTCGTTCTCCATGCAGAGGGCGAAGGCGGCCGCGTCGACGACCTTCAGACCCAGCCGCAGGGCGTCCTCGAAGGTGACCTCGTCCAGAAGGCGGGCGTCGGGATGGACGCGGGGGTCGGCGGTGTAGACACCGTCCACCCCGTTCTTGCTCATCAGGACGGCGTCGGCCTTGATCTCCAGAGCACGCTGCGCCGAGACGGTGTCGGTGCTGAAGTAGGGCATGCCCGCACCCGCGCCGAAGATGACGACGCGGCCCTTCTCCAGGTGCCGGATGGCGCGCCGCGGGATGTAGGGCTCGGCCACCTGGCCCATGGTGATGGCCGACTGCACCCGGGTCTCGATGCCCTGCTTCTCGCAGAAGTCTTGCAGGGCGAGGCAGTTCATGACGGTGCCGAGCATGCCGATGTAGTCGGCCCGCGAGCGCTCCATGCCCCGCTGGCTGAGCTCGGCGCCGCGGAAGAAGTTGCCGCCGCCGACGACGATCGCCACCTGGACGCCCGCGTGGGCCGCCTCGGCGATCTGCCGGGCGATCCCGTTGACGACGTCGGGGTCGATGCCCAGGCTCCCGCCACCGAGGACCTCGCCGGAGAGCTTGAGCAGGACCCGCTTGACCGCGGGCTCAGGGACCGGGTCGACGCTGGTGATCTCGTCCATGGCCTGTCGGGTCCCTTCGTCGGTGCGTTGCCTCGGGCGAGCGCCTCAGGCGCCGATCTCGATGTGCGCGAAGCGGGTCACGGTGACACCGGCCGCATCGAGCACGGCCTTGACCGTCTTCTTGTTGTCCTGGACCGACGGCTGCTCCAGCAGCGCGACGTCCTTGAAGAAGCCGTTGACGCGGCCCTCGATGATCTTGGGCAGTGCCTGCTCGGGCTTGCCCTGCTCGCGTGCGGTGGCCTCGGCGATCTCGCGCTCCTTGGCGACGACGTCGGCCGGGACCTCCTCGCGGACCAGGTAGCGCGGGCGCATCGCCGCGACCTGCATCGCGGCGCCGCGGGCGGCGTCGAGGTCGTCGCCGGTGTACTCCACGAGCACGCCGACGGCGGGGGGTAGGTCGCTGGCCCGGCGGTGCAGGTACGTGGCGACCTGACCGTCGAACGCGGCAACGCGGCCGAGCTCGAGCTTCTCGCCGATCACGGCGGCCAGGGCCGAGATGGCCTCGGCGACCGTCTGCCCGTTGTCGAGCGACTGCTCCGCGAACTCCTCGGCGGAGCCGGGCCGGGACGCGTCGGCCTTGGCGGCGAGCTCGTTG
Organism: Aeromicrobium sp. CF4.19; assembly: GCF_051262555.1. Classification (NCBI taxonomy): domain Bacteria; kingdom Bacillati; phylum Actinomycetota; class Actinomycetes; order Propionibacteriales; family Nocardioidaceae; genus Aeromicrobium; species Aeromicrobium sp. CF4.19. The sequence continues at coordinate 36,436 of NZ_JBIMEU010000008.1, read as the reverse complement.
GCCAGGCTGATGAACTGCTCGTTCTTGGCAACGAAGTCCGTCTCGGAGTTGAGCTCGACGATCGCACCGCCGGAGCTGGCGACGAGACCGGCGGACGCCTCGCGCTCCGCACCCCGCTTCGCCGCCTTGGCGGCACCGGAGATGCGCAGCAGCTCGACGGCGCGGTCGTAGTCACCGTCGGCCTCGGTGAGCGCGTTCTTGGCGTCCATCATGCCCGCGCCCGTGGCGTCGCGGAGCTTCTTGACGTCTGCGGCTGCAATGGCCATGTCGTGATTACCTCAGATCTTGGTGTGGGGTCGTCAGGAGGTCTGGCCGGCGGCGGTGAAGCCGGCCTTCTCGGCCGCCTCGGTCGAGTCGAACCAGACCTCGGCCACGGTCTTGTCGAACCAGGGGCTCTCGGCGGTGTGGTACTTCTTCGAGCTGGCGTTGCCCTTGATCGTGAAGCCCTCGGGCGCCTCACCGTTCTCGAGCGCGGCGTGCGAGCCGGGGCCGTGCGGCGCCTCGGCAGCAGCAGCCTCAGGAGCGGCAGCCTCAGGAGCAGCCGCCTCAGCAGCAGCGGCCTCGGGAGCGGCCGCCTCGGGAGCGGCCTCGGCGGCGGCAGCCTCGACGGAGGCCTCCTCGGGCTTGGGCTCGGGGGCAGCCTCAGCGGCGGCCGGACCGACAGGGCCGGTCTGCTCCGCACCCTTGGACTCCAGCAGCTCGCGCTCCCACTCCGCCATCGGCTCCTCGGTGCCGAGCTCGGCACCGGCCTCGGCGTCGGCGGACTTGGCGCCGCTGCGAGCGATCAGGCCCTCGGCGACGGCATCGGCGACGACGCGCGTCAGCAGGCTGACCGAACGGATCGCGTCGTCGTTGCCCGGGATCGGGTAGTCGACGTCGTCGGGGTCGCAGTTGGTGTCCAGGATCGCGACGATCGGGATGCCCAGCTTCTTGGCCTCGTCGACCGCGAGGTGCTCCTTCTTGGTGTCGACGATCCAGACTGCGGACGGCGTCCGGCCCATGTCGCGCACACCACCGAGGGTGCGGTTGAGCTTGTCGTACTCGCGACGCATCTGCAGGAGCTCCTTCTTCGTGCGGCCGGAGCCGGCCACGTCGTCGAAGTCGATCTCCTCGAGCTCCTTCATGCGCTGGAGCCGCTGGTGCATCGTCTGGAAGTTGGTGAGCATGCCGCCGAGCCAACGCTGGTTGACGTAGGGCATGCCGACGCGCTTGGCCTGCTCCTGCACGGGCTCCTGCGCCTGGCGCTTGGTGCCGACGAACAGGATCGTCCCGCCACGGGCGACGGTGCTGCGGACGTACTCATAGCCCGCATCGATGTAGGCGAGCGACTGCTGCAGGTCGATGATGTAGATGCCGTTGCGCTCGGTCATGATGAAGCGCTTCATCTTGGGGTTCCAGCGGCGGGTCTGGTGCCCGAAGTGGACACCGCTCTCGAGCAGCTGGCGCATGGTGACGACGGCCATGGTCGGATCTCCTTGATGGGCACGCACGTGCCCGGTTCCTGGTTGTCGCGCCGTCGGTCGACGGCGCCCTGACGCCGGCGCTGCGCGGACCAACCCCAAGGGGACCAGGACCGTGCCCGTGTTCGGCTTGCGCGTCATCACGGAGGCAGGCGTGCGAATTTCGCGTCCGAGGACGCGATGTCCCCATCCTAGGCCAGTCGACGGGGAAAGCGGAAATCACGTCTCGTCCACAGCCGTCCCCGCCTCGACGTCCTGTCCACAGATCCGCCAGCAGGGCCTTCTTGGACCGGCCCTGCGCCGGTTGGCTGGGGCGCATGGTCTCGCTGCGCACCCGATCCGCCCCGCCCCTGCTCGCCGTCCTGATCGCGCTCGCCCTGGTGGCCGGCGGGATCGGGCCGGCCGCCGCGGCCGACGATGCGACGTGGTCGTGGCCGCTTGGAGAGCGCGACGTCGCCCGCGACTTCGACCCACCGGACACTCCCTACGGCCCGGGGCACCGGGGCATCGACCTGCCCGGGACGGTCGATGACGAGGTGCGGGCCGTGGCGCCGGGGCGGGTCACCTTCTCGGGCGTGGTCGCCGGGGTCGGAGTCGTGACGGTGTCCCACGGTGCGGAGCGCTCCACCTACCAGCCGGTCGTGGATCGCCGGGTCCGAGAGGGCGACGCAGTCGAACGCGGTGAGGTGATGGGCAGGCTGGACGGGCCGGGCTCTCACTGCGCGACCGCCTGCCTGCACCTGGGCCGCCTCCAGGACGAGGAGTACCTCGACCCTCGCGAGCGCCTCGGGGGCGACTCCCGGTTCCGTCTGGTCGATCCCGACGGGCCCCTCCCCCGCCCGGTCACCCACGGCGACGGCTCGTTGACACGCCCTGTCGGGGGGCCGGTGACCTCCGCGTTCGGGACGCGTGTCCACCCCGTCACGGGGGTTCGCAAGCTCCACGACGGCACCGACTTCGGGGCAGCGTGCGGCACCCCCGTGCGCGCCGCGGCGGAGGGCACCGTGATCGAGCGGTCCTCCCATGCCGCGTACGGTCTGCGGGTGGTGCTGGAGCACGACGACCGGATGCGCACGGCCTACACGCACCTCTCCGCCCAGTCCGTGCAGCCCGGCCAGCAGGTGAGTGCCGGTCAGGTGCTCGGCCAGGTGGGCACCACGGGCCTGTCCACAGGCTGCCACCTGCACTTCATGGTGGAGCGTGACGGCCGGCCCGTCGACCCGATGACGATGCTGTGACGCGTCGGCTCGCCGTCAGGCGCGGGGATGGGCCTGACGGTAGGCGGCTCGGAGCCGTTCGTTGGTGACGTGGGTGTAGATCTGCGTCGTCCCGAGCGAGGCGTGGCCGAGGATCTCCTGCACGCTGCGCAGGTCCGCTCCACCCTCCAGCAGGTGCGTCGCCGCGGTGTGTCGCAGGCCGTGCGGGCCGAGGTCGGGCGCACCCTCGACCACGGCCAGCCGCTCGTGGACCACGCGCCGCGCCGCCCGCTGGTCCAGTCGTGCGCCGCGGACCCCGAGCCACAGGGCCGGCCCACTCGCGTCGTGCACGAGCGCGGGTCGACCGATGGTCAGCCAGTCCTGCAGTGCCCGCGCGGCCGGGGACCCGAAGGGCACCGCCCGTTCCTTGCGACCCTTGCCCATGACGCGCACGAGCCGTCGCTCACCGTCGACGTCGTCGACGTCCAGCCCGCACAGCTCGCCGACGCGGATCCCGGTCGCGTACAGCATCTCCAGCAGTGCCAGGTCCCGTCGGGCGACGGGCCCGTCGTCGACGATGGCGGCGGTCGTGGCCGCCAGGAGGGCTCGCACGTCCTCGTGGCCGAGGGCGGAGGGCAGCTCTCGGTGCGCCTTCGGGTTGGCCAGCAGGGCGCCGACATCGACCTCGGCGCGGCCGGTACGGGCCAACCAGGCGGTGAAGACGCGGGTGGAGGTGGCCCGCCGCGCCAGTGTCGTGCGGGCGCGGCCCAGCGTCTGCTGCGTCGCGAGGTGGCTGCGCAGGGACCGCAGCGTCAGGGCTGACGGGTCGTTGATCCCCAGTCGCGCACCGTGGGCGGCGAGGCCGGTCAGGTCGGTCAGGTAGGCGCGGACCGAGTGCTCCGACAGGCCGCGCTCGTGCCGCAGGTGCTCCTCGAAGGCCGCCAGCACCCCGGCCCAGGCCTCGCTCACGTCCTCCACGAGCCCACTGTGCCCCTCGGGAGACCTCAGGCGAGGTCGGCACGCCGCGCAAGGAACCATCCGGTGTCGCTCGGCACGGCGAGTCCGCGGCGTTGCAGCAGGGCGAGCGCCCTGGCCGTCTCACGCCGGGCGAGGCGAGCCCGGCTCGCCACCTCCGCCGGGGTGGCGGCGATGCTCCACGTGAGCGTGTCCAGGACCAGTCGGGCCTCGGCCGGCAACCGGTCGAACTCCGTCCCGGCTCCGCCGGGCAGGGGCTCGGCCACGAGCCCGAGGCCGGCGAGCTCGGCGAGCACGTCCCGGCCCTGTGTCACCAGCACGGCCTTGCCCTCCCGCACGGCCCGGTGGGTCCCGGCGGACTGCTGCGACGAGACCGGGCCGGGGACCGCCATGGAGGCCCGGCCGAGCGCGTCGGCCCAGCGCAGCGTGTTGAGCGAGCCGCTGCGTTGGGCTGCTTCCACCACCACGGTGCCGCCGGCCAGGCCCGCGATGAGGCGGTTGCGGGACAGGAAGCGCGACTTGGTGGGCACCTGGCCCGGCGGCTGCTCGCTCACGACGAGCCCGTCCTCGACGATGCGCGAGAGCAGGGCGGCGTGGGCCTTGGGGTAGTCCAGGTCAGTCCCACAAGCCAGGACGGCCACGGTGGGTCGCCCGAGCGCGAGCGCTCCCCGATGGGCCGCGGCGTCGATGCCGAAGGCGGCACCGCTGATCACCGTGACCCCTGCGTCCGCTGCGTCGGCGGAGATCTCCGAGGCCACCTCGGCGCCGTAGGCCGTGCAGTCGCGGGCCCCCACCACGGCCACCGACCGCTCGCTCAGGCCGTCGAGCCGCCCGGCGCCCTTGACCCAGAGCCCGAGGGGAGCTCCGCCGGCGTCGTGGACCGGCTCGACATGGGCGAGGTCGTCGAGTGCTGCCGGCCACTCGCGCGACCCGGGCGTGACCCAGCGCAGCCCGTGCGTACGTGCCCTCGCCGTGGCCACGACGACCCGGTCCTCGACGTCGACCGAGCGCTCGCGCCAGGCCGGTGGCACCTCACTGCCGCCCCGCCTGATCGTGGCGAGCACCCTGCCGGGCTCCTGCGACTGCAGCAGCCGGTCCACGCGTGGATCGCCGGGCTCGACCACGAGGGAGAGGGCCAGGCGGTCGGTCCGTCCCGTCATGACGCCTCCTCCCCGAGGTCGCGCAGCCCACTGCCCAGGGGCGTGCCGCGGCGCAGGGCGAGGGCCAGCTCCACGTCGTCGGCCGACGGCCGCGCGTGGTCGCGCAGGTCCGCGATGCTCCACGCCACCCGCAGGATGCGATCAGCGGCGCGCGCCGAGAGCTTGCGGGCGGTGAGCTGGACCTCCACGAGGGAGCGTCCCTCGTCGCTCACCGGCCAGCGCTTGCGCAGCTCCACGCCGGGCACGTCGGTGTTGAGCGACCACGGGGTGTCCGCGAGCCGCTCTCGCTGACGCTCCCGGGCGAACGCGACGAGCGGGGCGAGCTCGGCGGTGGACCGGCTCGCACCGATGGCCTGGGCCAGGCCGGGGCGTGTGGGCGGGACGAGGGTGCGGTGGATGTCGATGCGATCACGCACGGGGCCGGAGATCCGGTCGCGGTAGCGCCGCCGCATGAGCGGTGTGCACTCGCACTGGTCCGCCACCGCTCCCCCGTTGCCGCACGGGCAGGGGTTGGCCGCGAGGACGAGCTGGAACCGCGCCGGGAACGCCGCCGTCTGTGCCGACCTCGAGACCACCACGTGCCCGCTCTCCAGCGGCTGGCGCAGGGCGTCGAGGACGTTGGAGGCGAACTCCGGGGCCTCGTCCAGGAACAGCACGCCCCGATGGGCCACGCTCAGTGCGCCCGGCTTGATGCCGCGCGTGCCACCTCCGACGATCGCGACGGCTGTCGCGGTGTGGTGGGGGTCCACGAACGGTGGCCTGGTCACCAACGGCGCGTCCGCCGGCAGCACCCCGGCCAGGGAGTGCACGGCGCTGACCTCCAGCGCCTGGGCGTGGTCCAGGTCCGGCAGCAGCCCGGGCATGCGCTGCGCCAGCATCGTCTTGCCGATCCCCGGGGGGCCGGTCATGAGCAGGTGGTGGCCGCCGGCCGCCGCCACGACGACGGCCGTCCGGCTGTCCTCCTGGCCGGCCACGTCGGCGAGGTCGAGGTCGCCGTGTCGACCCTCTCCGCCCCACGCGGCCGTGCCGGAGGAGTCGTCCAACGGCGGGACAGGCGGGTCGTCGGGCGCCGGCTCGCCCGTGAGCATCGCGAGGCAGTGCCTCAGCGACCGCGCACCGACGACGTCGATCCCGGGCACCAGCCGCGCCTCCGGTGCGTTCACCTCCGGCACGACGATCGTGCCGAAGCCGGCCTCGGCCGCCGCGAGCGTGGCAGGCAGCACGCCCCGGACGGCGCGCAGACGACCGTCCAGGGCGAGCTCCCCGACGTACGCCGCACCAGCCAGCAGGTCGCTGGAGATGACCCGCTTGGCGGCGAAGACGGCCAACGCCATCGCGAGGTCGTAGTGGGAGCCGCTCTTGGGCAGTGAGCTCGGTGCGAGGTTGATGGCGACCCGGTGGTCCGGCCAGGAGGTGCCGGAGTTGATGACGGCCGCCCGGACCCGCTCACGGGCCTCGCTCACGATCGTGTCGCCCAGACCCACGACGATCGTCCCGGGCATGCCGGAGCTGACATCGACCTCCACCTCGACCGCCCGGCCCACCAAGCCCTCGAGCGCCACGGAGTGCGCGATGCCGGCCATCAGGCGACCCCGCTGATGCGCTCGACGCAGGCGGCCCCGCGTCGTGGGACGGTCACCGCGACGACGTCGATCCTCAGGGCCGGCGGGGCGAGGTCGTGCACCTCGAGCCAGTGCGCCGCGAGCCGGCGCAGCCGCGCCGCCTTGCGCGGGGTCACCGCCTCCAGCGGGGTGCCGTGCGAGCGACCCGTGCGGGTCTTGACCTCGCAGACCACGAGCGTCGCACCCTCACGGGCGATGATGTCGATCTCGCCGTAGCGGCTGGTCCAGTTCCGCTCGATCACGGTCATGCCGAGGGACTCCAGGTGCGCCGCGGCGACCTGCTCCCCGTAGCGACCGAGGGCGTGGTTGCGTGCGTAGGTCATGCCCTCGAGCGTGCTCGTCGCGGCGCCCGGCCGACAGGGGCGAACGGCGAGGCTGTGGACAGCCCCGATCGGCCACCTCGCCTGTGGACGTCAGTCCGAGGAGCCCTGGGGCACCTTGACGTCGGAGTCGGCCAGCTCCTCGACGTTCACGTCCTTGAAGGTGAGCACCTTGACGTTCTTGGCGAAGCGCGCGGGCCGGTAGATGTCCCAGACCCAGGCGTCGGTCATGGTGACCTCGAAGTAGGCGTCACCGGTCTCCGAGCGCACCTTCACGTCGACCGCGTTGCACAGGTAGAACCGTCGGTCGGTCTCCACGACGTACTTGAAGATCTTCACGACGTCGCGGTACTCGCGGTACAACGCGAGCTCCTGCTCGGACTCGTAGCGCTCGAGGTCCTCTGAGCTCATCGCTGTCGTTCCTCCATGACTGTTCGGACGTTGACGTAGCGGAAGCGGTGCTCCGCGCACGGACCATGCTCCACGAGCGCGGCCTGGTGCGCACTCGTGTTGTATCCCTTGTGGGTCGCGAAGTCGTACTCGGGGTGGCGCTCGTGCAGGTCGGCCATCAGGCGGTCCCGGGTCACCTTGGCCACGACGGACGCCGCCGCGATGGAGGCGGCGACCCGGTCGCCCTTCCAGACCGCCAGTCCCGGGACGCCCAGCCCGTCCACCGGGAAGCCGTCGGTGAGCACGTAGCCGGGCCGGACCTGCAGCTTCCACAGGGCGCGGCGCAGCGCCGCGATGTTGGCCTTGTGCAGACCCGCCCGGTCACACTCCTGCGGCGAGACGATGACGACAGAGACGTCGACGGCACGCTCGTGGATGAGGCCGAAGCACTCCTCGCGCCGCTTCGGCGACAGGAGCTTGGAGTCCGCCAGTCCCGGCACGGGGCGCTCCAGCACCACCGCCGCGGCAACGAGCGGCCCGGCGCAGGCCCCCCGGCCGGCCTCGTCGACGCCGGCCACAGGATGCAGGCCACGGCGCTCCAGGGCTCGCTCGTAGCCGTACAGGCCGGCGTCGCGACGGACCGTGCGGCCGGGAGCGAGCCGTGTCACGGACTCGGGACGGACTCGAAGGAGTCGGGGCTGCGCTGGAAGCCGATCCGCTTCCACGGCCAGACCCGCAGCCACGCCTTGCCGACCACCGACTCCACGGGGATGAAGCCACCGCCGGGGTCGCCCTGGTGCACGCGGGAGTCCGCCGAGTTGCCCCGGTTGTCCCCCTGCACCCACAGGTATCCCTCGGGAACCTCGACGTCGAACTCCAGGTCGGCGTTGGCCGATGGGTCCAGCAGGTAGCGCTCGTCGATGGACTCGCCGTTGACCTGCAGGCGCCCTTCCTGGTCGCAGCACTCGACGCTGTCGCCCCCGACCCCGACGACCCTCTTGATGAGGTGCCCGCCGGTGGGGAACAGGCCGATGAGCTCCAGACCGCGCTGCACCGGGTTGGACGCGGACGGGGTCTGGGTGTCGTTCAGCCAGCCGCCCGGGTCGTCGAACACGACGACATCGCCGCGGTCCGGATCTCCGCCACCCCAGTAGGAGACCTTCTGCACCAGGATCTTGTCGTCGACGAGCATCGTGGGCTCCATCGACTCCGACGGGATGTAGAAGGCCTGCACGAAGAACGCCTTGACGACGACCGCCATGACCAGGGCCGTGACGATCAGCAGGATCGATTCCTGCCAGACGGGAAGCTGGCGCTTCTTGGCAGTCTCGCTCACCCGTGGAGCCTAGCCGCAGACACCCCAGGCGTCAGAGGAGACATGCGCGCGATGCCGAGGAGAAGCCTCAGACCTCGCGCTTCTCCTTGATCTTGGCGGCCTTGCCGCGCAGCGAGCGGAGGTAGTAGAGCTTGGCGCGTCGCACGTCACCGCGCGTGGCCACCTCGATCTTGTCGATGACCGGCGTGTGGACCGGGAAGGTGCGCTCGACGCCGACGCCGAAGCTGACCTTGCGGACGGTGAAGGTGCGCCCGACACCGGAGCCCTGGACCTTCAGGCAGACACCCTGGAAGACCTGGACGCGCGAACGGCTGCCCTCGACCACCTTGACGTGGACCTTGAGGGTGTCACCGGCGCGGAAGGCCGGGATGTCGTCGCGCAGCGCACCGGCCGCGATCTGGTCGACCACGTTGGTCATGATTGCTCCTCGCCGGTGCCACAGGTCACCCAACGGATGTCAGAAGTGTGTGAGGTGTTGGCGTCACGGGACCGTTCCCCTGTGGCAGAGCAGTCCGGCGCCAAGGAGCAAGTTTGCCACACGCGGGCACGGCCGACGAAATCGGCGCAGGCCCCGAACGCGCCGGAGGGGCACCCGCCCGAGCGGGTGCCCCTCCGGTGGTGCGGCGTCGACTCAGTCGAAGGCGTAGGCACTGCCGCCGTGGAGCGCGGAGTCCAGTCCGGCAACCTCCTCGTCCTCCTTGACCCGGAAGCCGATCGTCACGTCGATCACCTTGGCGATGACGAAGCTGACCGTGAAGGAGTAGACCGCGACCGCGACGACAGGGATCGCCTGGACGATGACCTGGTCGAAGTTCCCGCCGGTGAACAGACCGGTGTCGATGGCGAAGAAGCCGAGGAACATCGTGCCGATGACGCCGGCGACCAGGTGCAGGCCGACCACGTCGAGCGAGTCGTCGTAGCCGAACTTGTACTTCAGGTCGATGGCGAAGGCGCAGACGGCACCGGCCAGGAGGCCGAGCACGAGGGCCCACATGGGCGTCAGGGCGACGCACGCCGGGGTGATGGCCACCAGGCCGGCGACGGCACCGGAGGCGGCACCCACCGCGGTGGCCTTGCCGTCCTTGAAGTGCTCGACGACGATGAAGCCGATGATCGCGGCCGCGGGGCAGACGATCGTGTTGAGGAAGATCAGCGAGCCGGGGCCGATGTCGGTGGCGGCACCGGTGTTGAAGCCGAACCAGCCGAACCACAGGATCGAGGCGCCGATGAGCACCAGCGGCACGTTGTGCGGGACGGCCTCCTCCTTGGTGAAGCCCTCCGAGCGACGGCCGAGGACGATCGCCAGGGCCAGGGCTGCGGCGCCGGCGTTGATGTGGACCGCCGTGCCTCCGGCGAAGTCGATCACCGAGGCGCTGGAGCCGATGAGCTCACCGAGGTTGCCGATCCAGCCCGTCATGCCCTCGTCGTCGAAGGAGAAGACCCAGCCGGCGACCGGGAAGTAGACGAAGGTCGAGAACAGGCCCGCGAACAGCAGCCAGGGGAAGAAGCGTGCGCGGTCGGCGATGGCGCCGGAGATGAGCGCCGTGGTGATGATGGCGAAGGTCGCGCCGAAGGCGGTCGCGGTGAGCACGTTCGCGGCATCGACCGCTCCCTCACCACCGGCGAAGGCCACGGCAGCCGCGTCGGACTGACCGAAGTCGGAGAACGGGTTGCCGATGACGCGCGGCAGCCAGTCCTCCGAGCCACCGGTGAGCGTGGCCACGTTGGCGCCGTAGAGCACCCAAAGGACGGCGACGAGGCCGATGGCGCCGAAGCTGAGCATCATCATGGAGACGACGCTCTTGGCCTTGACGAGTCCTCCGTAGAAGAACGCCAGGCCGGGCGTCATGAAGAGAACAAGGGCTGCGCAGATGAGCAACCAAATGATGTCGGGGGTCATGAGAACCTCTCTGGAGTGACTGACGTGCGGCTCCGCCACGCTGCGGGCCGGGCGACTGCGCCGAGTCTGTCCGCGCGAGGTTCCCAGTGCCTTGCCGTCCGATCACGAACGCGTTACGCCCGACGAGGTCCTGTTAAAACGGTGTTACGCAAGCGTGGTCACTCATCATCGAGCAGGTCGGGGCGTCGCTGCGCCGTGCGCTCACGGGCCTGGTGGTGGCGCCAGCGGGCGATCGCGCCGTGGTCGCCGGAACGCAGGACCTCGGGGACCTCGAGCCCACGCCAGCTCGACGGCTTGGTGTAGACGGGGTACTCCAGCAGTCCGTCGGGGCCGTGGGACTCCTCGGTCAGCGACTCCGGGTTCCCCATGAATCCGGGGACGAGCCGCACGACGGCCTCGATGATGGCGAGCGCCGCGACCTCTCCCCCGTTGAGCACGAAGTCGCCGAGCGAGACCTCCTGCACCCGCCAGCGGCCTGCTGCATGGTCGATGACCCGCTGGTCGATGCCCTCGTAGCGTCCACAGGCGACCACCAGGTGGGACTCACCGGCCAGCTGCTCGGCGTCCCGCTGGGTGAAGGGGCGACCCGACGGGGTGGGCACGATGAGGACGGCGTCCTCACTCATGACGGCGTCCAGGGCGTCGCCCCACGGCTCGGGACGCATCACCATGCCGGCACCCCCGCCGTAGGGCGTGTCGTCCACGGTGCGGTGCCGATCGTGGGTGAAGTCGCGCAGGTCGTGCGTCGCGACGTCGATCAGGCCGCTCTGGCGGGCGCGTCCGGCCAGCGAGAGGTCCAGGACGTCGAGGTACTGCGGGAAGATCGAGACGACGTCGATGCGCAGCGTCATGGCCGCACCGTCACTGTGCCGTCTCGGCGCCGTCGGGATCGAGCAGGCCGGGCACGTCCGCCACGGTCAGCGTGCCGCCCGCCAGGTCCACCGCGGGCACGAGGGCGGAGACGAACGGCACCAGGACCTCCCGCCCGTCGGCGTCGACCGCGAGCAGGTCCTGCGCCGGCAGGTGGGTGATGGACCGGACGGTCCCGACCGGTTCGCCGGAGGTTCGCACGACCCGCAGCCCGATCAGCTGGTGGTCGTAGAACTCCTCCTCGCCGCTCGGCTCGTCGGCCTCGTCGACCTCCGCCTGCAGCACCAGCCCCGTGAGCTGCTCGGCGGCCGTGCGGTCATCGACGCCGTCGAACCGCACGACGAGCCGGCCGGAGTGCTGGCGACTGGTGACCACTCCCAGACGGCGGCCGTCCTCACCGACGAGCGACGAGCCCGGCGCGAACCTGCGCTCGGGCTCGTCGGTCCGGATCTCGACGGCGAGGTCTCCCTTGATGCCGTGGGCACGGCCGATGCGGCCGACGACGACCAGCACGAGCGTCTCAGCGCTGGCGGTCGACGTCGACGAAGTCGATCCGCGCCGGCTCGGTGGTGCCGGCGATGGCACTGGCAACCGTGCGGATCGCCGTGGCCGTGCGGCCCTGGCGCCCGATGACCTTGCCGAGGTCACCGGGATTGACGCGCACCTCGTAGAGATCGCCGCGGCGCGTCTGCTTGGTGCGGACGTCGACCTCGTCGGGGTTGTCGACGATGCCGGAGACGAGGTGCTCGATGACGTCCTGCGTCTGGGACGACACCGTCAGGCCTTGGCCTCGTCGGCCTTCGGCTCCTCAGCCTTGGACTCCTCAGCCTTGGGCTCCTCAGCCTTCTCGGCCTTGGGCTCCTCAGCCTTCTCGGCCTTGGGCTCCTCAGCCTTCTCGGCCTTGGGCTCCTCAGCCTTCGGCTCCTCCACCTTGTCGGCCTTCTTGGCCTTCTTGGTGGTGGCCGCCGCCTTGGGCTCGGCGTGGATCTCCTTCAGGGCGGCGTCGAAGAGCTCGGCCTTGGGAGTCTTGGCCTCGGGCTGCCTCAGGGTGGAGGTGCCACCGATGTCGCCGGTGATCTTCAGCAGCGCCGCGACGGCCTCGGTCGGCTGGGCGCCGACGCCGAGCCAGTACTGGGCGCGCTCGGAGACGACGTGGATCGTCGACGGCTCGGTCTTGGGGTTGTACGTGCCGATCTCCTCGATCACGCGACCGTCGCGCTTGGTGCGCGAGTCGGCGATGACGATGCGGTAGAACGGGGTGCGGATCTTGCCCATCCGCTTGAGGCGAATCTTGACGGCCACGAGTGTGGTGTCTCCTTGGTGCTCGTTGGTGATGACGCTCCGCTCCGCGTGGGGACACGGAACGGGCTGAGTCGCTGGGCCGGGCGCGTGTGGGTGAGAGGGTCCTCACGGGCTCCGGACGCAATGCGCCATTGTGCCAGAGGGCGACCGTTCCCTCCAACCCGGCGCCGTGATCACCTGGCCGTCGTGGCGACAGGTCAGAAGGAGCCGTGCCGTCCGGCTCCCGCGACGAAGCGCTCGGCGCCTCCCGCACCTTCCGCCGCGACGACCGGGACGCCCGCTCTCCCCTCCGCCCGAAGCGCCTCGCGCAGGGAGTGGTCCCACTGGGAGAGCGCAGAGGCACGGTCGACCCGCAGGCACTGCTGGGGGAACGCCGCGAGCTGCTCGGCGAGCGCGTGCGCGACCGCGAGGGAGTCCCCGATCGGCACGACCCGGTTCGCCAGTCCCATCTGCTGTGCCTCGTGCGCACCGACGGGGCGGCCGGTCAGGATCATGTCCAGGGCGTGCCCCTGCCCCACGATGCGAGGCAGCCGCACCGTGCCGCCGTCGATGAGGGGCACGCCCCAGCGGCGGCAGAACACGCCGAGGACGGCGTCCTCCTCGACGACCCTGAGGTCGGCCGTCAGCGCCAGCTCCAGCCCACCTGCCACGGCGTGACCCGCGATCGCCGCGATCACCGGCTTGCTCGGCTCGAGCCGCGTGGGCCCCATCGGCCCGGCTCCCCCGCCGTCGGGGTCGAGCTCGTGACGACGCGCCGGGTCGGACACGGCGGAGAGGTCCGCCCCTGCGCAGAACGTCCCGCCGGCCCCGTGCAGGACGGCCACGGACAGGGTGTCGTCGGCCTCGAAGGACTCGAATGCCTCCCGCAGCTCGGCCGCCATGGGTCCGTCCACCGCGTTGCGGACGTCCGGCCGGTCGAGCGTGATGGTGACGACGTCGTCGTCGACGTCGTAGTGCACGTGACTCATGGCCCCAGCCAAGCATGCGACGCGTTCCGCCGGGTGCCGACCGCTGCGTTCGAAGCACCCCTGCCCACTTCGCGGTCGTAGGCTGGATGGATGGGGACCGCGCGATGATCGCCGACCGGTGGGGTGTCACCGACGCCGAGGTGGCGCGTCCGTATCCGTGCGACGACCTGGTGCGGCGGCCGACCGTGCAGGCCTGGCGGGGGGTGACAGTGCATGCGTCGCCCGAGCAGGTGTGGCCCTGGGTGGCCCAGGTCCAGCTGGCGCCGTACTCCTACGACTGGCTCGACAACCTCGGCCGACGCTCCCCCGCAACGCTGCAGGGACTACCCGACCCGGCGGTGGGCGAACACTTCTCTCGCGCAGCCGGCAGGCCGGTGGGAAGAGTGCTGGCGGTCGAACCGGGCCACCACCTCACCGGACGGGTCGTCGGAGCCGGCATGTCCTACGTGCTGGTCGCCGACGGTGCCCGTACCCGGCTGCTGCTGAAGGTCGTGGCCGGTGGACCGCGGTGGACGGCGCCGCTGCTGTCCGTCGGCGACCTGGTGATGGCGCGCCGCCAGCTGCTCAACTTCGCCCGCCTGGCCGAGGCCCCAATCCCGGGCACCCGCAGTTCGTGACGCCGTGCGTCACCACGAACGCGTCGCAACGACGCATTCTTGAATCACCTGGAGGGCTTCCGACGTTGAGCGCCTTCTTGGCCGCGGCGATCGAGTGCTCGAGGCTCTGGAGCCTCAGGTGGTGGCGCCGGCGAACTGGGCGGCGTAGAGCCGGGCGTACGTCCCCCCGGCGGCCAAGAGGCTCTCGTGGGTGCCCTGCTCGACGATCCGACCGGCATCCATGACCACGATGAGGTCGGCCTCACGGATCGTCGACAACCGGTGCGCGATGACGAACGACGTCCGTCCGCGTCGCAGTCCGGCCATGGCCTCCTGCACCAGGGCCTCGGTGCGGGTGTCGACCGAGCTCGTCGCCTCGTCCAGGACGAGGATCGGCGGGTCGGCGTGGAAGGCGCGGGCGATCGTCAGCAGCTGCCGTTGGCCGGCGCTGACGCCTGAGCCGCCCTCCTCCACGAGGGTGTCGTAGCCGTCGGGCAGCGTGCGGACGAGGTGGTCGACGAGCGCAGCCTCGGCGGCGCGCACCACCGACGCCGGAGGCCCGTCGGCATCGTCGCCGGACCCGGTCGTCGTCAGCTCGTGGTCGGAGCCGTAGGCGATGTTCTCGCTGATGGTGCCCTTGAAGAGCCACGCATCCTGCAGCACGACGCCGAAGCACCCGCGAAGGTCGGCCCGGCTCATCGTGGCGACGTCGACGCCGTCGAGGGTGATGCGTCCGCCGTCGAGCTCGTAGAACCTCAGCAGCAGGTTGACGAGCGTGGTCTTGCCAGCGCCGGTGGGCCCGACGATCGCGACGGTGGAGCCGGGCTCCGCCGCGAGGTCGAGACCCTCGATGAGCGGCGCTTGCGTGTAGGAGAAGCTCACGCTCTCGAACGCCACCCGGCCGCGGACGTCGCCGGGTCGTGGCGGATCGATCGGGTCCGGCGACTGCTCCGGCTGGTCGAGCAGCGCGAGCACGCGTTCGGCCGAGGCGAGACCCGACTGCAACAGCGTGACCATGGACGCGATCTGCGTCAGTGGCTGGGTGAACTGCCGGGAGTACTGGATGAACGCCTGCACCTCGCCGATCGTCAGGCTGCCCGAGGCCACCCTGACCGAGCCGAGGACGGCGACGGCGACGTAGTTGAGGTTGGAGACGAGCATCATCAGCGGCTGGACGATGCCGGAGATGAACTGCGCCTTGAAGGCCGCCGTGAACAGTGCGTGGTTGCGGCGCTCGAACTCCTCGCGCACGTCGGCCTGACGTCCGAAGACCTTGACGATCTCGTGACCGGTGAAGACCTCCTCGACATGGCCGTTGAGTCGACCTGTCGCTCCCCACTGCGCCATGAACTGCGGCTGTGACCGCTTCATGACGGCCTTCGTCAGCACGAACGCGACCGGGATCGTCACCACCGCCACCAGGGCGAGGACCGGCGAGATCCAGACCATCATGGCGAGCGTGCCGAGGACCATGAGCAGGGACGTGACCAGCTGGCTGATCGTCTGCTGCATCGACTGCCCGATGTTGTCGATGTCGTTGGTGGTCCGCGACATGAGCTCCCCGCGCTCCTCGCCATCGACGAAGGACAACGGCAGCCGGTGCAACGTCGCCTCCACGTCGGTGCGCAGTCCGCCGACCATGCGCTGCACGACGAAGGTGGTCAGGCGTCCCTGCCACAGCATGAACGCCGAGCCGACCACGTAGAGCGCCACGGCGCCCAGGAGCACCAGGACGAGGGCGGAGTAGTCCATGCCCGCGCCGGGCGTGACGTCCGCTCCGGCCACGACGTCGGCCATCCGGTCCTGGCCGTCCGCGCGCAGCCCGGCCACGACCTCCTCCTGCGAGGCGCCCTCGGGCAGACGCGAGGAGAGGTAGCCGCGGAACACGATGTCGGTCGCGACTCCGAGGATGCGAGGCCCGGCGACGGACAGCGCCGTGCCCACGATGCCGAGGACGAGGATCGTCCAGACCGCCACCCGGTCACGCAGCAATCGGTGCGTGATGCGGCGCAGCGTTCCGCGGAAGTCACTCGGTGCCTGCGGTGGCGCCATGGCGGCCGCGGGTCCGCGCGCGCTCATCGAGCCTCCTCCTCGCTCAGCTGGGAGAGGACGATCTCGCGGTAGACCTCGCACGCGTCCATCAGCTCCGCGTGGGTCCCGGTGCCGACGATCTCGCCCGCCTCGAGCACGAGGATGCGATCGGCGTGACGGATGGTGGCGACCCGCTGCGCGACGGTGATGACCGCGGCGTCGCGGGTGATCGGCCGCAGCGCGGAGCGCAGGGCCGCGTCGGTGGCGTAGTCGAGTGCGGAGAAGGAGTCGTCGAACAGGTAGACCAGAGGCCGCTTCACCACGGCCCGCGCGATCGCGAGGCGCTGGCGCTGTCCGCCGGAGAAGTTCACCCCGCCCTGCGAGACCGGGGCGTCCAGTCCCTCCGGCAGCGTCTCGACGACGTCCCGGGCCTGGGCGACCTCCAGGGCCTCCCACAGCTCGCCGTCAGTCGCGTCCGGGCGTCCGTACCGCAGGTTGGAGGCCACCGTGCCGGAGAACAGGAACGCGTTCTGCGGCACCAGCCCGACCGCCTGCCAGACCGTCTCCGGCGCCATGGACCGGACGTCACGGCCGTCCAGAAGGACATCGCCCCCCGTGACGTCGAACAGTCTCGGCACGAGGCTGAGCAGCGTGCTCTTGCCACTGCCCGTGGAACCGATGACGGCCGTGGTCCCACCCGGCTCGGCCAGGAGGTCGACGCCGTGCAGAACGTCCTCCTCTGCCCCCGGGTAGGCGAACGTCGCGTCGCGGATCTCCACGACGCCGCGGGCGATCGGTGCGTCGTCGGCGTCGAGAGGGCGGCTGATGCTGGGCTCGGTGCGCACGACCTCGGTGATGCGCTCGGCCGCCACCTCGGCCCGGGGCCAGATCATCAGCAGGAAGGTCGCCATCATCACCGACATCAGGATGAGGACGAGATAGTTCTGGAAGGCGGTGAGCGTGCCGACCTGCAGGTCGCCCGTGCCCACGAAGTAGCCCCCCAGGCCGGTGGCCAGCACCACGGAGACGTTCATGATCAGCATGACCGTGGGGAACATCAGGGCCATCACCTTCCCGGCTGCGACGGCGACGTCGACGTAGGCCTGGTTGGCGCGGTCGAACCGGTCCATCTCGCGCTGCTCGGTGACGAACGCGCGGATGACCCGGATGCCCTGGATCTGCTCGCGCATGACGTCGTTGAGGTCGTCGATGCGCTCCTGCATGGACCGGAACAGCGGACGCAGGGCGCGCACGATGAACCCGACGCTCACGACGAGCACCGGCAGCACGAGCACGATGAGCCCGGAGAGCGTCACGTCCTGGCGCAACGCCATGACCACGCCGCCCACGGCCATGATCGGGGAGGTCACGAGGAACGTCAGCCCGAGGAAGGTCAGCAGCTGGACCTGCTGGACGTCGTTGGTGGCGCGGGTGATGAGCGTCGGTGCCCCGAAGTGGGCCAGCTCCTGGGCGGCGAAGCCCTCGACGGCGTCGAAGACGCGGGCACGCAGGTCCCGGCCGAGCGACATCGCGACCTTGGCCCCGATGTAGACCGCGACGATCGTGCAGATCGCCTGCACCAGCGTCACGAGCACCATGACGCCACCGGTCCGCCAGATCAGGGCGACGTCGCCCTTGACGACGCCGTCATCGATGATGTCGGCGTTCAGGCCAGGAAGGTAGAGACTCGCGACGCTCTGCGCCAGCTGGAAGAGCACGACGAGAGCGAGCGCCCCCCGATAGGGCGCCAGGTGTCGCCGCAGGAGCGGGATCAGCACCAGGACAGGCTACGTTGCGTTGCGCAACGACCGACGAGGCTCAGAGCAGGTCCCGGAGCTCCTTGGGGAGCTCGAAGTCGTCGGCCTTCTCCTCGAAGCCGAACGCCCCGGCGCCGGCGGCCTGCCCGCCCGACGCGCGCGCCTCGGCGGCCTCGCGCTCCTGCTGGGCGCGCTTGGCCGGGTTGCCCGAGCCCTTGCGGCCCTTCTTCTTCTTGGGCTGGGGCTTCTGCCGGGCGCCGGCCCGCTTGCCGGCGCCGCCGGGCATCCCGGGCATGCCGGGCATGCCACCCGCGCCGGGCATGCCGCCGCTCTTGGCCATCTGCTGCATCATCTTGCTGGCGTCGAAGAACCGGGTGATGAGCTGGTTGACGCCCTGGACCGTGGTGCCGGAGCCGGCACTGATGCGCTTGCGCCGCGATCCGTCGATCACCTTGGGGTTGTCCCGCTCGGTGGGCGTCATCGACAGGATCATCGCCTTGATCTTGTCGACCTCGCGCTCGTCGAAGTTGGCCAGCTGCTCCTTGTACTGACCCATGCCCGGAAGCATGCCCATGAGCTTGGACATCGAGCCCATCTTGGCCATGGCTTCCATCTGCTGCAGGAAGTCCGCCAGCGTGAACTGCCCACCCATGAGGCGTGCGGCGTCGGCCTCGGCCTGCTCGGTGTCGTAGACCTTCTCGGCCTGCTCGATCAGGGTGAGCATGTCGCCCATGTCGAGGATGCGCGAGGCCATCCGGTCGGGGTGGAAGACCTCGAAGTCCTTCAGCTGCTCACCGGTGGAGGCGAACATGATCGGACGACCGGTCACCTCTCGGACGCTGAGCGCAGCACCGCCGCGCGCGTCGCCGTCGAGCTTGGTCAGCACGACGCCGGTGAAGTCGACACCCTCGGCGAACGCCTCGGCCACCTGCACGGCGTCCTGGCCGATCATCGCGTCGATGACGAAGAGGACCTCGTCCGGATCGACCGCGTCACGGATGTCCGAGGCCTGCTGCATGAGCACCTCGTCGATGCCCAGCCGGCCGGCGGTGTCCACGATGACGACGTCGTGCAGCGTGCGGCGCGCCTCGGCCACGGCGTTGCGGGCGACCGCGACGGGATCGCCGAAGGTGCCCTCCTCGACGCCGCTGGTGTTGCCGGGCTCGGGAGCGAAGACGGTGACGCCGGCGCGGTCACCGACCACCTGCAGCTGCGTGACGGCGTTGGGGCGCTGGAGGTCGGCGGCCACCAGCATCGGGCTGTTGCCCTCCTCCTTCAGCCAGTGCGCGAGCTTGCCGGCCAGCGTCGTCTTGCCCGCGCCCTGCAGGCCGGCGAGCATGATGACGGTCGGCGGGTTCTTGGCGAAGCGGACACGACGGGTCTCGCCACCGAGGATGCCGATGAGCTCCTCGTTGACGATCTTGATGACCTGCTGGGCCGGGTTGAGGGCGCCACTGACCTCGACACCGGCAGCGCGGTCCTTGATCCGGCCGACGAAGGCACGAACGACGGGGACGGCGACGTCGGCGTCGAGCAGCGCGAGCCGGATCTCGCGGGCCGTCGCGTCGATGTCGGCCTCGCTGAGCCGGCCCTTGCCGCGCAGGTTCTTGAACGCCGACTGAAGTCGGTCTTGCAGGCTGTCGAACATGCGGAAAGGTACTCCGGGGCAGTCGTCGGATGGGCGTGTCCACCCTAGCCGGGCGGCGAAGCAGCCGGGCCCGGTGGATCAGGCCAGGAGCGCGTCGACGAACTCGTCAGCGTCGAACGGGGCCAGGTCGTCGGCACCCTCGCCGAGCCCGACGAACTTCACCGGGACGCCCAGCTCTCGCTGCACCGCGACGACGATGCCGCCCTTGGCGGTGCCGTCGAGCTTGGTCAGGACGACACCGGTGACGTCGACGACCTCGGCGAAGACCTGGGCCTGGCGCAGACCGTTCTGTCCCGTGGTCGCGTCGATGACGAGCAGCACCTCGGTGATCGGCGCCTGCTTCTCCGCGACGCGCTTGACCTTGCCGAGCTCGTCCATGAGCCCAGCCTTGGTGTGCAGGCGCCCGGCGGTGTCCACCAGGACGGTGTCCAGGCCCTCGCTGACGCCACGCTGGACGGCCTCGAATCCGACGCTCGCAGGGTCGCCGCCCTCGGGTCCGCGCACCGTGGGCACGCCGACGCGCTCGCCCCAGGTCTGGAGCTGGTCGGCGGCCGCGGCCCGGAACGTGTCCGCGGCCCCGAGCACGACGGATCGGTCCTCGGCCACGAGGACCCGCGCCAGCCGGCCGACGGTGGTGGTCTTGCCGGTGCCGTTCACGCCCACGACGAGCACGACGCCGGGCTTGCCGGCGTCACCGGTGGCCCTGAGCGTGCGGTCCATCGACGGACCGACGAGTGCCACCAGCTCCTCGCGGAGCGCGGCCTTGGCACGCTCGGGGTCGTCGATGCCCTCGACGCGCACCCGCGTGCGCAGGCTCTCGACCAGCTCGGTGGTGGGCCCCACCCCCACGTCGGCGGCGAGCAGGGTGTCCTCGAGCTCCTCCCACGCGGCGTCGTCGAGGTCGGCTCGACCGATGACCGCGAGCAGGCCCCGGCCGAGCGAGGAGTTGGAACGCGCCAGGCGGCCGCGCAGGCGGACGAGGCGTCCCCGGGGCGCCTCCGGCCGCTCGAGCGTCGTGGTGCCGGCCGGGCGAGGGTCCCCGTCCTCGTCAGCCCCGTCCTTGTCAGCCCCGTCCCGCTCGTCCGCGGGGGTCTCCTCGAACGGTGGCTCCTCGCCCTCGGAGTCCAGCTGGGGCTCGGGGTCCTCCGGATGGTCGAGGTATTCCTCGGTGATCTCGTCGAGCTCGCCGGGCGGCGGGAGCTCGGCCCGGCCGCTGCGTCGCACGAGCAGGGCACCACCGCCTCCCAGGACGACGACGGCGAGGGCGATGAGGGCGACGAGGAGCTCGGTGGTCACCCGACCACCCTAGGCACCCGGCGGCGGGCTCGCGAGGAGGTGCCCCGACGGCTCGCCGATGGGCAGGCGCCGCGCTCCGGCGAAGTGCGCCACGACGGAGGGTTGGTGGGTGATGACCACGAGCGAGTGCGACGGCACCAGTGCCGCCAGGTCCTCCAGCAGTGCGCTCGCCGTGGGCTCGTCGAGGTGCTCCGTGGGCTCGTCGAGGACGAGGACGTCGTGGTCGGCCAGCAGCATCCGGGCGAGGGCGAGGCGCTGACGCTCTCCCCCGGAGAGGCGGGAACCGCCCTCACCGACGGACGTGTCCAGCCCGTCGGGCAGGGAGTCGACCAGGGTGAGCAGACCCGCCCGCCCCAGCGCCGACCGGACCTCGGCCTCGGTCGCGGCGGGATCGGCGATCCGCAGGTTCTCGCGGAGCGTGGTGTCGAAGACCGGCTCGTCCTGGCCGAGGAGCCCGACGCGTCGACGGACGTCGACCCCAGCCATCGCCCTCAGGTCGGTGCCGCCGAGCAGGACCCGACCCGCGACGGGCTCGAGGAGCCGGGTGAGGGTGGCGGCGAGCGTGCTCTTGCCGGCCCCGCTCGGCCCGGTGACCAGCAGGACCCCACCGCTCGGGACCCGCGCCCGCAGGTTCGTCGCCACGGGCTCACCGCCCCAGCCGACCGCCAGGTCCTCGAGCACGAGGTCGGTCTGCGTGGGTGGCTGCGCGGGTCGGGCGGGCTCCACGACGGGCGCGTCGAGCTGGTCGAGTGCGGCCAGGCGCTGCTCCGCGTCCTCGACGGCCGGCCGGTGACGCTCCGCCTCGACGAGGTTCTCCAGCACCTCGGCCAGCCCGATGGGCGCGAGCACGAGCACGCCCAGCACCGGCGCCGGGACGTCGGAGGCCGCCGCCAGCAGGACGACCACGACCAGGCTCGCGGCGGTGCCCAGGAGGACCACGACCGTGCCGGCGCCCTGCGTCCAGGCATCGTGCCTGCTGCGCCGGGCGATGCCGTCGATGGCCCCGTGTGCCTGCTCGGCCCGCCCGCGGGACGTGCCGTAGGCCAGCAGGTCCGGGGCCACCCGGGCCAGCTCCGTGACGCCCGCGGCGAGCGTCGTGGGGCTCGCGACACGACGCACGAGCCGCGGCACGAGCCAGCGCACCACCAGCGCGACCACCAGGCACTGCACGGCGAGGACCAGGCCCACCACGGGCAGCAGCCACGACGTCACCCCCACCACGACGATCGCCGTGGCCGACCCGGAGACCCACGGGAGCTGCACCCGCAGCAGCCGGTCCTGGGTCCGCTCCACGTCGTGCACGACGCGCTGCACGACGTCCCCGTGGCGTGCCCCGGCGAGGCCCGCCGGCGCCGCACGGTCCAGCGAGCGGTACGCCGCGACCCGCGTCCGGATCGCGCGCTCCAGGGCGACGTCGTGGGTGACGAGCCGCTCGGCGTAGCGCAGCACCGCGCGGGTCACGCCAAACATGCGTACCGACGTCACGGCCACGAGAAGGTAGAGCACCGGGGGCTGCTCCGCCGCCCGGACCACGAGCCAGCCCGAGGTCAGCAGCAGCGCGAGGGAGCTCACCTGGGCACCCGCCGCGAGCCCTGCGCCCAGGAGCAGCCGGCGTGTCATGCGGGCACCTCCCCAGGAACATCGAGCACCGGGAGGTCGAGCACCGGGACCGCGAGCCGGATCTCCCGCTCGGCAACGTGCACGGCCTCCGGCCGGTGGGAGACCACCACCACCGTGACGTCGAGCCCGCACAGGACGCCCAGCACGGCGCTCTCCCGGCGGGCGTCGAGGCCGGCGGTGGGTTCATCGAGGAGCAGCAGGTGCGCACGTCCCGTCCGGACCCGCAGCAGCGCCCGCGCGATGCCGACGCGTCGCCGCTCCCCCGCCGACAGGCTGCTCCCCGCCTCGTCGACGACTCGACCCGGCGCGAGGGAGCTCACCTGGGCACCCGCCGCGAGCCCTGCGCCCAGGAGCAGCCGGCGTGTCATGCGGGCACCTCCCCAGGAACATCGAGCACCGGGAGGTCGAGCACCGGGACCGCGAGCCGGATCTCCCGCTCGGCAACGTGCACGGCCTCCGGCCGGTGGGAGACCACCACCACCGTGACGTCGAGCCCGCACAGGACGCCCAGCACGGCGCTCTCCCGGCGGGCGTCGAGGCCGGCGGTGGGTTCATCGAGGAGCAGCAGGTGCGCACGTCCCGTCCGGACCCGCAGCAGCGCCCGCGCGATGCCGACGCGTCGCCGCTCCCCCGCCGACAGGCTGCTCCCCGCCTCGTCGACGACTCGACCCGGCGCGAGGTCGCTCGCCCCGGCGTCGGCCAGCGCCGCGCGGACGGCCTCGTCGTCGGCCTCCGGGTCCCCCAGCAGCACGTTGTCCGCGATGGTGCCGGCCAGCAGGCCGGGGCGCTGCGGGACCCACGCGATGCCGCGCCGCCACGCCTCGACGTCGATCTGGTCCAGCTCCCACGCCCCGATCCGTACGTGCCCGCTCGTCGGGAGCACGAAGCCGAGCAGGACGTCCAGCAGCGTCGACTTGCCCGCACCCGACGCCCCGGTGACGGCCACGAACTCACCGGGCCGGATGACCTCCTCCTGCACGCGGAGCGAGGGTCGTGTGCGTCCGGGGTGGAGCACCTCGAGACGGTCCAGCACGATGTCAGCGCCCACGGGCACCGGACCCCAGCCGCTGGTCCGGCCGCCCTCGAGCAGGTTCAGGGCCTCCTGGGCCGCCGTGGCGCCGTCGACGCTGTCGTGGAAGCTGGCGCCGAGTCGTCGAAGCGGCAGGTAGGCCTCGGGGGCCAGCACCAGCACGAAGAGCCCCGTCTGCAGCGAGAGGTCGCCCTGCACGAGCCGTAGGCCGGTCGTCACCGCGACGATGGCCACCGACAGCGTCGAGAAGAGCTCGAGCACCAACGAGGAGAGGAAGGCCGTGCGCAGCGACTCCAGGGTCGCCCGACGATGCCGTTCCCCCGTCTCCCGCAGCCCACGCTCCTGGTCGCGGCCGAAGACCTTCAGCACCACGATGCCGTCGAGCACGTCGGAGAAGTGCCGTCCGAGCCGGCCGAGCTCGCCCCAGCGACGATCCAGCCGGTCGCGCGTCACCAGTCCGACGAGGACCAGGAAGACGACGACGAGCGGCACCGTCAGCACGACGATGACGGCCGAGAGCACGTCCACGACGGCGAGGGCCGCCACGACGACGACGGGCACGATGCCGACGAGCGCCAGCTGGGGCAGGAAACGGGCGACGTAGCCGTCCAGCTTCTCCAGTCCGTCACCGAGCAGTGCGCTGAACCGTGAGCTCTGCGGCGCCTGCCCCACCCGCCGAGGGTCCAGGAGGCGGTCGAGCAGGTCGTGCCGCAGGCCGGTCCGCACGGCGACGGCGGCACGGGCCGAGGTCACCGAGGCCCCCCAGGACAGCAGGCCTCGTGCAGCCACCACGCCACCGAGCAGGAGCGTCGCGGTGACGACCGGCGTCTGGGAGAACAACCCGGCCACGACCACCGCCACCAGCCAGGCCTGCGCCACGAGGAGGCCGGCCGTCGCCACGCCCAGCAGGACGCAGGCGAGCAGGAAGGCGCGCACGGCGCGGGAGCGGCGCAGCAGGCGCGGGTCGAGGGGTCTCATCGTCGCCCCGACTCGACCAGCACGTCATCGGGGATGTGGTGCGTCCCGATGCGCTTGCGGAACACCCAGTAGGACCAGGCCTGGTAGCCGATGACGACGGGCAGGAAGATCACGCCGGCCCACGACATGATCGTCAGCGTGTAGTCCGTGGACGACGCGTTCTGCGTCGTGAGGCTCCACGCCGGGTCGAGCGAGGAGACCATGACGTCGGGGAACAGGGCCCCGAAGAGCATGACCGTGACGGCCGCGATCGACAGCGCCGTGCCCGTGAACGCCCAGCCCTCGCGCCGGAACCATACGCACACCAAGCCCATGACGAACGCCACCGCGGCGGTGGCGCCTGCCGCCCACACCAGCGGCTCGCCGTCGCGCGCTGCGGTCCAGGTGATGAACCCGGTGACGATCAGGGCGGCCGGCACACCGGCGCGCAACGCCAGGACCCGGCTGCGGACCCTGATGTCGCCCACCGTCTTGAGGCCGACGAAGACGGCGCCGTGCACGAGGAACACCGTCAGCGTCGTGGCGCCGCCCAGCAGGGCGTAGGGGTGCAGCAGGTCGAGCAGGCTGCCGACGAACTCCTTGTCGGCGTCGATCGGCACGCCCCGCACCATGCTCGCCAGCGCCACACCCCACAGCAGCGCCGGGACGAGGGAACCGATCCAGATGGCACGGTCCCAGCGCTGCTTCCAGGCGACCTCGGGCCGCTTGACGCGATACTCCAGGCCGACGGCCCGCACGATGAGGGCGATCAGGATGAGGAACAGCGGCAGGTAGAACCCGCTGAACAGCGTGGCGTACCACTCCGGGAAGGCGGCGAACATCGCACCTGCGGCGGTGATCAGCCACACCTCGTTGCCGTCCCACACCGGTCCGATCGTGTTGATGAGGACCCGGCGCTCCTTCTCGTCGCGCGCCAGGACGCGGGTGAGCATGCCGACGCCGAAGTCGAACCCCTCCAGCACGAGGTAGCCCGTCCACAGGACGGCGATGGCGATGAACCAGACAGTCGTGAGCTCCATGGCGTGCTCCTAGTAGGCGTACGCCAACGGGGCGTCGGCGTCGTCGGGGATCTCGGGCGGGTCGGCATCGGGCAGGCCCTTGCGGACGTAGGTGATGAGCAGGCGCACCTCCACCACGGCGAGCGCGCCGTAGATGGCCGTGAAGCCGATGAGGGTGGTCGCGACCTCGGCCGTCGTGGTACCGGGCGAGACCCCCGCAGAGGTCGGCAGCAGGCCGAAGACGACCCACGGCTGGCGGCCCATCTCGGTGAAGATCCACCCGAAGGAGTTGGCCGCGAGCGGCAGCAGCGGCAGCACGAGTGCCGTGCGCAGCAGCCACCGTCCGCCGCGCGCCTGCAGCGACGGGACCCGCCCTCGCCGGGTGGCCCACAGCATCCAGGCGCCGCCGAGCATCGCCAGGCCGCCGGCGGTGATCATCATCCGGAAGGTCCAGTACGTGATGGGGATGTTCGGCGAGTAGTCGCCCGGGCCGTAGAGCTCGGTGTACTCGGCCTGCAGCGAGTCGATGCCGCGCACCTCGCCGTCCCACGTGCCGGTGCCGAGGTAGGAGAGCAGGTGGGGGACCTTCACCTCCATGATCGGCTCGCTGCCGTCCAGGGTTCCCACCGTGAGGAGCGAGAAGGGGGCCGGCCGGGCGTCCTCGTAGAGTCCCTCTGCCGCGGCCATCTTCATCGGCTGGACCTCGGTCATGACCTTGCCCTGGAAGTCGCCGCTGATCATGGTGCCGAGGCCCGCGACCAGCAGGACGACCGCGCCCAGCCGGGTGGAGGTACGAAAGGCGTCGGTGTCCTCAGCGGGAGCGTCCGGGCGCCTCAGCAGGTGCCACATCGAGATGCCTGCGATGAATGCGCCGCCCACCATGAAGCACGCGAACATCGTGTGCGGGAACGTCACGAGCACGACGTCGTTGGTGAGGACGGCCCAGAAGTCTGTGAGCTCGGCGCGCCCGGACTCGGTGTTCATCCGGTAGCCGACGGGGTTCTGCATGAAGGAGTTGGCGGCGAGGATGAAGTACGCCGAGAGCGCGGTGCCGATCGCCGCCAGCCAGATGGACGCCAGGTGCAGGGACGGCTTGAGCCGGTCCCAGCCGAAGATCCACAGGCCCAGGAACGTCGACTCCAGGAAGAAGGCGAGCAGGCCCTCGATGGCGAGCGGGGCTCCGAAGACGTCACCGACGAAGCGGGAGTAGTCGCTCCAGTTCATCCCGAACTGGAACTCCTGCACGATGCCGGTCACGAGCCCGAGCGCGAAGTTGATCAGGAAGAGCTTGCCGAAGCAGCGGGTGAGCCGCAGGTACTTCTCCTTGCCCGTGCGGTGCCACGCGGTCTGCAGCCCCGCGACGCCGAAGGCGAGCCCGATCGTGACCGGCACGAAGAAGAAGTGGTAGACGGTCGTGATGCCGAACTGCCACCGGGCGAGGTCGAGTGCTTCCATCGGACGCTCCTTCTACTACCTGAAGTAGTATCTACTACCGAGTGTAGGAGATGCCGACGGTCAATGCCACCGAGTCCTACATCACGTAGTAGATTGGTTCCATGACCAAGAGCTCCACGCCCAGGCACTCGACCCCCAGGCTCGGGGACCTCGAGCGCGCCGTGATGAACGTCCTGTGGGAGGCCCACGCACCCCTGTCGGTGCGCAACGTGCTCGACGCCCTGGCCGGCGAGCTCGCCTACACGACCGTCATGACGGTGCTCGATCGGCTCGGCGGCAAGGAGATGGTGGTGCGCGAGCGCGATGGGCGTGCCTTCCGGTACCTGCCGGCCCAGACGCGTGAGCAGGCGACCGCCGAGGTCCTCAACGCCGCGCTCGACGAGGCCGGGGGCGACCGCACGTCCGCCCTCGTGCACTTTGCCCGCAGCGTGGGCGCCGACGAGGCGGCCGCCCTGCGCGCCGCTCTCGAGGAGATCGAGGGTCGCCCCCCAGGTCACCACCCCGGGTCATGACCCCCGTCGCGCTCGGACTCATCGGCATCGCGCTGGCACTGCCCGTCCCGGCGCTGCTCGCCCGAGCACGGTGGCCGCTGCTCTCCCCCGCGGCCGGCATCGTCATGTGGCAGTCCCTGGCGCTCGCAGCCATCCTCGCGATGTCTGGCGCAGGGTTGTCCACGGCGCTGTGGCTGGTGAGCGACACCGAGCCGAGCCCGTGGCACATCGCCGCCCACGCGGCGGTGCTCGCCGTCGGCGTCCTGGTGTGGGCGCGCTTCTGGTGGGCGGCCTGGATGGTGTGGCGCGAGACGGCCCGACGCCGAGCCCGGCACCGCGAGCTCGTCGACCTGCTGAGCCAGCCGCACGGCGCCCTGCCGGCCGTGCGCATCATGGCGGCCGAGACGCCCGTGGCCTACTGCATCCCCAGCCACAAGGACTCACGGGTCGTCGTCTCCCAGGGAACCCTCGACGCCCTCGACGACGACTCGCTGCAGGCCGTGCTCGAGCACGAGCGGGCCCACGTCCGGACCCGGCACGACCTCGTCCTCGAGGCGTTCGGCGTGCTGCACCGCGCCTACCCCCGCGTCCTGCGGACCGACGCCCCACTGCGGCAGAGCCAGGTGCTCGTGGAGCTGATGGCCGACGACGCCGCCCGCCGCATCACGGGCGGTCCTCCCCTGGCCCGCGCCATCGTCGCCCTGGCCGGCAGCCGCACCCCGTCGGGGGCGCTCGGCGCCGGCGGGGAGGCGCTCGTGCGGCTGGAGCGCCTGGGCCAGCCGGATCGCACCACGTGGTGGGCGACAGCCTCGGCCCTCGCCATCTCGGCCGTCGTGCTCGTCGTCCCGACGGTCGCGCTCGCGGTCCCGTGGATGGTCCACGCGATCGACGTGCTCCTCGGCGGTTGACGGGCGTTCCCTAGGAAGCCGGCTCGGGGCCAGGCAGGTGCATCGGCGCCAGGCGGGCCGGGTGCAGCAAGGAGACGATCCCGATCATCCGACCGTCCTGCACGGTGCAGGCCATCACGCTGACCGGCTTGCCGCTGACCCAGGCCAGGATGCCGGGCTCGCCGTTGACCAGCACGCGTCGAGCGACGACCTTCGTCCTGTCTCCGCGACGCACCGCGTCGACAACGCCGGCAGCCCCGGTCTCCACCCGTATCCCGTGCGGGGTGTGCAGCTGCCACGTCAGGTCCGGGTGCAACACGTCCAGCAGAGCCTCGAAGTCGCCGTCACGTGCCGCAGCGAGGAAGGCGTCGACGACGGCGCCCTGCTCCTGGTGCCCGCCGGTCGGGCGGGGCACCCCCTGAACCTTCTGACGGGCACGGCTGGCGAGCATCTTGGAGGCGTCCGCGGACCTGCCGAGGATCTCGGCGATCTCGGCGAAGGTCACGGCGAAGACGTCGTGCAGCACGAACGCCAGTCGCTCGTCCGGGCGCAGGGAGCCCAGCACGACCAGCAACGCCACACCGACCGAGTCCGTCAGCTCCGCGCTGGCCTCGGGCGTCACGTCGTCCTCCGTCACCACGACGTCGGCGAACACGTCGCCGTAGGACGTCTCGGCCTTGGCACTTCGCGAGCGCAGCGCATCGATGCAGATGCGTCCCACGACGGTCGTCAACCAGCCCGCGACGTTGTCGATCGCGGCGACGTCCTGCCGGGACAGGCGCACCCAGGTCTCCTGCACGGCGTCCTCGGCGTCGGCGCGCGACCCGAGCACACGTGTCGCGATCGCGGTCAAGCGCTCGCGGTGCGCCTGGAAGACCTCGACCAAGGAGAGCTCGTCGGCCATCGAAGTTACCTTTCGCCGCGGTGGTCCGTCATGAGTATGACGAGCCCGCAGGGGCTGAGGTAACCACGCAGGAGCAGCCGTGAACATCACTCTCTGGATCATCGCCGCATTCATCGCCGTCGCCTTCACCGCCGGCGCCTCGAGCCAGATCCTGATGACGAAGGAGACGTACCGGTCCCTCGGAGCGAGCCAGCACTGGGTCGACGACTTCGAGCCGGGCCAGATCACGACGATCGCGGTGATCAAGCTCCTCGGGTGCGCCGGCCTGATCCTGCCAGGCGCGCTCGACAACGCTCCGGTCCTCGTGCCGATCGCTGCGTGCTGCCTGATGCTGGTGATGGCCGGCGCCGCGACCACGCGCTTTCGTCGCAAGGAGTGGAGGTACCTGCCCGGCGACCTCTTCTACCTGGGCCTGCTCGCGTTCCTCGCCTGGGGGCGCTTCGAGCTGCATCCGTTCTGACGAGCACCAGCCACAACGGCGGACCTGCCGCCTCGGCACACTGCGGCGGCTGACTTCTCAGTCCGACTCGATGACGCCCTTGATGGCCGCGAGAGTGGCGGGGATGCCTTCCCGGGCGAGCTGGGTCCGGTTCTCGATCTCGCCTGGAGCATCGTCGCCGAAGCGCTCGTGGAAGTAGGACTGCCCGGCCGCCGTGAACTCCCACGTCTCCGTGAGCTGAGTCGAGGAGCCATCGGGGCCGACAGGCTCGAGCACGTATCCCCACTGCACTCGCCCGGGCCCGACCGACCAGGCGAATCGCCGCCTCGGTTCCGCTGCGATGACCTGGGAGCGCGTCTCCCAGGTGCGATCCGGAAGCACGTTGCGACCGGTGAAGTGCGCCCCGACTCGAGGCCCGTCGCCCTCGTCCCACCAGCACTCCTGGCAGATCGGCGACCACTCGCCGGTGCGGGTCACGTCCGAGACCACCGCGTACACCGTGTCCGGGTCGGCCGCGATGACGATGCTGTCCGAGTACGTCCGAGGCGTGTGTTCCATGGCTTCATCGTGGCAGAGGAGTCGCCCCGCCCTGCGGAGACGTGCGCTCCTTGGTGGCGTGGTTAGCGTGGACTGGAGGACGTCACGAGCCCACCCACGGCACCGGAGGCAGACATGTCAGACCGACAGTTCCCGACGATCGACCCCTTCACCGAGGACGTCATCGAGACCTACGCCTACATGTCCGACGCAGAGGCGACGGCGGTCGTCGACGCGAGCCAGGCCGCCTTCCTCGACTGGCGCCTGCGCAGCCTGCAGGAACGTGCCGAGGTCATCGGCCGGATCGGTCAGGAGCTGCGCGCCTCGAAGGAGGAGTTCGCGCGGCTCATGTCGCGCGAGGTCGGCAAGCTGGTCGGCGACGGTGAGGACGAGGTCGAGCTGTGCGCCGCGATCTGCGACTACACCGCCGAGCAGGGCCCGCAGGTCCTCGCCGACCAGACGCGTGATCTGCCCGGTGCCGAGGGCCTGGTCACGCACGCGCCCATGGGCCTGATCTACGGGATCCAGCCCTGGAACTTCCCCGCCTACCAGGCCGTCCGCTACTCGATCGCCAGCCTGATGGCCGGCAACGGCGTGCTGCTGAAGCACGCCGAGAGCTGCACGGGGAGCGGCCTGTTCCTGCGCGACGTGTTCGAGCGTGCGGGACTGCCCCAGGGGCTGTTCGGCGTGCTCGTCATCGACCACGACCAGTCGGACACGATCATCGAGAACGACGACGTTCGGGGAGTCACGCTCACCGGCAGCAACGGCGCGGGCCAGGTCGTCGGCGCCAAGGCCGCGTCGGTGGCGAAGAAGTCGGTCCTCGAGCTCGGGTCCAACGACGCGTACGTGGTGCTCGACGACGCAGACCTCGACGTCGCCGTGGAGGCCTGCGTCGCGGGACGCCTGTACAACAACGGCGAGACCTGCGTGAACGCGAAGCGCTTCATCGTCACCGAGGCGAACTACGACGCGTTCGTGCAGGGCTACCGCGATCGCTTTGCGGCCGTCCGGATGGGCGACCCCAGCGAGGACGGGACCCACCTCGGACCACTCGTGACGCGCACCCAGCGTGACGAGGTCCACCAGCAGGTGGAGCAGAGCGTGTCGAAGGGCGCCCGCGTGCTGGTCGGCGGCGAGATCCCCGATCGCACCGGCTGGTTCTACCCGGCCACGGTCCTCGTCGACGTTGCGCCCGGACAACCCGCCTACGACGACGAGCTGTTCGGCCCGGTGGCCTCGATCATCCGCGCCACCGACGACGAGGACGCCATGCGTCTGGCCAACGACAGCCGGTTCGGCCTCGGTGGTGGCATCTTCAGCCGGGACACCGAGCGGGCCCGCGAGCTGGCAGCGAAGCACTTCGACACCGGCATGGTCTACATCAACACCTTCGACATCGCCAAGCCGAACATGCCGTTCGGTGGCGTCAAGGCGTCGGGCTACGGCCGCGAGCACGGCCCGGAGGGCCTGAAGGAGTGGGTCAACATCAAGTCCGTGGTCGTGGCCGCACCGGGCTCGTCCGAGTAGGCCACCTCGAATGGGGGTGCCGGGGGAAGGGAAGGCCAGTCCCCCGCCCTCAGAAGGCCGCGCGAACGACGAGGAACACCCCCGCCGCGATGCACGCCACCGCCACGATCCGCCTCAGCCCCTCGGGCTGGATGCGGGTGGCCACCACCGCACCGGCCACGACGCCGAGCGCGGCGAGACAGCCGAGAATCGCGCCGAGGCGTAGGTCGACCAGCCCCGTCTGCAGGTAGCCGATCGAGCCGGAGACGACGACGGGCAGCTGCACCGCCTGGCTCACCGCGATCGCTCGCAACGGCCCCACCCCGAACGCCAGCAGCACCGGCACCAGCAGGACCGGCCCTCCGGTCCCGGTGAGCGCGGAGCCGAACCCGACGAAGACACCGATCAGGATCAACACCCACGTACCCGGCTCGTCGCGCACCTCTCGAGCGGTCCGTGGAAGCAGCTGGTGCACACCCACGAACAGCGTCAGCATCGCGAGACCGAGGAGCACGACGGACGCGGGCAGCTGCGCGTTGACGAGCGCGCCGAGGAATGCTGCAGGCACGACACCAAGGGTGAGTCGCGCGAGCATTCCCCACGGCACGACCCCACGCCAGGCGTAGGCGACCGTGCCGACCACACCGGTGAAGACGAAGGCCCACGTGCTCGTCGCCGTGGCCTCGTTGGCGCTCAGGGAGCCGAGCGCGACGAGACCCGGCGGGAGCAGGACGCCTCCGACACCCACCATGCCGATGAGCACGCCGACGACGACCGCAAGCACGGCCAAGGCCACTGCCATAGGGCGACCTCCAGAAGACGACAGTGCTAGGAGGCTAGCCGTACCCGGATGAGACGTTCATGCCGATCCGATCACGGTGCTTCGACGCGGATCGCACGATGGTGTGCCTGATCGGACTGCCCGGGCGACCCTCGTCCTCGCGCCAGACACGGGAACGCGCGAAGATGGCCGAGTGACGGTGCACCTCGAGATCACGACCCGCTCAATGCTCTCCCCCACCGAGCTCATGGAGCGCTCTCTGAGCGTTGAGCTGCACCTGTCCTCCATGGAAGGCTCGAAAGAGTCAGCCCTCGGCGACGGAGTGACCTCAGGCAGCCTCGCGCTCGGCGAAGAGGTCACGTGGCGAGCACGCCACTTCGGGATCTGGTGGACCATGACCGCGAAAGTGACCGAGCTCCAGCCCGGCCGAAGGTTCGTCGATGAACAGGTGCGAGGGCCGTTCCGACGCTTTCGCCACGAGCACGTCTTCGATGCCACCGACAACGGAACGGTGATGACCGACCGCATCGACTTCGACGCCCCACTCGGACCCATCGGGGACCTCACCGAACGGCTCCTCCTACGCCGTCACATGCATGACCTCATCGTCACCCGCAACGCCCACCTCGCCGCACCCGCAGAACCGGGCTGACCGCCGGCGTCGCCCCGCCAGCGCGAAAGCGGCGAATGACACCTGAACAGCCCAGCCGTTGACCAACAGGTTGCCATGCCAACCAGCACGGGTGCGTTCACGGCCCGGCAGGCGTCATCAGTCGTTGGAGGACCCCGACCAGCGCTGCTGAGCCATCACCACGAGCCAGCCGTCATCTCCGGGAGACTGGTCGGTCCACTCCGGCTCGAGCCCCGCCCCACTCAGCGCGTCGAGGAACTCGGCCTTGGTTCGAAGCGCGCGGTAGTAGCGTCTGCCCGACTCACCGACCTCCCAACTGGCGCCCTCCCCCCGGGGTATCGACACCAGGAACCAGGCACCCGGACGCAGAGCGTCGGCGACCTTGCGCAGCACCGTGGATAGGTCCTTCGGCTCAACGTGCTGGAGGACGTGCAGCATGACCACGGCATCGTAGGGACCACCAAGATCGTCGCTGATCGCGTCAAGCCGATCGACGTCCTTTCCGCGCGCACGCTGCAGGTCGATGAACGCCTGGGTGATGTCGGTGCGGCGAACCGGCAGCCCGGCGTCCTCGAGACGGTCGGCATCCCAGCCCGGACCGGAGCCGATCTCGAGGGCCTGACCTGCTGGGACCGCCTCAGCCAGGCGCGTCAGTGCCTCGGCCAGGACCCCACTGCCGGACGTCTCACGGGCGTAGTCGGCTGCAATCTCTTCGTACGATTGAACCGTGCGGGCATTCGGTGAAGCCTCCATGACGCGAGCCTAGGCAAGACTCACCGTTCGAGGGGCGATGCCGTGTCCACGAGATGCTCCCTGTTCGACGGCGATCCCGTCAGCCCGAGCCGAGCCACACCGCTCACAGGAGCGAACGAGAGCCCTTCCTCGTCCGACCGAGATGCTTGTCTCGATGACGCAGCGTGGTCTGGCTCCAGTTCGCTAGGTTCGAGTGATGGGTCGTTCGGGGGGACCACTGGGCAGCCGCTTTCTCGTGCTGCTCACGGCTTCGGCGAGCTCGAACCTGGCCGACGGTGTCGTCAAGGCAGCACCGCCGTTGATCGCTGTGCGGTGGACCGACTCCCCCGCCCTCGTGAGTGGCATCCTCGCCGTGCTGACGTTGCCTTGGCTCCTGTTCGCCCTGCCTGCTGGGCTGCTCGTCGACACGCTCGATCGGAGACGATCGATGATCGTCGCCAACACGCTGAGAGCCCTCACCGTGGCGATCGTGGCCGTGGCGATCGTCGCCGGAAGCGAGTCCATCTGGATGCTCTACCTGGCGGCGTTCGCCCTCGGAACCGCCGAGACCGTGCACGACACCGCCGCACAGTCCCTTCTTCCGGCCATCGTGGACAGTGCGGTCCTCGAACGGGCGAACGGGCGCCTGACCGCAGCGGAGGTCACGACCAACACCTTCATCGGGCCTCCGCTCGGCGGATTCCTGGTCGCGAGCGCCGTGGCCCTCGGTGTCGCAGGTCCGGCGGGTCTGTGGGTGCTCGCGGTCATCGTGATGTTCATGCTGCGCGTCGAGCGAGCCCCCCGCTCCCAAGGGCGGTCGCCGTGGCGGGCCGAGCTGGCCGGCGGGATCCACTTCGTCTGGTCGAACACCCTGTTGCGCTCCATGGCCCTCATGGTGGGACTCTGCAACCTCGCCACCAGCGCATTTCTCGCGACCTTCGTCCTCTACACCGTCGGCCCCTCCTCGACGCTGCAGGCCTCGGAAGTCCAGTACGGGGCGCTCCTGGCGGTGGCCGGCGCCGGCAGCCTGCTCGGGGCACTCGGCACCGCCAGAGCGGCTGCGGCCCTCGGACGAGGCAGGTTGCTCGCCGCCATCTTCCTGGGCATGGCGCTCTTCATCGCCGCACCCAGCGTCATCGAGACACTGCCCCTGCTCGTGGCGACCTTCCTCATCGGTGGTGCCACCGTGTCCGCCTGGAACGTCATCAGCGTCTCCTTCCGTCAGCGGATCACTCCTGACCACCTCCTCGGGAGGGTGAACAGCGTCAACCGGCTGCTCGCCTGGGGCACCATCCCCCTGGGAGCGCTGATCGGCGGAGCCGTCGCAGAGCTGGTCGGCCTGCAGACCATGTTCGCCATCGCAGCCGTCATCGCCACCCTCCCCCTCATCGGACTCCTCTGGGTCAACGAGACCACCATGAACCGCGCGGAGGGGGTCCGATAGCGACATCGCGGCGATTAGATGATGGCCGCTCGCGATAAGGAACGAGGGGCCAACGTGCGGCCTGTCGATACCTAGACGGGTGGCGGCGGCTACTCCGCCGGACGGGCAGCCGCGTACAGGAGCAAGGCTCGACGCTGACCGGCGATCGTCTGGTGACTGCGCAGCAGACCTTCCTGGACGTATCCGGCCCGGTCTGCCGTTCGTGCCGAGTGAACGTTCCACGGTTCGATGTGCAGGGCGATGCGGAAGAGTCCCGGCACACTCCACGCGAACTCCGTGAGCGCCACGAGCGCGTCAGTGGCAAGTTCGCGACCGCGAGCAGAAGGAATGACCGCGTAGCCCGCGGTGGAGCGGCCCTCGTCCAGCTCCTTGAGCCAGAGCCCACAGTGCCCGACCGCTCTATCCGTGGGTGCATGCACGATCGTCGAGGGCCAAGGAGGTAGATCGAACCAGACCGTCTCTCCAGTGTGGACTCAAGCCACGAGACACGCCGGAGCCCCGCGTCAAGGTGGAGCCGGTTGGACTCCCCTGACCAGCGTCCTGAGACCGGGATCGGTTATCGAACAGAGTGTCGGAGGTCGGGTCTAGTGTGGGGTTCATGGACGAGCTGGAGTACACCTTCGAGGACACGTCGCTCGACGTGCCCTCACCCGCTCGCCCGATGGGTGCGGCGGTGGTCGATCGCATCGGAGTACGGGCCCGGGCGATCAATGCGCTGGAGGCCGAACAGCTGGTCGACATGCTCGACTTCGTGGATTCAGCACGGGCCGAGGCCGCTCGGATCGCGCCCGGGCTCGCGACCGGTGCCGGGCAGGCCGCCGTGCACGACCTCTCCCTGACCCTGAGCCTGGCACCCGGCGTGGCGAGCACCCGCCTGGCAATGGCACGCCGCATCCGCGGCCTGCTGCCCGCCGTGTGGCGCTCCTTCCTGGCCGGTTCGATCAGCAGCTGGCACCTCACCAAGATCGACACCCAGGTCCGCCGCCTCACCCGACCCGACTCCCCCACCGAGCTCGACGAGCCGACTGCGACCTACGCCGCCGAGCACACCCCCACCCAGACCTCCCGATGGCTCGCCCGCCAGGTCGAACGACTCGAGGCCGACGCCGCCGCCCAACGCCACCAGCGCGCCAAGGCCGACCGCCACGTCCGCGTCACCGACGCCGGCGATGG
>NZ_JBIMEU010000007.1:0-149432 GCF_051262555.1 Aeromicrobium sp. CF4.19 | reverse complement strand
GAAGCCGCCATGAACGCCCGCCCCCGCAAACGCCTCGACTACGCTCAACCCGACGAACTCATGCCCCGACTCATCCTCGGAGCCTGAAACCAACCCTTGTTGCGTCCACGGCACGAATCCGCCCAGGTCGACATGGGAATCCTCCAGATGCACGGGAAGCAACCCATGCAAACGCAGGAAAACCGTGCAGCAGTGCTGAATCCCATGCGGACATGGGAATCGTGAGGCGTCAGCCGCGGGCGGCCCACCAGGCCCGGAGAGCCTCGGTGGCGGCCTCCTCGCTCATCGGGCCCTGATCCATCCGCAGCTCCAGGAGGAAGCGGTACGCCTCGCCCACCTCGCGGCCCGGGCCGATCCCCAACGCTGCCTGGATCTGGTTGCCGTCGAGGTCGGGGCGGATCGCGGCGAGCTCCTCAGCCTCGGCCAGCACGGCGATGCGCTCCTCGAGCTCGTCGTAGGTCCGTCGCAGCCGCGCCGCCTTGCGCTGGTTGCGCGTCGTGCAGTCCGCCCGCGTGAGGATGTGCAGGCGCTCCAGCTGATCCCCCGCGTCGCGGACGTAGCGCCGGACCGCCGAGTCCGTCCACTCCCCGGAGCCGTAGCCATGGAAGCGCAGGTGCAGCTCCACCAGCTGTGCGACGGCGTCGATGACGTCGTTGCTGAAGCGCAGGGCACGCATCCGCTTGCGGGTCATCTTCGCGCCCACGACGTCGTGGTGGTGGAAGGTCACGGTGCCGTCGCCGGCGAATCGGCGGGTCTTGGGCTTGCCGATGTCGTGCAGCAGCGCCGCGAGCCGCACGACGACGTCGGGTCCCTCGCCGAGACGATGCTCGAGCTCGATGGCCTGCTCCAGCACGATCAGCGAGTGCTCGTAGACGTCCTTGTGCCGGTGGTGCTCGTCGCGCTCCAGGCGCAGCGCCGGCACCTCGGGCAGCACCTGCTCGGCGAGGCCGGTGTCCACCAGCAGCCGCAGCCCCGCCACCGGGTGCTGCCCGCACACGAGCTTGACCAGCTCGTCACGGACCCGCTCGGCCGAGACGATCGACAGGCGATCGGCCATCTCGGTCATGGCGGCCACGACGTCCTCGTGCGCCGTGAAGCCCAGCTGGGACACGAAGCGGGCGGCGCGCATCATCCGCAGGGGGTCGTCGTCGAAGGACTGCTGCGCGGTGACCGGCGTGCGCAGCCTTCCCCTGGCGAGGTCAGGGATGCCGCCGAACGCGTCGACGAACTCCCCACCGGGCAAGCGCACCGCGAGCGCGTTCACGGTGAAGTCGCGTCGGGAGAGGTCCGCCTCCAGGCTGTCGCCGAAGGCCACCCGGGGCTTGCGTGACGACGGGTCGTAGGCGTCGGTGCGGTACGTGGTGATCTCGACGTGGTCCTCGCCCTTGCGCACGCCGATGGTGCCGAACTCGCGCCCGACGTCCCAGACCGCGTCAGCCCAGCCGTCGACGACCTTCTCGATCTCCTCGGGCCGAGCCGAGGTCGTGAGGTCCAGGTCCGCCACCGTGCGGCCCAGCAGGGCGTCGCGGACCGGTCCGCCGACCAGGGCGAGCTCGTGCCCGGCCGCCTGGAAACGCGTCCCGAGATCCTCCAGCACCTCGTGTCGTGCCAGGAGGGCGCTGACATCGATCAGGGTCTCATCGGGCTGGGGCACGGGCACGCAGTCTACGGTGCAGCCCACCGCCGGGCACGAGCTCCCGGGCCACGCATCACCACCCCTCTACGATGTGCGGGTGACGTCACCCTCCCGAGGCGCCTGCGCGCGTGCGCTCGTGGCGTTCGTGGTGCTTCTGACGCTCGTGCCGACCTCTGCGGCTGCCGTCGACGCCGACGGTGAGCAGGAGGCACAGCTGGACGTCCGCATCACTCAGCTGACGCCCGGGGTGCTGGCCCCGGACGACGACGTCACCATCTCGGGCACCGTCACCAACAACGGCGACGAGGAGTGGACCGACGCGCAGGCCTACCTCGTCGCGCCGCAGAATCCGTTCGCCACGCGCCAGCAGATCACCGATGCGGTGGACAGTGGCTCCTCCTACACCGGTGAACGACGGGTCGAGCTGGACTCGATCGACGATCTCGGCACGCTCGCCGCCGGCGAGACGCGTGAGTTCTCCGTACGGGTGCCCTCGGACGTCCTCAACCTCTCGGGCGTGGAGGGCGTGTATCCCGTCGGCGTGCAGATCCTCGGCACCGCCGAGAACGGCACCCGCTCCTCCACGGCCATCGGTCGGGCGACGACGTTCCTGCCGCTCGTGGAGGACGCCGACGCCACGCCGACCTCGATCGTCGTTCCCTTCGTCATGCCGGATCGCCGAGGCGCGAACGGCGACTACATCGACCCCGAGGACCTCGTCGAGCGGATCGCTCCCCGCGGTCAGCTGC
Source organism: Aeromicrobium sp. CF4.19 (assembly GCF_051262555.1). Taxonomy (NCBI): domain Bacteria; kingdom Bacillati; phylum Actinomycetota; class Actinomycetes; order Propionibacteriales; family Nocardioidaceae; genus Aeromicrobium; species Aeromicrobium sp. CF4.19. The sequence continues at coordinate 147,047 of NZ_JBIMEU010000007.1, read as the reverse complement.
GCAACCTGCTCACGCTGGCCACCTCGGTGCCCGACCAAGGGCTCACCGTGATCGTCGATCCCGCACTGCTGGCCGCCCTGGACGACCTTGCCGAGGGCCGCAACCTGCCCGACGACGTCGAGCTCGACGCGGACCAGCGCGCCGACGCGGCGGCGATGCGCGACGACCTGGTCGCCCTCGCGCGGCGGGCCACCTGCTGGGTGCTGGGCTACGCACGGCCCGACGTGCTCGCGATCGAGCGAGCCGAGGCGCAGGACGTGACCGACGCCGTCGAGCGGGCCACGGCCGCCACCGTGAACCGCTTCGGGCTCTCGGGGCGGCGCGTCACCTGGCCCACGGCGAACGGCGTCACCGAGGACCTCCTGGCCGCGGTCAGGGGCGACGGAGAGCGGCCGGTGCTCGTGGGTCAGGCGGCCGTCCCCGACTGGGAGCCACGCCTGGGCAGCATCGTGAACCGACCCACCGACGCCGGGCCGGTCCCCCTGCTGGTGAACGCTGGACTCGACATCGGGGTGCCCGGCGAGCTGACCGTCGCGACGCTGCGGCAGCGACTGCTCTCCGAGGCTGCCCTCGGCTCCCTGGAGCGGGTCGCCGACCCCGACTCCCGAGCGGCCGCGGTCGCCGTGCTCGACCCCGCCTGGGACCCCGGTCCGACGACCGTCCGTGGCGGCCTGGCCGACGTCTTCGATGCCGAGTTCACCGCTCCGCGCAGCCTCGACGTCCTGATGACCTCCGAGCGAGCCCAGTACACCGGTGAGACGCCGGAGTCGTCGTCGGCCACCCCGGTCGGCCCCGACCAGGTCGCAGCGGTCGACGACGGCCTGGGCAGCACCGCAGCCCTCGCCGGCCTGCTGACCGACCCGACGCCCGTCCTGGTCTCCCGGTCCCGACGCGCCGCGGAGCTCGTGGGCATCAACTGGCGACGCCACAGCGAGGACGGTGTCCAGACCGCCGAGGCGTTCGCGCGGTCGGCCGCCGACACCCTCGCCGCCATCACCGTGGAGGGCCCGCCCGCGGTGACCCTCTCCAGCTCCGAGGGCAGCTTCCCCATCACGGTCACGAACGAGACCGAGGAGACCGTTCGGGTGGGCCTGCAGATCAGCTCCACCAACCCGAGCCTCTCCATCCCGGACGTGGAGGCCGTGGAGGTGACGGCCGGGGAGCGCCGCACCCTCACCGTCGACGCCGACGTCGGCGACCTGAGCTCGTCGACGTTCACCGCGACGATGGTCTCTGAGTCCGGCGACGCCTTCGGGTCGCCCGCGGTGTTCAACGTCCGTTCCAGCCGTGTCGGCGTGGCGGTGTGGGTGGCGATGGGCATCGCCGTGGTCTTCGTCGCCCTCGCACTCAGTCGGCGCTTCGTGACCCGCCGCCGGACCGGTGCCGAGCCGGGAGGGAGTGCCGATGACTGACGTCGCTCGCGCGAGCGCCTGGATGGCCCTGGGCACGATCGCCTCTCGCCTCACCGGGTTCGTCCGCCTCCTGCTGCTGGCCGCCACCATCGGCACGGCGCTGAACGCCGACCTGTTCAACATCGCCAACACGATCCCCAACGCGATGTACATCCTGGTGGCGGGCGGCCTGTTCAACGTCGTGCTGGTACCGCAGCTGGTGCGCGCCATGAAGCGCGACGCCGACGGCGGCGATGCCTACGCCCACCGGATCCTGACCCTGGGGCTCCTGGCTCTGCTCGCCTCCACCGTCCTGCTCGTGCTGCTCATCCCGCTCATCTCGCGCGTGGTGTTCGCCGATCGGCTGTTCAGCTCGGGGTTCGAGTCGCAGCTGAGCTCAGGCATGTTCCTGATGGCCCTGTGCATGCCGCAGGTCTTCTTCTACGGGGCCTTCGTGCTCATCGGCCAGGTGCTGAACGCGCGCCGACACTTCGGTCCGATGATGTGGGCGCCGGTGGCCAACAACGCCGTCTCCTGCGCCCTGCTGGCCGTCTACCTGGTCGTCTTCGGCGCCTCCAACGGCACTGACGGCTTCACGACGACGCAGGCCCTCCTGCTCGGCCTCGGCTCCACCGCCGGGATCGTGGTGCAGACCTTCACGCTGCTGCCGTTCCTGCGTCGGTCGGGCTTTCGGATCCGGTTGCGCTTCGACTTTCGCGGCTCCGGGCTGGGCCACACCCTGCGGCTGGGTGCGTGGACGCTCGGCTTCATCATCGCCAACCAGATCGCGTTCATCGTCGTCCAGCGCCTGGGCAACCGCGGCACCGCCGAGGGTGCCGACCAGGGTGTTACCGCTGCCGGCACCGCCGTCTACGAGATCGGCTTCCTGATCAGCCAGATGCCTCACGGCGTCATCACGGTCTCCATCGCCACCGCCGTCATCCCGACGCTCTCCACCCTCGCCCACGACCGCGACTACGGGCGGATGGCCATGGAGCTCGGGCGGACGCTCCGCATCGCGCTGACGATCATCACCCCCATCGCGGTCGCCGTCGCCTGCCTGGGCCCCGCGGCCGCGGGCGTGCTCGGCTACATCCCCAACCTGCGCGACGGCACCCAAGTCATCGGGTGGACGGTGGCCGCCTTCGCTCCGGCGATGATCGCGTTCTGCATCCACTTCGTGATGCTGCGCGGGTTCTACTCCAACGAGGACACCCGGACGCCCTTCTTCATCCAGCTCGTCATCGCCGCCACGAACATCGCCGCCGCCGTCGTGCTGACCTCCCTCGTGGCGCCGGGTCGCGTCGCACAGATGCTCGCCCTCGCGTACGGCCTCGCCTACCTCGTCGGTGCAGGCCTGTCGGCCCTGTTCCTGTCCCGCTCCATCGGACGCGTCGTCGATGCCGAGACGGTCCGGTTCGCCGTGCGGCTCGCGGCCGCTGCCGGGGTGTCCGGCGCATCGATGCTCGGCGTCCTCTGGGGGTTGTCGTCCTCCGGTGTCCGCGCCGACGACCCCACGGGCTCGCTGGTGGTCCTCGCCGTCGCAGGCACCGTCGGCGCGCTCGTGTTCGTCGGCGCCAGTACCGCACTGCGGCTGCGAGAGCTCCGCTACGTCGTCACCACGGTGCTGAGACGCGGCTGACACGCAGCAGGTCCGGCCATCCCCTGCACCCCTGCCTCCTACGATGGACCCAGGCACACGGAGGGTGGACATGACGGAGCGTCGGGCGCTGGTCTCAGGTGACGTCCTCGACGGACGCTACGTCCTGCAGGACCTCGTCACCGAGCGGCTCGGTACCACCACCTGGCGGGCCCACGACCGCATCCTCTCTCGGAACGTCGGCCTGGAGATGATCCCCAGCGACGACCCTCGGGCCGAGAGCTTCCTGGAGGCGGCGCGTCGCTCGACCGCCGTGTCGGACCCGCGCTTCCTGCGCGTCCTCGACCTCGTCGACGACGACCACGGCCACCACCTCGTGGTCCGCGAGTGGGCCCGCGCCATTCCCCTGGACCAGCTGCTCGCTCAGTCACCGATGCCCAGCAGTCGGTCCGCCCAGGTCGTGGCCGAGGTGGCCGAGGCGATGGCGCACGCGCACGAGCGCGGTGTCCACCATCGCCGGCTCACTCCCCACCAGGTGATGCTCAAGGAGACCGGTGGGGTCCGGGTGGTCGGCCTCGGGGTCGCCACCGCCCTGGCGCCGGTTGGGCACCAGGACTCCGTCGAGGACCTGCACGCCTACGAGCAGCGCGACGTCCAGTCGCTCGGCAAGCTCCTCTACGCCTGTCTCGTCGCCCGCTGGCCGGGCGCGCACGTGGACCAGCTGCGCGCCGCTCCCACCGAGCACGGTCGTCTGCTGCGTCCGCGTCAGGTGCGCGCCGGGGTGTCGCGTGAGGTCGACGGCATCTGCGACCGCATCCTCGGTGACCCCCCGTTGCACGGCCGACGGCCCCTGCGGTCGGCGGCCGACATCGCCCGGGCGTTGCGTCAGGTGGGCGATGACGTCGAGGTCACCGACGAGCACCCGAGCCTCGTGGACCTCTCCTCCCCGGACCTGCTCAGGCTCGACCCGGTCATCGTCCCCGCCGGCCCGCCACCGGGGCTCGAGCCGCCCCGTCGACGGCCCAAGGCCTTCGAGCCGGCGCCGCCCACGCCGCTGGAGCGTGGCAAGGCCCGAGCGGTGCGAGCCACCCGGGGTGATCGTGGTCTGGTGCTGCTGGGAGTGGTGGGCGTGCTGGCGCTTCTGGTGTTCCTCGGGTTTCTGGCCTTCGGGTCCGAGGACGGCACCCAGAGCCCGGAGTCCCCGGGGCCGGGATCCACCAGCTCCATCCGGACCCTCCCGATCTCCGGCGTCGTCGACTTCGACCCGCAGGGGCAGGACGGGCAGGAGAACCCCGACCAGCTCGGCCTCGTGGTCGACGGAGACCCGGCGACCGGCTGGCGCACCTCGACGTACTTCAACCAGGCCACGCTCGGGGGCCTCAAGGACGGCGTCGGCATCATCATCGACCTCGACTCCCCCCAGGAGGTGCGCTCGCTGCGGATCCGGCTGGCCGGTGAGGGCACTGACCTCACGGTCTTCGCCTCGACCCCGGCATCGGACCTCCCACGGTCGTTGGACGGCCTGCGGCGGATCACGTCGATCGACGACGCCGGCACCGACGTGACCGTCACCCTGCCCGACGCCACCATCGCCCGTCAGCTGGTCGTCTGGCTCCAGCGGCTCCCCCAGGTGGGCGAGGGCGAGTACCGCGGGGAGATCCGCGAGGTCACCGTCCGGGGGGTCGGTTGATGCGCCGTGGCGTGGGAATGCTCCACACCTAGACTGCGTTGAGCAGAGTGCATCCCCGTCAGAAGGCAGCTTTCATGAGCGACGTCCGCAATCTCATCATCATCGGCTCCGGGCCCTCGGGCTACACGGCGGCCGTCTACGCCGCCCGCGCCAACCTCGAGCCACTGGTGTTCGAGGGATCGGTCACGGCCGGCGGTGCGCTGATGACCACCACCGACGTGGAGAACTTCCCCGGGTTCCCCGACGGCGTCATGGGCCCGGAGCTCATGGACAAGTTCCGCGCGCAGTCCGAGCGCTTCGGCGCCGAGCTCATCTCCGACGACGTGACCGCCGTGGACCTGTCCGGCGACGTCAAGACCGTCAGCCTGGCCAACGGCACCATGTACTCGGCCAAGGCCGTCGTCCTGGCCATGGGCTCGGGCTACCGCAAGCTGGAGGTCGAGGGCGAGGACCGCCTCTCCGGCCACGGCGTCAGCTGGTGCGCCACCTGTGACGGATTCTTCTTCCGGGAGCAGAACATCGTCGTCATCGGCGGCGGCGACTCCGCCCTCGAGGAGGCCACGTTCCTCACCCGGTTCGCGAGCAAGGTGACGCTGGTGCACCGGCGCGACGCCCTCCGCGCGTCCAAGATCATGCAGGACCGCGCCTTCGCCAACGAGAAGATCGAGTTCGCCTGGAACTCCGAGGTCGCCGAGATCCACGGCACCGACAAGCTCGAGGGCCTCACGCTGCGCGACACGGTCACTGGCGACACCCGACGCATGGACGCCACCGGCCTGTTCATCGCGATCGGCCACGACCCACGCTCGGAGCTGCTCAAGGGGCAGGTCGAGCTCGACGACGAGGGCTACGTCCTCGTGCGTCCGGGAAGCACCGAGACCAGCGTCCCGGGCGTCTTCGCCGCCGGTGACCTCGTCGACCACACCTACCGCCAGGCGATCACCGCGGCCGGCACTGGCTGCTCGGCCTCGCTGGACGCCGAGCGGTACCTCGCCTCGTTCGACGCAGCCGGGGCACCCGCCCCGGCTGAGGCCCTGACCGAGTAGCACCCATCCGCTGAGACATCGAGGAGAACCCATGGCAGAGATCGCAGCCGTCACCGACGCCGACTTCGACGAGACCGTCCTGCAGGCCGACGGTCCCGTGCTGGTCGACTTCTGGGCCAGCTGGTGCGGCCCATGCCGCCAGCTGGCGCCCATCCTGCAGGAGATCGCCGACGAGAAGGGCGAGGCTCTCACCGTCGTGAAGATGGATGCCGACGCCAACCCGGTCACGCCCGCCAAGTACCGCGTCACCGGCCTCCCGACGATCAACCTCTACTACAAGGGTGAGGTCGTGAAGTCCATCGTGGGTGTTCGCCCGAAGTCCGCGATCCTCGGCGAGCTGTCCGAGTACGCCTGAAACGGCGCGGCCAACAAGGTCGCAGCACAAGAGCCCCGGCCGCATCGGCCGGGGCTCTTCTGCATCTGCATCGCCGTGCGAATCGCGCGGCGATGCGTTCATGGCTTTATCGACTTAGCGATTTACCGACTAATCGCTTGATGGCTTTGGATCCATCATGGCGACGATGCGCTCGAGGTCGTCGATGGTGGCGAACTCCACGGTGATCTTGCCCTTGGCCTTGCCGAGATCGACCTTGACCCTGGTGTCGAACCGCTCGGAGAGTCGGTCGGCGAGGTCGTTCAGACGCGGCGCCGTCATCGTGCGGCCGGGAGGCCGAGAGCGCGAGCGGGGCTCGTCCTGCTCCCCCCCGAACTTCACGATCTCCTCCAGCGCGCGGACCGAGATGCCCTCCGCCACGACGCGCGTGGCGAGGCGGTCCTGCACCTCCTGGTTCGCCACCGACAGCAACGCCCGGGCGTGACCCGCCGAGAGCACCCCCGCCGCCACTCGGCGCTGCACCGCGGGCGGGAGCTTCATCAGCCGGAGCGTGTTGGTGACCTGGGGACGGGAACGTCCGATGCGATCGGCCAGCTCCTCCTGCGTGCACCCGAAGTCGTCCAGCAGCTGCTGGTAGGCAGCCGCCTCCTCCAGCGGGTTCAGCTGGGAGCGGTGCAGGTTCTCCAGCAAGGCGTCGCGCAGGAGGTCGTCGTCGCTGGTCTCACGGACGATGGCCCCGATGGTGTCCAGGCCGGCCTTCTGGGTGGCCCGCCAGCGGCGCTCCCCCATGATGAGCTCGTACGTGGCGACGCCTGACTCCTCGCCAACGCTGCGCACCACGATCGGCTGCAGCAGCCCGACCTCGCCGATGGAGTGCACGAGCTCGGCCATGGCCTGCTCGTCGAACGCGCTGCGTGGCTGCCGCGGGTTCGGGCGGATGGATCCCACCGGGATCTCGGCGAACGACGCCCCGGCCACCTCCTTCAGACCGGACTCCTGCGCCTCCGCGGGCGTCGAGGGGATGAGGGACTCCAGGCCCCGACCAAGACCACGTCGTGCTGCCATCAGACTTCCCTTTCGGACGGAGTGGGCTTTCGGCTGACGGCGGCCTCGCTGATCTCGCGCGCCGCCTCGAGGTAGGACAGGGAGCCCGAGGAGCTCGGGTCGTAGGTGAGGACGCTCTGCTGGTAGCTCGGGGCCTCGGAGATGCGCACCGACCTGGGGATGGCGGTCTTGAGCACCTTGTCACCGAAGTGGTTGCGCACCTCGTCGGCCACACCCGCGGAGAGCCGCGTCCTGGCGTCGTACATCGTCAGCAAGATGGTGGTGATGTCCAGGCGCGGATTCAGGTGGGATCGGACGAGGTCGATGTTGCGGACGAGCTGTCCTAGACCCTCCAGTGCGTAGTACTCGCACTGGATGGGGATCAACACCTCCCGGCCGGCCACCATCGCGTTGATGGTCAGCAGGCCCAGCGAGGGTGGGCAGTCGATGAGCACGTAGTCGATCCGATCACCGGCCTCCTCGCACTCGGCGAGATAGCCCTGCAGTGCCTTGTCCAAGCGGGTCTCGCGGGCCACCATCGAGACCAGCTCGATCTCCGCGCCCGCCAGATCGATGCTGGCCGGCAGCACGGTCAGCCCGGGCAGGTCCGGGCACGGGCGCACGAGCTCGTCCATGTCGGCTCCCTCCACCAGGGCCTCATAGACGCCGGGGGTCCCCTCGGTGTGCTCGATGGCCAGAGCGGTCGAGGTGTTGCCCTGCGGATCGAGATCCACCACGAGCACACGCAGCCCCTTGGCCGACAACGCCGCCGCCACGTTCACCGTGGTCGTCGTCTTGCCCACGCCGCCCTTCTGGTTCGCCACCACGAAGATCCGTGTGCTCGCGGGGCGATCCAGTCGAGGCGTGGCCTCGACCCGGTGTGCCAGCTCCACGTGCTCGCGCGCTTCGGAGGCCAGTGGCGTCGAGACGTCAGGGCCGGGCGACGTCGCCGCGAACCGGGAGGCCGGGGGTGGGGTGGAGTTCATGTCGGCTCCATCGTTTCACGGGAAACATGAGGCGAAGAACGGCGCGTTGATGTTTCCCGTGAAACGCTGATCCACCCCACGGGCTCGGTGGTCGGCGCCGTGAGGATCGGCCAGCCCACAGCGGTGTCACGATCAGGCACGACGGGTGCGATCGACTCGCTCACCGGGACACCTCCACGACCGTCGTCGGTACCTCGACGTCGCCGTAGGTGCGCACCACGGCGTTCGTGGCGCCGAGCCGACCCAGTGCACGACGGGCGTCCTCGAGCTCGTCCTGGGCGGAACGACCCTTCAGGGCGAGCAGAACTCCACCGGGTTCCACCAGGGGAAGGCACCAGCGAGCCAGCTTCTCCAGGGATGCCACAGCACGCGCCGTCACGACGGCGTAGGACTCCTGCACCTCCTCCGCCCGGGCACGCAGCACCTCGACGTTGGACATGCCCAGCTGCACGGACACCTCCTCCAGGAAGGTGGTCCGTCTCAACAGTGGCTCGATGAGCGTGACGTGGAGGTCGGGTCGGGCCAGGGCCCAGACCAGACCAGGCAGTCCGGCGCCCGCGCCCACATCGGCGACCGTCGATCCCACGGGAACTCGGGGGAGCACCACTGCGCAGTTGATGAGGTGGCGATCCCACAACCGCGGGACCTCCCGAGGACCGATCATGCCCCGCTCGACGCCATCGGTGGCGAGGATCTCGGCATAGTGCTCGATCAGTGGCAACCGGTCACCGAACACCTCGACGGCTACCGCCGGGGGAGTTTCACGTGAAACGTCCACGTCAGGACGCAGGCAGGACAACCACGTGCCGCTGGCGATCGACGCCCTCGGACTCACTCGTGAGACCAGCCTCGGCGACGGCGTCGTGCACCACCTTGCGCTCGAACGGCGACATCGGCTCCAGAGCGACGGACGGGGCACCCTCGGTGACCTGCTCGATGGCGACGCGTGCCACCTCGACGAGCTCGACCCGTCGACGCTCCCGATGACCACCGATGTCCAGCATCAACCGGCTACGGTCCCCCACCTCGCGATAGACGGCGAGGCGGGTGAGCTCTTGCAGGGCCTCCAGCACCACACCATCGGCACCCACGAGGTGCTCCAGGTTGCCACCCACGATGGAGACCGCAGCACGGTCACCGTCAACGTCCATGTCGATGTCGCCGTCGAGATCGGCGATGTCCAGCAGCTCCTCCAGGAAGTCCGCCGCGACGTCTCCCTCGGCCTCAAGCCTCTGCGCATCCGTCACGAGCGGTTCCTTCCGTTCTTCTTGCCGTTGGGGTTGGGCCTGCGTCCACCGTCGTCCTTGGACTGCTGGCCACCGGGCTTCTTGCCACCCTGGTTGGTCTCTCGCTCGCGGGCGGCCGCTCTGCGACGCTGCTCCCGGGTCATCTTGGGCTGCTGGTTGCGCTGCGGTGCCGGCTTGTCCGGAGGCGTCGCCGTGGCGGGGTCCTCGATCACGACCTTGCCCTTCTTGACGTCACGCTCCTGCTTGGCCTTGAAGGCCGGGGTGCCGGGGACCGGGTTGTTGCGGATCACGTAGAACTGCTGACCCATCGTCCAGAAGTTGGTGGTCGTCCAGTAGATGAGGACGCCGAGCGGGAAGAACACGCCACCGAAGGCGAAGGCGAAGGGCAGCACGTAGAGGAGAATCTTCTGCTGCTGCGCGAACGGCCCCTCGAGCGACTCCTTGGGCATGTTCTTGGCCATCAGCTGGCGCTGCGTGAGGAACTGCGTGGCGCACATGATCACGACGAGCACCATGGTGATGATGCGTGTCTCGACCTCCGACGCGCTCAGGAACGTGTCGGCGATCCGCCCGCCGAGCAGCATCGCATCCTGCAGGTTCGCAGCCTGGTCGCCGTTCAGGAAGCCCTTCGCGCCGTCGCGACCCTCGGCCGCAGCCTGCTGGAGCACCCGGTACAGCGAGAAGAAGATCGGCATCTGCAACAGCAGCGGCAGGCAGGAGGCGAACGGGTTGGTCCCCGTCTCCTTCCAGAGCTTCATCTGCTCCTGGGTCATCCGCTCACGATCGTGACCGTACTTCTTCTGCAGCTCACGGATCTGCGGCTGGAGCAGCTGCATGTTGCGCTGGCTCTTGATCTGCTTGACGAACAGCGGGATGAGCAACGCACGAATCGTGACGGTGAGGAAGACGATCGACAGGGCCCATGCCCACCCCGAGCTGGGATCCAGCACGAGGGAGAAGGCTTCGTGCCACACGATCAGGATGCCCGACACCGCGTAGTAGAGGGGCTGCATGATGAGCGAGCCGATGGAGCTGAAGAAGTCGATCATGCGTCTCCTGTGAGAGGAATGGTCTCGAGGTCCGCCTCATCGCGACGAACCGTGCGTGGGGTGCGCGGCGGCACCGGGTCGTACCCGCCGGCGGACCAGGGGTGGCATCGGCCCAGCCGCCGCGCCGCCAGCCAGCTGCCGCGGACCGACCCGTGCGTCTGCACCGACTCCAGAGCGTACGCGGAGCACGAAGGGTGGTAACGGCACACCTGCCCGTACATCGGACTGATCGCGAAGCGATAGCCCCGCAGGAGGGCAATGAGAACGTGCTTCACCGCCGGACCGCCCGACCCAGGGCGAGCTCGAGGTGCTCGGTGAGCAGGGCCGAGTCGGCCGCGGCCGCCACGGGCAGCGCCCGCACGACCACGCCAGAACCCGAGGGAACATCATCCAGGTGCTCACGCATCACGTGGCGCAGGCGCCGCTTGACGCGGTTGCGCGTGACCGCAGGGCCCACGGCCTTCGACACGACGAAACCGACGGAGGTCACTCCGTCGGTTCCGGGACCCACGTGGACCACGAGCGTGGGCGCGGACCCCTTGCGACCACGACGGATCGCGGCGCGGAAGTCCTGCCCGTCGCGCATGCGGTGCGCGCGCTCGAGCAACGGCTCAGGCGGACAGCTTCGCGCGGCCCTTGCGCCGACGCGAGGCGAGGATGGAACGGCCGGCCCGCGTGCGCATCCGAAGACGGAAGCCGTGCTTCTTGCTGCGGCGGCGGTTGTTGGGCTGGAAAGTCCGCTTGCTCACTGTGGTGGTTCCTCACGTGGGGCACGGGCAGGGGCTCCGTGCGGAGTTCTCGGCGTCGGGCACGACCGACACCGGACGCCTGCGGCAGTGTCACAGGCATGCGGAGAAGGTCGTGCAGCACGACTTGACCACGGTACGGGCCGGGCCCGCGGGGGTCAAACCGACCTCTCTACGCGATCGTGACCGGTGGGTCCAACCGACACGCCGGACCCCGCCGGCAATGTTCGTGAGCTGCTTGATTCGGTCCTCTCGACGCTGCTAGCGTCGCGCCTCATCCAGTTTTTCCACAATGTCCGTCTCAACCTGTCGATGGATGCACATCATGTGGACAAAGATGTGGAACCCAGCGAACCCAGGGAGAGCCGATGAGCGACGTCCACGGCCAGGCGACGCCCGATCTCCAGGCCCTCTGGACCGAAGCGGTCGACACTCTCTCCCAGGGTGCGCGCGTCTGGGTCTTCAGTGCCCAGCCCATCAGCCTGCACGACGGGATCTTCATCGTGGGCGTGGCCGACGACCTCACCCGTGCCCAGCTCGAGACCCGGGTCCGCCCGGCCCTCGAGCACGCCCTGAGCGGTCGGGTCGGCCAGCAGATCCGGCTCATCGTCACGATCGACGAGCCGCGGGCCGAGCAGGCGCCGCCGCACGGCCCCGACGAGCAAGAGCTCGACGACGAGCCTATTGAGTCGACAGATATACAAGTCGACAAATCGAGAGAGTCCCCCGCACATCATCCCGAGCGGCCGGATCCACTGGAGGAGGTCGACGACGTGGTGGACGTCGACGACTTCGTGCCCTCCTGGGCCCAGGCCCCGGCCGCCCGGCCGCGGCGCACGAACGTCGTCGAGGCAAGGCTCAACCCGCGCTACCTCTTCGAGAACTTCGTCATCGGGTCCTCCAACCGCTTCGCGCACGCCGCCGCCGTCGCCACGGCCGAGGCACCGGGCAAGGCCTACAACCCCTTGGTCATCCACGGCGACTCCGGCCTGGGCAAGACCCACCTCCTGCACGCCATCGGCCACTACGTGCTGAACCTCTATCCCTCCTCGCGCGTGCGCTACGTGAACAGCGAGGAGTTCACCAACGACGTCATCAACGCGATCAGCGAGAACCGCACCTCGCAGCTGCGCCAGAAGTACCGCGAGATCGACGTCCTGCTCGTCGACGACATCCAGTTCCTGGAGAACAAGGAATCGACCCAGACGGAGTTCTTCCACACGTTCAACGCGCTGCACAACGAGAACAAGCAGATCGTCATGACCTCGGACCGCCCGCCCAAGAACCTGCGCACGCTCGAGGAGCGGCTGCGCAACCGGTTCGAGTGGGGTCTGCAGACCGAGATGCTCCCGCCGGACCTCGAGACCCGCATCGCGATCCTGCGCAAGAAGGCAGCGCTGGAGAAGCTCACCGCCCCGGCCGACGTGCTGGAGTTCATCGCGAGCAAGGTGCAGACGAACATCCGTGAGCTCGAGGGCGCGCTCATCCGGGCCACAGCCTTCGCCAACCTGCAGGGAACCACGGTCGACCTGCAGCTTGCCCAGATCGTGCTCAAGGACCTCGTCGCCGAGGGCGAGGAGCCCGACATCACCGTCGGCATGATCATGGCCCAGACCGCCACCTACTCCGAGTTCTCCATCGACGAGCTGTGCGGCACGAACCGCTCGCGCGACCTCGTGCTCGCCCGGCAGATCGCCATGTACCTGTGCCGCGAGCTCACCGCCATGTCGTTGCCGCAGATCGGCAAGGCCTTCGGTGGTCGCGACCACACCACCGTGATGCACGCCGAGCGAAAGATCCGAAAGCTGATGGCCGAGAAGCACGCGGTCTTCAACCAGGTCACCGAGCTGACCAACCGCATCAAGCAGCAGGCTCGCCAGTCCTGAGCGTGGCCGCACGGTCGCCGAGGACCCTCACCGTGGGGCTCGTCGGCGACCGTGTGCGCTCGTGCACAGCTGGGGACGGCGCTGTGGGTAACCCCACTGGTCTCGTGGACACCACCGGCCCCGTGTGTGAACGGGATGTGAACCCAGGACGGCCGTCAACAGGCACCGTGCGCGTCTCCACCGCGGGAACCACAGGCCATCCACGGTGCCACGCACCCGCTGACCTGCAAGGACACCCGTTGTCCACCGTGTCCACAGAGGCTACGACTACGACGACAGAACTACATGTCACCCAGACCGTCGAAGTATCCTGCGAGCCTGCCCTGTGGACGCCCGGCACCGGAGTCGTCCCGGCCTACCTGCCGGACGCTGACCCGTGGCAGGATTCACCACGACGTCCATCCTCCCGAGAGGCCCCTACGTGAGATTCCGCATCGACCGCGACACCTTCGCGGACGCCGTCGCGTGGACCGCGCGCAGCCTGCCCAACCGGCCCAGCGTGCCCGTCCTGGCCGGTCTGCTCGTCGAGACCTCCGGCAACGGCCTCACGCTCTCCGGCTTCGACTACGAGACGTCCACCCGCGCCACGCTGCCGGCCGAGGTCTCCGACGACGGTCGTGCCCTGGTCTCGGGCCGCCTGCTGGCCGAGATCGTGAAGTCGCTCCCGGCCAAGCCCATCGACGTCGTGCTGGAGGGCACCAAGGTCCAGGTCACGTGCGGCAACTCCCGCTTCAGCCTGCAGACCATGCCGGTGGAGGAGTACCCGCAGCTGCCGCAGATGCCCTCGGCATCGGGAACCATCAAGGCCGACGAGTTCGCCACCGCCGTTGCCCAGGCCAGCGCCGCCGCGGGGCGCGATGAGATGTTGCCCCTGCTCACCGGCGTCCGTCTGGAGCTCGAGGGCTCCACCATCTCCCTGATGGCCACCGACCGCTTCCGTGCCAGCCTGCGTGAGCTCACCTGGTTCCCCGAGACCGGCGACGCCTCCGCGAACGCGCTGGTCCCGGCCAAGGTGCTGGGCGAGACGGCCCGCTCGCTCGTCTCGGGCAGCGACGTCACGATCGCCGTCTCCACCGGCGACGCCGGTGACGGGCTCATCGGCTTCGAGGGCGTGGTCGGCAACGGCACCCGCCGGACCACCACCCGCCTGCTGGAGGGCGACTTCCCACGGGTCCGCCAGCTGTTCCAGGCCCAGGCCGAGACGGTCGCCTACGTCTCGACGCCCCAGTTCGTCGATGCCGTCAAGCGTGTGGCGCTCGTGGCCGAGCGCAACACCCCGGTCCGCCTCACGTTCTCCGACGGCCACCTGCTGCTGGAGGCCGGCAGCGGCGACGAGGCCCAGGCGTCGGAGTCCATCGAGGCGTCGATCGACGGCAACGACATCTCGATCGGGTTCAACCCCAGCTATCTCCTCGAGGGCCTGGGCGTCATGGCGGAGCCGGTCGTGCACCTGTCCTTCACGCAGCACACGAAGCCGGCCGCCCTGTCGGGCGTCCGCGAGATCGGCAGCGACCCAGATGGCGCCTTCCGCTACCTGATCATGCCGGTCCGCCTGCAGAACTGAGCTACTCCAACGGTGGGAGACACCATGCACCTCGGACTCGTCGGCCTGGGAAAGATGGGCGGCAACATGCGCACGCGGATGCGCAAGCACGGCGTCACGGTCACGGGCTACGACCGCAATCCCGACGTGAGCGACGTCGGGTCGCTGGCCGAGCTCGTCGACGCGCTGGAGTCGCCCAAGGTCGTCTGGGTGATGGTGCCCTCCGGTGAGATCACGCGTGACACCGTCACCGAGCTGGTCGACCTGCTCGACGAGGGCGACGTCATCGTCGACGGTGGGAACTCTCGCTGGACCGATGATGAGAAGCACGCCGAGCTCGCCGCGCAGCAGGGCATCGGATACGTCGACTGCGGCGTCAGCGGGGGCGTCTGGGGCCTGGAGAACGGCTACGCCCTCATGGCCGGTGGCTCGAAGGACGACATCGCCAAGGTCCAGCCCGCCTTTGACGCGTTGCGGCCAGAGGGCGAGTCCGGTTTCGTGCACGCCGGCCGCGTCGGCGCGGGCCACTTCTCCAAGATGGTCCACAACGGCATCGAGTACGCCATGATGCAGGCCTACGCCGAGGGCTATGAGCTGCTGGAGACAGCCGGGCTGGTCGAGAACGTCACCGAGGTCTTCGACTCCTGGCGCGAGGGCACGGTCGTGCGCTCGTGGCTGCTGGACCTGCTGGTCAAGGCCCTGCAGGACGATCCCAGTCTCTCCCAGGTCCGCGGCTACGCCGAGGACTCCGGCGAGGGACGCTGGACCGTCGAGGCGGCCATCGACCACGCGGTCCCTGCGCCGACGATCGCGGCGTCGCTGTTCGCCCGCTTCGTGTCGCGGCAGGACGAGAGTCCCTCGATGCAGGCGGTCGCGGCCATGCGCCAGCAGTTCGGTGGCCACGCGGTACAGGCCGCCAAGGAGTCGGGCCACGACCCGAAGGACGCCTAGGCCGCTCACCCATGCACCTCGCGCGCCTGGCCCTGCACGACTTCCGGTCCTACCCCGAGGTCGAGCTGACGCTGGCGCCCGGCGCCACGTCCTTCATCGGAGCCAACGGGCAGGGCAAGACGAACCTCGTCGAGGCGGTCGACTACCTTTCCCGGCTGGACTCGCACCGTGTCGCCGGTGATGCACCGCTGGTCCGCTCCGGTGAGGACGGCCCCGTCGAGCGTGCGGTGATCCGTGCCGAGGTGGTGCGTGGCGACCGCACCGCCCTGCTCGAGCTGGAGATCACCCCCGGGCGCGCCAACCGGGCTCGGGTCAACCGAGCCGCCCTCCCCCGCGTGCGGGACGTGGTCGGCATCCTGCGCACCGTCATGTTCTCGCCGGAGGACCTCGCCCTCGTCAAGGGTGACCCGTCGGACCGACGGCGCTTCATGGACGGGTTGCTGGTGCTGCGCAGCCCACGTCTGGCCGGCGTCAAGGCGGACTACGACCGGGTCCTCAAGCAGCGCAACACGTTGCTCAAGTCATCGCGGGGAGGTCGACAAGTCGATATGTCTACTCTGGACATCTGGGACGACAAGCTGGTCACGCTGGGCGGCGAGCTGGTCGCTGCCCGCCTGTCACTGCTGGAGGATCTGGCTCCCCACCTCACCGAGTCCTACCTCACCGTGGCGGCGGGTGCCGCTCCCGACCGGCGAGAGGTCACGACGTCCTACCGATCCTCGGCACCTCTGGACGGCCACGACGTGCCCGCCGTGGTGGAGGCCCTGCGTGCGGGTCTGGAGGATCGACACCGTGACGAGCGTGACCGGGGCATCAGCCTCGTGGGCCCGCACCGCGACGACGTGCACCTCGCCATCGGGGCGCTCCCGGCCAAGGGCTACGCCAGCCACGGGGAGTCGTGGTCCCTGGCCCTCGCCCTGCGCCTGGCCTCCTTCACCGTCTTGCGCGCGGACGACGACGACGACCCCGTGCTGATCCTCGACGACGTCTTCGCCGAGCTCGACGAGGGCCGGCGCGAGCAGCTCGCGGCGCTGGTGGCCACGGCCGAGCAGGTGCTGGTCACCGCGGCCGTGGCCGACGACGTCCCGGCGAGCCTGCGGGGCACGCGCTTCACCGTGGAGTCCGGAGCGGTCACCGTCGATGAGTGACGTCCCGCCCGATCCACCCGAGGAGCCCTCCGACCCTCCGGCCAAGGAGGCAGCTCCGGACGATCCGCTGTCGCTCGCGCGGCAGATCGCCGACTCCTACCGGAACGGCCCGGCGGCCCGCCGGCGCCCGCACCGACCCCGCGCCCAGTCACCGCGACGCACCTCCAAGGAGGACCCGAGCACCGTCTCGGACCTGCTGGGTGAGGTGGTGCGCGCGCAGGGGTGGGACTCGCGACTCGCCTCCCAACGCGTCTTCAGTGACTGGGCGGGCATCGTCGGTCCGGAGATCGCCCAGCACAGCGAGGTGGTGGCCTTCTCCGACGGCATCCTGCAGGTCAAGGCGGACTCCACCGCCTGGGCGACCCAGCTCAAGCTCCTCGCCGCCCGGCTGGTCGCGCGCCTCAACGACGAGCTCGGACACGGGTCCGTGCTGCGCATCGAGGTCATCGGGCCTCAAGCGCCGTCGTGGAAGCGGGGCAGCCGGTCCATCCGTGGTGCCCGCGGACCGCGCGACACCTACGGCTGATCGCCGGGTCAGTGGGCCGGAACGGTGCGCTGCATGAGGGCGACGCCGAGGGCGGCGGACAGTGCGACGCCACCCAGGACGATCGCCGCCTCGCCGAAGCCGCTCCATCCGTAGGAGGGGCGGACCCCGATGACGACGAGGGCCACCCCGGCTGCCACGGCGCCGAGTGGTGCACTGATCCACGCGGCGCGGGCCCGATCGGTGGGGCCGCCCAGCACGAGGGCCGCCGCAGCGGTCCACGCGAGGGCGATCAGGACGGATCCGACGACGTCGGACGGGCGGTGCCACCCGGCGACGACGGTGGAGGCGCCGGTGAGCGTCACGGCGAAGCTCCCGCCCAGGACGACCAGGGGCCTCAGCACCCGCGGAGCGGCGATGAGGAGCGCGCCGACGCCGGCGACCACGACGGTGGTGTGGCCGCTCGGGAAGCTGTTGGGCGCGACGACCACGCCGTCGATGCGCTCCAGCAGACCGTGCTTGAGCACCTGCGTCGTGATGTTGGCGCCGGCCAGCACCGCGAGTGCGGCCACGGCGAGGGCCACCTGACCGCGCGCCAGGGCCAGTCCGACGCACACGAGCGCGACGACCACGATGGCGCTGATGGAGACGTACCCCAGCAGGCTCAGCACGGTCAGCTGCGTCTCGCGACCTGCCACGACCGAGACCATGGAGGATTCATCGAGCCGCTGGCCCTCGGCCGTCCGCAGCACGAACCAGGCCAACCAGCCGAGCACGAGGAGCGAGAGCGTGAGCACCACGGCGCGCACGATGGCCGGTCCCGACCGCGTCGGTACCGGCGAAGGGGTCACCTCCTGCACGTCTTCCACTCCTCAAACGATGCCGGACCGGGGCAAGATCACCTCCCACCGGGGTCGGGTGCAGCTGGCCGGACGGGTCTTGGCGACCTGCGCCGATCTGAGCCCTGTTGACACCGGTCAGACGTCCGGGGACTCGGAGGTGGGTGTTCCGACGGCTCCGAGGCGGACTCCTGGGTCGCTCAGCGGCACTCCAGCGCAGATTCCGAGCGGCTGACATGACCGGTCGGTCGCTGAGACGTACGAGGTTGCCCGTACACTGATCGGGTGACCCCAGCCTCGGATGCCGACCACACCCAGATCGACGGACGGATGGAGGGAGGCTACGACGCCAGCAACATCCAGGTCCTCGAGGGCCTGGACGCGGTGCGCAAGCGCCCGGGCATGTACATCGGCTCCACCGGCGAGCGCGGCCTGCACCACATGGTCCAGGAGGTCGTCGACAACTCCGTCGACGAGGCGATGGCCGGACACGCCACGAGCATCGACGTCACGCTGCAGCCCGACGGCGGTGTGCGGGTCGTCGACGACGGTCGCGGCATCCCCGTCGATGAGCACCCGATCGAGAAGATCCCGGCGGTCACGCTCGTGCTCACCTCGCTGCACGCGGGCGGCAAGTTCGGTGGCGGCGGCTACAAGGTCTCCGGAGGCCTGCACGGCGTCGGCGTCTCGGTGGTCAACGCCCTCAGCTCCAGGTTGTTCGTCGAGGTCCGGCGCGACGGATTCCGCTGGACACAGAGCTTCACCTACGGCGCACCCGACGGACCGCTGGAGCAGCACGAGGCCACCGACGAGAGTGGCACCACCACCACGTTCTACGCTAGCGACGACATCTTCGAGACCACGGACTACTCCTTCGAGACCCTCAAGGGACGCTTCCGTGAGATGGCCTTCCTCAACAAGGGCCTGCAGATCTCCATCCGCGACGACCGAGATCTCGGCATCGACGACGCCGACGGGGTCGACGAGGTCGAGCGCGGCGCGACGTTCCGCTTCGACGACGGCCTGGTCGACTACGTCAAGCACATCAACACCGGCGCCTCCAAGTCGCCGCTGCACTCCGAGATCATCTCCCTGGAGCGCGAGGACCCCGACCACGGCCTGGCCCTGGAGCTGGCGATGCAGTGGAACGTGAGCTTCAGCGAGTCGGTCCACACCTTCGCCAACGCCATCAACACGCACGAGGGCGGCACCCACGAGGAAGGCTTCCGCGCCGCGCTGACCAGCACGGTCAACCGCTTCGGGGAGGCGCAGAACCTGATCAAGAAGCGCGAGGACCGCCTCACCGGCGACGACATCCGCGAGGGCCTCACGGCGATCATCTCGATCAAGCTCGAGGAGCCACAGTTCGAGGGCCAGACCAAGACCAAGCTCGGCAACACCGAGGCCAAGGGCTTCGTGCAGCAGGTGATGAACGACGAGCTGGCCGCATGGTTCGAGCGCAACCCGGCCGAGGGAAAGATCATCGTCCGCAAGAGCCTCGATGCCGCCAGCGCCCGCATGGCCGCGCGCAAGGCTCGCGACCTCGCGCGCAACCGCAAGGGATTCCTCGGCAGCGGCGGACTGCCCGGCAAGCTGTCGGACTGCTCCAGCCGCAGCCCCGAGGAGTGCGAGGTCTTCATCGTCGAGGGCAACTCCGCCGGCGGCTCGGCCAAGGGCGGCCGCGACCCGCGCACCCAGGCGATCCTCCCGCTGCGCGGCAAGATCCTCAACGTCGAGAAGGCGCGCCTGGACAAGATCCTGCAGAACGCCGAGGTGCAGGCCATCATTTCCGCGCTCGGCACGGGCGTGCACGACGACTTCGACATCGCCAAGCTGCGCTACCACAAGATCGTGCTGATGGCCGACGCCGACGTCGACGGCCAGCACATCTCCACGCTGCTGCTGACGCTGCTGTTCCGGTTCATGAAGCCGCTCATCGACGGCGGGTACGTCTACCTCGCCCAGCCGCCGCTGTACCGCATCAAGTGGAGCAACGCGCCACACGAGCTGGCCTACACCGACCGCGAGCGCGACGTGCTGCTCAAGGCCGGTGAGGAGGCCGGGCGCCGCCTGCCCAAGGACGCCGCCATCCAGCGGTACAAGGGCCTGGGCGAGATGAACGACTCCGAGCTGTGGGAGACCACGATGGACCCGGACGGCCGCGTCCTGCGTCAGGTCACCCTCGACGACGCCGCCATGGCCGACGAGATCTTCACGACCCTCATGGGAGAGGACGTCGAGCAGCGCCGCAGCTTCATCCAACGCAACGCCAAAGACGTCCGCTTCCTCGACATCTAGGACACCACGATGCACGCACACCGGCGGCGTCCGCCCCCACTCGCAGAGCTCGCGGGCGGTACCCCCAGTCGCTCGCAGGGCAAGACCGGCCCAGCTTCGCTCCGCCCCCTGCTCGCAGGGCTCGCGGGGGTACCCCCACTCCTTGCCGCTGCACGCACCTCGCGGCGCCTCAACCATCAAGGGATGAATGAATGACTGACACCCCCATCGAGCGAGACCGCGTCGAGCCCGTCGAGCTGCAGGAGGAGATGCAGCGCTCCTACATCGACTACGCGATGAGCGTGATCGTCTCCCGTGCGCTGCCCGACGTCCGTGACGGACTCAAGCCGGTGCACCGGCGTGTCCTGTACGCGATGTTCGACGGTGGCTACCGCCCGGACCGCGGCTTCTCCAAGTGCAGCCGCATCATCGGTGACGTCATGGGTCAGTACCACCCCCACGGCGACACGGCCATCTACGACACCCTCGTCCGACTGGCCCAGCCGTGGGTGATGCGCGCGCCGATGATCTCCGGACAGGGCAACTTCGGCTCGCCGGGCGACGACCCGGCCGCGGCCATGCGGTACACCGAGTGCCGCCTGGCGCCCATCGCGATGGAGATGGTGCGCGACATCGACGAGGAGACCGTCGACTTCAAGGCCAACTACGACGGGCGGTCCTCCGAGCCCACCGTCCTGCCGGCGCGGATCCCCAACCTGCTGGTCAACGGCTCGGCCGGCATCGCCGTCGGCATGGCCACCAACATCCCGCCGCACAACCTGCGTGAGGTCTCCGACGGAGTGCAGTGGTCCTTGGCCCACCCCGAGGCGGGCAAGGAGGAGCTGCTCGAGGCCCTCATGGACCGGATCAAGGGCCCCGACTTCCCCATGCACGGCTTGATCGTCGGCACGCAGGGCATCCGGGACATGTACCGCACCGGCCGCGGGTCCATCCCGATGCGCGCGGTGGTGGGCATCGAGGAGGACACCAAGGGCCGCATCCAGCTCGTCGTCACCGAGCTGCCCTACCAGGTCAACCCCGACACCCTCATGAAGAAGATCGCCGACCTGGTCAACACCGGTCGGATGCAGGGCATCTCGGACCTGCGTGATGAGTCCAGCTCCCGCGTCGGCCGGCGCATCGTCATCGAGCTGCGTCGTGACGCCGTGGCCCGGGTGGTGCTCAACAACCTCTACAAGCACACCGAGCTGCAGACCAACTTCAGCGCCAACATGCTGGCGCTCGTCGACGACGTCCCCCGCACCCTGACGCTCGACGCCTTCGTCACCAACTGGATCACTCACCAGATCGAGGTCATCCGGCGCCGCACCGAGTACCGCCTGCGCAAGGCCGAGGAGAAGGCCCACATCTACCGCGGACTGGCCAAGGCGCTCGACGCCCTGGACGAGGTCATCGCGCTGATCCGCCGCAGCCCCACCGTGGAGGAGGCGCGCAGCGGCCTGATCAGCCTGCTCAGCATCGACGAGCTGCAGGCCAACGCCATCCTGGAGATGCAGCTGCGCCGGCTCGCGGCGCTCGAGCGCCAGAAGATCATGGACGAGCTCGACAAGCTCGAGACGGAGATCGCCGACTACCGCGACATCCTGGCTCGCCCGGAGCGTCAGCGCCAGATCGTCTCCGACGAGCTGGCCGAGATCGTCGACAAGTACGCCGACGACCGTCGGACCCAGATCATCCCCGCCGATGGTGACCTGTCGATGGAGGACCTCATCCCCGACGAGGAGGTCGTCGTCACGATCACCCGTGGTGGCTACGCCAAGCGCACCCGCACCGACCTCTACCGGGTGCAGGGACGTGGCGGCAAGGGCGTGCGTGGCGCGCAGCTGCGCGACGGCGACTTCGTCGACCACCTGTTCCCGACCACGGCACACCACTGGATCCTGTTCTTCACCACGGCCGGCCGGGTCTACCGCACCAAGGCCTACCAGCTGCCCGAGGCAGGGCGCGACGCCAAGGGCGGACACGTCGCCGGCCTGCTGAGCTTCCAGCCCGACGAGCAGATCGCGCAGGTGCTGGCCGTCCGCGACTACGAGCAGGCGCCCTACCTCGTCCTCGCCACGAAGAAGGGCTTGGTCAAGAAGACCCGCCTGGCGGACTACAACAGCCCGCGCCAGGCCGGCGTCATCGCCATCAACTTCCGTGATGAGGACGACGCCCTCATCGGGGCGGACCTCGTGACCGCTGACGACGACCTGCTGCTGATCTCCAAGAAGGCGCAGGCCATCAGGTTCCGGGCCAGCGACGACCAGCTGCGTCCGATGGGCCGGGCCACGTCGGGCGTCACCGGCATGAAGTTCCGCGAGGAGGACGCCCTGCTGTCGATGACGGTCATCCGTCGTGAGCACACCGAGGTGGAGACCGAGGAGGTCGCCGAGGAGGACCGGCTCTACGTCTTCACGGTGACCAACGGCGGCTACGCCAAAAAGACCGAGATCGAGCAGTACCGACTGCAGGGACGGGGCGGACTGGGCATCAAGGCCATGCAGATCACCGAGACCCGGGGCGAGCTCGTGGGCGGCCTGGTGCTCAAGGACACCGACGACGTCATCTCGGTGACGGCCTCCGGTCAGGTCACCCGCAGCCTCGTCGCCGGGGTTCCTGCCAAGGGACGTGGCACGATGGGGGTGAGCTTCGTGAAGTTCAAGGGCGATGACCGAGTGGTCACGATCGCACGCAACACCGAGGTCGCGCCCGTGGACGACGCCGAGGCAGTGCAGGACCAGAACGGGCAGGACGAGAACGGGCAGGAACCGACCGAGGGCACGATCGCTGACAGCGCGACCGACGAGGGGCAGGGCGAGTGAGCAGCACCGATCCGCAGAAGGCTCCGGGCTCCGGCGCCGGGGACCCGGCATCGACCCAGAAGATCCCGCGCACGAACCAGCAGGGCAAGCAGGGCGGAAAGGACGAAGCGGCCGCGAAGACGTCGGCCAAGCCCTCGTCGCGGCCGTCCTCCTCGGGCGCGGCACCAGCGTCGCGGCCCACCACCGCCAAGCCCTCGGGAGCGAAGCCGCCACCCAAGGACGCCTCCGCCGAGGAGTCGTCGACCAAGCCCCCTGCCAAGGACGCGCCCACCAAGGACTCGTCGGGCAAGAAGACACCGGGCGCGGCCCAGGCCCCCGGGGCTGCAGCGACCGGCTCGGCGGCCGCCGCCTCGTCGGCGAGCAAGAGCCCCACCTCGGCCGGCAAGGGCGCCACCCCGAGCGGCAAGAGCAGCACGACACCGGGGAAGAAGACCACGCCGGGCGGCACGGCGAAGAAGTCCTCTCCCAGCGCATCCCCCAGCGCCACGAGCCGCGGCAAGTCCGGATCCCAGCCCTCCGAGGCGCCGATGACGGCGCGGGACTACGCCCGCACCACCCGCGAGTCGGCAGAGACCACGTCGGTCATCCCGGCCGTCCGTGAGTCCGGCGGACCCTCCGGGGCATCCACCGCCGCACCGTCGGCCGTCGACGAGGCGGCCAGCGGCCGTCGTGCCCGGCTGCGTCTGGTGCACGTCGAGCCGTGGTCGGTCACCCGCCTGGCGTTCGTCGTCTCGGTCGCGCTGATGATCGTCGCGGTCGTCGGCGTGGTCATCTTCTGGGTCGTGCTGGACCTCGCCGGGGTCTGGGACTCCCTCAACGGCAGCATCGTCAACGTCCTGAGCGACGGCGAGGGCACCTTCGACCTCACCGACTACCTCGGTCTGGGCCGCTTGGTCGGACTGACACTGCTGCTGTCGGCCATCAACGTCATCGTCATGACGATGATGGCCACGATCGCCGCGCACCTGTACAACCTCTCGGCGCAGCTGCTGGGCGGCATCTCGCTGACCTTCAGCGACAAGTGAGCCTTCCGGCGGCGGGCAGGCCGATTCGTCCGCCGTCGGGTCGGTGAGGTAACGTTCCTCGCTGTTGCGGGCGTATAGCTCAGCTCGGTTAGAGCGCTTCCCTGATAAGGAAGAGGTCCCAGGTTCAAGTCCTGGTACGCCCACCACCGCAGCACCGACGACCGGGAGGTCTGATGAAGAAGATCCTCGCCGTAGGGCTTGCGGCAACCGGCATCGCGTGGGCCCTGGCCCGTCGCGGTGGACGACCGGTCGACACCTGGGCCCAGGCCACCGATCCGGTCTGATCCCTCCCTCAGGGGGCTGTGGCGCAATTGGTAGCGCACCTGCTTTGCAAGCAGGGGGTTAGGGGTTCGAGTCCCCTCAGCTCCACCAAGGGGTTAACTACGAATCTGGTTAGCCCTAACTACGAATCTCCCCGCTCGACCGGCGAGATCTCGAGCCGGTGGTGACTGTCGCCGAGAACGCGAAAGACCCGCTGGGAGAGCACCGTCTTGGTGCACTGCCGCAGCGGGTCTGGCCGCCATGGCCGGAGGCCGATTACTCGACCTCGACCTGCTCGTCCTCTTCCTCCTCAGGTTCCAGGAGGTCTCGGCCCGCCTCCTCCAGCGTGAGATCAATCCAGAACTGCGGGTCGTGATACACCTCGGCCGAGGCACCCTCGCGGCGCTTGGCCCGTGCCTTGGCCTCTCCGGCCAGCGTCTCTTCCGTTCGCTCGTCGAATCGTTTGACGATGTCGGTGTTCGTCGTGATGACCGCCATGGCGGTCGCGAGGTACTTCACCGCGTATCCCCGGACGGGCACCCGTGCAGGTTCATCGGCTGCCGCCTTCTTGCGGTTCTTGAGTTGTCCGTTGAACCCCTCGATGCTGGACCGTCCCGCGTAGTGCAGTCGGGCCCACTCGGCGCTGAGGTAACTGAACTTCTGGCGATACTTAAGGTCGAGTTTCGACCTCGGGACGAGCACGGTCCGCTGCTTGCAGAACTTCTGGGCTCCCTTGCGCTCCGGGTTGCACACGTGGCGGCCTCGTTCCGTCGGGTGGATGTACTGGACGGCACCATTGGCGTTGGGCTTGCCGTTCGCCTTGCCGAGGTACCGCTTTCGCTCGACGAGGCGACGGAAGAGCATGTCCCGCGAGATGCGTCCTTCGAGGTGGTCCTTCGTGGCCGAGATGAGTCCGCCTGGCATGGCCTCGCAGTAGGGGTTCCCATCGACCCAGATGAGCCCCTCGTGGCCGCTGTTGCGTCGTCCGATGTGGGTCTTGTCGATGTGGATGCAGAGATCTACTCATCTCGAACAGGGGTCCCTGGAGCTTCTCCACCTTCGAGCCAGGAGCGATGGCCATGTCGGAGATCAGTGTCTTGGTGGGATAGCCGTGGCGTGCCATCGACTGCACCATGTCCAGGGCTAGTTCACCGGTCTTGTGTCCGGGGCGCTTGAGACGGACGACCGGGCAGACGAGCGGGAACTCTGCTGCCTTGGTCGGGTCGTTCGTCGACCACATGAGGAGGTCAGCCTCGTAGCCGAACTTGCCCTTGCCGGAGCGACCCTCACCTTCGTCCTCTGGAGCCTCCATCCCGTCGTGCCGGTGGTTGCCTTGTCGACCCCACCAACCGGCGCTGACGTCGACCGCAGCGCTGTCCTTCTTCGGCTGAGGACCCTTCCACTTCGTCACGACGGGCAACGACGTCCCGTCGATGGTGAAGTTTCCGCGGTACCGAGCCTGCACATCTTGGGGAATCACCCAGTTCAGGTGCCCAAACGTGAGGCAGTCGCTGAACTCGTCGATGCGCTTCTGCTTGACCGCATGGAGCGGGTCCGCCTTGCGTCGCTGGTACTCGGCCTCAGCCTCAGCGATGGTGAGCCGGCGGTGGTTGTGACCGATGTACGGGTCGAACGTGTCGGTCACCCGCTCGAGTGCGCGCCGAAAGCGCTGCTCCCAGCCGAGGAGGCTAGCGGTTGTGGTCAGTCCGAGATGGCGCAGTGACTCTGGCGACAGTCGCGCCATGACTGCCTTCGCGGCTTCGTTGATGGAGAAGGCGTTGTACTCACTGACGAGCAACTGGAACACGACGAGGACTGCATGGTCCGAGACCTGCTGCTTCGGTCCGCACGGCTTGTACCCATCCTCGTAGCGCCACTTCTCGACAAGGGCGACTGCACCAGTTGAGTCGATGAAGTCGGAGACGCTGAGAACGCGGTCGTGGCTGAACATGTCACGTCCGGCAAGAGCAGCAGTGCGCTGCTGGTACTCGTTCGAGGCGCTCATCGCGTGCCTCCGACCGACTGCATGTGGCCGGACCGCTCCGACGTCGAGAGTCGGGAGAGGTGTGGGATGAAGCGCTCGAACTTGGCGAGCGAGTCGACACCCGCCGCCTCCATGAGGTCAGGGAGCGGGGTCCCGGCGTTCAGATGCGCGACCAACCACGTGGCACGCAACCGCCAGGTGTTGGGAACGTCGCCGAACACAGCGCTACGGGCCAGGAAGTTGGAGATGCCGTTGGCCGAGTCCGAGTCCTTCGAGCGGCGCGGCAGCACAACCAGACCGCTCGAGCTGAGCGGCCGGAGCGCAGGCTGGAGGAGGTCGACCCACGACCGGACCATCGGCACGGACCGAGGGTTCCGCCGTTCTCCGCCGAGCACCTGCAGTTCGATGTCGAAGCCGTAGCGGTGCACATCTCGCTGCTCGAGGCGAAGCATCTCGCCGGACGTCAGCCCAGCGCCCAGCCCGAGGGCGAGGATGGCCCCGAAGGTCACCACTCGGTACTCGGTCCGCTGCGTGCGCTGTGCGAACAGCAGGCGGTGTACCTCCTCCATCGTGTACGCATCGGCCGCTTCCCAGCGTGCGATGTCGTTGCGGAGGAGCGACTGCTCTTGGAACCCGACCAACTTGGAAGAGATGTGGAACAGGTAACTGCGGGTCGTCGACCTAGTGGAACGGCTCCGAGTCTCCATCTGCTGTACGAAGCGCTCGATGACATCGGCGTGGAAGACGGTCTCGAACGTGAGGTCGATGCAGGCGATGAAGTGGCAGTAGTGAGCGAGTCGCGTCACCGACCACATCCAGTTCTTGGCGGTGTCGACCCGGGAAGGCCCTGCAGACGCGACTGCATCGCGGACGAAGTCAGCGATGGGCTCCCACTCGTTGACAGGAAGACGCGGGGAATACTCCATGATGAAGACCCGGACCTCCTCCAACAAGTGGGGATAGATATCCCCAGAAGGCGTCGACGGTACCTCGAGTGCAGCGGCTTGTCGACGGCTGGTGTTGGTCGACATCTCGCTTAGGCTGACGGCATGCCCCGGCCGACCCGCGATGCCCCGCGCGCGACTAGTCCTGGTTGGCCCGGTGCTCCTTGCACCGACCCGGTGGCTGAGTACCTGCGCATCATCGTGCTGAACCTGATGAAGGTCATCGGGGACAGAAGCGTCCGCTCGGTCGCTACGGAGGCGGGGGTCGACCACCGGCTTCTGTCCAGGCTCCTCGCTGGCGAAGTATGGGTCGAGGCCTCGACGGTGGCTCGGCTCGAGCTTGGTCTCGGGGTTCGTCTGTGGCCGGAATGAGGGTGTTTTCTGAGTCATGCCGAATCTATGCGGCTGCCCCCGGCCGTGATTTGTAGGTCATGATCTAATAGATCAAATGCCAAAAAGAGATTGGTCACCAACAGGGCAAGTAGGTCGTCGCGCATCATGAGTGACCCGCGATTTGAGCCTCGTGAGTGCACTGGCGCACGAACTCTCTTCGGTCGGGTCCTTCCCCTCCCGTGGGTCGACGACGACGAGTTGCCGGAAGGTGTCACGGCCGCCCAGGCTGATGCTGCTCGGATCCAACATGCGTACGCCTTCGTCATCAAGCAGCGGATCAAGAAGGCCTACGAGAGCCAAGCCGAGTATGCGAGAACCGCAGGCTCATCCCAGGAGCGGTTAAGCAACGTGCTGCGAGGAGCGGCGATCATGCGACTCGAAGACATGGCTCTGGCGCACCGTCTGTTGGGAGGCGTTCACCAAGAAGCGATGCGGGCGGTCCTTTCCGGAGCGATCGACACCACCAAGCAACGCGGCACCCACTGACGGGGGTTCGATCCGCCTCGGCAGCCAGTCCGACGGCATATCGTGAAGCCCGTCGACGATCGCCAAACCTGAGGACGCACCTTGCCGACCACGAAGAGGCTCTCGCTCAACGAGATCCGCGCCCGTTTGGCGAAGTTCGCCGTGGACTACAAGAGCGTCAAGACCGAGAAGCAACACACCAGCGACTTCTGGAAAGCGCTGATGCGGTGCTACGGGGTGGAGGACTCCTACCTGCACGGCGTGACCTTCGAGTACCCGGCATTTCGGTCGGACACAGGCGGTCAGGGCTACATCGACGTTTTCATGCCTGGCCAGTACCTCATCGAGCAGAAGACCGACGGGAAGATCATCAAGGCGAAGGGCGCCGCGGAGTCCAACGCCGAGAATCAAGCAAAGGCCTACCTGACTGGTGGGACGATCACCAAGCAGCAGATGCCGCGATGGGTCGTGACGTCGGACTTCACCAGCATCCAGATCACCGACTTGTCGGCGTCGCGGAACTCTCCGGTTCGCACCACGACTTTCGCTACTGCCGACCTCGCTGAACACGTCGAGGCACTGCTCTTCCTCACCGGCGAAGGCGACGCGCTGATCGCGGAGGAACAGGCGGAGGCGTCCAAAGAGGCGGCGGCACTCATGGGGGACCTCTATGCCGCACTCACCGGCGACGACGACACACCCGCCGACAACGTCATCGATCCGGAAGACGAGGACCTCTCCACCATGGAGGCCTCGATCCTCCTGACCCGCCTACTGTTCCTGATGTTCGGGGACGACGCCGACCTTTGGCCCCGGGGGCTGTTTCACGACTTTGTTCTGAACCGGACCGCGGCCGATGGCTCCGACCTCGGTCAGCAGTTGACTGCCCTCTTCCATGTTCTGGACACCCCGGAACAGAAGCGAGACAAGCGCACAGACGAGGCCTTCCTGCAGTTCCCGCACGTCAACGGCGCTCTCTTCGACATGGCCAGCACCAAGATGCTGTGGTTCGACACGGCAATGCGTGACGCGCTCCTGGCGGCATGCCAGTTCGACTGGTCGCGGATCAGCCCTGCCGTGTTCGGTTCCTTGTTTCAGACGGTGAAGTCCAAGAAGGACCGGGGCTCAGACGGCGAGCACTACACGTCGGAGGCGAACATCCTCAAGACGATCGGCCCGATGTTCCTGGACGACTTCCGGACCCGACTGGACGCGGCCAACACCAAACCGCAGTTGGAAGCACTTCACAACGAGTTCCGAAACTTGCGTTACGTCGACCCCGCCTGCGGATGTGGCAACTTCCTGATCGTGGCGTACCGCGAGATGCGCGCTCTCGAACTGGACCTGCTCGTCAAGTTGCGCGCCAAAACCGGTCGCGAGAACGAACTGATGATGGATCCCAGCGACCTGCTGCACGTGCGCCTGGACCAGTTCTACGGCATTGAGATCAACTGGTGGCCCGCGAAGATTGCCGAAACCGCGATGTTCCTCATCGACCATCAGGCCAACCGCCAGATGCAGAAGCGCCTCGGGTTCACGCCCAACCGGTTGCCCATTGAGATCGCTGCCAGCATTCGCCACGCCAACGCTCTGACGACCGACTGGGCCTTGCTCTTGCCCGCCCCGGGGCCTCGGATCTTCATGTTCGGCAACCCCCCATTCCTCGGAAGGAAGGAGCGATCCAAGGAGCAGGGACAACAACTGGCCGAAGTGTGGGGAGTCAAGAGTGCCGGACACCTAGACTTCGTGACGGCTTGGTTCATCAAGGCTGCCCAGTTCCTCAAGGAACGTGACGGTGAGTTCGCACTTGTTGCGACCAACTCCATCACCCAAGGCGAGCCGGTCGCGCGGCTGTTCGACGGGCTGGCCGATCTAGGCTGGCGAATTCGATTCGCCCACCGCTCCTTTCAGTGGACCAACGACTCCGCATCGAAGGAGCGTGCCATCGTCCACGTCGTCATCATCGGGTTCACGAAAGACGCCCAGGCGAAGCAGCGCTTGTTCGCATACGAGACGCTGAAGTCCGCACCGCACGAGGTGCCGGTCAAGCGCACCGTCAACGCCTACGCCGTCGACGGACCCAACCACATCGCTCGGCGACGCTCATCGCCGCTGTCCCCGTCGCTACCTGCAATCGAGTACGGCTCGATGCCGAACGATGGCGGCCATCTCCTGATCAACCCAGCAGACTACGAAGACGTCATGGCCGATGCCGTTGCCGCCAAGTACGTCCGTAAGTTCGTCGGCGCGAAGGAACTGGTTCAGGACACGGAGCGCTGGTGTCTTTGGTTAACCGATCTCGTGCCTTCGGACGTCGCGAAGTCCCCCGTGCTGAGGGAGCGCCTCGCCGCAGTCAGGAAGACCCGGCTCGAGTCAACGAACCCCGACACTTGGCCGCACGCCGAGACTCCGCACCTCTTCTGGTTCCGCAATCAACCGACGGTGCCGTACCTGTGCGTGCCCTCGACAGTCTCAGAGAATCGGCCTTACTTTCCTACGGCGCGCTTCGGGCCTGACGTCATCACAAGCAACGCCGCCAACGTCTGTCCCGACAGCGAAGGCTTCGTCTTCGCTCTCATCAGCAGCAAGATGTTCCTGACCTGGCAGCAAACCGTTGGCGGGCGTCTGAAATCGGATCTGCGGTTCTCCAACACGCTGGTCTGGAACAACTTCCCGGCCCCGAAGGTCGACCAGGCGACTCGCACGCTGATCATCAGCGCTGGGAAGAAGGTCCTGGGCGCGCGAGCCCTGCACCCCTCACGATCGCTGGCTGAGCACTACACCGAGTTCGTCATGGACGCGGATCTGCTCGCTGCGCACCGCGATCTAGACAAGATGGTCGACAAGGCGTTCGGCTGCGCCAAGCGCAACCCTGCCTTCGGCGACCGCCAGAGCGTCTTGTTCGAGCGATTCGCAGAGTTGCTGCCTGCTGATTGAACGTCTCGGCACGGGGTCGGTTCGTTTCCGGAAACACGCCCGGGTGTCGTCCAGGTCGCGTGTTTGACCAATGATCCTCCGTGTCCGGGGCAGTTGCGTCTGCGCCTACTTCTAAGCGTGGCCTTTGAGATGTGATTCTGGCGTGTGCATATGTTTGCGCACTGAGGCAGGAGCCTTGCGCGAACAGCGTTCGAGTGGCTTGGTCTACCCTTGAGGGCCGACATGTGGATCATGTGAGCGAGATGTTGGCTTGACGTCCGCTGCGCAGGGTATGATGCGCCTAGTCGACGATCACGCGAGGAGGTAGCAGCCATGGGATTCGAGCGATTCGAGAAGTCGGTCGCTTCGGCGGTCAACAAGGACCCCGAGGTCACGGTTCTTCCGGATGGAGTCATCTCAATGACTTGGAAGGCGTACGAGATGCTTGGGACTCCGGGGACGGTCGAGTTCTTTTTCGACCGTGATCGAGAGGTGATGGGACTTGCGCCGGCCGAGGACGAGGGAAACGGGTACATGGTTCGTCGTCCCAAGGCGGGCTCCAAGGGAAGGGTGAGTGTCCGTGGCACCTCGGTTTTCAAGTTCTACGCCATTGAGTTGCTGAGCAAGCACCGCACGGTCCCGACGATGGAGAACGGACTGCTGACGTTCCCCGTCCGGGCCAAGGTCGGGGAATCCAAGGTTTCCGCGTCAGGTTCGACGCCAAAAATGCAAGAGAACGAGGAGACGAACCTGGCGTAGAAGAAGACTTCGGTCCAAGCCCGGCAAGGCTTGGACCGAAGTGCAGGACCCAAGAGGGCACCTGCGGATGGTGATACTTCCGTCAGGCTACCCGAGTCACCTGGGGCGCACCGCGCCTCCTCGAACTCCTCTTGGGATACGACCCGATTGGAGAACCAATGAACTACGTGACCCACTGCCGCAAGGACGCTGACGGCGACATCATCGGCCTCGGCTGGCCCGACCACTGGTACGACACCAGCACCAACATCATCCGTTCCATCGACAGCGGCGCGGGAACGTTTGTCGTCGCCGTGAACGGGACGTGGGTGAAGGTGGTGGTTCGCCAGGGCGTCTACCGGCGCTATCTCGCCACGGTGGCGGACGGCTACGGCGCGAACAATCTCGACAACCTTCCCGAGATGTGAGGGGCATCTGATGGCGAAGTCAGTCAACCGGTCCGCCAAGAGCGGAAGGTTTGTCAGCAAGAGGGCGGCGAACCGCTCTCCCAGGACCACTACGACAGAGCGGGTGGGTAGCGGTACGGGCAACTCCCGCACCGTGTATCGATCCGCCTCGACCGGAAGGTTTGTCACGAAGGCCACGGTCAATCGGAATCCGAACGGCACCATCACCCAGAAGATCTGAGGTCGTGGGCGAGGGGGTGAGTGCCCCCTCGCCCACGTAGGTCAACACAAAGGAGCATGATCATGGCGTCTGATTCGGAACTTCGGCGTTGGCGTGACGAGGTCATTCGAGCACGCAAGGAAGTGGCGAAGGCGTCGTCCACCGTCGCGGATAGGCGCAAGAAGGCGAACTCTGCGAGTGCCGCCGCGCGACGGTCCAAGTCCCCAGCGACGATCAGGAGCAAGTCCTCGGAGGCGGAACGACACGAGACTGCGGCACTCGCTGCCGAGAAGAAGCGCGCGGACTTAGAAGGCAAGGTCGCGAGACTCGAGGAGAAGATCACTCGGGGGCAAGCGGCGCAAGACAAGAAGCGTCTCGCTGACCAGCAGCGCGCCAACAGGGAGATCGAACGGCGCGTCGCAGGGGCAGGCCAACAGTTCCGGCCCCCAGGTGGTGACAGCCCGTGGCTGCCGTCCGCCGCAGGAAAGCCTGCAGCCGCCGGGGTTGATGCTTCGGATGACGTCTTTCTCTCTCACGCCAGCGAAGACAAGGAAGTCATTGCAAGGCCTCTGAAGACAGAACTGGAAGGACGCGGGCTCACAGTCTGGTTCGACGAGATCAAGATCAAGGTGGGTCAGAGCATCCGCCAGGAGATAGAAAAGGGCATCGCGCATGCTCGGTTTGGGATCGTCATCGTGTCGCCCGACTTCCTCCGGAAGCAGTGGACACAGGCTGAACTCGACGCTCTCTTCGATCGGAAGATGGGCACCGGCGACAACCTTCTACTTCCGATCTGGCACCGAGTGACGAAGGATGAGGTCTCGCAAAGGTCGCCGCTCCTGGCAGGCATTCACGCACTCAACACCTCGACGATGACTCTCGACGAGATTGCAGATGCCTTGCTCGAAGCGGTGCGGCCATCGGAATGATTTCGCTCGACTGGCCTGGATCCCGTTCAACTGACCTACAAGGGTTCGGTCTAGGACGTGATGCCGACCCTCCAGCAGTTCATCGCTGAGTCAAGGCGTCACCTAGACATAGATGATCGTTGACTCGGTCGTATGGCACCGTTCGTTCATGGGGTTCGAGGGCGTGATCGGCGAGTGGTGGATCGCAGGGAGACCTGAGGAGCGGTGGGCGGGATGGATAGGGCTGAACTCCGAGGATGCAACACCGTGGCAACTCGCGCTCTCGGGAAGAACCGGCGTCACGCAGCGTGACTACTCCAGCGGGCTCACAATGCACGGGCGGACCGCCCGCGGGAACCTCACTCTTCTCGGTGCCTACAGAACCTTGACCTTGGGATCTGGAGACGTCTCGAGTGAGATCTGGAACGGGGGTGAACTGTTGAAGGGCACCCACGTCGTTGAGGCAGACACCTTCGATGTCTTCTCACTGGAGATACCGAACCTCATCAACTGGGTTGGGCCAACAGGGCTCAATGAGCATCATCAACCTCCCGTCGCCTTCCCACTCGAAGATAACGACGCAACAGTCGAGTACGAAGCAACCCTCGGGACGGGCGAGACCTTGCGGTTGTTCGTGGGCAACAGCGCGACTTTTGGTCCCACCGAGCGAGCCGCGAAGGCCGTCGCTACTTACACAATTGAAGACGGAGTGTCGATCGAACGGGCCGACCAGATCGCACTTGTTCTGGCGCGGTTCCACGCGATCATCGACGATCGGGCGGTCAGGCCTCATTCGATGGCACTGCGATCGTTCGACGACGGGTCGGTCCGCTCAGCGGAGTACACGAATCGAGACGTCGAGGCTGCCAGTGACGACCGACGACCTCGAGACCCGTTTCTCGACACCTCCGACATCGACTTCGCGCCCTTCTTTGCGCGATGGTTCGAACTCAAC
This sequence comes from Aeromicrobium sp. CF4.19, assembly GCF_051262555.1. Classification (NCBI taxonomy): domain Bacteria; kingdom Bacillati; phylum Actinomycetota; class Actinomycetes; order Propionibacteriales; family Nocardioidaceae; genus Aeromicrobium; species Aeromicrobium sp. CF4.19. The sequence goes on along the minus strand of NZ_JBIMEU010000007.1, from coordinate 112,745 downwards.
GAGATGGCGATGGCTGCTGTCGCATCAGCCGCACCTGACGAGCACGGTGGGTTCGTCTCAACTCGTCTCGTAGATGCCTGCAACGGCTTGGAGCACCTGGCCCGCCTGAGGCTTCCCGACCCTGAACTGACGGAGAAGGAGGAGGCTGCACTCCGGTTGCTGCGAGACGGGGGCATCAATAGCGATGTCAGGCGCACGATCAAGCAAACTCTTCTGAACCGCCAGTCCACGCTCGAGATGAAGTTGATTTCTGTCGCGGAAACCATCGGGGCTGACTCGGCCTGTTGGTTGCTTGGAGACGATCTCCGCGCTTGGGCCTACTCGGTGGCGCGCCTGCGAAACGCGCTTGCTCACGGCTTTGAACTTGGTGGCGGTCTAACGGAAGACGTTCCCCTCACAATCTCAGCGCTTCGCTCGGTCACAGTGGTGCTCCGACTCGGTCTTCTGGTCGAGGCTGGTTATAAGCCCCCAGGCGCAAGCGGCGAACTCTTGTGGCACGAGGGCACCCAGGTCGTCGCCCATCCCAACTCGCTCCTCTGGTCCGAGATCGAAGGTGTGGCCCGACTCCGCGATAACTGGCCATTCTGGCAATCTCAGATCGACTCTTGAATCAATCCGTCGGAGGCGAACGAGGGGGTCGCTCCTCGGCGCATATGAAAATCCGTGCTGAAACGAATGATCGGCTCCTCAGAGTCGTCCCAAAGCCGCAGGTCACAGGGGATTCGTAGTTTGCCCACCAAGTACCGAGAACCGAAACCAGATGCCGGGCCAGACGGTGATCGTGGCTAGGATTCCTGGCGCACGGGCGGCGGGGGCTCGGAGGGGTAGCCGGTGTCGAAGTGCATGTAGTCGGGGACGTCGATGTTCTGCCACACCCACCCCTGCGCCTCGAACAGCCGCACGACGGCGTCGTCGGCCACGATCTTTCCCGCGCCGGGGGTCCGCTCCTTGTTGTCGGCCGAGGGCGTCCAGCAGTCGCAGCGCAGGTCGACCCACGGGTTCTGGACCGGGTTGATGTCGACGGCGCGCCCGTTGGCGTGGGGGGACTCGCCGAACGGAGCGTTGATCTGGTCGGAGCGGCGGCAGTTGTAGGCCGAGGTGTTGTTGGCCGCCAGGCTCGCGCCGACGTCGCCGTCGAACTCCTCGACGCCGACCATCCGTGCGATGGGGAAGGCCCTCTCATAGAGCTGGTCGAAGACGTGCCGGACGCTCTCGGCGGTGTCGGCATTGACGACGAGGTGCCCGCGGTGGTCCTGGCCGTCGAAGTCGGTGAAGTTGAGGTCGACGCGTCGCAGCTGGTCACGGTCCTGGACCGGGCACTCCTCGCGGACCATCCCGGCGCGGACCATGGCGTCCCACTGGTCGCTCGGGACGGCTCGGACCCTGGACTGCGCAGTCACCGGCTCCAGCCGGGCCGAGGAGAGCGCGGCGGCGTCCCCGGACGGTGCGACCACTCTGCCGTCGTCGGGTGTGCAGGAGGCGATCGCGACGACCAGCGTCGTCGTGGCGAGCGTCAGGAGCAGGCGCCTCACCGAGCGACGTCCTCCAGAGGGAGGCGGTACAGGCACAGCGTGCGCCCGTCCGCGGTCGACTGCGTTCGCACCGTCTGCCACCCCAGCGAGGTGTAGAAGGTTCCCGCGCCCTCGGGAGAGTGCTCGGTGACCAGGTGGATCACGCGAGCACCCGCGACCGCGGCATCGGTGATGAACCGTTGCACCAGCTCGGCCCCCGTCCCCTCGGCACGGGAGCCCGGCGCGACGGCGACGTGGGAGAGCACGGCGATCGGCCCCTGCTCCCGGGGATGGCGGGCCACGGGCGGGACCAGTCGTCGCCCGACCCGCCGCAGGACGACCCGTGCGACGAAGGCCAGGTTGAGCGGGATGCGGGGCAGTCCGATCAGCAGGAGCCGCGCCTTCTCCGACAGCCTCCGCGGCTGCTGACTCTCCACCCGCGTGATGCCCACCAGGTACCCCACGACCTTCTCGTCCTCCACGGCCACGACCGACCGGGCCCAGACGTCCTCGACGAACCTGCGCAGGTACCTGGTCACGAAGGCGTGGCCGAAGCGGGCCGCCGGGTTGGCGGGAAAGCTCTGACGGTGCAGCCGGGCGACGGCGGGGAGGTCGCCGGCGCGCATCGGCCGGATCTCCACGGACACGGACTGCGTGGTGGAACACGGGGGTGAGGCCATGTCTTCCCACGGTACGTGGCGGGCCCGAGGACGCACGCGGTCCGGACGCCGTCGCCGCCCGCCGACGGCGTGATTCGTCCCCAGGTGTGCATGAGGCTGTGGAGAACTACAGCGATGTCATTCGTCGCTGCGGCCAGGGCGGTCACCGAGCGGCGGCGAGCTCGCTCCAGGTCGGGTCGAGGCGAGTCTCAGCCGACGATGATGCGCTCCTCGGGCAGCGTGTACCGGCGTCGGCGGTGGGACAGCGCCAGGGCGGCGCCCACGGTCACGACGCCCACCCGTCCGATGAACATGAGGCAGATCAGCACCAGCTCACCGGCAGCCGGCAGCTCGGGCGTGATGCCCGTGGACAGGCCCACCGTCGAGAAGGCCGAGATGGACTCGAACAGCAGAGGCTCGAAGTCCAGGTCGGTGGCGATGAGCATGGCCATGGTCCCGGCCATGATGGCGGCGACGGCGAGCAGGGCGACCGTCAGCGCCTGGCGCTGCACCGACGACGGCATGTCCCGGCCGCCGATGCTCACGGTCTGCTCCCCGCGCAGCTCGCTCCAGATGACCACCGCCAGCAGGATGAACGTGCCGACCTTGATGCCACCGGCCGTCCCGGCGCTGCCGCCGCCGATGAACATGAGCACGTTCGTGAGCATGAGGCTCTCGGACGTGGCACCGCCGTAGTCGATGGAGTTGAAGCCGGCCGTCCGCGGCATCACGCCCCCGGTCACGGCGGCGACGACCTTGCCACCGACCCCCAGCCCGCCGATCGTCTCGGGGTTGGACCACTCCGCGACCGCGAACCCGACGATGCCGATGGCCAGCAGAGCGAGCGTGCCGTAGACGGTGACGCGGGAGTGCACGCTCCAGCGCTTGCGTGGGGTCCGGACGATCTCGCCGATCACCGGGAAGCCCAGGCCGCCGACCACCACGGCCGCGCACAGCGGCAGCATCACCCACGGGTCGGCCACGAATCCCACCAGGTTGTCGGAGTACAGGGCGAACCCGGCGTTGTTGAAGGCGGAGACGGCGTGGAACCCCGCGTGCCACAGCGCGGTCGGCAGGTCGTCGTCGTAGGCCAGTCGGAAGCGGGGCAGCAGGACGGCGGTGATCACGAGCTCGCACGTCAGCACGATGACCGCGAGCCGGCGGACCAGCGACCGGACGTCGCCCAGGTCCACGGCGTGGGTCTCGGTCTGGGCGATGAGGCCGTTGCGCAGGCCGAGGTTGCGACCGATGACCAGCAGCAGGACCGACGCCAGGGTCATGATGCCGAAGCCGCCCACCTGGATCAGCGCGAGGATGATGCCTTGGCCGGTGGGGCTCCAGAACGTCGCGGTGTCCACGGAGGTCAACCCGGTGACGCACACGGCCGAGACGGTGGTGAACAGTGCCGGCAGCACCCCGCTGCTGCCCTCCCCGGTCGACGAGACCGGAAGGCTGAGCAGGGAGGTGCCGGTCGCGATCGCCACGAGGAACGCCATCGGCACGACGCGGACCGGTGTCAGCCAGCTGCTCTGCATCAGGGCCCACCCTCCATTTCGCCGTGGTGGCCGACGTGAGCGTACGCCTGCCGAACCCCGGGCACGAGAGGTTGGCGTGTCTGCTTGCTCACGCCCTCCACGGCTCGGGCAGGTGCCCCCCGGTGCCGGTTCCTTCGGTGCGTCGTGTTGGTCTCGCCCGGGCTCGGCAACCGCTCCTGTCCCCAGCTGTGCGCAACGGTGTGGAGAACTACACCGCTGTCATTCGCCCGCCGTGGGAGCCGCCCGGGACGCCCACGGCACGGCGGACCCGACGCAGGTCAGATAGCGTCGGGGTGATCGCCGCCACCATCGAGGAGGACCCGGATGCCCCAGACCGTCAAGGGAGTCGTCGCCCGCGCCAAGGGCGAGCCCGTCACCGTGGAGAACATCGTGATCCCCGACCCCGGTCCGGGTGAGGCGGTCGTCGACATCACCACGTGCGGGGTCTGCCACACCGACCTGCACTACCGCGAGGGCGGCATCAACGACGAGTTCCCGTTCCTGCTCGGCCACGAGGCCACCGGCACGGTCGAGGCGGTCGGCGAGGGCGTCACGGAGGTCGTTCCCGGCGACTACGTCGTGCTCAACTGGCGGGCCGTGTGCGGCCAGTGCCGTGCCTGCCAGCGCGGCCGCCCCTGGTACTGCTTCGACACCTTCAACGCCGAGCAGCCGATGACGCTGGAGGACGGCACCGCCCTCTCCCCCGCCCTCGGCATCGGCGCGTTCGCGGAGAAGACGCTCGTGGCCGCCGGCCAGTGCACCAAGGTCGACCCCGACGCGGACGCTGCCGCCGTGGGCCTGCTGGGCTGTGGTGTCATGGCCGGCGTCGGCGCGGCCATCAACACCGGCCACGTCGAGCGCGGTGACACCGTCGCCGTCATCGGCTGCGGCGGTGTCGGCTCCGCGGCGGTCGCCGGCGCGGCACTGGCCGGAGCGGCCAAGGTCATCGCGATCGACCTGGACCCTCGCAAGCTCGAGTGGGCCACCGGCCTCGGCGCCACCCACACGATCGACGCCGGGAGCAACGACGTCGTCGAGGCCGTGCAGGAGCTCACCGGTGGGTTCGGCGCCGACGTCGTCATCGACGCCGTGGGCCGTCCCGAGACCTGGAAGCAGGCCTTCTACGCCCGGGACCTCGCCGGCACCGTCGTCCTGGTCGGCGTGCCCACGCCGGACATGAAGGTGCCCGACATGCCCCTCATCGACTTCTTCGCCCGCGGCGGATCGCTGAAGTCCAGCTGGTACGGCGACTGCCTGCCCAGCCGGGACTTCCCGATGCTCGTGGATCTCTACCAGCAGGGCAAGCTCGACCTCGACGCCTTCGTGACCGAGCGCATCGGCATCGAGGACATCGAGTCGGCCTTCGACAAGATGCACCGCGGCGACGTGCTGCGATCGGTGGTGGAGCTCTGATGGGCGCACAGGTGAACAAGGTCGTCACGTCCGGGCAGTTCGAGCTCGACGGTGGCAGCTGGGACGTCGACAACAACGTCTGGCTCGTGGGCGATGACGCGGAGGTCGTCGTGATCGACGCCCCGCACGACGCCGACGCGATTCTCTCGGCAGTGGCCGGGCGCACGGTCCTGGCCGTGGTCCTGACCCACGGGCACAACGACCACGTCAACGCCGCGGTCGCGGTGGCCGAGGCCACGGGTGCGCAGACCTGGTTCCCGCCGGAGGACCGGATGCTGTGGGACGCGGAGAACGACACGCCGCCGGACGCCGAGCTGCTGGACGGCCAGACCTTCTCGGTGGCCGGCAGCACGCTGCGGGCCATCCACACGCCGGGCCACTCCCCGGGCAGCACCTGCCTGTACTCCGAGGACCTCGGCGTCGTGTTCTCCGGCGACACCCTGTTCAACGGTGGGCCGGGCGCCACGGGCCGCAGCTACTCCAGCTTCGAGACAATCGTGGAGTCCATCCGTACCAGGCTGTTGACCCTGCCGGCCGGGACCGTCGTGCACACCGGCCACGGTGACGACACCACGATCGGTGACGAGGCCCCCCACCTGCAGGAGTGGCTCGACCGCGGGGAGTGAGCGACCCCGGGCCCAAGATTTGTGAGCCCCGGCACCCACAGGCGATGATTTCAGCCAGTTCGGGTGCGGGGACTCACAAATCTTGGGGTCTGGTCAGGAGCGACGGCGCCAGAGCAGGACGCCCACGGCGGCGACGGCCCCGATGGCCAGCAGCGCGGCGGCGCGACGGGCGTTGTCGTCCTGCGCCTTGTTGCGGGCGGCCGCCTTGACGTCGGCCACGGTGCCCTGGGCACGTGACTTGACGTCGAGCTTGTCGCCGAGGGCGTCGACCGTCTCGGCCAGGTGCTCCAGGCTCTCGTCGCGCGCGGCCTGCAGGTCGTCTCGCTGGTTCATGCGTCCTTGTCCTTGCCCTTGGCGACGGCGATGTCTTCCTGCACGCTCTCGACCCGCTCCTTGGGAGCGTCGGCGACGTGGCTGACGTTCGTCTTGCCCACGAGGGCCGCGATGCCGGAGACGAGGAACAGCGAGCCCGCCACGATCAGCGCGGCGAGCCACGGCGCGAGAGGACCGGCCAGGGCCAGGATGGCCGCGGCCAACAGTGCGCCGACGCCGTAGAGCGAGAGGATGCCGGCCACGCCGAAGAGCCCCGCGCCCAGGCCGAGGCGCTTTCCGCTCTGCTGCAGGTCGTTCTTGGCCAAGGCGATCTCAGCCCGGACCACTGCGGAGATGTCGTCGCTGGCCCGTGTGATGAGCTCGCCGGTGGAAGGCTCGTCGCCGGCGCTCACAGGTTCTTGTTCGGGTCGAGATCGCCGGCGGTCGGGGGCGCTGCGGCGGACGTGGGAGTGTCCTTCGACAGCGGCTTGGAGGAGCTGCCCGGTGTCGGGGCGGCCGGGTCGGAGACGGCCGCGGGCGGGCCGTCGACGTCGACGCCTGCCACCTTCGCGTCATCGCCTGAGCCGGAGAGCCTCTCGGAGACCTTCTCAGAGACGGTGGACCCGGCCGACTGCGCGGCGTCCGCGACCTTGCTCCCGGCCGCACCCGCGGCCTGCTTGGCGACGTCGGAGGCCTCGTCGACCCCGTGCTGGACGGTGGGTGAGTTCCAGACCTTCGAGGACTGTGTCCGGATCTGCTCGTAACGTTCGCGACCGGCGCGGGTGCCCAGCACGTAGCCCGCAACGCCTGCGGCGACCAACAACAACTTCTTCACGGCGATCACTCCTAGATCTCTGTCCGGGGTTCTGGCCCGGTGCCACCCCCGATCCTGCCCCAGATCGGACGAACTCTCACGTCGAGGTCGAGGCGGGCTCCGGTGCGGGGCCCGGCGCGGACATCGCCCACCCGATCGTGCGGGTGGCCACGAGGCCCGCACCACGGACCACAGTGGCCTCGGTGACGGGCAGGCGCGGCAGCCGCAACGGACGGCGGGCCCACCCCGGCAGCATGCCCACTGCGGCCGCGGCCAGCGTGCCGTAGGGCGCGCGCAGCGCCAGCGGCACGGGCGGCGTCAGCAGCAGGTAGCGGGCCGTGCGCCGTGCGGCCGGCGTGGAGGCGAGCTGCGGGCGCAGGTCCGCCAAGGACTCGGCGAGCTCTGCCACGGTGGTGGGTACCTCGTCCGCGCCGAGGGCTCGGGCCACCACCGCGGTCTGGGCCACGTACTCATCGCGCTCGTACGGTGACAGACGCTGACGGCCGTACCGATCGTGCGCGCGCAGGAAGCTGTCGATCTCCGCGATGTGCACCCAGCGCAGCAGGTCGGGATCGTCGGCGCGGTAGGGGCGTCCGTCGGGAGCGGTGCCCTGGATCCGGGCATGCACGGAACGGACGACGGCGATGGCCTGGTCGGCATGCTCGTCGGTACCGAACGTGGTCTCGGCCAGGAACGAGCTCGTGCGGCTGAGCCGGCCCCACGGGTCGCCGCGAAAGCCGGAGTGCTGATCGACGGCGGCCATCGCCAGGGGGTGCAACGACTGCAGCAGCAGGGCTCGGAGCCCGCCGATGAACATCGACGCGTCACCGTGCACGCGGACGATCGGCGAGTCCGGGCCGAAGCGCCGCGGTCCGTGCGTGCCGTGGATGCGTTCACGACGTGCCGGACCCTCCTCGCCGGCCACGCGGGCGAAGATCATCGATCCCAGTGCGGAGCGAACGTCCATGTCCTGAGTCTGCACCGTCGGTGGACATCGCGCCCGGGACCACGACAGCGACGGGACACACGCAGCCCCCGAGACCGGGGGTCCTGGGGGCTGTGCGCGAGCAGTCCGGGGGGAGCCGCTGCTCATGAATCACGTTCACGGGGGCACCGGGAGCAAAGCTGGCGCACTGAGGTGGGAGAACCTCCCGTTGGTGACGGGTCCACGGTGCCACCGTGCTCCACGGACGTCCTGTGGCAAAGGTCCCGACAGTTTCGGGACTGAAGGCATCTTTGCTGAAACGGCAGGCGAATTCGTCGTTGCGTCGTACAGTTGGGCCACTGAGGGAGAAACCGATGGTACGTGGGAGTGTGACCTCGGAGCGGCTGCGCAGCCTGCTCGATGCCGTGGTCGCGATGGCGGGTGACCTGACGCTCGACGGCGCCCTGCAGAGCATCGTCGACTCCGCCAGCGAGCTCATCGATGCGCAGTACGGCTTCCTCGGCGTCCTGGACGGCACGTCGGACCGGCGGCTGGGGACGTTCGCCGTGCACGGCCTGGACGAGGCGCACCAAGGAATGATCGGTGGGCTCCCCGAGGGACGGGGCCTGCTGGGCCTGGTGATCGACCACCCGGAACCCATTCGGTTCAGCAACCTCGGCTCGCACCCGGAGCGGGCCGGATTCCCGGTGCAACACCCCGACATGACCTCCTTCCTGGGGGTGCCGATCCGCATCCACGACGTCGTCTTCGGCAACCTCTACCTCACCAACAAGACCAAGGGCGGTGCCTTCACCGACGAGGACGAGGAGATCGCCGTCGCCCTGGCCGGGGCCGCGGGGGTCGTCATCGAGAACGCCCGGCTCTACGAGCAGGGGGAGCGTCAGCGCCGCTGGCTCTCCGCCACCATCGACATCGCCACCGCGACGCTCAAGCCGATGTCGCGGGCCGCCGTGTCCCAGCTCATCGCCGAACGGGCTCGTGACGTCGCCCAGGCCGACGCCACCGCGGTGCTCACTCCCGATGCCGAGGGCCGCCAGGTCGTCACGGCGGTCTCCGGCGTCACCCGGACCATCGTGGGGCTCGTCGCCGACATGCCGTTCGTGGACGAGGTGGTCCGCGACGAGCGACCGTCCGTCTCCCTGGACCCCGGGAACGACCCACGGCTGCAAGGTGGGGTCCTCGAGCCGGTGTCGGGCCTGCGCGCGCTGCACGCCCAGCCACTGCGGCTCGAGGACGGCACCGGCGTCCTGGTGATGGGCTGGCTCGAGGGACACGAGAGTCTCGCGGCGAGCCTGGATCCCAGCCTGCCCAGCGGCTTCGCCCAGCAGGCGGCCCTGGCGATGCAGGTGGTGTGGGCCCGGGAGCGGCAGTCGCGGTTGGCGGTCTTCGAGGATCGCGACCGCATCGGCCGCGACCTGCACGACCTGGTCATCCAGCGGCTGTTCGCCATCGGGCTCACGCTGGACAGCCTCGCCCGGGCGGTGGACGACGCGTCCGCCTCCCGTCTCGCCGGCGCCGTCGACGGGTTGGACCTGACCATCAAGGAGATCCGCCGGACGATCTTCGACCTCACGTCCCCCAGCGTCCCAGCGGCCCTGCGGGAGGAGATCGAGCAGGTCGCCTCCGAGACGGAACGGTTGCTCGGCTTCCGACCGACGTTGCGGATCCAGTCCGGGGTGCAGGAGAGCGTCCCGCCGATCGTGGCCGAGCAGATCCTCGCGGTGCTGCACGAGACCACCTCCAACGTCGTGCGGCACTCCCGGGCGACGGCGGTGGAGATCTCCCTGGCGGTCGACGACGACGACGTCGTGCTCGAGGTGTGTGACGACGGCACCGGGCTGGACGCCGACGCGCCGCTGGGCAACGGTCTGCGCAACCTGCGACACCGTGCCGGGAACCTGGGTGGGCGGTGCGACTTCGTCCGCCCGGTCGACGGCGGGTTGTGCGTCCGCTGGGCCGTGCCGAGGAGCGAGCCGTGAACGAACGTCACCACGCGGCGCGGGAAGGGGACGGGGGCACGCCGGTGCGCATCTTCCTGCTCGACGACCACGAGATCGTGCGCCGCGGCGTCCGGGACCTGCTCGAGCTGAACGAGGACCTCGTCGTGGTGGGCGAGGCGGGCACCGTGGCCCAGGCGAAGGAACGCATCGCGGCGCTCCGGCCCGACATCGCGGTGCTCGACGCACGCCTGCCCGACGGGTCGGGCATCGAGCTGTGCCGCGACCTCCGCGCCCTCGATCCGGACCTCGGGGTCATCATCCTGACGTCCTACGACGACGACGAGGCGCTGTTCTCGGCCATCATGGCCGGCGCCGCGGGCTACGCGCTCAAGCAGATCCGTGGGAACGACCTCGTCGACGCGGTGCGTCGCGTCGCGCAGGGGCAGTCGCTGCTGGACCCGGCGGTCACCGCCCGGGTGCTCGACCGGATCCGCCAGGGGCCGGCCCCACCGGACCCGTTCGGCGCCCTGAGCCCGCAGGAGCGGCGCATCCTGGACCTCATCGGCGAAGGACTCACGAACCGTCAGATCGCCACGGAGATCTCGCTCGCGGAGAAGACGGTGAAGAACTACGTCTCCTCGCTGCTGGCCAAGCTGGGCCTGCAGCGACGTACCCAGGCCGCGGTGCTGCTCCAGCGGCACCACCCGACGCCGGGCCAGGTCTGAGCCCGACGAGTCAGTCGACGAGGCGCTCACCGTCGACGGGGTGGAACAGGTGCACGGCCCCACCGTCGTGGCGAAGACGGACGGTGTCCCCGATGCGGGCGGGGGTGCGGTCGAGGGAGCGTGCCACCAGGCTCGTGCCGTTCTCGGTGCGAACGTGGACGTAGGCCTCGCTGCCGAGCTCCTCCACCAGCTCGACGGTGCTGCTGATCGGCCCGTCCTCGGCCAGCTCCAGCTGCTCGGGACGCAGGCCGAGGGTGACCTCGTCGAGCTCGGTGGAGTGCAGGGCGTCCATCGCGCTCCGCTCGAGCTCGATCAGCGCCCCACCGATGTCGAGTCCGTCGGGCCGGACGTTCGCGGTCAGCAGGTTCATGGCCGGCGAGCCGATGAACCCCGCCACGAAGACGTTGGCCGGACGGTCGTACAGCTCGGCCGGGGTGGCGAACTGCTGGAGCGAGCCGTCACGCAGCACGGCCACCCGGTCGCCCATCGTCATCGCCTCGACCTGGTCGTGCGTGACGTAGACGGTCGTCGTGCCGAGCCGCCGCTGCAGCGCCGCGATCTGCGTGCGGGTCTGCACGCGCAGCTTGGCGTCGAGGTTGGACAGCGGCTCGTCCATGCAGAAGACCTGGGGCTCGCGCACGATGGCCCGGCCCATGGCGACACGCTGCCGCTGGCCGCCGGACAGCTTGGCCGGCCTGCGGTCGAGGTAGTCGGTGAGGTCGAGCAGCTCGGCCGCCTGCTCCACCTTGCGCCGGCGCTCGTCGGCCGGGATGCCGCGCATCTTCAGGGCGAAGCCCATGTTCTCGGCGACCGACTTGTTCGGGTACAACGCGTAGTTCTGGAAGACCATCGCGATGTCACGGTCCCGCGAGGGCACGCCCACCATGTCCTCGTCACCGATGCGGATGGTGCCCTCGTCGATCTCCTCCAGGCCGGCGAGCATGCGCAGGGCGGTGCTCTTTCCGGACCCCGACGGTCCGACGAGGACGACGAACTCACCGTCCTCGATCTCCAGGTCGAGCCCGTCGACGGCCAGGGAGTCCGAGCCGGCATAGATGCAGGAGGCTTTGCGGTAGCTGATCGCGGCCATGGTGGTCCTCAGTTCACGTCGTGTGTGGGGGTGGTCATTTGATGGCGCCGAAGGACAGGCCTCGGACGAGCTTGTTCTGTGCGACCCAGCCGGCGATGACGACCGGCAGGGCCGCGAGGGTCGCGGCCGCGGAGAGGCGGGCCCAGTACAGGCCCTCACCGGTGATGAACCCGACGAGGAAGACCGGCATGGTCTGGGCCTGGACGGCGGTGAGGTTGACCGCGAAGAAGAACTCGTTCCAGGAGAAGATCACGCAGATGAGCGCGGTGGCCGCGATGCCCGGGGACACGATCGGGAGGATCACCTCGCGCACCGAGGTCCACAGGCCCGCACCGTCCATGCTGGCCGCCTCGAGGAGCTCGCTGGGCACCTCGAGGAAGAACGAGCGCATCATCCACACCGCGATCGGCAGGTTCATCGCGGTGTAGAGGATGACGAGGGACCAGATGTTGTCGAGCATGCCGACGTTGGCGACGATCACGTAGATCGGCACGATGGCGGCCACCACCGGCAGCATCTTGGTGCTGATGAAGAAGAACAGTGCGTCCTGGGTCCGGCGCACCGCGCGCAGGGACAGGGCGAAGGCCGCCGGCACGCCCAGCGCGAGCACGAGCACCGTCGAGACGATGGTCGCGAACGCCGAGTTCATCATCGCCGTCCCGAGCCCGGTGTCGAAGACGGCCCGGTACTGGTCGAGGGTCGGCGTGAAGAAGAAGGTCGGCGGGTCGGTGTAGGCGTCGGACTCCTGCTTGAAGGAGGTCAGGACCATCCAGAGCACCGGGAAGAAGAAGCCGATCCCGGCGATCCAGGCGAGCACGCTCCACACGGTGCCGCCGGAGCGGCGCCGACGCGCTCGGCGCACCGGTCGGTCGTCGCCGGAGCCCCGGTCGTGGGAGCGGGACGAGCTGGTGGACGCGGTGACGTCGGGAGCCGTGCTGGTCATCGGGCCTCCTCCTTGCCGGTGAACGAGGTGAAGATCAGGCGCAGGGCCACCGTGGCGACGACGATCGTGCCGACCACGACCACGACACCCATCGCCGCCGCCTGACCGATGTCGAAGCCCAGGAAGGCGCGTTGGTAGATGTAGAAGGGCAGGTTGGCGCTGGCCGTGCCGGGGCCACCCTGCGTGATCATGTAGATGGCGTCGAAGGTGTTGACGAGGTAGATCGCGCCCAGCACCGCGCCGAGCTCGATGAAGCGACGCAGGTGCGGCAGCGTGAGCTCACGGAACTGTGCGACCGGTCCGGCGCCGTCGACCCGGCCGGCCTCCAGGATGTCGCGGGGCATCGACTGCAGCCCGGCGAGGATGAGCAGCATCATGAACGGGGTCCACTGCCAGACCAGGGCGATCATCACCGAGGCGAGCGGGTAGCGGCTCACCCAGTCGATCTGCTCGGCCCCGAACGGAGAGAGCAGGAAGTTGAGGATGCCGAAGATCGGGTCGAGCATCGTCGTCTTCCACAGCAGCGCACCGGCGACCGGGGTGACGAGGAACGGGGTGATCAGCAGCGTCCGCACGATCCCGCGGCCCAGGAAGGCCCGGTCCAGCAGCAGCGCGAGGCCCAGGCCCAGCACCACCGAGATCAGCACGGTGCCCACGATGATCAGGACGGTGTTGAGCGCGACGCCTCGGAACTGGCTGTCGGCGAAGACGCTCACGTAGTTCTCCAGGCCGACGAACGAGCGCGACCCCGGCCGCACGAGGTTCCAGGACTGGGTGGAGTAGTAGATCGTGAAGACGAAGGGGATCTGCGTCACCACGACCATGAAGATCAGTGCCGGGAGCAGCGGTCCCCGTCGGCGCCAGCCCTCGGCGCGCGAGACGCCTCGGTCCCGACGCTCGTGGGCGGCCTGGACGCGCTCGGCGACCGTCCGGTCGCTCGACCTCGTCGAGGGTTCGGTCAGGGACGTCATCGGTCCTCCCGATAGCTCTCGCCGACCACCTCGGCGTACTGCTGGGACTGCTCCAGGGCCTCCTCGACCGTCTGCTGGCCGGCGATGGCAGCGCTGATCTGCTGGCTGACCCGGGTACCGAGGTCCTGGAACTCCGGGATGGCCAGGAACTGCACGCCGGTGTAGGGGACCGGGTCGACGGTGGGTGCCTCCGGCGTCGCTCCCTCGATCGACTCCAGCGTCAGGTCGCCGTAGCGCTCCGCGGCCTCGCGGTACTCGGGGATCTCGTAGGTGGAGAGCCGGCTGCCCGGGGGCACCCGCTCCCACCCGAGCTCCTCGCCCACGAGCTGCAGGTAGTCCTTGTCGGTCATCCAGGAGATGAAGTCCCACGCCTCGTCCGGCTTCTCGCTGGCCTCGGGAATGCCGAGGGCCCAGGTGTACAGCCAGCCGGAGGGGTCCTTCTCCACGACGGGGGCGGGTGCGTACCCGATCTTGCCGACGACCTCGCTCGCGGCGGGGTCCTCCAGGGTCGAGACCGCTGAGGTCGCGTCGTACCACATCGCGGTCTGGCCCTGGGCGAGCTGCGTGGCGCACTCGGTGAAGCCGCTCGTCGCGGCCCCGGCCTGGCCGTTCTCGCGGACGAGGTCGACGTAGAACTGCACCGCCTCGGTGAACTCCGGGCTCGTGAGCTGGGGGTTCCAGTCCTCGTCGAACCAGCGCCCCCCGAAGGTGTTGACGACGGTGTCCAGCGGGGCGAGCAGCTCGCCCCAGCCGGGCTTGCCGCGCAGGCAGATGCCGGACATGTCCGGTGAGTCCAGCTGCTCGGCCGCGTCCGCGACCTCCTGCCAGGTGGGCTTCTCGGAGAGCTCGATGCCAGCCTCCGCGAAGATGTCCTCCCGGTACATGAGGAAGGAGGACTCGCCGTAGAACGGGACGGCGTAGAGGTCGTCCTCGTAGGACAGGGACTCGCGCAGCGTCGGGATGATGTCGTCGCTGTCGTAGCCCTCGGTCTCGTCGGCGTAGTCCGAGAGGTTGCGCAGCCAGCCGTTCTCAGCCCACTGCGGCGTCTCGTAGTTGCTGATCATGACGACGTCGAACTCACCGCCGCCCATCGCGGTGGAGGCGGTGATCTTGGCCCGGGCCTCGTTCTCCGAGAGCGTCACGAAGCGCAGGTCGATGTCGGGGTTGTCGGCCTCGAACCGGTCGGACAGCTCGCGGGCGTCCTGCATCTGGGAGTTGGAGACCATGGCCACGGTCAGGGTGCGGTCGGAGGTGCCGAGCGATCCCGGCCCGGCGCAGGCGGCGAGCACCAGGCACGTGGTTGCTCCGACCGCGGCGATCCGCGTCGCCGTTCGGCGTCGTCTCATCATCGGTGGCTCTCCTCCATGGTCGGTCTACTGCTCGAGCAGCCACCGGGCGCACTCCACGTCGCACACGAGCAGCGACGCGAGTCCGCCCCTCAGGGCGCCGAGGGTGGCGTGGTGCTTGGACTCCCCACCGGTGACCAGGACGGTCGTGGGGCAGGCGCGGACGGCGTCGAGCGAGACGGAGACGGCGCGCTCGGCGAGCTCACCGTCCACGACGCTGCCGTCCTGACGGAAGTAGCGGCCGCCGATCTCGCCCACGGCGCCGGCGGCCGTGAGCTCGGCGAGCATGGCGGTGTCGACGAAGGCGCCCTCGAAGAGGGTGGTGGCCCGCGAGACCGCCCCCACCCCGAACATCATGACGTCGGCCTCGGCTCCGGCACGCAGGGTGCGGGAGATGACGGAGTCCGAGTGCAGGGACGCGACGGTCGAGGGGTCGGCGTACAGGGGCGCCGGCAGGCGCATCGTGGTGGCCTTCAGCTGCTCGGCGCACCGGCCGAGCACGTACTCGGTGCCGGTCTGGTACTCAGAGGTCGTGATGGAGCCGTCGAGCTGCACGACGCGCGTGCACGCCGCCTCCCCCGGCCCGAAGGCCTGGGCGACGGCGACCGTCTCCGGCCCCCAGGTGAAGCCGAGGGTGTCGCCGACGTCCAGGCGCCGCGCGAGGAGCGCGGCGGCGGCCCGCGCCGGCCCGGCGAAGCTGCTGGACCGCTCGGGCGGCCCGGTGACGTTCTGCCCGACCACGACGGCCTCGGTGAGCCCGAACCGGTTCTCCAGCGCACGCTCCTCGTCCGCGTGCACCTCCTCGGCGAGGTGCGCCGGGACGTCGATCTCGATGCGCACCAGCCCCTGCTGGCGAGCGCGGGCCACGAGCCGGCCCGCCGTGGGCCTGGAGACCCCGAGGCGGGTGGCGATCGCGGCCTGGGTCATCCCCTCCAGGTGATAGAGGGTGGCGGCCCGCAGGGCGAGGCGGAGATCGTCGGTGGACGGCGCCTGGCCCCCGGGGCTCGGACGACGCGCCGTGGTCTCGGTCATGAGCTGCCACCTCCCCGTCGCGCTCCGCCCACCGTGCTCCCGATCAGGGGTGAGCAGATGCTCAGTGGTGGATCATGTGCTCAGGAAGGTAGCATCGCCATTGTGACCTGCGCAACACCCGATGAGACGACCCGTGGGAGGAACGCCCGATGAGGGTGAGCGACGAGACGGTACGAGACCTGCCGATCGACGGCCCGGACTACGACCGCACGAAGGTGACCGCCGGCATCGTCCACGTGGGAGTGGGGGGCTTCCATCGCGCCCACCAGGCGATGTACCTCGACGCGCTGCTGCGCGAGGGCGGGGACCGGTCGTGGGGCATCACCGGCATCGGCCTGCTGCCCGGCGACGCGAGGATGCGGGACGCCCTGCGGGCCCAGGACGGGCTCTACACCCTCGTCATCGAGCGGCCCGACGGGACGCGTGAGCCTCGCGTCATCGGTTCCGTCCTGGGCTACCTCCACGTCCCGGAGGACCCGGACGCGGCGATCGAGGCGATCGCGTCGCCACAGACGCGCATCGTCTCCCTCACGGTGACCGAGGGCGGGTACAACCTGGACAGGGAGACCGGTGAGTTCGTCCTCGACGATGACGACGTCCGCGCCGACCTGGCTGATCCGGACCACCCGCGGACGGTCTTCGGCCTGGTGGCCGCCGGGCTGCGGCGGCGGCGCGAGCGCGGTCTCGACTCACCGACGATCATGTCCTGCGACAACGTGCAGGCCAACGGCGAGGTGGCGCGCACGGCCTTCGTCGGGTTCGCGGAGGCGCTCGACCCGGATCTGGCGGCCTGGATGCGCGAGCACACCCGGTTCCCCAGCTCGATGGTCGACCGCATCACCCCCGTGACGCCGCCGACCCTCGCCGCCGAGGTGAGCGAGCAGTTCGGCGTCGAGGACGAGTGGCCGGTCGTCGCCGAACCGTTCACCGCATGGGTGCTGGAGGACGACTTCGGGGCCGGCCGCCCCGAGCTCGAGCGCGTCGGGGTGCAGCTCGTCGACGACGTCACGCCGTACGAGCTGATGAAGCTCCGGCTGCTCAACGCCAGCCACCAGGGCATCGCCTACCTGGGCCACCTGTGCGGGTACCGGATGGTGCACGAGGCCGCGCAGGACCCGCTGGTGCGGGACTTCCTGCTGCGCTACATGAGCGAGGAGGCGTCACCGACGCTGCCCGAGGTCCCCGGCATCGACCTGCAGGAGTACCGGCACACGCTGGTCGAGCGGTTCGCGAACCCCCGGATCGGTGACACCGTGGGCCGGCTGGCCGCTGAGTCCTCGGACCGGATCCCGACGTGGCTGCTGCCGGTGGTGCGCGAGAACCTGCGCTCCGGTGGGCCGATCGAGCGCTCGGCCACCATCGTGGCGGCCTGGGCCCGCTATGCAGAGGGAGTCGATGAGTCCGGAGAGCCCATTGACGTCGTCGACCGCCTCGCGTCGACACTGACGCCGATCGCGCAGCGGCAGCGCGAGGAGCCGACCGCCTTCATCGCCCACCGCCCCGTCTTCGGCGACCTGGTCGACGACGAGCGGTTCGTCGAGGCCTACACCCGGGCCCTGGCGAGCCTGCACGAGCACGGAGCCCGCGCCACCCTGGCGGCCCTCGCCCCCTGAGCGAGCCGGGGGGGCGACGAGCCGGGCCGGCTACGGCGACAGCGTGGTCCGCTCGATGCGGCGGCGCTGCTGCTCCACGGGGTCGGGCACGGGGACGGCGGCGATGAGCCGACGCGTGTAGTCCTGCTCCGGGCGGCCGAGCACCGCGTCACGGGGACCCATCTCGACCAGCCGACCGTGCTGCATGACGGCCACGCGGTTGGCCACGGAGTCCACCACCGCGAGGTCGTGGCTGATGAACAGGCACGCGAACTGCAGCCGCTGCTGCAGCTCGACGAACAGCTCCAGCACCCGCGCCTGGACGGAGACGTCGAGCGCCGAGGTCGGCTCGTCGGCGATGAGCAGGTCCGGGTCCAGGGCGAGCGCCCGCGCCAGGCTGACCCGCTGGCGCTGGCCACCGGAGAGCTCGTGGCCGAACCGGCCGGCGTAGGACCCCGAGAGCTGGACGTCCTCCAGCAGGCGCGCGACGCGGGCGTCGATCTCCGCGTCGGCCAGGTCGGTCTGCACGCGCAGCGGCTCCGCCACGCAGTCGCCGATGGACATCCGGGGGTTCAGCGACGCCGCCGGGTCCTGGAACACGAAGCCGAACCGGGAGCGCAGCGGCCGCAGCACGCGATCGGAGACGCCGCTGACGGCGTTGCCGGAGACGTGGACGCTGCCGGACGTCGGCTGCTGCAGCCCGACCGTCGCGCGGCCGACGGTCGACTTGCCCGAGCCGGACTCCCCGACGAGCCCGAGGACCTCCCCGCGTCGCACCTGCAGGCTGACGTCGTCGACCGCCCGGAAGGTGGGTCGGCCCAGGCCGCCGGCGAACTCGACGACGAGGTGGTCCACGTCGAGCACGACGGGGCCGTCCACCGATGCCGCAGGTCCCTCGGACCGGCCGAGGTGCGGCACGGCGTCCAGCAGGCGTCGCGTGTAGTCGTGCTGCGGGTCCGCGAAGAGCTCGCGCACCGGCGCCTGCTCCACGAGCTCGCCCCGGTACATCACGAGGACCCGGTCGGCGACGTCGGCGACGACCCCCATGTTGTGGGTGATGATCACGATCGCGGTGCCCAGCCGCTCCCGCAGGGAGAGCAGCAGGTCCAGGATCGTCGCCTGGACCGTCACGTCGAGCGCGGTGGTGGGCTCGTCGGCGATGATGACGTCCGGCTCGCAGGCGATGGCGATCGCGATGACGACCCGCTGCTTCTGGCCCCCGGAGAGCTGGTGCGGGTAGTAGTCGACCCGCTGGCCCGGGTCGGGCAGGCCGACGAGCTCGAGCAGCTCGACCGCCCGGGCACGGGCCTCGCGACGTGACAGGTCACGGTGCGCCCGCAGCGCCTCCGACACCTGGCGGCCGACGGTGTGCACGGGGTCGAGGGCCGTGGACGGCTCCTGGAAGACCATCGAGACCCGGTCACCGCGCACCGAGCGCAGCTCTCGGGCCGAGAGCCCGGTCAGGTCACGCTGGTCCCCGCCGGGCCCCCGGAGCAGGACGCTGCCTTCCACGTGCGCGGTCTCGGGCAGCAGACCCAGGACGGCGCGGGAGCTGACCGACTTGCCCGACCCGGACTCACCGACCACGGCCACCACCTCGCCGGGCTCGACGTCGAAGCCGAGCCGTCGTACGGCGGAGACCGTCCCGGCATCGGTCTGGAACCGCACGGACAAGTCGTGCAGCGAGAGCACCGCGGTCCGCGAGGGCTCGCCGACGTCGGCCCGGCCGGTGGTGTCGCCGCCGGAGGCGTCCGCCGGGCCGTCCGTGGCAGCACCGGCGGCGTCGTCGCCGGCACGGGTGCGCAGCAGCGGGTTGAGGATGTCGTTGAGGCTCTCGCCCACGAGCGTCACGCCGAGCACCACCAGCACGATGGCCAGGCCCGGGAACATGCCGGTCCACCAGATGCCGCTGCTGGCATCGGGCATCGCCTTGTTGAGGTCGTATCCCCACTCGGCCGCCGAGGAGGGCTCGATCCCGAAGCCGAGGAAACCCAGCCCGGCGAGCGTGAGGATGGCTTCGGAGGCGTTGAGCGTGCCGATGACCGGCAGGTTCTGCGCGACGTTGGAGAACACGTGCCGGAACATGATCCGTGGGGTCCGGACGCCGACGACGCGCGCGGCGTCCACGTACGGCTCGGCCTTGACCGAGAGCGTGGCGTTGCGGATGACCCGGAAGTACTGCGGCACGAAGATCACGGTGATCGAGATGGCCGCGGACAGGATGCCGCCCAGCGCACCGCTGGACCCACCGGACAGGACGATCGAGACCACGATCGCCAGCAGCAGCGACGGGAAGGAGTACAGCGCGTCCATGACCAGCACGAGGACCCGGTCGAGCAGGCCGCCGAGGTAGCCCGAGACGAGACCGAGCGGAACGCCCACCACGGCGGAGAGCACCACGGCCAGGACGATCACCTGCACCGCGGTGCGGGTGCCGTAGAGGACGCGGGAGAGGACGTCGGTCCCGCCCACGGTGGTGCCGAACCAGTTCATCGCGGACGGGCCCTGCTGGGCGCCGAAGACGACACCGTCGGCCGTGCGGTCGTCGTTGAAGCCGTACGGCGCGAGCCAGGGGGCCACGATCGCCACGACCACGAACATCAGGACCAGCCCCAGGCCGAGCAGCAGCATGACGCGCTGCAGCCCGTGGCTGTCGCGCACCACTGCAGGTACCAACCGGCGGGCCATCAGAACCGCACCCTCGGGTCGACGAGCGCCACGATGACGTCGATCAGGAAGCTGGTGACGGCCACGATCACCGCGATGAGGGTGACGATGCCTTGCACGGCGAGGAAGTCCCTGGCGCGCAGGTAGGACGCGAGCTCATAGCCGATGCCGCGCCACTCGAACGTCGTCTCGGTGAGCACCGCGCCGCCCAGCAGCATCGCGATCTGCATCCCCATGACCGTCACGACGGGCACGAGGGCGTTGCGGAAGGCGTGCTTGCGGACGACGTCGCGCTCGGACAGGCCTCGGGCGCGCGCGGCCGTCACGTAGTCGGCGCGCAGCGTCTGCAGCAGGTTGATCCGCACCAGGCGCAGGAAGACCCCGCCGGTGAGCAGTCCCAGCGCCAGGGCAGGCAGGAAGGCGTACTGCAGGACCTCCAGGACGTACCGCGGTTCGCCCCACAGGATGGAGTCGATGAGCAGGATGTTGGTCTTCGGTGAGACATCGGCCAGGGCGAGCTGGGTCGACGTGGACACACGACCAGACGATGGCCAGCCGAAGGGTGTGAACGCCAGCTTGAGCAGCAGCCCGATGAAGAAGACGGGCGCGGCGTAGACCACGATCGCGAACAACCGCAGGCCGACGTCGGGCAGCCGGTCGCGGTACCGCGCGGCGATGCGGCCGAGGGGGATGCCGACGGCGAAGGCCACGACGAGGGCGTAGAGGGTGAGCTCCAGGGTCGCCGCTCCGTTGGTGACCAGGATGTCGGAGATCTCCCGGTTGTCGGTCAGCGTCGTGCCGAAGTCGCCCCGGACGAGCCCGGTCAGGTACTCCCAGTACTGCGTCAGGATGGGGCGGTCCAGCCCGGCATCGGCCTTCAGCTCGGCGATCTGGTCGGCGTTGAGCCGGCCGCCCTGAGCGGCGGTGATCGGGTCGCCGATCACGCGCAGCAGGGCGAACACGAGCGTCACGAGGATCCACACCATCGGCACCACGAGGGCCAGGCGCAGCAGGAGGTAGCGAGCCAGGGGGCTGAGGCCCCCGCGACGCGCGGGTGGCGGGGCACCCGTGGGCTCGGTGGGTGCGACGACCTCGATGGACATCCGTGCCTCCTGCGGCAGGTGCGGGCGTGACGGAGCAGGGTCGTGCTCCAGGCGACGAGAGAGGGCCGAAGGGGACGGGCCGGACGGCCCGTCCCCTTCGGGCGGTCAGCCCTTGGACAGGCTGGTGAAGCGGAACTTGAACGCGGCGTCGAGCGTGTCGTCCACGCCCTCGACGTCCGTCCCGGCCACGGCCACCTGGGCCCCGGTCAGCAGCGGCAGCACCGGGACCTGCTCGGCCACGAGCTCCTGCGCCTCGCCCAGCTTCTGCTCCCGCGCGGCCTCGTCGGGCTCGGTGCGCTCGTCGTCGAGCATCGTGGTCATCGCGTCGTCCTCGTAGTTGGACTGCAGGAAGTTGTTCGGCGCGAAGAACGGCGTCAGGTAGTTGTCGGCGTCGGGGAAGTCGGGGAACCAGCCCAGCTGGTAGGCGGGGTACTTGTCCTCGACGCGCTCCTCGGAGTAGGTGTTCCACTCCGTGGCCTGCAGGTTCACCGTGAAGAGTCCATCGGCCTCCAGCTGGCGCTTGACCATGGCGTACTCCTGGTCGGAGTTCTCGCCGTAGTGGTCGGGGCTGTACTGCAGGTTGAGCTCGACGGGCGTCTCGACGCCGGCCTCCTGCAGGAGGTCGGTGGCGGCCTGTGGGTCGGGCTCCTCCCCGTAGGCCTCCTTGAACGGCTCGGTGGCCCCGGTCTGGCCGTCGGGCACGACTGACCAGGCCGGCGTGTAGGTGCCCTTGTAGACCTGCTCGGAGAGCGCGGCGCGGTCCACCAGCGAGGCGGCTGCCTGCCGGACGGCCAGGCGTCCGTCGGCGTCGTCGCCGGGCATCGTGTCCATGTTGAACACGACGTAGCGCAGCTCACCGCCGGCGCCCTGGTGGACGGTGACGGAGTCCTCGTCCTGCAGGCTCTCGATGTCCGTGGGGGACAGCGAGCGCCACGCGACGTCGATGCCACCGTTCTGCACGTCGAGGCGCAGGTTGCTCTGGTCGGTGTAGTACGTCATCGTCACGGCGTCGTTCTCCGGCTCGCCGAACGCGCCGTCGTAGTCGTCGTTCGCGGTGAACTCGGCGATCTCGTTCTTGGTGTAGTCGCCGATCGTGTACGGACCGGAGAACCCCTGGGCCTCGACCGCGTCGTCATCGGCCATGACCTCATTGGCCGGATAGGTGTCCTCGTCGACGATCGGTCCGGCCGAGGTCGCGAGCACCTGCGGGAACGTCTGGTCGTCCGGGTCGCTCAGGGTGAACTCGACCGTGCTGTCGTCGGTGGCCTCGACGGACTTCATCGATCCGAGCAGCGACGCCGGGCCGTTGGGGCTGTTGATGTCGACGATGCGGTTGAAGCTGAACGCCACGTCCGAGGCGGTGAGCTCGTTGCCGTTCGCGAAGGTCAGGCCGTCCTTGATCGTGCAGACGTAGATCGTCGGCTCGGCGAAGTCGCACTCCTGCGCGGCGTCCGGTGTCAGCTCGGTCGACCCCGCCGGGTAGTTCATCAGGTACTGGTAGGCCTGCGTCTGCACCTGCGTGGAGCCGTTGTCATAGGCCCCAGCCGGGTCGATCGACACGACCTTGTCGGTCGTGCCGACGACGATGGCCCCGCTGTCGTCGTCGCCTGAGTTGCCGACGCCGCAGGCTGCGAGGGTCATCGCGCCTGCCACGGTGGCCGCCACGGCAGCCCTCTTCTTCCCCCGATGGTTCTGCATGTGCTGCTCTCCTCCTGGCGCGTCCACGTGCGGGCCGCAACCATCGGGCACGCTACTCGCCCGAGGCCGGGTGGATCGAGGGGTCGCACGTTGCGTTTCGGTGACGTTGGCCGCCGGTTCCGGCGTCACCGTCGCCCGGCACTCGGTGTCGGAGTGTCATGCGTGCCGATACGCTGGGGCCATGGATCACAACCAGTCCTTGGCCTCGTTCGACCCCGAGGTCGCGCGCCTGCTCGACGCCGAGCTCAGCCGACAGCAGACGACGCTCGAGATGATCGCGTCGGAGAACTTCGCACCCGTGGCCGCGCTGGAGGCCCAGGGCAGCGTCCTCACCAACAAGTACGCCGAGGGGTACCCGGGCAAGCGCTACTACGGCGGTTGCGAGGTCGTCGACGAGGTCGAGCAGATCGCGATCGACCGGCTCAAGCAGGTCTTCGACGCCGAGTACGCCAACGTCCAGCCGCACTCCGGCGCCACGGCCAACGCGGCGGTGCTGCACGCCATCGCGCGCCACGGCGACACGATCATGGGCCTGGACCTCGCCAACGGCGGCCACCTGACCCACGGCATGAAGATCAACTTCTCCGGCCGTCTCTACGAGGTCGTGCCCTACCACGTCGACGACGCCGGGCTGGTCGACATGGAGGAGGTCCGCAGCCTCGCCCGTGAGCACTCCCCCAAGGTCATCATCGCCGGCTGGTCGGCCTACCCGCGCCAGCTGGACTTCGCCGCGTTCCGCGAGATCGCCGACGAGGTCGGTGCCTACCTCTGGGTCGACATGGCGCACTTCGCCGGGCTGGTGGCCGCCGGCCTGCACCCGTCCCCCCTCCCCCACGCGCACGTCGTGTCCACCACGACGCACAAGACGTTGGGCGGCCCGCGGGGCGGCGCGATCCTGTCCAACGACACCGAGCTGGTCAAGAAGCTGCAGTCCGCGGTCTTCCCCGGCCAGCAGGGCGGGCCGCTGGAGCACGTCATCGCCGCCAAGGCGGTCGCGTTCAAGATGGCTCTGGAGCCGGAGTTCGCCGATCGCCAGCACCGCACCATCGAGGGCGCCCGGATCATCGCCGAGCGTCTCCTGGACGACGACGCCCGAGCGGCCGGGGTACAGGTGCTCTCCGGTGGCACCGACGTCCACCTCGTCCTGGTGGACCTGCGTGAGTCCGAGCTCGACGGCCAGCAGGGAGAGGACCGCCTCCACGAGGTCGGCATCACGGTGAACCGCAACGCCGTGCCCAACGACCCTCGCCCCCCGATGGTCACCTCCGGACTGCGCATCGGCACCCCTGCCCTGGCCACGCGTGGGTTCGGGGCCGAGGAGTTCCGCGAGGTCGCCGACGTGATCGCCGAGACCCTCAAGCCGGGCCAGCTCGACGTCGAGGGCCTGCGCAAGCGCACCACCGCGCTGGCGGAGCGGTTCCCGCTCTACCCCGACGTCGAGCCGTTCACCGCCCGGTGACCCCTCCCGTCCGACCCGGGCGCTGAGCGTCGTGCCCGAGCGGTCGAGCCTGCGGCTGTGGCTGCGCCCCGGGATGCTCGGGCTGCACGTGCTGCTCGTCGTCGCGGTCTCGGCCTGCGTCGCCGGTGGGCTCTGGCAGCTCGGCTCCTACGAGCGCCAGCAGTCCCAGGAGCGGGTCGAGCGGGCGGCGCTGGCGCCGGTCCCGCTCGCCGAGGCCTGGGGCCCCGACGAGCCCTTCACCACCGACCAGGACCAGCGTCGGGTGCAGGTCACGGGCACGTTCGCGCCCACCGCGGAGCAGGTGTGGATCGCCGGACGCACGCAGGAGGGCGGCGACGGCTTCTGGCTCGTGGCGCCTCTGGTCGTGCAGGGCGGACAGGACGCCCTGCTCGTCGTCCGCGGGTTCTCCGCACAGGTCGCCGACCCGCCCGCCGTCCCGGAAGGGACGCTGGACGTGGAGGGGGTCCTGCTCCCTAGCGAGGGTGAGGGGACGCCGCTGGACGCGGACCGGGTCGCCAGCACCCTGCGGGTCCCGTCGCTGCTGAACGACCTCGCGCGGCCCCTCTACCCCGGCTACGCGATCGCCACGACCGACACCGGTGCAGGCCTGGCCCTGGCCGAGGAGCCCGAGCCCGACGTCTCGTGGACCGTCGGTCTGAACAACCTGGCCTACGCCCTGCAGTGGTGGGCCTTCGCGCTCTTCGCCGTCTTCATGTGGTGGCGGATGTGCACCGACCAGGTCGCCGACGCCCGCGCCGTGGACGTCGCCACGACCGATCCCCCTCCCCCTGACCCGTGACGCCGGTATACCACGGTCCCTCGGCAAACCCGCACGTCCCACGGGAAGTTTCCCTGGGGAGGCGCAGGCTTGCCGTGGGAAGCGCCGCCGGCGGACCCAAGGGGCCTGCCCGGGCCCGGTCGGGTCTGGAGTCGGTCGATAGGTTGGTCCAGTGAGCAAGACCGCTGTCGCCTACCGGGTCATGGCCTGGATCGTGGGCGTGAACCTGATCGTCGTCTTCGCCGGCTTCTTCGGCAAGATCCTCACCGAGGAGGGCTCGTTCTGGTACCGGAACGAGGACACGTTCCTGGTCATCGACCAGGTGCACG
The DNA here is from genome assembly GCF_051262555.1 of Aeromicrobium sp. CF4.19. Classification (NCBI taxonomy): domain Bacteria; kingdom Bacillati; phylum Actinomycetota; class Actinomycetes; order Propionibacteriales; family Nocardioidaceae; genus Aeromicrobium; species Aeromicrobium sp. CF4.19. The sequence goes on along the minus strand of NZ_JBIMEU010000007.1, from coordinate 87,256 downwards.
GCGTCCTGTTCATGGTGCTGCTCGTGCTGATCGCCGTTCTCTCGCGACGGCACCGTTGGACACCGGGCTTCACCGTCGCCACGATGCTGCTGGCGACCATCCCGCTGCTCAGCTTCTGGGGTGAGCGCCGCGCCACCCGACGCCTGCGCGCCGACGTCCCCGCCTGACGACTCGACCACTCCCCGCGGCAGACCCGCACCTCCCACGGGAAGCGGGAGGTGCAGGTTTGCCGAGGGACCGTGGTAAACCGGCAGCGGTGGTCAGCGGCCCGTGAAGGTGGCGTTGCCGGGGCCGTTCTCCAGGAACGAGGCCATGCCGTGGCGAAGGTCCGCGGTCTCGAACAGGGCCGAGGCGATCTGCGTGGTGCGGGCGTTGGCGTGGGCCAGTCCGCCGGCCTCGAGCTCGCGCAGGATCTGCTTGGCGGCGCCGAACGCCCGCGTCGGGCCTGCGGCCAGCTGGTGCGTGAACGCCGTCACCGCGTCGTCGAAGCCCTCGACGGGCAGGACGCGGTTGACGACGTTCCAGCGCTCGAAGGTCGGTGCGTCGAAGAGCTCACCGGTGAAGACGATCTCCTTGGCCCGACCGACGCCGGCCCGCTGCGCCAGACGCTGGGTCCCGCCCATCGTCGGCGTGAGCCCGATGACCCGCTCGACCATCCCGAACCGCGCCTTCTCGCTCGCCAGGACGATGTCGCACGCGAGCGCCACCTCCAGCGCCCAGGTCAGCGTCAAGGCGTGCGCCGCGAAGACCGTCGGCACGTCCAGCGCTGCCACCCGGTCGGGCAGCTCCATCATGCGGTCGTAGAGCGTCTTGGTCTCCTCACGACTCGTGCGGGCGTGGAACTGCGCGACGTCGACGCCGCCGGAGACGGCGCGACCCTCGGCGCGGATCACCAGCGCCCGGGGGAGATCGGCCTCCACGTCGTCCAGGCACCGGTCGAACGCCTCGTGCAGCTCCAGGGAGTACAGGTTCACCGGCGGGGCGTCGATGGTCAGGAAGGCGACGCCCTGCTCGTCACGCCACAGGTCGACGCTCACCGTCGGACGTCCGGGTCGTAGACGCCGCCGCGATCGGCGGTGGCCAGGCGAAGGACGACCATCCCGAGGGTGGCCGCGAGGGCGAGGGCCAGGATGCGGAACGGGTGCTGGAGCATGGCCACACGCTAGCCGTCCGGCAGACGGAGCGTCGTCCCCGTCCGTTGCATCGACGTGGGACAATGGAGGCAGCATCGACGAGAAAGGCACCACGTGGCCAACCTGACCGCCTCGCTGACGACCAACCACGGAGTCATCGAGGTCACGCTCTTCCCTGATCACGCACCCAAGACGGTCGAGAACTTCGTGGGTCTCGCGCAGGGCACCAAGGAGTGGCTCGACCCCTCCACCGGCAAGGTCACTGCCACGCCCTTCTACGACGGCCTCACCTTCCACCGGATCATCCCCAACTTCATGCTGCAGGGCGGCGACCCGCTCGGCACCGGCACCGGGGGTCCGGGCTACACGTTCGACGACGAGATCCACCCGGACCTCCGCTTCGATCGCCCCTACCTGCTGGGCATGGCCAACGCCGGGCCCGGGACCAACGGGTCGCAGTTCTTCATCACGGTCATCCCCACCGACTGGCTCAACCGCAAGCACACCATCTTCGGTGAGGTCGTGGACGCCGACAGCAAGGCCGTCGTCGACGCCATCGAGGCGGTGACCACCGACAACTTCGACCGTCCGGTCGAGCCCGTCGTGATCGAGAAGGTGACGATCTCCGGTCCCTCGCCCTCCTGACGTGAGCGAGCCCGCCTCCCCCGCGTCGGACCGGTGCTACCGGCACCCGGACCGCGAGGCCTACATCTCCTGCCAGCGGTGCGGACGGCGCATCTGCCCGCACTGCATGCAGGAGGCGTCGGTGGGCTTCCAGTGCCCCGACTGCGTGGAGCAGGGGCGCAAGGCGGTCCGCGCGCCGAAGACCCTCGCCGGCGGGTCGGTTCCCGCCGCGCTGGGCCGGGTGTCGATCGTGATCATCGCGATCAACGTCGTCGTCTTCCTCCTGACGGACGTCGCCCGGGTCACGGCGATCGACGCCGCCGGCGTGATGTCCGCGGCCAACGTGCTCGAGGGCGGTCGTGTCTACCCGGGCGTGGCCGACGGCGGGTACTGGCGGCTGCTCTCATCGGCGTTCCTGCACGCCGGGGTGCTGCACATCGCGCTGAACATGTACGCGCTGTACCTCTTCGGCCCCCTGGTGGAGCGGGCGTTGGGCACGGCCCGCTTCGTCCTGGCCTACGTCACGATGGCCGTGGTCTCGTCGGTCTTCGTCTACTGGTTGTCCGATCCGATGGGCTTCACGGTGGGCGCATCGGGCGCGGTCTTCGGGTTGTTCGGCCTCGCCCTGGTCCTGCTGGTCCGTGCGGGCCAGGACGTGCGGGCGCTGCTCGTCCTGCTGGCCATCAACGCCGTCATCAGCCTGCAGGGCAACATCAGCTGGCAGGGTCACCTCGGCGGGTTCATCGCCGGACTGGCACTGGGTCTGGCCGTCGCCCTGCCGCCGCGGGAGCGCCGGGCGCTGGTGCAGCGTCTTGCCTACGCGGCGCTCTGGCTGGGCGTGGTGGCCGCCGTGGCGGCTCGGACCGCCACTCTCGCCTGAGTCGCTGTCCACATGGTGCAGGTCACATCGCGGCGTTGCCCACAGCGATGTCCACAGATGTGAACAACACCGGTGTAGTTCGTGGTCGCGTCACTCCCACTTCATGGCGAACCCGAAGGCCGCGCAGATGAAGCCCATGCCGATGACGATGTTCCAGTTGCCGAGGTCGGTATAGAAGGGGATGTCGACGTCGGTCTGCTGGATCGTGTAGAACACCACGATCCACACCAGGCCGATGAGCGCGGAGGCGATCATGAGCGGCGCGGCCCAGCGGTTGCCCACGGTGCCCGGCTCGCGCGGGGGCGGCTCGGGGCGGGTGCGGTCGGCGACGTTGAGGGCAGCGAACGCCAGGACCGCCGCGATGACGTAGTTCCAGCGGCCGAGCTCGATGACACCGGGCACCGCGCCGACGCCGGGGAAGTCCGCGTCGGAGGTGGCGAAGTACGTCGCCACCGCCCAGCCGATCGCGACGACGAGCAGCAGCAGGGCCAGGGGATGGAACCACCCGCCGCGGAACCTGGACGGCTGCTCTGCTGCGGACGGCTTCTTGGCCACGACGACTCTCCCGGGGCTGCTCGACGATGTGGAGGGGAACCTCCCCGCTAGCGTAGACGTACGCACGAGGAGAGGAACGGGCACGTGACCGAGCAGACCACGTCGAGCCGCCAGCCGTGGGCCGTCGGCACGCTGGTCGTGTGCCTGGTCGGTGGGCTGTTGTTCGTCGCGTCGGCGACCACGTCCCGTGGCTCGGACCTGCGGCCCACCGGGTCGGACCTGCGCTCGGTGGTCGCCGATCGCACCGAGCTCGTCGACGAGCGCCGCGCGGAGGCGGCCGAGCTCGACGCCGACGTGGCCCGGTTGACCGCCTCGGCACCGCCGAGCGACCTGCTCGACGAGATCCGCCGACGCATCGAGTCGCTCGGCTCGCTCGCCGGGCTGGCGCGAGCGCAGGGGCCCGGCACGCGCGTCGTCCTCGATGACGCCCCGCGTGACGTCGCACAGGACGACGAGGTGGACCCCAATGTCCTGGTGGTGCACGAGCAGGACATCCGCGCCTTCGTGAATGCGCTCTGGGCCGGCGGCGCCGAGGCGGTCTCCCTGCAGGGACAGCGGATCGTGTCCACGTCGAGCATCACCTGCGTGGGCAGCACCGTCGTCATCGACGGCGTCCCCTACGCCCCCCCGTACGTCATCGAGGCCGTCGGGGACGCCCAGGGCATGAGCTACTCGATCGGGACCTCACCACAGACCCTGAACTTCCAGCGCTACGCCCAGCGGTACGGACTGGGCCTGGAGCTGGCCACGCTCGATGACGTCGACGTCGCGGCGTACGAGGGCACCGTGGCCCTGAGGCACGCTCGTGCGCTGCGTCAGGACCCGGTGCCGGCCGACGACTGAGAGCCTGCCTCAGGGCAGGATCTCGTCCTCGTCGGGAGGTCCGTTGCCGTTCTCGTTCCCGTTGCCGTTCCCGTCGCCGTTGGCAGCCTCGTCGCCGTTCCCGCCACCCTCGTCGTCACCGGTGTTGGTGGAGATGGTGATGGTGATGGACGTCCCCGGCGGGACGCTCTGCCCCTGTGGGACGGACTGGGCCGAGACCTGGCCCTCCGGCACGGTGGCGTCGGGGTCCTCGGTGGTCTCGACCTCCAGCCCGGCGTCCTCCAGGGCGGAACGGGCCTCGTCCTCGTCCTGGCCGACGACGTTGGGGACGGAGACCTGACCACGCGAGACGATGACGGTCACGGTGGTGCCGCGGTCGACGTTGGTGTTGGCCGGCGGAGTCGTGGCGATGACGGTGTTCTCCGCCTCGTCACTGTCACGTTCCTCTCGTTCGGACTGCAGCCCCGCATCCTCCAGCGCGGACTCGGCCTCGTCGAAGCTGAGGTTCACCACATTGGGAACGGCCACCTGGTCCGGTCCGGCGGAGACGACGAGCGTCACCTCCGAGCCGTCCTCGGCCGTGCTCTCACCTTCGGGCGACTGCTCGACGACGAGGCCGGCCTCCACGTCAGGGTCGGTGCGCTCCTCGGTCTCCACCACGAAGCCCTCTCCCTCCAAGACTCTCGTGGCCGCCGAGACCTCCTCGCCGACGACGTCCGGGACATCCACCTGGGCGACGGGGTCAGGGCGGGTGTTCTGGAAGAGCAGGAAGGCGACGGCACCGAGGATGAGCAGGGCGACGATGCCCAGGGCCCACCACTTGGCGCGGCTCTTCTTCTCCTCCTCGGGCTCCTCGTCGTCGGGACGGGCCGCGTGGGCGCCGGCCACGGCTGGGGTCACGGCGGTGGCGCCGGCCACCTGGGTGGCCGCCTGCGTGGGAGCGTCGACGTAGTGGCCCTCGATGGCCCGCTCGAGGTCGCGGCGCATGTCGGCGGCGCTCTGGTAGCGGTCGTCGGTGCGCTTGGCGAGCGACATCGCGACGATGTTGTCGACCGACTCCGTGACGTCGGGGTTCAGCTGCGACGGGGGTCGCGGCTCCTCGCGCACGTGCTGGTAGGCCACGGACACCGGGCTGTCGCCCACGAACGGGGGACGGCCGGTGAGCAGCTCGTACAGCAGGCAGCCGGTGGAGTAGATGTCCGAGCGGGCATCGACGGTCTCGCCTCGCGCCTGCTCGGGGGAGAGGTACTGCGCGGTGCCGATGACGGCGGCGGTCTGCGTCATGGCCGAGGAGGCGTCGGCGATGGCGCGGGCGATGCCGAAGTCCATCACCTTCACCTGCCCGGTGGGCGTCAGCATGACGTTGGCCGGCTTGATGTCGCGGTGGATGATGCCGCTGCGGTGGCTGTAGTCCAGGGCGCTCAGCACGTCCGCGGTGATCGACAGGGCTCGCTCGGGCAGGATCTTGCGGTCGTCCTGGAGGACGTCGCGCAGGGTCTGGCCCTCGACATACTCCATGACGATGTAGGGGATGTGGTGGCCCTGGGGGTCGGTGGACTCGCCGGTGTCGTAGACGGCGACGATCGACGGGTGGTTGAGGGCGGCCGCGGACTGCGCCTCTCGGCGGAAGCGCGCCTGGAACGTGTCGTCGGACGCGAGGTCGATGCGCAGCTGCTTGATCGCCACGGTGCGGCCCAGGCGCAGGTCGCGCGCCACGCGCACGTCGGCCATGCCGCCGCGCCCCAGCAGGCCGCCGAGCTCGTAGCGCTCGCCAAGCCGGATCGGGTCGTCGCCGGTGTCGGTCATCGTGTCAGTCTCCCTGATTGGTGGGTTCGGGCGACGACCGAGGTCGTCGGCCCACGCCGAGATCGAGTGGTGGGGGTCATTCGTCGAGCACCGCCTGCATCACGTCGCGGGCGATGGGTCCGGCCAGCCGGCCGCCGGCGATCTCCGAGCGGGCGGTGTCGCTGGACTCCACGACGACGGCGACCGCGACCTGCGGGTCGTCGGCGGGCGCCATGGACACGAACCACGCGTAGGGCGGTCGATCGGCGGTGGACTGGGCGGTGCCCGTCTTGGCCCCGACGTCGGTGCCGGGGATCCGGGCGGAGCCGGCGGTGCCGTCGGTGACGGTGCTGACCATCATGGAGGTGAGTCGGTCGGCGTTCGCCTCGCTCATTGCCGTGCTGAGACGCTCCGGCGAGGCCTGCTCGATGACCCTCAGGTTGGGCGAGCGCACCGTGTCGACGACGTAGGGCCGCATGACGTCGCCCCCGTTGCCGATCCCGGCCGCCACCATGGCCATCTGCAGCGGCGTCGTGGCCACCTCGAACTGGCCGATGCCCGACTGCGCGAGCTGCGGCGCCTCCAGGTCGGTGTCCTCGGCCGTGAAGCGGCTCTCGTTGGCCGCCAGGCCCACCAGCGGGTCGGTGCCGAAGCCGAACTTGGCCGCCTGCTCGTCGAGGGCCTCCTGGCCCACCTCGCCGGCGATGTCGCCGAAGCTGACGTTGCAGGAGACGTTCAGTGCACGCTCGAAGCTGATCTCCTCACCGCCACAGTTGCCGCCGCCCTCGTTGGGCAGGGTGTAGTCGATGCCGGGGAAGGAGAGGGTCGCCCCGCCCTGGACGTCGTCGTCGGGACGCAGGTCCAGCTCCTCCATGGCGGCCGCCGCCGTGACCAGCTTGAAGGTCGATCCCGGGGGGAGGGTCTGCTGCGTGCCGCGGTTGAGCATCGGCTGGTCGTCGTCGCCGGTGAGCTCGTCCCACGCGTCCGCCACGGCGCCGAAGTCGTGGCTGGCCAGCCGGTTCGGGTCGTAGGACGGCTGGGTGGCCATGGCCAGGATCGCCCCGGTCTTGGGGTCGAGGGCGACGACCGCCCCCTTGGTGCCCTCACCGAGCGCCTCCAGGCCGGAGGCGGCCGTGCGCTGGGCGAGCGGGTTGATGGTCAGCTCGACGCTGCCGCCCTTCGGCTGCTTGTTGGCCAGCAGGTCGACGACGCGGTTGACGAAGAGCCGGTTGTCGGTTCCCGCAAGGACCCGGTTCTGGGAGTTCTCCAAGGCACCGCGGCCGTAGACGTAGGAGAAGTAGCCGGTGAGCGGGGCGTACAGGCCGGGCGACGGGTACTCGCGCTGGAAGCGGTACTGGTCGTCACTCCCGACGCTCTCGGCGATCGGCTCGCCGTCGACGAGGATGGCACCGCGGTCACGGGAGAACTCCTCGTTGATGACGCGCTGGTTGCCGTTGCGGTCGTTGAGGTCGTCGGCCTGCACGAACTGCACGACGTTGGCGTTGAGCAGCAGCGCCATGAACAGCACGAGCGCGGCGACGGCGAGGTTGCGGATGGGCTTGTTCACGACAGCTTCACCACCTGGGTCTCCTCGTCACGGTCGTAGGACGCGACCTCGGGCGCCGGGCGGCGCGTCTGGTCGCTGATGCGCAGCAGCAGCGCGATGATCGCCCAGTTCATGACGATCGACGAGCCACCCTGCGCCATGAAGGGGGTCGTGAGGCCCGTCAGCGGGATGAGGCGAGTGACCCCGCCGATGACGACGAAGACCTGCAGCGCCATGGAGATGGCCAGCCCGGCGGCGAGCAGCTTGCCGAAGGCGTCGCGACAGGTCAGCGCGATGCGCAGACCGCGTTCCACGATGAGTCCGTAGATGACCAGGATCGCCATCAGCCCGGTGAGGCCGATCTCCTCGCCCATCGAGGTCGCGATGAAGTCGGAGAAGGAGAACGGCGTCAGCTGCGGGCTGCCCTGGCCCCAGCCACGACCGAGGATGCCGCCGTGCGCGAGGCCGAACAGGGCGTTGATGATCTGGCCGTTGCGGTCGGGATCGGAGAACGGGTCGAGCCAGGCGTCGAAGCGCACCCGGACGTGCCCGAACGCCAGGTAGCCGAACCAGGCCCCGACCACGAACAGGCCGCCGCCGACGACCAGCCACCCGGGCCGCTCGGTGGCCACGTAGAGCATCACGACGAACAGGCCGAAGAACAGCAGGGAGGAGCCGAGGTCGCGCTGGAAGACCAGGATGCCGATGCTCAGGAGCCAGCCGAGGCCGATGGGTCCCAGGTCGCGACCGCGGGGCAGGTCGATGCCGGCGAAGCGGCGTCCGGCCAGCGCCAGGGCGTCGCGCTTGAGCACCAGGTAGCCGGCGAAGAAGATCGCCAGGCAGATCTTGGCGGCCTCGCCGGGCTGGAAGCTGAACGGGCCGAGGATGATCCAGATGCGAGCACCGTTGATGGTCTGGCCGATGCCCGGCACCAGCGGCAGCATCAGCAGGGCGATCGCGGCCGCGCCGAAGGTGTAGGTGTAGCCCTGCAGGCGGCGGTGGTCACGGATGACGAACAGGACGGCCGTGAAGGCCAGGATGCCGATCGCCGTCCACATCAGCTGGGCGTTGGCCAGCGGCTGGTAGCTGCCGCCGAGGCACAGGTCCTCGCAGCCGAGGTCGATCCGGTAGATCATCGCCAGGCCGAGACCGTTGAGGCACAGCACCAGCGGCAGGAGCACGGGGTCGGCGTACGGGGCCAGGGTGCGGACGATGACGTGCCCGACGACGGCGGCGGCCACGAGGGCACCGGTGAGCTTGAGCGCGCCGGCCGGCACGGTTCCCTCCACACCGAGCCCGACGGCGCAGTACGCAGCGACACCGATGAGGACGGCGAGCACGGTGAGTCCGAGCTCGGCGCCGCGGCGCTTGCGGGGCACGAGGACCTGCTGCTGGCTCATGCGACCACGTCCTCAAGAAAACCACCGTAGGAACGTGCTCGCATGGGAATTCCCCTGTTCACGCCCCCTACGCCCCCTACGCCCCCAAGCACTCCGCTGCGCTCCGTGCAGGGAGGTGCCCCCAGCAGAGCTCGCGGGAGGGGCCCCCAGCTCATGGGTGCACCTGCCCGGCGGCCGCGAGCGCGCTGGAGGTCTCGTCGTCAGAGGGTGACGGTGAGGGTGACTCCGAGGGGGAGGGGCTCGGCTCCGGTTCGGGCGCGAAGGACTCCAGATCAGTGACGATCTGGCGAGCATCCGCGCGGCTGGAGGCCCCGATGCCGTCGCGAACCTGACGGGCCGTGAACTCCGGCAGCGTGTCGGTCTGGAGCTGCGTGACCTGCTCCACCGTGTTGAGGGTGAGGCCCGGGATGTCGGCCTGGATGCCGCGGTAGACGGCGACCCGGCCGTCGGACTCCGCGACGAAGTACTGGTCCTGGGACCAGCGGTAGCCGTACACGCTCGCGGCGGCGATCACGCCGACCAGCACGAGGAGGACCGCGGCGCGGCGGGCCCAGCGCCAGCGCGACGGCGGCTGCGGCGCGTAGCGGATCTCCTCGGGATCGATCGCACCCTGCCGGCTGACCACCGGGTCGGCGGTCTCGCCGTGGCCCAGGTCCTGGCCGGTGCGGGCCCGCGGTCCATCGGCAGCCGCTCCCACGAGCTGGGGCCGGCGGTCGGAGGAGGACAGGTGGTCGTCGAGGTCCGCGGCGGCGTCGGTGAGCTCGCCGATGACGACGGTGACGTTGTCGTAGCCGCCGGCCTCCAGGGCGTGCCGGACGAGCTCGGTGGCCGCCAGGTCGATGGTCTCGGAGCCGAGGAGCGCCTCCATGGTGGCGTGGTCGACCATGTCGCTGAGACCGTCGGAGCACAGCAGGAAGCGATCGCCCTCCTGCCCCTCGACCCAGTCGAAGTCGGCCTCGTTGTCGTCGCGGCCGAGCATGACGCGCAGCAGCAACGAGCGGTGCGGGTGGACTCGAGCCTCCGCGGGGGTGATCTTCCCCTCGTCGACGAGGCTCTGCACGAACGTGTGGTCGGCACTGACCTGGCGCAGCTCGCCGTCACGCAGGAGATAGGCGCGGGAGTCACCGATGTGGGCGGTGGCGAAGCGTTCGCCGTCCCACAACATCGCCTCGAGCGTCGTGCCCATGCCCTCCACGGAAGGGTCGTGACGCACCAGCTCGCCGAGGCGGGCGTTGGCGTGCGTCACGGCGCGTCCCAGGGCGTCCATCGGGTCGATGTCCGGAAGGTCGCGGTCGAGCTCCCGGATGATGTTCATCGCCTCGGCGGAGGCGAGGTCACCTGCTGCCGCGCCACCCATCCCGTCGGCGACGGCGATGAGACGCCCGCTGGCGTAGCCGGAGTCCTGGTTGGTGGAGCGTCGCAGGCCGACATCGGTCAGCGCGACGTAGTCCAAGCGCAAGGAGGTCATGTGGCGCTACTTCCGCAGCTCGACGATGGTCTTGCCCAGACGGACCTGGATGCCGGGACCCACGGGCGTGGGACTGGTGAGCCGCTGGCTGCCGAGGTAGGTGCCGTTGGTGGAGCCGAGGTCCTCCACGAACCACTGCTCACCGTTGGTGGCGAAACGGGCGTGTCGGGTGGACACGTAGTCGTCGTCCAGGCGGATGGCGGCGTCGGTTCCACGGCCGAGCAGGATCGGGTCGTCACCGAGCGGAACGCTCTGGCCGGAGTTGGGACCGGACACGATCTGCAGCTTGGTGGGGGCACCGCGCGGTGCGCGCCGGCCGCGCCCCTTCTTCTCCTTGACCGGCTTGGACTTGGGTTGGCGGGTGCCGGACGTCTTGGCCTGCGCGGTCGCCTTGGTGCCGAAGATGTCTGAGCGGATGACCGAGACGGCCGACAGCACGAACAGCCACAGCACGGCCAGGAAACCGAGCTTGACGAGGGTCAGGGTGAGCTCGGACATCAGGTCCCTTCGTCCGCGGTGTTGCGGATGAGCACGGTGGTGTTGCCCAGACGGATCTCCGAGCCACTGGCCACCGAGGCGGTCTGGACCCGGTGCCCGTTCAGCACGACGCCATTGGTGGAGCCGAGGTCGGTGACCGTCACCGAGGTGACGTCGCCGGAGGTGTGGATCTTGATCTCGGCGTGGCGGCGGGAGATGCCCGGGTCGTCGATGCGCAGGTCGGCGTCGCTGCCGCGGCCGATGACCACGCCGGGCGGCTCCAGCGGGTGCTTGAGGCCGTTGACCTCCAGGATCACGCTGGAGCGGCGCACGGCGGTCTCGGTCATCCTCTGTCCGCGCACGGGGGTGACGGACGCGTTGGTGCGGCTGCGGACCCGGAACCTGCCGGTGTGCAGCTGGGGCGTCTCGTCGAAGGCGATGGCCAGCGGGCCGGCGAGCGTGTACCGCTGCTCGTCGACGTGCTCCTGCACCAGGACGGCGAGCTCGTTCTGCAGCGTCGAGCCGAACGGTGCGAGTCGCTCGTAGTCCGGCGAGGACAGCTCCACGGTGAAGTCGTTGGGCACCAGCATGCGCTGGCGCGACAGCACGTGCGCGGAGTTGTCGACCTCCCGCTGGATCGCCGAGGCGATCTCCACGGGCTGCACGGCGCTGCGGAACGCGCGCGCGAAGGCGCCGGTGACGGCACCCTCCAGGCGCTGTTCGAAGCGCTGGAGCACTCCTGCCATCGGTCTTCCACCTCCCGCGACGTCTTGGGGTCCCTGCGATGGTATCGGGAGGGGTGGCGGTTGCCCGGCGGGACGGTCCCGGTTCGCGTCCTGTTAAACTCGGCGCTTGGCCCGCAAGGGCCGTGCGCGCGAGTGGCGGAACGGCAGACGCGCTGGCTTCAGGTGCCAGTGTCCGCAAGGGCGTGGGGGTTCAAATCCCCCCTCGCGCACAGCACCGACAGGGCCGAGCTCTTCACGAGCTCGGTCCTTCGTCGTCCTCTGGGGCCACACGGCCACGACGCGGCATCGCTCCCCACCGGTGCCTGCCCGCAGGTCGTGGTCTGCAGGTCTTGGCGATGTCGGCCATCATCGAACGATGAGACTTCTCGGGCTGGGACTGGCGACCGCCCTTGTTGCGGCCGGGTGCGCGGGCACGGAGAGCGCCGTGTCCGGCCCGGACGTGGTGGGGGAGGACGGCCGACCGTTCGCGGTGGAGGAGGTCGACGGGTTCGACGACCCGTGGGCCATGGCGTTCCTGCCGGGCAGCGGGGACCTCCTCGTCACCGAGCGCAGCGGCACGCTCCACCTGCGCGACGCCGACAGTGGCGAGCGGGTGGAGGTCGAGGGCGTGCCGGACGTCGCGGTCGCCGGCCAGGGTGGTCTGGGCGACGTCGTGGTCGGACCGACGTTCCAGGACGACCAGATGGTCTACCTCAGCTGGGTCGAGGACGGCGGCGAAGGATCGGGAGCGGTGGTCGGCTCGGCACGTCTGGAGACGAGTGACGGTGCCGCGTCGCTGGAGGACCTGGAGGTCATCTGGCGCCAGAGCCCGAAGATCGCGGGCGACGGCCACTTCTCGCACCGGATCGCCCTCGACCCGGACGGAGAGCACCTCTTCATCTCCTCGGGCGACCGACAGCAGAAGACGCCCGCGCAGGACACGTCGAACACGCTCGGCACCATCGTGCGCCTGACCCTCGACGGCGAGCCCGCTCCCGGCAACCCGCTCGCGGACGAGGGCGGGGTGAGCAGCGAGATCTGGAGCTGGGGTCACCGCAACCCCCTCGGCCTGGAGTTCGCCGAGGACGGCTCGCTGTGGTCCAGCGAGATGGGTCCCGAGGGTGGCGACGAGCTGAACCTGGTCGAGGAGGGCGCCAACTATGGCTGGCCCGAGGCCTCCGACGGCAGCGACTACGGGGGAGGGGACATCCCCGACCACGCGGAGGGCGACGGCTTCGAGGCGCCGAAGGCGGGGTGGACGCCGTCCATCTCGCCGGGCAGCCTGATGATCTACACCGGCGACCTGTTCCCGGAGTGGACGGGTGACGCGTTCCTCGGTGCGCTCTCCGGGGAGGCGCTCGTGCGCGTGGAGGTCGACGGGACGACGGCCGGCGACGACGAGGCCTTCGCCATGGGTGAGCGCATCCGCGCCGTGGAGCAGGGCCCCGACGGGGCCATCTGGCTGCTGGAGGACGCGGGCGCCGGCCGGCTCCTGCGCCTGACCCCCGCCTGACCCGGCCCGCGCCTCACGAGACTGTGGGGCGGGTCGGCCGCGGACCACCCGTCAGCGGCTCCAGTGGTAGCGGTTCTCCGGACGTCCAGCCGCGCCGTAGCGAGGCGCCACCTGCGCCCTGCCCTGTGTGACGAGGTGCTGGAGGTAACGCCGCGCACTGACGCGCGAGACGCCGACACGATCGCCGATCTCCTGCGCCGAGGCCGAGCCCTCGTGGGCGGCCAGCGCTTGCTGCACCGCGTCCATCGTGACCCGGGAGAGCCCCTTGGGCAGGCTGGTCCAACGGGGCGGGCGTGACGGAGCAGCCAGCAGCCGGTCGACCTGGACCTGGTCCAGCTCGCTCTGCTGGACCGCCGTGCGGCGGATCTCCTCCCGGTGGCGCAGGAAGTCGTCCAGCCGCTCGCGCAGCACCTGCGCGGTGAACGGCTTGACCAGGTAGTGCAGGACGCCACCGGCCATGGCCGATCGCACGGTGTCGAGCTCGCGGGCGGCAGTGATGGCGATGACGTCGACCGTTCGCCCCGGGCGGTCCCGGATCTCACGCAGCACGTCGAGCCCGGACATGTCGGGCAGGTAGACGTCGAGCAGGACGAGGTCCGGCGCGGTCTCGTCGAGCAGGCGCAGCGCCTCGGTCCCGGTGTGGGCCACGCCGACGACCAGGAACCGGCCGTCCATCTCCACGAAGCCCCGGTGCAGGGCGGCGACGGCGAAGTCGTCGTCGACGACGAGGACGCGGGGCTGCTCAGTCACGCTGCGTCCCCGTCGTCGCCGGGACGCGGGACGGGCCGGACGTCTGGTGGGGCAGGGACGCGAGGAAGCGGGCCCCGCCCGACGGCGAGCCCGAGACCACGACGTCACCACCGCGGCGGCGGGCCACCCGCTGCACGAGCGCGAGGCCGATGCCGCGCATCCCGGACTCGGTCTTGGTGCTCCAGCCGGACCCGAAGATCCGGTCACGCTCCTGCGGTGGGACGCCCGGACCGTCGTCGTCCACGATGATCGAGACGCCTCGCTCGTCCTCGTCCAGGCTGACGTGGACGTGGCCGTCCGGGGAGCAGGCGTCGACGGCGTTGTCGACGAGGTTGCCCAGCACCGTCACGAGGTCGTCGGAGCGTTCGGAGGAGGTCCCCGGCGCCGCCCCGTCCCCGCCGGTGCCCAGGCGGGAGTCCGGATCGACGACGAGCCGCACGCCACGCTCCTCGCTGGTCGTCGTCTTGGCCAGCAGGAGGGCGACGACGTCGGGGTCGGTCACGCCCGGTGCGACCGTCGCCCGGGTCAGGGCACCCCCGTGACCGGAGCGCGCGATGGCCTCGACGGCCTCCTCGGAGCGACCCATCTCGATCAGGCCCGAGATGACGTGCATGCGGTTGGAGAACTCGTGGGCCTGGGCCCGCAGCGCCTGGGTGACGTCGCGCGCGCCGTCGAGCTCACGGATCGTCCGGAGCACCTCGGTGCGGTCGCGCAGGACGAGCACGGCGCCGACGATCCGTCCGTCGACCCGGGTCGTGCTGCGCTGGCCCAGCAGGATGCGCTCCCCGGCGAGCAGCATCCGCTCCTCGGTGTCGCCGTCGGCACGCAGCAGCGCCAGCAGGCTGGGGTCCAGGACCTCCGCGGCGCGGCGCCCGACCGGGGACGGGTCCGCCCCGAGGAGCCGGATCGCCTCGTCGTTGGCCAGGACGATGCGTTCCTGGGTGTCGATGGCGAGCAGGCCCTCGCCGATGCTGTGCAGCATGGCCTCGCGCGTCTCGAGCAGGGAGGCGATCTCCTCGGGCTCGAGCCGGTAGATGCGCCGCCACACCAGGCGCGAGACCCACACCGCTCCGAGGGTGCCGACCAGCACCGCGCCGACGAGCCACGCACCGAGTCGGGTGAGGTAGGTCAGCAGGTCGTCCTGCAGCTCGGCCTCCAGGACGCCGACGGAGACCGTGCCGATGACGGTCTCGTCGTCGCGGATGGGCATCTTGACGCGCCAGGACTCGCCGAGGGTGCCGGTCTGGGTGCCGACGTAGGTCTCGCCGGAGAGCGGGATCGAGGGGTCGGTGGAGACCCGCTCGCCGAGGCGCTCGGGGTCGGGATGGGAGAAGCGCATGCCCTGCTCGTCGGTGACGACGACGTACGTGACCCCGGAGGCCTGCCGGATGAGCTCCGCGATGGGCTGGATGGTCCCCGCCGGGTCGTCGGAGTCGAAGGCGTCGACGACTGACGGCAGCGTTGCCACGCTCTGGGCGACGCCCACCATCTGGTACTGCGAGGCCTCGCGAATCTGGGAGTCCTGCATGGTCGTCGCCACGACGCCGACGATGCACACGGTCGTCATGACGATGACCAGCTGGAGCCCCAGCATCTGCGTGCGCAGCGAGACCCGCTTGATCATCCGGCCATTGTGCCGCAGGTCACAGGCGATGGACGCCCCGGACGGCGTGACCACAACGTCCAATACGACCGTTATCTCCGCAAGGTTCCGTGCCGTGCTCGCCCCTCCCTACGGTGCTCGAGGACTGTGACACCGGTCACGAACCCTCAAAGGAGCGCACTCTGATGTTCACCACGCGGACCCCTCGCCGACCTCGCACCCTGGCGGCCCTGTCGCTGGCCGGGGCGCTGACCCTCGCCGGCTGCGGATCGCTCACGGAGAGCTCCGACGACGGTGCCGGCGCCGAGGGCGGCATCGACCAGCTGGAGATCGTCGTGCCCGCCGAGCCCGGCGGTGGTTGGGACGCCACGGGACGCGCGATGCAGAACGTCCTGCAGGAGAACGACCTCACCGAGAGCGCCCAGGTCGTCAACGTCGGCGGTGCCGGCGGGACGGTCGGCCTGGCCCAGCTGGCCAACGAGCGTGAGGAGAACACGCTCATGGTGATGGGTCTGGTGATGGTCGGTGCGGTCGAGACCAACCAGGCGGAGGCGACGCTCGAGGACGTCACGCCGATCGCCGAGCTCACCGAGGAGCCCTTGATCATCGTGGCGCCGGCGGACTCGCCGTACGACACGGTCGAGGACCTGATCGCGGACATCGACGCCGAGGGCCAGGGGGTCTCGATCGCCGGCGGCTCGGCGGGAGGAGCCGACCAGATCCTGGCCGGACTGCTCCTGCAGGACGCCGGCATCGAGCCGACCAGTCTCAACTACGTTCCGTACTCCGGCGGTGGCGAGTCGCTGGCCGCGCTGCTGGGGGGCAAGGTCGACGCCGGCATCTCCGGCGTCGCCGAGTACGCCAGCCAGGTCGAGGACGGCGAGCTGAAGGCGCTGGGCGTCTCGAGCGAGGAGCCTTCCGAGCTGCTGCCCGACGTGCCCACGCTTGCCGACCAGGGCACCGACCTGACACTGACGAACTGGCGCGGTGTCGTGGCTCCGGGATCGATCGAGGACGACAAGGCCGACGAGCTCGCCGACCTGGTCACGGAGATGAGCGAGACCGAGGACTGGGACCAGGTGCTGGAGGACAACGCCTGGACCGACGCCTTCCTCGCCGGCGACGAGTTCGCCAGCTTCCTGGATGAGGAGATCACCCGCATCCAGCAGGTGTTGACCGACATCGGCCTGGTCGAGTGACGATGGCCTCCACCTCTGCAGCGGACGCGTCGCAGCGCACCCTCCCCGTCGGCGAGCTGGTGTTCGCCGGAGGGGTGATCGCCCTCGGCCTGTTCACGGTGGTTCGCGCCGGCGCCATCGTGCAGCCGGTGTCCGCGGGCTCCCTGGGCCCGCAGGCGCTGCCATACGTCGTGGGCATCGCCCTGCTGCTCTGCGGTGCGGCCGTCGGCATCGGCGTCCTGCGCGGTCAGCGTGGTGTGGCCGAGGACGGTGAGGACGTCGACGCCGATGACAGCACCGACTGGCGCACGGTCGGGCTGCTCATCGCCCTGTTCCTGGCCCACGTCCTGCTGATCCTGCCGATCGGGTGGCCGCTCGCCGCGACCGTCCTGTTCGGTGGATCGGCCGTCATCCTGGGCGCCAGGCCGTGGTGGCGTGCCGCCGCGATCGGCCTGGTCCTGGCCCTGGTCCTGCAGCTGGCCTTCGCCGGTGGACTGGGCGTCTCGCTCCCGGCCGGCCCGTTGTTGGAAGGAGTTCCGGTTCTCGGTGGATAGCTTCTACGCCCTCATGGAGGGCTTCGGCACTGCACTGCAGCCGTCCTACCTGTTCCTCGCGCTGGTCGGTGTCTTCGTCGGGACCGCGGTCGGTGTCCTGCCCGGCATCGGGCCGGCCATGACGGTCGCCCTGCTGCTGCCGCTGACCTACACCCTGGATCCGACGGGCGCGTTCATCATGTTCGCCGGCATCTACTACGGCGGCATGTACGGAGGCTCGACGACGTCGATCCTGTTGAACACCCCGGGCGAGTCTGCCTCGATCATCACGGCGCTCGAGGGCCACAAGATGGCGAAGATGGGCCGCGGGACGGCCGCGTTGGCCACGGCGGCGATCGGCTCTTTCGTGGCCGGGACGGCCGCCACGATCGCGTTGACGTTCATCGCCCCGCTCGCCGCGGCGTGGGCGGTCCAGCTGGGTCCCGTGGACTACGTCGCCCTGATGATCCTGGCCTTCATGACGGTCGGTGCGCTGCTCGGCAGCTCCGTGAGCCGAGGCCTGACGTCACTGACGTTGGGACTGTTCATCGGGCTCATCGGCGTCGACCTGATCTCCGGTCAGCAGAGGTTCACGTTCGGGCTACCGGTCCTCGGCGACGGCATCGACGTCGTCGTGGTGGCGGTCGGGCTGTTCGCGGTCGGCGAGGCGCTGTACGTGGGGTCGCGCCTGCGCAAGGGGCCGGTCGAGGTCGTGCCGATCTCCAAGGGGTGGCGCAGCTGGATGACGCGCGAGGAGCTCAAGTACTCGTGGAAGCCCTGGCTGCGCGGGACGGCGATCGGGTTCCCGATCGGCACCATCCCGGCCGGCGGGGCCGACGTCTCGACCTTCGTCTCCTACGCCGCGGAGGAGAAGCTCGCCAAGGGCGAGCGCAAGGAGCAGTTCGGCAAGGGGGCCATCGAGGGCGTCGCCGGACCGGAGTCGGCCAACAACGCCGCAGCCGCCGGCGTCCTGGTTCCGCTGCTGACGCTAGGTCTACCGACGACGGCGACGGCAGCGATCATGCTCGCCGCGTTCCAGCGCTACAACATCCAGCCGGGCTCCCAGCTGTTCGAGGGCGACGCGACGCTCGTGTGGGCGCTGATCGCGAGCCTCTACATCGGCAACATGATGCTGTTGGTCCTCAACCTGCCCCTGGTGGGCATGTGGGTGCGCGTCCTGCAGATCCCGCGCCCCTACCTCTATGCGGGCATCCTGACGTTCGCTGCCATGGGCGCCTTCTCGGTGAACTTCATCCCTGCCGACGTGATGGTGCTGCTGGTGATCGGTGTGATCGGCTTCTTCATGAGGCGCTTCGGCTACCCGATCGCGCCGATGGTGGTGGCGATGATCCTTGGGCCGATGTTCGAGGCACAGCTGCGGCGCGCCCTCTCCATCTCCCAGGGCGATCCGCTGACCCTGGTGCAGTCGCCGTTCGCTCTCGTGGTCTACGCGGCGCTGGGCCTGGTGATCGGGGCCACGATGTTCGTGCGGCGCCGAGCCGCCACCTCGCCGGTCACGCCTGGGTCCACCGGCCACGAGGCGGCGACCGGGTCGAGGGCCGACGGGGATCAGCGGTCGTGACCTGCTCGCTCCGTCGGCCCGCCACCTCAGAATGGGTGGGAGGCCGTGCGGTTCCAGACGCCGAAGGCGCGGCGACCCCGCTGACGGGTAGGCGTCAGGGCGACGTCGCCCGGGCGGTTCCGGTGGTCGTCCATGACCACGGGCGCCCGACGGCGGGGGTCGGCAGGTAGCCGGACTCGAGGTCGACGCCCTCGAAGCCGTGGTCGTGCAGCAGCCCGGCCGGGTCGCGGGTCAGGTGGCAGCCTCCGACCAGCCGCCGCTGCAGACCGTCGAGACGGTGCTGCCAGCGGGCGACGGAGGCGTCGGGGGAGAGCCCGTGCTCGGATACGTGCAGGGCTCCTCCGGGGCGCAGCACCCGATGCGCCTCGGCCAGGGCGGCGTCGACGTCGGGGATCGTGCACAGCGTGAAGGTCGACAGGACGGCGTCGGCCGAGTCGGTCTCGAGCTCCACCCGGGCCCCGTCCAGACCGATCCGCCTGACGGGCACGGCGGTGGCAGCGCGCCGGGGACCCGACAGCTCCCACGCGCGGTCCGACGGCTCCACCGCCAGCACCTCGGTGACCTCGGCGGGGTACGACGTGACATTCAGGCCCGAACCGAACCCCAGCTCGAGCACGCGGCCGCGCAGACCCTGGCAGGCACGCTCGCGCGACGGTCGGAGCATGTCGTTCCCACAGGACCGCTCGACGACGTGCGGAAGCACCCGATCGTTCCACCAGGACATGGCGCCACGGTATCCGCCGCTATGGTCGCGACGATCACTCGCAACAATATCGATTGACAATCGATAGGTACACGTCGATAGTAAGCAGGTGCTTGCTGACAAACGTGTGGTGCTCGCGCTCAAGGCGGGCCTGGTGGCGCTCTTCGCGGTCCTGGTCGTCCTGCAGGTCCTGTCACTGCCGGGGCAGTTCCGGTACATGGCCGAGCAGGAGCCCGACCTCGCGCACCTGCGCTGGCCCCTCACGGCACTCGCCGTCTTCTGGGTGCTGTGCGTGCAGGTGGTCGTGATCGCCACGTGGCGCCTTCTGGGCCGGGTCCAGGCGGACCGGATCTTCGACGAGGCGTCCTTCGCCTGGGTCGATGCCATCCTCGGCGCGATCGGGGCCGCGTGGGTCGTCCTGGCCGGGGTGTTCCTCGTCGTGGACTTCACCGCCGACGACCCCGGTGTCCCGCTGCTGCTGTTCCTGCTCGTCGTCGGTGTCGCGGTCCTCGGACTGCTGATGCTGGTGATGCGCGCCCTGCTGCGCCAGGCGACGATGCTGCGCTCCGACATGGACGAGGTCATCTGATGCCCATCGTGGTGCGCATCGACGTCGAGCTGGCTCGCCGCAAGATGAGCGTGGGTGAGTTCGCCGACCAGGTGGGACTCACCCCCGCCAACGTTGCCGTGCTGAAGAACGGACGCGCCAAGGCGGTCCGGTTCAGCACCCTGGAGGCCATGTGCCGCGTCCTCGGGTGCCAGCCGGGCGACCTTCTGGAGTGGGTCGAGGACGACGGTGCAGACGCGGTCGACCGCGCTGGGTCGATGGCGCCATGAGAGACAGCGCCATCACCACCCTCGCGGTCCTGCGTGACGAATCGCCGCAGCTGCAGTTCGTCGGGGGTGGTTCTCGCCGTGCTGCCGTCAACTTCGCGTGTTTCGGCCTCCGGCGTTGCATGCTTCACGGCGGATCACGGTCGCATGCGGGTGGCGATGCGAAGTCCCATGTGTCGCGCAGCCGAGGGCTCAGGGTTCTTGGAGGCATCGGCGGCTCGAAAGTGGCAAGAGAAGCAATAGTCACTCAACAGGACAACCACTGCGAAGCGCTAGGCGGGCGTCACCGAATCGACCGATAGCACAACGGTGGAGCCCACAGGCGCGACCAGCCTTGGAACCGAGATGGTTGCTGACGTACCCCGGATCCGGCAGAGAGCGCCCCCATTCGCGGAGTCCGTGGCGACCACGACGGCACGGAGCGTGCTCTCGTGTTTCACTGTCGGCCGACTCGACGGCACGCGATCGTCGAGGATCTGGCCGTTCTCCAACATCACGATGCGGTCGCCGAGGGCGTGAATTTCGCGGTCGTCGTGAGTGACGTAGAGGATTGGGATGGATCGCTCTGCATTCCACGCCCGAAGGTCGGCGACGATGCGCGCCTTCGTCTCGAGGTCCAACGACGACATGGGCTCGTCCAGCAAGAGTGCTGCTGGATCAGTGACGAGTGCTCGGGCGATGGCCGTTCGTTGTCGCTCACCGCCGGACGTCTCGCGAGGCCGCCGGCCGCGCAGATGCGAGATACGGAACGATTCCATGATGTCGAGGGTTCGCCGACGTCGCTCACCGCGGTCGAGGCGTCGGAGTCCGTAGGCGATGTTGTGCTCGATAGACAGGTGCGGGAAGAGCGCGAGGTCCTGGAACACCAAGCTGACATGTCGGCGGGCGATCGGCACCTCGATGCCGCTCTCGGCGTCGAACAGTGTTCGATCACCCACGGTGATGAGTCCGCGGTCTGGCCGGACGACGCCGGCGATGCATTGCAGGAGCGTCGTCTTGCCGGCGCCCGATCGACCAACGATCATCGTGATCTCGCGGCGGAAGGCGAGATCGGCGTCCACTTGGAAGGCTCGTCGCCCCCGAGCACGCAGCCGGGCGGTGACGTCGACGACCAGGGCTCGGTCTCTCGTCTGACGAGGCAGGTCGGGCTGGGTGGACGACAGGTTCTGCAGGCCAATGCTCAGGCTCATCGTGGTTCGATCATTCGGTCTGGATTGGACTGTGGAGTGATGCGCCCGACGGCTCGCCAGACGACGATCGCCAGGCCGGCGAGCACCACGAGCAAGAGCGCAAGCGGAAGGGCTTCGCGCAGGCCACCGGCTTGGAAGCGGACCCAGAGGTGAACGGGGAGGGTCTGCGGGTTGTAGGCGAGGATCATGGTGGCCCCGAACTCGCCCAGCGCCCGGACCCATGCCAGCACGAGGCCAGCGGTGATCGTGGGCAGGGCAAGAGGTAGTGATACCCGGCGGAACACAGTCCAAGGCGAATCGCCCAAGGTTGCGGCAGCTATCTCAAGTTGAGGCTCCACGGCATTGAACGCGACCATCGAGGTGATGATGACGAACGGGGCCGCGACGTAGAGCTGCGCCAGGATGATCCCCGCCGAGTTGCTGTGGAGGGGGAGCCCGAGGTCGGCGCTGACCTGGCCGACCGTGCCTAGCGGACCGAATGTCAGTAGCAGGAGGACGCCTCCGGCCAAGCCCGGCAGCACCATCGGAAGCGCCACCAAGCAGATCAGCAGTGGTTTGCCGGGGAACCGCCCCCGCGCCAGGACGTAACCGAGTGGTATCCCCACCAGGGCCATCACGCCGACGGATGCAGTGGACGTCCATGCGGAGAGCCGGACGGCGCGCGCCGCACCGGGTTCGCTCCAAGCCGCGGCCAGCGTGGACCACTCTGTCGTGAGGACTAGGTTGAGCAGCGGCAGGAGCAGCACGAGCAACAGACCGCTACCCACCAGGGTGAAGGCGACCAGCATCGCCCTTGGTCTCCTCACTCTGGCCGTCATGGCCCGGCGTCGGGTGTCAGGTCGGTCAGCCATGTCGGAGCGCGGTCCGCGTCACCGGTGAAGCGCAGCTCGATGTTCCCGAATCCGGACTCGGCGAGCAGGTCGGGCTCGGTCAGGACAAAGCGGAGAAACGACTCGCCGCGCTCGGGGTCCTCCGCCACCTCAGGTATCGTGATCGTGAACAAGATTGGCGCGCCTGTCACGACGACGCCATCCGGGTTGGTGTACGACGTGGTTGCGTAGTCGTCTGCGTGAGCAGGATCCCCGAGGTTGATTTCCGGCGGGAGAGTGACATACGGAAGTCCCGCGGCGACCGCCTCGTGCCGGTAGAAGATGCCGGCGTCGAACTGCCCGGAATCGACCCGTGCCAGCAGGGACACCTCGGGGAGCACCTGGTCGGGATTGATGTCATCGCCCAGCAGCTCGGCGATCTTCGGCTCCCCATAGTGACGCGCAGCGAGCTCGAAGAGGAACAGCGTGCGGTAGCCCTTGGGATCAATGGTGGGATCGCCTCGACCGAAGCGGATGTCGTCGCGCATCAAGAGCTCGTACCAGGCGTTCGGGTCGTCCTCGGCGGCGGCGAAGTCCTCGGCGTGCGGGCCGGAGGGGCTGTAGCCGATCACCAGCTGCGATGACGCGAACGTGACGTACCAAGAGACGAGGTCGTCGTTGGCCGGCCCCATCAGCACCTCCTCGTTGACCTCGGGGTCGGCGCTGATGAACACATCCGGCGCGCGCAAGCGGTCCCGGATCATCTGCGCGGCTCCGAGAGAGCCGTGGGCCTCTCCCTCGTAGCTGGCGCTTTCGGCCTCGCTGTAGGCCGGTCCGAGACCGTTCTCGACCACGGCGGCGAGTGAACCTGCGTACAGAACGGAAACCGGGTCAGGAGCAGCGGTCGACGGGGTGCTCGATCCGCATCCGGCCAGCAGCGTCGCGAGGGTGATCAGGGCTACGGCCCCTCGCGTCGGCGCCGCTGGTCTGGGACGATGCGTTGGGTAGTCGTTTCTACTCACGAAACAAACCTCTTCATTATGTCCTCAAAGTGCAAGATCATTCGTCTAGATTTCGCTGGAAGGAACATCACTCGTGACGACGGTCTTGCCGGTATGCGCCCTGGACTCCACGTCCGCGTGAGCGCGGCGCATGGTGGAGGCGTTCAGCGGCCCCAGGACTTGGCCGGTGATCGGGACGATCGCGCCTCGGTCCACGAGCTCCGCGATCTCGGTCAACCACAGGTGGCGCTGCCCCGTCTCGGGCACGTTGTGGAGCTGATCGGTGAACAACGCTTCCCAGTGCCACGAGATGCTCTTGCTCTTGAGGGCAAGGAGGTTGATGTCGCGCGGTTCATCCATCACGACGACTTGCCCCCGCGGGGCGATCGCATCGGTGATCTGAAGGAACTTCCGCTCGGTGTCGCCGCTGATGATCCAGTCCACGCCCTTGCCGTCCACCCCCTCGATGACGGCGGAGAGCTCCTCGTCGCTGACGACGTGGTGGGCGCCCATGCGCTGCGCCCAGGCACGCGAAGGCGCCCTGGACACGGTGGTGATGATGGTGGCCTGGGTGAGCTGGCGAGCCAACTGGATGGCCATCGACGCGACGCCTCCTCCTCCGCCAATGACCCAGAGCGTGCCGCGGCTCTCCTCGGTCAGGCGCAGGCGGTGGAACAACGACTCCCACGCCGTGAGGGCGGTCAGCGGCAGAGCTGCCGCGTCTGCGAACCCGATGCTGGCCGGCTTCCGCCCGACAAGGCGTTCGTCCACCACGTGGTAGGCCGCGTTGGTCCCGGGGCGACGAACGTCGCCGCAGTAGTACACATCGTCGCCTTCGGTGAAGATCGAGGCATCGGTCCCCGAGCTCACGACGGTCCCGGCAGCATCCAGCCCGAGGACGCGCGGCCGTCCCTTAGGGTCGCGGCCGGCCCGGAGCCTGACGTCGATCGGGTTGACAGAGACGGCCTCGACCTTGACGACCAGATCGCGCGGACCAGGCGCAGGCAGTTCGACGACGGTATCGATGAGTGATTCAGGATCTGTGATCGGGAGGCAGGCCTGATAGGCCACAGCCGGAACGTGGGCCGGGTGAGTCATGTGGGCTTCCTGCGAGTAGGGATGCGGCTGCGAAGTGAGTGTCGCTCGCGGTGTGAGTGGATCGAAGCGACGTAGATGAGGAGAGCGGCGACGGCCGAGACGCCAGCAGCCGCGATCCATGCGGTACCGAACGAGACCTCCTGCGCCACATAACCGAAGGTGAGCGGGCCGGCTGCGGCACCGAGGGAGAGCCCGCTCTGAAGGACACCAGTGGCCGATGCTGCGCGCGCCATGCTGGCGCGTACGACGACGCAGTGCATGATGCCCGTCCAGCTCCAGCCCGCACAGTAGGCCAAGAAGCCGCCGAGAGCGATCATGGTGATGTCGCCGACCGCCAGCGCGATGAACCCGGCGACCCCGATCCCCAGGAGTGTGGCGACCAGGTGCAGTGGGTCGACGTGCGGGAACCGATCGACCACCCAACCGAGGATGATTCGCAGCATGATTCCGGCCGCCGAGATGACGACGAACACGACCCCGGCTGCGGTGGCGCTCGACCCGCTCTGGATAGCGGAGTCCACGAGAAAGACACCCAGCGACGTGCATGATGCGGCTCCGAGTGCTCCCGCGATGCTGAGGGTCAGCAGGCCACGACGGGACAGCGGAGCCCACGG
The DNA here is from genome assembly GCF_051262555.1 of Aeromicrobium sp. CF4.19. Lineage (NCBI taxonomy): Bacteria > Bacillati > Actinomycetota > Actinomycetes > Propionibacteriales > Nocardioidaceae > Aeromicrobium > Aeromicrobium sp. CF4.19. The sequence continues at coordinate 62,433 of NZ_JBIMEU010000007.1, read as the reverse complement.
CGTCGGGGCATCAGGGCTGCTGTGAGCAGCATCGGTCGAGCCGGCCCGACATCGGATGGCCGCGCACGCGAGGCAGAGCGCGACGATGGCCGCGATTCGAAAAGCGGTCCGCCAGCCTAGCCACAGACTGATGGTCGGCACGGCGAGGCCGCAGAGCAGCGTCGCCAGGGGAATGGAGCTCTGCTTGATCCCGAAGGCAAGCCCCAGGCGCTGGGGCCCCACTGTGCGAGATATCCGTAGATTGGCTGCTGGCTGCGCCAGCGCGTTGGCCACTCCTGCAATGCCCAGACCGACGGCAAGCGTCCACAGACTTTGGGCGAACGAGATGATCACAAGTGAGACGGTCGTGACGCAGGCCGCCGCAAGCAGACCGCGATCCGCGCCGAAGCGTTGGACGGCCGAGCCCGTCGGCCGCGCCAGGATCCCGGTGGTCAGGAAGAGCGCGCTCGCGCACATGCCGATGTCGCTTGTGCGCAACCCGAGGTCGTCGCGGAGCTGAACGGCCACCGCGCCGACCAGGAAGGCCGGAAGCACCCCCAGAGCGGTTACACAAACCGCCAGCCAAACTCTGCTCGCAAGCCGGCCCACATCTAAGCCAGGGCCCCGCGCATCATGTGCCGGATGGGCCACTGATGACGCTCCAAGCGTGACCGGGTGCCGCGGTGATCAGCATCTCGCCGAGGGCGTCGTCGCTGCCCTGCACGGTGCCGAACTCCGAACGCCAGGCCACCGCGGGAAGGGTGTAGCGATGCAGGTCGTGCTCCTCGGTAGTACCGATCGCGCCGTGCAGCTGGTGAGCGCTGCGTACGACCCGAGAACTGGCATGTCCAGCCGTGGAACGGGCCGAGTGAACGGCCAGCCCGCGGGAGGCAGGCTCGCCCTCGACGAAGGCGGACACCGCGGCGTCGACGGCAGACATCGCGAGCGCCGTCTCGGCCGCGATGTCCGCGAGTGTCGATTGGACGATCTGGAACGCTGCTAGCGGCCGTCCGAACTGGTGCCGCTGGCGGGTGTGGATCAAGCAGAGCTCCACGATGCGCTCCAGAGCCCCGGTCATCTGAACCGATCGGGCGAGGGATCCGCGAAGGCGAAGCTCATGGACGACCTCCCGGTCGATCGTGATCGACTCACATCGATCGGCGTCGAAGCGCAGTTCGTCTCGTGGCTCGTGGGCAGTGTTGTGAGCGGGCGTCACGGTGAGTTCGGAGGAAGGAAGGTCGGCGAGGCGCCAACCTTCGCTCGAGGGCCAGACGACCACGACGCGGTCAGCCGCTCTCGCCCACGGCACGCGTGCAGAGCCGGTGGCTGAGTCGGCCAGTGCGACGGTGCGGAGCGCGACGTCGCCAGCCAGACCGACTTCATCGACGAGCCAGCCCGCCAACACGTCGTTCTCGGCCAGTGGAAGCTGGACCCCTTGGTAGGCGGCAGCGCGAAGCATCGCGGCGGACTCACGCCATGTAGCCCCGCTTCCGCCATTGTCTGCGGACACAGAAAGGCGCGTGAGTCCAAGGTCGGCCAAGTCCTGCCAGATGCTTGGTGGCGTCGCGTGATGGCCGTCTGCGGGCCCGGTGCTGCGATCACGCAGCACCGAATGCATGAGGTCGACGAGGTCGCCGTCGATCTGCGAAGTGTTCATCATCGAGCTCCTATCCCGCGGGCAATGACCAGGCGTAGAATCTCGCTGGCGCCGCCCCTCAAGGTGAAGCCGGGGCGTTGAGTCAAGCTCTCCGTCAAGAGAGTCTCGAACCGTCCCGTGGAGGTTCGGTGGTCGCCGGCATCGAGGTCGGCGAGTTCGGCGACGGCGCCTTCGTGGGAGGTTCCCAGCACTTTGACGATGGCTGCCGCGGTGTCGGCCTCCTCGCCGTGCTCGAGGGCGTTCGCCACGGAGAACGAGAGGTGGTGAAGCGCGTTGAACCGGGCGGCGAGTCGGCCAAGGTCTCGACGAGAGAAGAGCGTCGGATCCTGCGAGGTCTCATCGACCATCTCGGCGAACAGTGCATAGGTCGACATGAAGCGTTCCGGACCACTCCGCTCAAAGCCGAGCTCGGAGTTCACCTGCTGCCATCCCTCGCCAATCGTCCCCAGCACCATGTCGTCCGGCACGAACACATCGTCGAGGAACACCTCGTTGAAGTGGTGTCGCCCGGTCATCGAGCGGATGGGCCGGATCTGCACATCCGGGGAGCGGAGGTCGACGATGAACTGGCTGAGTCCGGCGTGACGGTCGGAGGTGTCGAGCGGGGCTGTGCGGGCGAGGGCGAAGAACGCGTCGGCCAGATGTGCCCCGGAGGTCCAGACCTTGGTGCCGCTCACCCGCCAGCCGCCCTCCACAGGCGTTGCCTTGGTGCGGACACTCGCGAGATCGGAGCCGGAGTCAGGTTCACTCATCCCGATGGCGAAGAACGTCTGCGCGGCTGCGATCTTCGGCAGGAAGGTGCGCTTCTGGTGCTCGGTACCGAACGTCAGCAGCGATGGTGCGATCTGTCGGTCCGCTATCCAGTGTGCGGCGACTGGGGCGCCGGCGGCTAGAAGCTCCTCGGTCACGACGAATCGTTCGAGGTGAGTCCGTCCGTGTCCACCGTAGTCGGTGGGAATCGTCATCCCGATGTAGCCGCGCTTGGCCAGATCGCGACTGAACTCGGGGTCCCAACCCGTGAGCCAGACGTCGGCGCCCGGGGTGAAGACGCCGTCACGAACACATCGACGGAGGTACTCCCGCACTGCGAGACGCAGCTCGTAGAGTTCGGCCGTCTCCGTGGCGCGCGGAGGACAGATCCGTGAAAGCAGAGTCGCGGCGCTCATGAGCCACCGGGGCCCGCGACGTCACCGGTGGTCAGGAGCGCCTGGATCTCGGACTCGGAGAACCCGATCTCAGCGAGGATCCGCTCCGTGTGCTCACCCAGGTGCGGGGCGTGATGCTTGAAGCCGACGGGGGTCTGCGACATGGCGAACGGCGTCCGGGTGCTGTAGTACTGCCCCTCCGTGGGATGCGCTCGCTCGAGCAGAAGCTCTTGTGAAAGCACGTACGGATCGGTGTGAGCGTCGGCCAGGTCGAGCAGATCAGACGCCGGGAGATTGTGAGCAGCGCAGAGCGACAACCACTCCGCGGTGGTGTGCCGTGTCGTGACGTCGCGGATCATGGAGAGCAGCTCGCCCATGTGGCGGTGACGGTCGTCGACGCTCGTGTAGCGGGCATCGTCGGCCAGCTCCTCCAGCCCCGCAAGCTTGAAGAAGTCGCGCCAGTTGGCATCGGAGTACGGCATGATGCAGACCCAGCCATCCGCTGTGGGATGTGGAACCCGTTCAGGCACGAGTACCCGTGCCCAGCCGAACTCGCCGGCTGGCGGTTCGAAGGTGTTTCCACCGAAGTGCTCGACCAAGTTGAATGCGATCATGGAGTCGATCATCGGGACATCGATCGACTGCCCGTTCCCGGTGGACTTCTTGTGGACCACGGCCGCGAGGATGGCGGTGACGATGTAGAGTCCGACGACCTTGTCGGCGACGACGTAGGGCGCAAAGCGCGGCGACCCGTCGACTCGCTCGGCGAGGCGGGTCATCCCTGAGGCCGCCTGGACGATGTCGTCATAGGCTGGAAAGTTCTCCTGCTCCGTCCCCGAGCCGTAGGCCTGGGCGGTGCAGAAGATCAGCCCAGGATTGATGTCCCTGAGTCGGTCCCACGTGATGCCCAGCCGGTCCCGTGATTGAGGCCGGAGGTTCGTGACGAGGACGTCGGCGTGGCGCACCAGCTCGTCCAGGACCGCGCGTCCGGCGTCGGTGGAGAGGTCTGCGGCAATACTGCGCTTGTTCCGTTGCAAGTTCATCGTCAGTGCGCTCATGCCGGGATTGCGGCGGGAACCGATGTGCCGGCTCATGTCGCCGGCGAGTGGCTCGACCTTGATCACATCCGCGCCGAGATCGGCCAACGTCACGGTGGCGTACGGGCCCATGATCACGGTGGTCAGGTCCACGACGCGCAGTCCGGCAAGAGCTTCCGGCGGAAGGTCACCGGCTGTGGTGTCGGTCATGCTGCCCCCTTAGTTACTTAAAAGGCGAGTATCTTACGCAATAGAGTAACACATGCGTAGTACGCTTTCGCTCTCGCGACCCTTTGCACTCGGAGGACCCTTGACCTCTCTTGATGGAGCTGGCGCAGCCCCAGTCCGTCGACGCCATCGAATGATCGACCGCATGGCGGCGATCCTCGAGAGCGTTGCCCGCTCAGACGATGGACTCTCCTTGACGGCGCTCTCATCGAAGATCGGCGCTCCGGTGAGCTCGACCCAGGGGCTCGTCAACGGTCTCGTCGCGACGGGGTTCTTGGACGAGGTCGATCGTCAGTACGTGCTGGGGGCCGCGCCATACCTGCTCAATCTCATGGCTGGTCGCCGCCTCGTGAGTCATGTCAACCACCGTGATCTCGAGAACCTGCAGGCCGACGTCCGCATGACAACCGTTCTGTCGATCGCGGTCGGGCACGACGTGTTCTACGTCGACCACTGCTCGAACGATCCCCGGTTCGCCTATCTGGCCGAGAACTACCTGCGCAGGTCCCTGATCCGCACCTCGTCGGGCTGGGTGCTGATGGCCGATTGGGAAAGGCGCGACCTGTGGTCCTACCTCAAGTCGCTGGGCGAGGAGGATGCCGAGCGCGTCGAGGGCTTCCTGCGAAACATGCAAGAGATCCGAGAGACGGGCGTCAGCGCGTCGCCGCACGCGTCCGAGCAGGGTGACGGCGTCTCCATCGCCGTGCGGGAGCACGGCCGCACGGTCGCGGCCGTGGGTGTGGTGTCCACGCCCGCGGAGATTGGGGAGCAGAGGGAGTTCCTCGTCTCAACCTTGCGTCGGCACAGCGTCATGTGGGCCGAACGCGGCGGCTACTGATGATGTGAGCTCCGACGGGTCCGTTCGCGCATGAAAGGTCGCAGCCGAAAGGCTGCGACCTTTCTACGCCAAGACGGTTGACCTCTGCGACGGATCGTGTAATGTAACTCGCATCACAATACGCATATGCGTATCAAGGTGCTTAATGACGCATCCAGCTATCGTCCGAAGGAGCTGTATGACACGCGAACTCTTGTATGTCGGCAATTTCCGGGGAGCCGACGTCTCCGTATTCGACATGAATTCTCACGACCTTGTGGCGACCATCCCGATGGAGGGCGAGGTGAAGGGGATGAAGCTCCAGCCTGACTCCTTCGGTTCGTCGTCGAACGCCCCTGTCGTCTATGCCACGAGGTTCCCGGACGTCGGAGACCCCGGGCGCGTGAAGGAGAAGGGCGAAGTGATCGCCCTCGACGCGAACGAGCACCGGGTGCTCTGGACGGTTGAGGTCAGCGGACAGCCGAACCATCTGGTCGTCTCGCCGGACGGGAGCCGCGTCTACGTCCCGGTCCGCGACCGCGAGTACGTCGAAGTCATCGACACCGCCAGCCGCTCGATCGTGGGCCGTGCCCGCTGCGGCTGGGGCCCTCACGGGACAAGAATCTCTGAAGATGGCCGCCGACTGTACGTCGGCACGATGTGGGCCGACCAGCTGACCATCATCGACACCGAGACGCTCGAACCGACTGCGGCAATCAAGTTCGACGAGGCCGTCAGACCCTTCTCCATCACTGCCGACGATCGCAAGGCGTACGTCCAGCTCTCGAAGCTGCACGGCTTCAAGGTCGTCGACCTGGTGGCGGGTGCGATCCGCCAGACCGTGCACATGCCAGTCCCCGCATCGGGTTTCGCCGACCGTGTCGACCGCACCGCAGTCGGAACGCTCAACCACGGCATGGAGATGAGCCACGACGGCACACTCCTTTACACCGCCGGTAGCGGAACCGATCACGTCGTGGTCTACGCGCTTCCGTCCCTCGACATCGTCGCGGAGATTCCTGTCGGCCAGGAGCCCGCATGGCTCACGCTGAGCGCTGACGGAAACACCCTGTGTGCCAGCAACCGCGTCGAGGACACCGTCTCGTTCATCGACACACGAACGATGAAGGAGATCGCCCGTAAACCCACAGGGGTCTACCCCAATCGCATGGGCTCGATCGTCATCGACGCGCCCGCGGCCTCGTAAAGGAGAAGTTCATGAGAACACGGTTGATCCAACTAGGTGTGGTCACACTCGCCCTCACTGCTGTCGCTGCCTGTGGCAGCGACAGCGAGGGAGGCGCGGGCGCAGACGGTGAATTCAGCCCTGACGGCGCCGTCGAGATGGTGGTCGGAGCACAGCCCGGTGGTGGTAGCGATGTCATGGCTCGCACCTTCGTCAGCTCCGCCGAGGAGATCCGTGACGGACTATCGATGACGGTATCGAACTTCGACAGCATCGAAGCATACTCATACGTCAAAGGTCAGTCTGGCGCGGACGACGTGCTCGTGACCGCCACCTACGGCAACGTCATCCTGAGCCCGATCGCGGCCGATCTCGCCTACCTCTGGGACGACTTCACGCCGCTGGCGATGTTTGCCACCGACCCGTCGTTCCTGGTGGTGCGTGAAGACTCCGATCTCGAATCCATCGACGATCTCGTAGCCGCTGCGGGTACCGGAGACGTGACCATGGGCGTCGTCACGGCGGAGGGCGTGAACACAGTTCACAGCGCCCAGATCGCAGACAGCACGGGGATCGAGCTCAACAACGTTGTCTTCGAGTCTGGTGCTGAGGAGCTCGCCGCTGTCTTGGCGGGCGACGTCGACGCGGCATTGATGGAACCCGCTGAGTTCGTGCAGCAGCTGGACGCTGGCGAGGTCCGGGCCATCATGGTGATGGCTGATGAGCCGCACCCCGCCGAGGAGCTGGCCGACATTCCCACGGCCGCTGACGCGGGCATCGAGGGAGAGATCGTGACTCAGTTCCGATCGTTCTTCGGTGCGCCCGAGATGTCCGAGAGTGCCACCGACTACTGGGTCGAGACGATCGAGGAATGGGCGACGACCGACTCCTACAGTGAGTACCTCGAGACGAACTACCTGATCCCGACCTTGTTGGTGGGCGATGAGCTCAACGAGAACCTCGAGTTTCTCGAGACAGCTGCTCGTGATGCGCTCGCGGACTGATGAGTGAGACTCCGAGGCACGCTTGGGGCCGAGTAGCTCAGGCAGCAGGCGGACGGAACGCGATCGAGCGTCTCGTGGTGTCGACGCTCATGATCGTGGTCGGCTTCGCGGCGGCAATCACGTCCTTCGGCTACGGCTTGACGAGTGAACGTGGCGGAATCGGTCCGGGCACGGTGCCGTTCGTTGCCGCCCTGCTCATCTTGGTCGAAGGCTTCATGCTCGCTCGGCCCAGTGAGTCCGCACCTTCCTCGTCCCCCGTCGGGGACGAGGAAGGTGGCCTCGCGGTGCCGCTGGCCGGCCCCAGTACGAAGCAGCGTGACGGCGGACTGATGACCGCGTTCGTGCTGCTCAGCATGCTCGGCGTGGTGTTGCTGCTGACGCCGAGCGTCGGCTTCGTCCCGATGATCGTGCTGTTCGGATTTGCCGCCGGACGGTGGATCGAACGCGCCTCGGTCTTCGCCAGCCTCGGCCTGGGAGCGGCTGCCGGGCTTTTCATCTGGGTGGTCTTCATCGGGCTACTCGGAGTGCGGTTGCCCGCGCTCCCGCAGATCTTCTAGGAGAGTGTCATGAATGATCTGATGGGCGGATTCGTTGAAGTCTTGTCCTTCGAGAACATCCTGGTGTGCTTCATCGGCGCGCTGCTCGGCACGCTGCTGGGCATCCTGCCGGGCATCGGCTCGAGCTCGGGCATGGCCCTGCTGATCCCGCTGACCCTGACGCTGGACCCGTTGCAGGCGCTCATACTCCTGGCGGCCGTGTACTACGGCTGCGAGTACGGCGGCACGGTGTCCTCGGTGCTGCTCAACACCCCGGGTGATGGGGCGGCTCTGGTGACGTGCCTTGACGGCTTCCCCATGGGGCAACGCGGCGAAGCTGGAAAAGCCCTGGCGATCGCTGCGATCTCCTCGTTCGTCGCCGGTACGTTGACCATCGTGCTGCTCAGTGTCGCAGCACCGATGTTCGCGACAGTGGCCTTGCGGTTCGGACCGCCAGAGATGTTCGCCTTGATCCTGCTGGGCTTGCTGACTGTCGGCGGTGTCGCCGGACGGTCGCGACGCAAGGGGTGGGCGATGGCCGCCTTCGGTGTGCTGGTTGCCGCGGTCGGTATCGAAGGCCAGACGGGCACTCTGCGATTCACCTTCGGCTCGGATCGGCTCGTCAGCGGCGTCGGGCTGGTCCCGTTCATCATCGGTCTCGTGGCCATGGCCGAACTGTGCCGACAGGCCTACGTCAACCGCGCGACGCCCAGGACCATCATTCGTACGAGCTACCGCGAGATGCTCATTACGCGTCCAGAGCTCGCGAAGGTCAGGGGCAGCATCGCGCGCGGCGGCATCATCGGATTCATCATCGGCTGTCTGCCGGGTGCGGGCCCGACAGTGGCGACGTTCCTTTGCTATGACGTCGAGAAGCGCGTGGCCAAGGACAAGTCGCAGTTCGGCAAGGGCGATGTACGTGGGGTGGCATCGCCGGAAGCCGCCAACAACGCGGCCGTCAACGGCGCGTTCGTCCCCACGCTGACGCTCGGCATCCCGGGCTCGGGCACGACGGCGATCCTGTTGGGTGCGTTTGTTGCCTTCGGCATCCGGCCGGGTCCGCTGCTCTTCGAGCAGCAGGGTGACCTCGTCTGGGCACTCATCGCCTCGTTCTACGTGGGCAATGTCATCTTGCTGGTTCTGAACCTGCCTCTGGCTCCCTTCTTCGCCCGGATTCTGTACGTGCCCTTCAAGTACATCTATCCGGTGGTGCTCCCGGTTGCGCTTGTCGGTGCCTACGCGGTGAACAACAGCCTCGATGATGCGTGGATCGCCCTGTTCTTTGCGGGAATCTCGGTGTTGCTGATGCGTCGCGGCTACCCGCCGGCTCCCGCGATTCTCGGCATCGTGCTTGGCCCGCTGCTGGAGAGCAACCTGGAACGGAGCGTCTCGATGGGCTCCGGGTCATTCGGGATCTTCTTGGACAGGCCGGTCGCTCTGATCATCTTCACCCTGACCGCGGCCATGCTGATCGTGCCGGCGATCCTTCGCGGACGAACGATGCAGCGGAGCAAGACACATTGATCACCAGTCGCGGCCCATCTCGGTCGCGCCAAGAGGAGGTAGTCGTGCCTAATCCTGTGTTGTTCAGCCGAGAGGGCCACGTCGAGACGTGGACGCTCAACCTTCCGGATTCACGAAACCCGATCTCGGCCGGTGACGTCGTCGAGACGCTCGTCGAAGGAGTGGAGCGCGTCAACGCCGACAGCTCGGTGCGGGCCGTCGTGCTCACTGGGGCCGGGACGGCCTTCTCCGCCGGTGGCGACGTCAAGGCGATGCGAACGAAGGATGGCTACTTCGGTGGCGCGCCGCATGCTCAACGAGACGGCTACCGCTCGGGGATACAGCGCATACCCCGGGCGATGTACGGGTGTGAGGTGCCCATCATCGCGGCGGTGAACGGTCCGGCCGTCGGTGCCGGGTGCGACCTGGCGCTCATGTGCGACATCCGAATCGCCTCGACCCAGGCGTTCTTCGCCGAGAGCTTCGTCATGCTCGGTATCGTCCCCGGTGACGGCGGTGCCTGGTTCCTGCCACGCGTGGTGGGACCGTCGCGTGCGGCCGAGATGACGTTCACCGGCGACCGGGTCGACGCTGAGACCGCGCTATCGTGGGGACTCGTCTCGCGGGTGGTGAGCCCCGAAGACCTCCTGGCCACCGCGACCGCGTTGGCTCAGCGGATCGCGACGAACCCGCCACAAGCTGTGCGGATGGCCAAGCGACTCTTGAAGGAGTCGCCGAGGCAGGACCTCGACGGTCTGCTCGAGCTTTCCGGTGCGATGCAGGCAATCGCCCACCACACCGACGACCACACAGAGGCGGTCGAAGCGTTCTTCGAGAAGCGAACCGGTCAGTACCACGGCCGGTGATTTCTAGAGCTGGGCGAGCGGCACCTTGCGTGCAAGGATGACGAGGTGAGCCCTGTGGACCGCGGTCAGACCCCGGCCCTTGGTGTGGGAGCGCTGGGCGGCACCGAAGGTGCGACGCGTGTCGCCGACGTCCTGATGTGCTTCGTCGATCCGGACCGTACGTGGGGCGTCACAGAACTGGCCGGACACCTCGGTCTGCCTAAAGCGGTCGTTCACCGAATCCTGCAATCGCTCGCATCGCGAGGTCTCGTGCTGAAGTTGCCATTGTCTCGATACGGGGTGGGACCAAGTGCGGAGGAGCTGGCCTCCCCGTCGCGGCGATCCCTGCGCATGGTGCGAGCTGCCGGGGAGCCCATGCACGCTCTGCGCGCCCAGACACGTGAGACGGTCGTGGTGTCAGGACTCATGGGTTACAGCCGGGTCGGGCTGCACCAATTGCTCGGTCCGCAAGAGGTGAATGTGGCGATGGCGCTCAACCGTCCGCGTCCGCTCGTCACGGGTGCCACGGGGGCGGTGATGTTGGCGCTGGCCGGGCATGAGCTGCGTGAGCTGGCGATCGCCTGGGCGGCGCGGTCGAGCTCCGTGCCACCCGAGATTCGGGCGGCTCACGATGACGATCGGTGGCGGGAGATGGCGGCGAGGGGGTTCGTGATATCTGAGCGAAGCGGTGGCGGTGAGATCGGTGCTATCGCCGCGCCCGTCCTCGACGGTGAGTTCGGCGCCGTCGGTGCGATTACGGTAATCGCACCGGTCCATCGGACTGATACGAAGCGGCTCGCCACCATGGCACCGATGGTTGTGAAGGCCGCCGCTGCGGCCACGAAAGCGATCGAGCTCGAGCGTCGCTGTGGGAGTTGACCGCGTGGCCAACGGACAACCCATGCTCCGCCCGGGCTCGGGTCGCAGGCCATGAGTTCGCGCCAAGCGCGTATTCGACTTCGCCGCCTGTAACGTCGAGGGTCTCCGCATGGCGCATGGTGGCGGTCTTGCGGTGGTACGCACGTTCGCCCTTGCCGCCCTGCCGCCCTTGCCGAGCACGACATCCGCTGCCGGCGGGTCAATTGATCGTCTCCGAATCGTCGCGGTCGCGAACCGACGTAGCGTGGCGGCATGACAAAGATGCGTGCCATGACCTATGACCAGTACGGCGGACCCGAGGTCCTCTCCCTCACCGAGCAGCCCAGCCCCAAGGTGGGGCCGAGCGAGGTGATGGTGCAGGCGCGGGCCGCGTCCGTGAACCCGGTGGACTGGAAGCTGATGTCCGGTGGGCTCGACCCGATGATGGACGTCCGCTTCCCGGCGGTCCCGGGCTGGGACGTCGCCGGCGTCGTCGCGGAGGTCGGGCCCGACACCCCCGAGTGGGAGGTGGGCGATGAGGTGATGGCCTACGCCCGAAAGGACTACGTGCACGGCGGCACGTTCGCCGAGCTGGTCACGGTGCCCGTCCGTGCCGTCGCCCGCAAGCCCGCGTCGCTGAGCTGGGAGGAGGCGGCGTCGCTGCCTCTCGCCGGTCTCACCGCCCTGCAGGTGCTCGACGGCCTCACCGTGGGCGAGGGCGACTCGCTGCTCGTGCACGGGGCTGGTGGGGGCGTCGGGTCCTTCGCCGTGCAGATCGCCGTCGCCGCGGGCGTGCGCGTCATCGCCACCGCCTCGGCGGGGCAGCACGATCGGCTGCGCGGCCTGGGCGCCGAGCCGGTGGAGTACGGGGACGGTCTCGTCGACGCGGTGCGCGCGCTGACCCCGGACGGCGTCGACGCCGTGGCCGACCTCGTGGGAGGGGTGCTGGAGCAGACGCTCGCGGTGCTCGCCGACGGCGGACGTCACGCCTCCGTCGCCGACCCGGAGGTGCGTGATTCCGGCGGCGCCTGGCGCTGGGTGCGTCCCGACGCCGCCGACCTCGAGCGCCTCGCCGTCCTGGTGGACGAGCGGAGGGTGCGGGTCGAGGTCGAGGAGGTCTACCCGCTGGAGCAGCTGGCCGCCGCGTTCGAGCGCAGCGCCGAGGGTCACGTGCACGGCAAGCTCGCCATCCGCATCGCGGAGTGAGCCCGGGCGGGGGTCGGGCCCGGGCTGGGAGTGCGACGAGATCGTGCCCGGGCTAGTTTCGTAGACATGTCCAGCAGCGCAGCAGCCAAGAAGCCCAGCACGTCGGCCAAGGTCCTCTACCGGCCCGTCGGGATCGTCAGCTCCATCGTCGGCGGTCTCCTCGCGAGCATGGTGTTCAAGCAGATCTGGAAGCGCGTCAGCCCGACGGTCGACCCCGACCACGCGGACCCGCCCGGGCCGTTGGAGAGCGAGTACCCGCTCAAGGAGATCCTCATCGCGGCGGTCCTGCAGGGCGCCATCTACTCCCTGGTGAAGGCGATCATCGACCGCCAGGGTGCCAAGGCGTTCCAGAAGGCCACGGGGGAGTGGCCCGGGTCCTGAGCCACCCCACTCCGAATTTTGTGAGCCCCTGCACCCAGGACGCCCGTCTCGGCGGGTAGTGGGTGCAGGGGCTCACGAATTTCGGGTGACGGCGGATCACTTCCCGCCGACCACCTCGATGATCTTGGCGTTGAACGCCGGCAGGTCGTGCGGGGTGCGCGAGGTGATGAGGTCCCAGCCGTTCGCCGGGCAGTGGAAGACCTCGTGGTCCTGCCAGGTCCCGCCGGCGTTGCGGATGTCCGTCTTCAGCGACGGGTACGACGTCAGTGTCTTGCCCGGCAGCACACCGGCCTCCACCAGCGCCCACGGTCCGTGGCAGATGGCCGCCACGGGCTTGCCCGCGTCGACGAACGCCTTCACCAGCGCCACGGCCTGCTCGTCGCCACGCAGGGTGTCGGCGTTGACGGTGCCACCGGGCAGGACCAAGGCGTCGTAGCGCGAGACGTCGGCATCTCCCACGGCGACGGTGGCCTCGAACGTCTCGTCCTTGTCGACGTCGCCCACCATCGACTGCACCTCGCCCTTCTCCGGCGCGAGGTGCTCAGGGGTGCCGCCGGCGTCCTCGACGGCCGCCCAGGGATCGGTCAGCTCGGCCTTCTCGACCCCGGTCTGGGACGTCAGGAAGGCGATGGTCTTGCCGTTGAGTGTGCTCATGGCTCTCTCCTCGATGCTCAAGGGCGCAGCCCCCGGATCGGGGCGGCTGCGAAGGGGGCCTGGCTCGAAGGAGAGCCTCGGTCCCGCGTCAACGGTAGGTCGATCGTGGTGGTCGGGCATGCCGAGACGACCGTGGAACTGCGCCACGACCTGCTCAGCGGTCTGGGTCAGGCTGCGCGTCCTGACAGCGCGCCTAGGCTGGAGGCATCAGCACGCGTGCCGCCAATCCTGAGGAGGGTGTGCGTGAAGGACAAGCCGGACCCCTCGGGGGACCCCATGAACCGTCTCGTGTCATCCACCGACGTGCACGATGCGGGAACCGACCTCACCTGGAGCGTCGGAGCCGTCTCGTCCCGTCTGGACGTCGCTGCCTCGACGCTGCGCACGTGGGAGCGCCGCTACGGCATCGGTCCGAGCCACCGCACCCAGGGCGGCCACCGTCGCTACACCGAGCGCGACATCGAGCGCGTCGAGCTGGTCCGCCGGCTCGTGGGCCGCGGCGTCGCGGCACAGGACGCCGCCCGCGTCGCTCGCCGGCTGGAGCGTGAGGAGCTGGTGAACGCGCTCTCGGAGGAGTCCGCCCGCCAGGAGCACCAGATCGGCACCGAGGACGTCGTCGACGCCGTCCTGGCCGCCACCATCACCAGCGATGGCCGCCGCCTGCAGGACATCTTCGCCGGACTGCTCGGCGGCGAGCAGTTCAGCAACGCCTGGCGTGACGTCTTCTCCCCGGCCCTGACCCGGATGGCGTGCGAGAGCTCCTCCGGCTCGCTGGAGGTCGAGGCCGAGCGCATGGCCGCCGAGATCATGCTCCACGAGATCCGCCGGGTCCGGGCACGAGGGCCGCGCACCCAGAACCCACAGGTGCTGATGGCCAGCGCCGTGGCGGACGAGTCCTGCCTGCCGCTCGTCGCCCTCGGAGCCGCCCTGGCCGATGCCGACGTCTCCATCCGCACCGTCGGGCCCGAGACCGATCCGCGCAGCGTCACGGACCTCGTCGACAAGCTCCGCCCCCAGGTCCTGGTGTGGTGGGAGCAGCCGGCCGCGGTCGCCGAGACGCTGCGGCCGCACCTGGAACGAGCCGACGGCTCGACGTTCCTGCTGCGCGCCGCCCCGGCGTGGCCGCACGAGATGGGCCTGAGGTTCGGGTTCGAGACGCCCGTGGTCTCCACCGACCTCGGTGGGGCTCTGCGCCACGTCCTCGACCGCGTCTCCTGACCGCGGCAGGCTCCGCCCGGCCGGACGTGTCCTAGGCTGCGAGCATGGCCGCACCGCACGTCCTGACCACGATCGACGGCCCCGTGGCTCACGTCAGGCTCAACCGCCCCGACAAGCTCAACGCCGTCGATCTCGACGTCCTGCAGGGCCTGCTCGACGCCGCTGCGCAGGTTCGGTCCGACCGCAGCGTGCGCGTCGTCGTGCTGGAGGGCGAGGGTGCGTCCTTCTGCTCTGGACTGGACTTCGCCGAGGCTGCGAAGGACCGCGTTCGAGTGGCGAGGTTCTTCCTGCGTCCGCCGTGGCGCCGGACCAACGCCTTCCAACAGGCTCTGTGGGCGTGGCGGGAGCTGCCCGTTCCGGTCATCGCCGTCACCCGGGGGCACGTCTTCGGGGCCGGGATCCAGCTCGCCCTCGCCGCTGACTTCCGCTTCACGACGCCGGACTGCCGCTGGTCGGTGCTGGAGGCCAAGTGGGGCCTGGTGCCGGACATGAGCGGGACGGTCCCGCTCGTGGAGCTGGTGGGCGCCGACGTCGCCAAGCGGCTCGTGCTCACCGGCGAGGTCGTCTCCGGTGCGCAAGCCGCTGCCCTCGGCCTGGCCACGGACGTCGCGGACGACCCGATGAAGCCCGCGCAGGAGCTCATCGATGCCCTCCTGGTGCGTTCTCCTGACTCCGTCGCCGCCGGAAAGAAGCTTCTCAACGGCGTGCGGCTGGGCTCGCTTGCCGCCGCGTTCCGACGCGAACGGCTCTACCAGCTGCGCATGTTCCGATCCCCCAACACGGTCATCGCCCGCCGCGCCGGGATGCGAGAGCCCGGCGGGGACACCGACGGGGCCGCACCGCAGTTCGGTCCCCGCACCTTCGGCTGAGGCCCGTCCGCCCCCCGTTGTTACTCTGGCGCGGTGACTGACGACAAGCCCGGCAAGAAGGTCGCGGACCAGTACGACCGCGGATACGACTACACGACGTACTGGGACAACCGCGACTACGAGCACGCCTCGGAGGAAGCGGCCATCCGCCGCCTTCTCGACGGCCGTCGCTTCGCCCGCGCCGCCGACGTCGGAGGAGGGTTCGGTCGCCTCTGCCTGCTGCTGCGCGAGTACGCCGACCACGTCACCCTCGCCGAGCCCAGCCGTACCCAGCTGGAGGCAGCCGTCGAGGTGCTGGCGGGCACGGACATCGAGAAGGTCCAGACCCAGGCCGACGCGCTGCAGTTCGACGACGCCTCGCTGGACCTCATCACCATGGTCCGCGTCATGCACCACATCCCCGAGCCGTCCAAGGAGTTCGCCGAGCTGGCCCGCGTGCTGCAGCCCGGCGGCACGGCCCTGATCGAGGTGGCCAACTACGGCCACTACAAGAACCGTCGCCGGTTCAAGAAGGAGGGCCGTCCGCTGCCCACCGAGCCGGTCAGCATCCGCACGCAGAAGGCCGACGAGGCCGATGCCATCGCCTTCGTCAACCACAACATCGACACCGTCGTGGGTCAGCTCGCCGATGCCGGTCTCACGCTGCAGCGCAAGCTCTCGGTCTCCAACCTGCGCAGCGAGAAGCTGAAGAAGGCCCTGCCCACCGGGCTCATGGTGGGCCTGGAGAAGGCCCTGCAGGAGCGCCTGGCCAAGAGCGACTTCGGCCCCAGCATCTTCCTGGAGCTCCGCCGCTCCTGACCGCCCGGCATGCCGGGCCGTCGCCGGGTGGACACCGGGTCGGCTCGACGCGCCGGGAGGTGTCAGCGACTGAGCAAGAACGGTCGGGCGCAGCAGGGCTCCCGCGCTCCACACTGGGGGCATGAGCTCCGTACCGCGTGACCGGCTGAGCGACCTGCTCGACGCCGTCCTGTCCGACGACCATCTCGCGCTCTCGGACATGGCCGCCGGTGCGCACGCGTCGCCCTTCCACTTCTCCCGGCAGCTGCGGTCCGCGACCGGGGAGCCGCCGGTGACCCTGCGTCGTCGGGTGCTGCTGGAGCGGGCGGCGTGGCACCTGCAGCGCGACACGAGCGTCACCGTCGTCGCGCTGGAGGCCGGGTTCGACTCGGTGGAGGGATTCGCCCGTGCCTTCTCCCGGGCCTACGGCCACCCGCCGAGCGCGATGCCGGCACCCCAGGAGCGCGGCCACTGGCTGCCCGCTCCCAACGGCATCCACTTCCACGGCCCCACCGTGCTCTACGTCGACGCGGGTGAGGCGCGCGAGCACCCGAGCGGCGACGTCCTGGAGCTCATGGCCCGGCACGACCTCGACGACGTCGCGATCCTCCTCGACGCGGCCAAGGCTCTGGACGACGCGGCGCTCGGCCGGTCGCGCCTGTCGGGCCACTCGGTCCTGGCGTGGGACGGCCCGGACGAGTCGCTGACCGACCTCCTGCGCCACCTCGCGCTGGGCAAGGAGCCGTGGCTCGCGACGCTGTCCGGCGCGGATGCCCCGGACCTCGGCGTCGATGGCGTCGCGGCCCTGGCGTCCCGGCACGAGGAGATCGCCGGTCGATGGCTGGCCTGGGTGCGCGACGTCGACCGGCGAGGCGCCTGGAGCGACCGGGTCATCGATGCGCTGTGCGACCCGCCGGAGTCGTTCCTGCTCGGACAGGTCCTGGCCCACGTCCTCACCTTCTCCAGCCACCGACGCCAGCTCGCGCGCTGGATGCTGCGCGACGCCGGCGTCCCCCTCGATGCACCCGAGCACGACCCCGACCCGATCATGTGGCACCGCCGACACGCAGGAGACGTGCGATGAACCCGACGACCGAGCGGCCCCGCTGCCGCTTCCTCACCGCGACCACCCTTGACGGCTTCCTGGCCGATGAGCACGACAGCCTGGACTGGCTGTTCACCCAGGAGCACGACCCCGAGGGACCCGGCAGCGCCGACACCTATCTCGCATCGGTCGGCGTGCTGGTCATGGGTGCCACCACCTACACGTGGGTGGTCGACCACCTTGCGGCGTCGGGCGACGCCTGGCCCTACGAGCAGCCCTGCTTCGTCTTCACCCACCGAGAGCTGGACCCGGTCACTGACCAGGTCCGACTCGTCAGCGGTGCGCCGGCGGACGTCTGGCCCCAGATCGCCGAGGCTGCCGGAGACCGGGAGGTCTGGATGGTCGGGGGAGGTGCGCTCGCCGCGGACTTCGCCCACGCCGGCCTGCTCGACGAGGTCGACGTCTCCATCGCCCCGGTCATGCTCGGCTCCGGCCGGCCGCTCTTCACCCGGTCGGTCGACCTGCGGCTCGTCGAGCTCGCCCGCAACGGCGCCTTCGTCCACGCGCGCTATGCCGTCGTCGGACCACGCTGAGGGCCCACCACGCTCGCTAGGGCCGGCGGGCGATTGTGGCGACGCTGGTGAAGAAGCCGGGGACCACGCGAGGGATCAGCCGCTGCTCCACGACGTCGAGCCCGGCGTCGGTGAAGAGGTCGGCCACCTCCCGGCTGGTGGGCATGGAGACGGCGCCCGAGGTCGCGGTGCGAATCACGCCGGCCGCGGGTGAGCGGACCGAGACGACGATCGCCAGGCCGCCGGGTGCCAGCACGTGGTGGAACTCACCGAGCGCCGCCGGCTGGTCGAAGAAGTGGAAGGCCTCGGTGGAGGTCACGGCGTCGAAGGTGGCAGGCTCGACGGGCAGCGACTCCGCCCCACCGACGCGGAAGTCGACGGACGGGGCACGTTCCCGGGCGCGCTGCAGCATGCCCTCGGACGGGTCGATGCCCACGAGCGACTCCGGACGCAGCTCCCGGGCGATGCGGGCGGTGAGGATGCCCGTGCCGCACCCGACGTCGAGCACCCGCCGCGCTCCGGCGACGCGCAGCACGGACATGACGGCGTCGTGGTTGCGCTCGTACCCGATGCGCTGCACGACCGGGAGGTCGTACGGGCGCGCGAGGACGTCGAAGACCCGGCGGGTGGTGCTGCCTGCTGCCACGCGTCAGGTCCGGGCGAAGCGCTGAGCCGAGCGCGCCTTCGCCTTGGCGGCCTCGGTCTCGCGGTCCTTGGGCGGTGCGGTGGTCACGAGGTCGTCGATGAGGTGACGGGTGAGGTGCGCGATGTCCTCCACGGCACGTGCGAAGACCTCCGCGTTGGCCTGTGACGGCTTGGTGGTGCCGGCGATCTTGCGCACGTACTGCAGCGCGGCGGCGTGCACCTCGTCGTTCGTCGCGGCGGGCTCGAAGTTGTGCAGGGTCCGGATGTTGCGGCACATGCGATCACCGTACGCCCGGCTCAGCGCCGACGGTAGGCCTTTCGTGCGGCAACGCCGGTGTCCGGGAAGTCCACGAACACCGCGTCGACGCCGGCGTGGAGGAGGGCCAGCAGCTCGCTGCGGACGTCGCCGCGATCGGCGGGGTTGTCGTTGCTGCGCAGCTCGGTGGGCAGGAACTGGTTCTCCTCGCGCACGGTGTAGGCGCTGACCTGGAGACCGGCGCGATGGGCGTCGCGCACGAGCGACGTCGCGCTGGTGAGGCGTCCGTGGGCGTCGCGAGGGACGACGGAGGCCTTCTCGGGGCCGATCCAGGTGGCGTAGCACGCCACCCGGTCCAGGCCACGGGGGCTCATCAGGTCGGCATACGTCGTGTCGTCGCCGCGGGCCCGGAGGTCATGCGGAGCGCCGGAGGCCGACGTCAGCTGCAGCAGCGGTACGTGCGACTCCCGGGCGATGCGGCGCAGGTTGGTGGTCTCGAAGGACTGGACGATCACCGGGGCGCGCCGGTGGTCCCAGCCCACGCGGCGCAGCGAGCGCAGCAGGGGCGGGGTGAGGTCCAGCCCGATGGACTCGAAGTACGTGGGGTGCTTGGTCTCGGGGGCGATGCCGATCGTGCGGCCCTTGCGGCGGCTCTCCGAGCGGGCCAGCGCGATGATCTCGTCGAACGTCGGCACCTGGAAGCGGCCGTCGTAGAGCGTGTTGCCGGGCCGCAGCTCGGGCAGTCGCTCCACGGCGCGCAGCGTGCGCAGCTCGGCGAGGGTGAGGTCCTCGGTGAACCAGCCGGTGACCGACCGTCCGTCGATCGTCCGCGTGGTCCGGCGGTCGGCGAGCTCGGGCCGCTCGCCGACGTCGGTGGTGCCGCTGATCTCGTTCTCGTGCCGGGCGACGAGGACTCCGTCCCTGGTGCTCACCAGGTCGGGCTCGATGATGTCGGCTCCCTGCTCGATGGCGAGCTGGTAGGCCGCGAGCGTGTGCTCGGGCCGGTAGCCGGAGGCGCCGCGGTGCGCGATGACCGAGATCGTGCGCGTCGGCCTGCGGAACGGCCTGAGTGCCGGCGCGACGGCCTTCCTGAGACTCGGACGGTCCAGCGTGGCGGCGGCCCGTGGGCTCGTCGTGGGTCCGGCGACAATGGCCACGGGCGCGTCACCGCCGGCGGGGATCCTCATGGCTCCACGCAAGGGGAGCCGGGTGAACGCAGCGTGACATCCGCCCTGACGGCGAGTGATCAGTCCGTGATCTTGCCGGGGTCACGGGGTCACAGGGCCCCGAGCCGGCCGAGGACGTCGCGCACGTGGCGCAGGGCGTTCTTGTCGGCCAGGCCGGTGGTGTCGTCGAAGTACAGGCCGTCGCCGATCAGCTGGATCGTGCGTGCCAGGGACTCATCGCCCAGGTGCTCGCGCAGGACGCCGAACCACCCCTCGCGCAGGTCCGCCAGGGCGTCGGAGGCGCGCGGATCGCTCTCCTGCGCGATGCGCCCCGCGGCGATGAGCGCCCGGTCGAAGTCGCTGCCGGAGTCCACGGAGGTCTCCAGGTAGAAGTCGACCGGCCCCTGGGAGGCGGCGCGCATGGCCTCGAGGTCGGCGTCTCCCTGCTCGCGCAGCCGCGCGAGCATCCCGTCGACGAGCTCGTCCTTGCTGTGGAAGTGGTACAGCAGGCCACCCTTGGAGACGTCGGCGGCGGCAGCGACGGCATCGAGCGTCGCGGCGCGGCTGCCCGTATCGACGAGCAGGGACTCAAAGGCGTCCAGGAGTCGGTCCCGGGTGGATCGCTCGGCGTCGGGCATGTGCCGATCCTAGAGGTCTGGGGGCGATGGACCTCACAGTGCGCGGAGGTGGTGACTGTACCGTCCAGACGGTACAGTCGATCGGGTGCGAGCGACTGTTCGCGCGCCCATCGCGACGGTCCATCCGACCGAGAGGAGGCCCACTCATGACGACCCAGCCCCAGCAGGCTCCGGGCAGTACCGCACCACGCGCCGGACTGCGCGAGTGGGCCGCGCTCGCGGTCCTGATGCTCCCGGTGCTCCTGGTCTCGGTGGACAACACGGTGCTCAGCTTTGCCCTGCCCGCGGTCAGCTCCTCGCTGGCGCCCACGGGCTCCCAGCTGCTGTGGATCGTCGACGTCTACGCGCTGATGCTCGCCGGCCTGCTCATCGCGATGGGTAGCCTGGGTGACCGGATCGGCCGGCGGCGACTGCTGCTCGTCGGAGCCGTCGGCTTCGGGGCCGCCTCGCTCGTGGCCGCCTACTCCACGACACCGGAGATGCTGCTCGTCGCCCGTGCGCTGCTCGGCTTCTTCGGCGCGACGCTCATGCCCTCGACGCTCTCCCTCCTGCGCAACGTCTTCGTCCACTCCCACGACCGGCGCATCGCCATCGCGACGTGGGCGGCGGCGTTCTCCGGCGGTGCCGCGCTGGGCCCCGTGCTCGGCGGCTGGTTGCTGGAGCACTTCTGGTGGGGGTCGGTCTTCCTCATCAACGTCCCGCTCATCGCGGTCCTCATCCCGCTGGCCCTGCTGCTGGTGCCGGAGTCGCGCGACCCGCGGCCGGGCCCGATCGACCCGATGTCCATCGCGCTGTCCATGCTCACGATGTTCCCGATCGTCTACGCCATCAAGCACGGCGCGAAGGCGGGCCTGGACGACGTGACCGTCGCGGCGCTCGCCCTGGGTGTCGGTTCCGCCTGGATGTTCGTGCGCCGTCAGCAGCGCAGTGACTCCCCGATGCTGGACATCGCGTTGTTCCGCAACCCGGTCTTCAGCGGCGCCATCGTCGCCAACCTGCTGAGCCTGATGGGCCTGACCGGCTTCCTGTTCTTCGGCGCGCAGCTCCTGCAGCTCGTGCTCGGCCTGTCGCCGCTGGACTCGGCGATGGTGCTGCTGCCTGGTCTGGTCATCACCGTGGTCAGCGGCTTCGTGGCCGTGCGGCTGGTGCGGCACTTCCCGGTACGGGTCCTGGTGAGCCTGAGCTTCGTGGCCTCGTCCCTGGGCTACGGCCTGGCGGCGTTCACCGGCGAGCCGACGGTCACCAGCGTCATGGTCGCCTTCGCCATCATGGGCCTGGGCATCGGCATGGCCGAGACGTTGACCAACGACCTCATCCTGGCCAGCGTGCCGCCACACAAGGCGGGCTCGGCCTCGGCGATCTCCGAGACCGCCTACGAGGTGGGCGCCGTGCTCGGCACCGCCGTGCTGGGATCGGTGCTCACCGCGACCTACCGCTCCCACCTGACGGTGCCCTCGAGGGTCGGCGCGGACGACGACGAGGTCTTCCAGACGCTGGGCGGCACGATGGACCGGGCCGACATGTACCCCAACGTCCTCGGCGAGCAGCTCGCGGAGTCGGCGCGGCAGGCCTTCGACCTCGGCGTGCAGCGGTCCTCGGGCATCGCCATCGGCATCGCCCTGCTGGCAGCGTGGGTGTCCTGGCGAGCGCTGCGCGATGCCCCGGCCGTGGAGCGCGTCGACCACTGACGCGGCCCGGCCGGTGGACGCCACCGGGCGACGGTGCCAGCATGAACGGATGATCCGGTGGGGAGCGGTCGCAGGACTGGTGGTCCTGGCCGCGCTCTCGTGGGCGCTCGCGCTGGGCTCCTCGCCGTGGTGGTGGGGGGCCGGCGCGCCGCTCACGTTCCTGGCGGGCACCGGGGTGCACGACCTGCTGCAGCGTCGGCACAGCATCCTGCGCAACTACCCCGTCCTCGGGCACGCGCGCTTCATGCTGGAGCACATCCGACCGGAGATCCAGCAGTACTTCATCGAGCGCAACATCGACGGGACGCCGTACGACCGCGAGGTCCGTGACCTCGTCTACGACCGGGCGAAGGGCAACCACGGGGAGGAGCCGTTCGGCACGCAGCGCGACGTCAACGCCATCGGGTACGAGTTCGTGGCGCACTCGCTGCGGGCCCGGCCCAAGCCGGACACCCCGCCGCCGACGGTGCGCCTGGGTGGGCCGGAGTGCACGCAGCCCTACGACATCGCCTTGCTGAACGTCTCGGCCATGAGCTTCGGGTCGTTGTCGGGCAACGCGATCGAGGCGCTCAACGCCGGGGCAGCGATGGGTGGGTTCGCCCACGACACCGGCGAGGGCTCCATCTCGCGCTACCACCGCAAGCACGGGGGCGACCTCATCTGGGAGCTCGGCTCGGCCTACTTCGGGTGCCGCACCGAGGACGGCCGGTTCGACCCGGAGCGCTTCGTGGAGCGCGCCGGACTCGACCAGGTGAAGGCCATCTCGATCAAGCTCTCCCAGGGCGCCAAGCCCGGTCTCGGGGGTCTGCTCCCGGGCGCCAAGGTCAACGCCGAGGTCGCGGAGGCGCGCGGCGTGCCGGTGGGCGCGACGATCGTCTCCCCTCCGGTGCACAACGCCTTCGACACCCCGCTCGGCCTGGTCGACTTCGTCGCCGACCTGCGACGGCTCAGCGCCGGGAAGCCGGTGGGCTTCAAGCTCTGCATCGGCTCACGCCGGGAGTTCCTGGCCATCTGCAAGGCGATCCTCGAGCGCGACAGCGTGCCGGACTTCATCATCGTCGACGGCTCCGAGGGTGGCACCGGAGCCGGCCCGGTCGAGTTCGAGGACCACGTCGGGATGCCGCTCACCGAGGGTCTCATGTTCGTCCACAACGCCCTGGTGGGCGCCGGGCTGCGCGACCGGATCACGGTCGGGGCCAGCGGCAAGGTGGCGACGGGCATCGACATCGTGCGGCGGATCTGCCAAGGCGCCGACTTCACGCTCGCCGCGCGCACGATGATGTTCGCCGTCGGCTGCATCCAGGCGCAGACCTGCCACACCAACACCTGCCCCGTGGGCGTCGCGACCCAGGACCCGTGGCGGGCGCGGGCCCTCGTGGTGGAGGACAAGAAGTTCCGGGTCCGCGACTACCAGGCGCGGACGGTCAACAGCGCGATGCAGATCGTCTCCTCCATGGGACTGGACTCCTTCGAGCAGCTGACTCCGCGCAAGCTCTTCCGGCGTGTCGACCCGCAGGTGACGCAGACCTACCGAGACCTGTTCGAGTGGCTGGAGCCCGGCGTGCTGCTCGCGACGCCTCCGCCGACGTGGCTGCGCGACTGGGCGTCCGCCTCGTCGAGGACGTTCGACCCGATCGAGTAGCCCCGGCCGGGTGGCCTCGGCCCTCAGGCGTCGCCGGCGAGCTCCCCGAGCACCGCGTGGACGAGGCGGCGCGCCGGGCTGTCGGTCGTGGCGCGCCGCCACACGAGCTGCACTCGGCGCTGGGGGACAGGGTCGACGACGGGCACCGTCACCACGTCCTCGGGCAGCGGTCCGCGTCCCAGTCGTGGCACGAGCGCGACCGCCACGCCCGCTCGGGCTAGGGCGACGTGCGAGGCGTACTCGGGGTCGATGAAGCGCAGGTCGGGACGCAGCGCGTGGTGGGCGAACATGCCGACGAGCCAGTCGTGGCAGATGGTCCCGGCGGGGGTGCAGACCCACTGCTCACGCACGAGGTCGCGTGGCGTGACCGAGCTCCGGGCCGCGAACGGGTGGTCCTGGTGCACCACGAGGTCCGCACGGTCGGTGTGGACCGGCGCGGCGTCGACACCGGCCGGCAGCTCCAGGTGCACGCTCTCCCAGTCGTGCACCAGGCCGGCGTCGGCGGCGCCTCGGGCCACCTGTCGGACGACCTCGCGCGGGTCGGCCTCGCCGGTGGTGATGCGCAGCTCGGGCGCCTGCACCGAGAGCCTGGCCAGCAGCGGCGCCACCAGACCGCGGTGCGCGGTGGCGAAGGTCGCGAGGTGGAACGGGCCGACGGGGCGCGAGCCGTCGTGGCCGAGGTTCTCCAACGACTCCAGGTCATCCAGGACGCGGGAGCCGCGCTCCACGAGCAGGCGGCCGACGTCGGTCAGCACGACCCCGCGCCCCACGCGCTCCAGCAGGGCCGCCCCCTGCTGCCGCTCGAGCCGCTTCACCTGCTGGGAGACCGCGGACGGGGTGAAGTCGAGCGCGTGCGCCGCGGCGACGACGCTGCCGTGCTGGTGGACCGCGAGGAGGGATCGCAGGGCCGACAGGTCGATCATGAATGCACCGTACATCGAATCATGTAGAAAGCATCGCTGGTACTACATCGATCGAGCGGGCAGGCTGGGGTGGTGACCCGTCGCGACAGCCTCCTCGCCGTGCTCGTGACGCTCATCTGGGGCGGCAACTTCGTGGCCATCCACGTCGGCCTGCAGGATGTTCCACCCTGGCTGTTCCTGGCGATCCGGTTCCTGTTCGTCGCCTTCCCCCTGGTGCTGTTCATTCCTCGTCCCAAGGCGTCGTGGCAGGCGGTGGTCGCGGTCGGGACGTTCATGAGCCTGGGCCAGTTCGGGCTGCTCTACCTCGCGCTGTCGATCGGGATGCCGCCCGGTCTCGCGGCGCTCGTGCTGCAGGCGCAGGTCATCTTCACGATGCTCATCGCGGCGGGGGTGCTGGGGGAGCGGTCGACGTCGCGGCAGCTCGTCGGGGCCGCCATGGGCACCGTGGGCCTCGTGATCGTCGCCGTGGGCTTCGGTGCGGGCGCCTCGCTCGTGCCGCTGCTGGTCACCGTCGCGGCGGCGTTCTCCTGGGCGATCGGCAACGTGGTGGCGAGGGCGGCCAAGGTCAGCTCGGGGCTCTCGCTCGTGGTGTGGTCCGCGCTCGTCGTGCCGCTGCCGTGCCTGGCGGTCTCGTGGGTGGTCGACGGCCCCGAGGCGATGGGCGCGGCGCTCGCGGGGTTCGGCTGGGCGGCGCTCTGGAGCACTCTCTACACCGTCGTCGGTGCGTCGCTGATCGGCTACACGATCTTCAACGGACTGATGGCCCGCCACCCGGCCGGCTCCGTCGTTCCCTACATCCTGCTCGTGCCGCCGGTGGGGCTGCTGACGGCCTGGCTCGCGCTCGGCGAGGTCCCCAACCTGCTGGAGTGGATCGGTGGCGCCGTGATGATGGCGGGCGTCGCGGTGGCCACGCTCACCGGCCGCCGCCGCGTCGCGGCACCGCCCGAGCCGGTGCCCGCGCGGCGCGGCTCAGCCCAGCAGGGCGGCGTGGGCCATCCGGGCCAGCAGCGCCCGCAGTGACGGCTCGCCGATGCGGGCACTGTGCGGCGTGGAGTTGAGCAGGCCGAACGTGGCCTGCACGGCGGCTCGCGCCTCGGCGCGGGAGAGGTCGTCGCGCAGCCGGCGGACCACGTCGACCCACACGTCGACGTAGGCCAGCTGCAGCTCGCGCACCCGGCTTCGGTCGGCGGCCTCGAGCGTCGACCACTCACGTTCCTGCACCACGATGTACGCGGGGTGGGCGACGGCGAAGTCGATGTGCCACTCCACGAGGGCCTCGAGGCGAGCGTCGTCGTCCGCGGCCCCGTCGATCCGGGCGCGTCCGGTCTCCAGCAGCTCGGTGCTGATGTCGACGAGCGCCTGCGCGAGCACGGCCTCCTTGCTCCGGAAGTGCTTGTAGATGGCCGGTCCGGAGATGCCCGAGGCCGCGCCGACGTCAGCGACGCTCACGCCGTGGAACCCACGGTCCGCGAAGAGCTCGACGGCCCGCTGGGCGATCTCACTGCGTCGCTCGCTCACGGCGTCACCGTATCGCATCGAGGTTAATGGGTGTTAACCTCGCCGCATGCCCTCCGCTCCCACGATGCGCGACCTCGTCGACGAGCTGCGCGAGCGCGTGGCCACGGCCCGCCTCGGCGGCAGCGAGGCGTCCCGCGAGCGGCACGTGGCACGCGGCAAGCTGCTCCCGCGCGAGCGGGTCGACCGTCTGCTCGACCCGGGCTCGCCGTTCCTGGAGATCGCCCCGCTGGCGGCGCACGGCATGTACGGCGGAGAGGTGCCCAGCGCGTCGATCATCACCGGCATCGGCCGCGTGGCCGGCCGCGAGGTGGTGGTCGTGGCCAACGACGCCACCGTGAAGGGCGGCACCTACTACCCGCTCACGGTCAAGAAGCACCTGCGCGCCCAGACCGTCGCCCAGCAGAACCACCTGCCCTGCGTGTACCTGGTGGACTCCGGTGGCGCGTTCCTGCCGATGCAGGACGAGGTCTTCCCCGACCGCGAGCACTTCGGCCGGATCTTCTTCAACCAGGCGCAGCTGTCGGCGCGCGGCATCGCGCAGGTGGCCGCCGTCATGGGCTCGTGCACGGCCGGTGGCGCCTACGTCCCGGCGATGAGCGACGAGTCGGTCATCGTCAAGGAGCAGGGCACGATCTTCCTCGGCGGGCCCCCGCTGGTGAAGGCTGCGACGGGCGAGGTCGTGACGGCCGAGGACCTCGGCGGTGGTGACGTGCACGCGCGGACCTCCGGCGTCGTGGACCACCTCGCCGACGACGACGCGCACGCCCTTGACATCGTCCGCTCGATCATCGGCACCCTGCGGCCCCCGGCCCCGCACCTGGAGGCACGGGAGGTGCTCGAGCCGCGCGAGGACCCCGAGACGTTGCTCGACGTCGTGCCCGTCGACGGCCGTACGCCCTATGACGTCCGCGAGGTGATCCGCCGCGTCGTGGACGACTCGCGGCTGCACGAGTTCAAGCCGCTGTACGGCGAGACCCTCGTCTGCGGGTTCGCGCACGTGCACGGCTACCCGGTGGCCGTCGTGGCCAACAACGGCATCCTGTTCAGCGAGTCCGCCCTCAAGGGGGCGCACTTCGTCGAGCTCGCCAACCAGCGCGGCGTCCCGCTGCTGTTCCTGCAGAACATCACCGGCTTCATGGTGGGCCGCGAGTACGAGAACGGTGGCATCGCCAAGGACGGCGCGAAGCTCGTGACCGCCGTCGCGTCGAGCGTCGTGCCCAAGCTGACCGTCGTGATCGGTGGCTCCTATGGCGCGGGGAACTACGGCATGTGCGGCCGTGCCTTCGACCCACGCTTCCTGTGGACCTGGCCCAACGCCCGCATCTCGGTGATGGGCGGCGACCAGGCGGCGGCCGTGCTGGCGACGGTGCGCCGCGACGGCATCGAGGCTGGGCGTGACGGGAAGGGGGGCGGGACGTGGTCGGCCGAGGAGGAGGACGCGTTCAGGGCGCCGATCAAGGCGCAGTACGAGGAGCAGGGATCGCCCTACTACGCCACCGCGCGGCTCTGGGACGACGGCATCATCGACCCCCGTGACACGCGCCGGGTGCTCGGCCTCGCGCTGCAGGCCTGCGCGAACGCGCCGGTCCCTTCCTTCGAGTCACGTGTGGACGGCGGCGCCGAGCCGTCCTTCGGCGTCTTCCGGATGTGATGACGATGTCTTCGCGTGCACTCGACTCCCGCCCGCTCGACCCCTGGCCCTTCGACACCGTGCTCGTCGCCAACCGCGGCGAGATCGCCCGACGGGTGATCCGCGCCTGCCGCGAGGCGGGGCTGCGAAGCGTGGCGGTCCACTCCGACGCCGACGTCGACGCACTGCACGTGCGGGAGGCCGACGCCGCCGTCCGTCTCGGCCCGACGGCGGCGAGCGAGTCCTACCTGAGCATCGATCGGCTGGTGGCCGCAGCGGTGTCCTCCGGCGCCGGCGCCGTGCACCCCGGCTACGGGTTCCTGTCCGAGAACGCCGCGTTCGCCCGGGCGGTCACCGAGGCCGGACTGGTGTTCATCGGGCCGCGGGCCGACGTCATGGAGCTCATGGGCCGCAAGGACCGCGCCCGCGAGGTGGCCGAGCGTGCCGGCGTGCCCGTCACGCCACGGTACGAGCCCGACGCCGTGCCGGACGACGCCTACCCGGTGCTGGTCAAGGCCGCCGCGGGTGGCGGGGGCAAGGGCATGCACGTGGTCCGCGCGGCCGGGGACCTGGCCGACGCCCTCGCGCTCGCCCGCCGCGAGGCCGCTGCCTCCTTCGGCGACGACACGCTGTTGGTGGAGCAGTACGTCGAGGGCGGACGCCACGTCGAGGTGCAGGTCTTCGGCGACGAGCACGGCAACGTCGTGCACCTGCTGGAACGAGACTGCTCGGCCCAGCGTCGGCACCAGAAGGTCGTCGAGGAGGCCCCCGCACCGGGGCTGGACCCGACGCTACGAGCCCTCCTGCACGACTCGTCCGTCGCGCTGTGCCGCGAGGTCGAGTACACCGGTGCCGGGACGGTGGAGTTCCTCGTGGCCGCGCAGGGGGACGGGACGCAGGTCGGGTACTTCCTGGAGATGAACACCCGGCTGCAGGTGGAGCACCCGGTCACCGAGCAGGTCACGGGGCTCGACCTCGTGCAGTGGCAGCTCGACGTGGCGGCGGGCCGGGTGCTGCCGCTCGCGCAGGGCGACGTCACGGCCACCGGGCACGCCGTGGAGGTGCGGGTCTATGCCGAGGACCCGTACGCGGGCTTCCTGCCGCAGGCCGGGCGCGTCCTGGATGCGCGCTGGTCGCCCGGGCGCGGCCAGGTGCACACGGCCGTCGAGGGCGAGGCTGTGGTGACGTCGAGCTATGACCCGATGATCGCCAAGCTCGTGGGTAGCGGGCCGGACCGCGACGCGGCGATCGACGACGTGCTCGCGGCGATCGATGACTCGGCGGTCGTGGGCATCGAGACCAACCTGGGCTGGCTGCGTCGGCTGGTCGACTCCCAGGCGTTCCGGACCGGTCAGGTGCACACCGGGTGGCTCGACGCCCACGAGGGTCCGCTGCTGGAGCGGCCGGACGTCGCGGAGCAGGCCCTGCGGGCAGCGGCGCACGCGGTGCTGGACCAGCGCGACGCATCCCCGTTCGGGCGGCTCGACGGCTGGCGGTCCGCGGGGCCGCCGCGGGTGCCGGTGGTGGTGCTCGCGGAGCCCGACGGAACGACGCACGACGTGGTGGTGGGCCCCGCCGCCGCGACAGGTGCAAGCCACCGGCACGGACGCCGGGTGTGGGCCACGTGGCAGGGGCAGACGACCGAGCTGGAGCCGGCCGACGCGATGCGCCGCACCTCGGCCGTCGCGGCGGGAGAGGCCGATGTCGCCGCGCCCATGCCGGGCACGGTCGTCGCCCTCGAGGTCGTCGCCGGCGAGGTCGTCGTGGCCGGGCAGCGGCTGGGGGCGGTGGAGGCGATGAAGATGGAGCTCGCGCTGCTCGCCCCGCACGACGGCACCGTGAGCCACGTCGGAGCCGCCGTCGGCGACCAGGTGGCGATGGGCCACGTCGTCGTCCACGTCTCACCCGCGAGTGGCGCAGATTCGCGCGACACGCCGTCTCAGAATCGCGGATCTACGCCACTCGGCATCAGGAATGCGCCACTCGGCGGGGAGGACGGGTCGTGAGCGCCGGGCCACCGGCGGTCGTCCGCGACGAGCGGCTGCCCACGCGGGTCACGATCCACGAGGTGGGGCCGCGTGACGGTCTGCAGAACGAGGCCGCCGTGGTGACGGTGGCCGTCAAGGTCGAGCTCGTCGAGCGCCTCGTCGCAGCGGGTCTGCCGATCGTGGAGACCACCAGCTTCGTCCACCCCCGCTGGGTGCCCCAGCTCGCCGACGCCGCCGAGGTGGTGGCCCGCCTGGACCTCGCCGGGAGCACACCGCTGCCCGTCCTCGTGCCCAACGAGCGCGGACTGGACCGGGCGCTGGAGGCCGGCTGCACCCACGTCGCGGTGTTCGCCAGCGCCACCGAGACCTTCGCCGCCAAGAACCTGGGCAGCACCCTCGCCGACCAGATGACGATGTTTGAGCCGGTCGTCGCCCGTGCCCTCGCCGCCGGCCTGGACGTCCGGTCGTACGTGTCGATGTGCTTCGGCGACCCCTGGGAGGGTGCCGTCGACCCCGCAGTCGTCGTGGAGGTCGGCCGGCGCCTGCTCGACCTCGGCGCGTCCCAGCTGTCGCTCGGCGACACGATCGGCGTCGCGACGCCCGGCCAGGTGACCGACCTGGTCGCCCGGTTCGCTGCGGCGGGCGTGGGCGTCGAGCGGCTCGCGATGCACTTCCACGACACCTACGGCCAGGCGCTCGCCAACACGCACGCTGCCCTCCTGGCCGGCGTGACGACCTTCGACGCCTCCGCCGGGGGGCTGGGCGGCTGCCCCTACGCGCAGAGCGCGACGGGCAACCTCGCCACCGAGGACCTCGTCTGGATGCTCACCGGCCTGGGCATCGGGCACGGCGTCGACCTGGACGCGCTCGTCGCGACGAGCACCTGGCTGGCCGGCCACCTCGGCAAGGCGCCGGCCAGCGCAGTGGTCCGCGCCCTCTCCCGCTGAGAGGGGACACGCTCAGCGACGGCGGGTGGCCGCCAGCACGATGTCGCGCACGACGACGTCGGGGCCGTGGCCGGTGCCGACCCGGTCGACGACGTCGGCGGTGACGTCCCACGCACCGTCGGCCTGCTCGACCGCCTCCACCAGCTCCGGCGAGGGGAAGGTCGGGTCGTGCTCGCCCGCGACGGGCCCGCCGTGGGCGACGTCGTCGGGGTGGTGCAGGACGACCAGGAGCGTGCCGCCCGGCGCGACGGCCGAGGCGAGCCTCTGGACCGCGTCGGGCATGAGCTCGTCGGCGAGGTGCAGGTAGTGCGACGCGACGAGGTCCCAGGTCCCGTCGGGCTGCCAGGTGCGCACGTCCTCGCGGCGCCAGTGCGTCCGGTCGGCGACACCGGCGTCCTCGGCGTGCTCGGCGGCGCGTGCCAGGCCGGCGGTGGAGAAGTCCACACCGGTGACGTCCCACCCCTGCTCGGCGAGCCAGAGGACGTCAGCCCCCTCGCCGGACCCGATGTCGACGGCCCGCCCCGGGGCCAGGCCGGCGACGCGCTCGGGCAGCCGTGGGTTCACCCGGCCGCTCCAGACCCGGTCGGAGTACCGGGTGTCCCACGCGTCGGGCTCGTTCTGGGCGGTCCGCCACGCGGCGACCGCGGCGACGGTGTCCTCCTCCACCAGGCCGGCGTTGAGCACGGCACCCGCCTGGGTGCCGGCCGCGGCGGCGGCGATCGTCGTGCCCATGGGTGCGGCGGCGTTGCCGACCACGACGACGCCCGGCACCGCGGTGGCACCGGTCTGCGGGTCGGCGTCGAGGGAGCGGGCGATGACGAGGTCGCCCATCGCCACGTCCTTCGTACCCACGCCGAGGGACGTGGCGAGGTCGCAGGAGGCGTCGGGGGACGAGGCCACCACGAGGGCGTCCAGCGCGACCTCGGCGTCCCCGGCCCGCACACCGACGAGGGCGTCGTCGCGGACGAGCACCTCGGTGACCACGCCCTCGACGACCTCGACACCGCGCGCCGCGAGCCGCGCCCGGTCCGCGTGGGCCAGGTCAGTGCCCTGGGACAGGAGCGTGACCGACTCGCTGAGCTGACGGAACAGCCCGACGTGGTGCATCGCCGCTGCGCTGGAGGCCAGCACGCCGATGCGGCGATCGCGCACCTCCCACCCATGGCAGTACGGGCAGTGCAGGACGTCGCGGCCCCAGCGGTCGGCCAGCCCGGGCACGTCGGGCAGCGTGTCCCGCACGCCGGTGGCCAGGACGACGCGGCGCGCCTCGAGACGGCGACCGTCGTCGAGCGTGAGCGCGAAGCGGGGGTCACGGGAGCGGCCGGGCGGGGGGATGGAGACGGCGTGCGCGACTCGCCCCTCGACGACGCGGGCACCGTACTGCTCCACCTCGTCCCGCCCGATCTCGGTGAGCTCCAGCGGGCCGGTGCCCTCGCGACCCAGGTAGTTGTGGACGGCGTCAGCGGGGGCGTTGCGGGGCTCGCCCGCGTCGACCACCACGACGGACCGACGCGAGCGCGCCAGCACCAGCGCGGTGCTCAGGCCGGCGGCGCCGCCACCCACCACCACGACGTCGACGGACTCAGGACTCGGATTCATCTCGTTCATGCCACCAGCATGCGCGGGGCATCCCATAGTGGCAAAGATCTTTGCCACTGTGGCAACATGGCCACATGAACACCGACGACGTCCTGCGCGGGGTGGGCCCGCGCCTGCGCCAGCTGCGGCTCGAGCGCGACGCCACCCTCACCGACCTCGCCGAGGAGACCGGCATCAGCGTCAGCACGCTCTCGCGCCTGGAGTCCGGGCAGCGCAAGGCGACGCTGGAGCTGCTGCTGCCCCTGGCCGCGGCGCACCGTGTCGCCCTCGACGAGCTCGTCGACGCACCCGAGACCGGTGATCCCCGGGTCCGCGCCAAGCCGATCAAGCGGCACGGCTCGACCCACGTGCCGCTGACTCGACGTCCGGGCGGCCTGCAGGCCTTCAAGATGATCATCCCGCCCAGGCCGGACGCCATCGTCACGCCCCAGACCCACGAGGGCTATGAGTGGATGTACGTGCTGTCCGGCCGCCTGCGGCTGGTCGTCGGCACCCGGGACCTGCTGCTGGACCCCGGCGAGGTGGTGGAGTTCGACACCCGCACCCCGCACTGGGTCAACAACCCCGGCCCGCACCCCGCGGAGGTCCTGGGCATCTTCGGGCCCCAGGGGGAGCGGATGCACGTCCGCACCTGACCCTCTTCGCTGAGTGTGACGATTCGGCCCTGATCTCGCCGATCAAGGGCCGAATCGTCACACTCAGCGGTCAGGAGCCGGGGAGGTTGCGGTCCTTGAGCTCGCGCGCGGCGTACTGGCCGATCTGCCACGTGGCGAAGCCGTCGGTGCCGCCGCCGACCACGCCACCCAGCACCGGCACGCGTCGCCCGACGAGGGTGACCGCCCGCTTGCCGGCCGTGCGGGCGAGCAGCTCGCTGGTGACCTCGCGGGAGATGAGGTGATCCAGGTCCGGGTCGTGCACGGGTGACGTCGCCAAGGCCATCGGCGAGGACGGGAGGTGCTTCTGCTTGACGAGGTCCTTCACGGCGTCCTCGCCGAGCATGCAGGCCAGGATCGCGTTGCGGACGCGCGCGTCGTCCAGGTCCCAGCCGCGCAGGTGCGCGATGCCGGCCACCAGGTGGCACTGCACGAGCGTCACGCCGACCACGTTGGCCGGGATGGTCACGGCCGCACTTGCCAGGCCGCCGACGTTCGTGACGAAGCCCTGCCCCCCGGCGAGCCCGGTGTGCCGGCGCACGAGGGCGGCGATGGCCGTCTCCACGTCGCCGTCTGAGTCCACCAACCGGCGTCGGGCCGACTCCGCGGCCGAGGGCAGCGGACCGATGCCGTCGATGGCCTGGTCGAGCACGCGGCGGACGAACCCCGAGGCGACCTTGGGGGCTGCTGCCGTGCCGGCCCTGGCCGCTGCCTTGCTACCGATTCCCATGTGCTCATCCTAGGGACGACCGCCGAATCCACCTGCCGAGTCAGCCTGCCCCCTACGCTCCATGCATGGGTGACGCGTTCTCGGAGGTGGTGACGTCCCCGGCTTGGCTGGAGCAGGCTCGCTCCTGGATCCACGCACGGTGCGAGGACGCCGACCGACGTGTCGCCGGGCCGATCGAGCAGCGCCGCGTCCGACCGTGGTCCACGCAGCTCGTGGCACCCACCGACCGCGGCCTCGTCTGGTTCAAGGCCAACAACCCGTCGATGTCCTTCGAGGCCGGGCTGCACCGGCTGATGGCTGCCGAGCTGAGGCCGGGCGACGTGCCCGCGCCCCTTGCCGTGGACGCCGAGCGTGGCTGGGTGCTCACCAGCGACCGCGGCGTGACCCTCGGGGACGACCACACCCCGACGACGGACGACTGGTGCGACGTCGTGCGGACCGTGGCCGGGCTGCAGCGCGGCCTCGTCGACCACGAGCGGGCCGTCCTCGCCACCGGCCTGCCGGACTGCTCGCCCCTCACGGTGCCGGCGCGGCTGGAGCAGATGGTCGACCGACTGGCCGGACTCCCCGCGCACCATCCCGCCCGGCTGTCCGCCGCCGAGGTCCGCGCGCTGGACGACCGTCGGGACGACGTCGTCGACGCAGCGCAGCGACTGGCCGCCTCGCCGCTTCCGACGACCCTGCAGCACGGTGACGTCCATCCGTGGAACGCGTTCACCGACGGCCGGCTGCTGGACTTCGGTGACGCGCAGTGGGCCTGCGCCGTGGAGGTGCTGAGCGTGCCGTTCGGGTGGATCACCCACGAGAGCGAGCTCCCGTGGGACGACGTCCTCGCGGCCTACGCCGAGCAGTGGGTCGACCTGGTCGGGCTGCGCGAGCTGCGGACGTTGTTCGGAGCCTCGGCCTTCACCCACGCCGTCAACCGCTCAGCCACGTGGTGGCACTGCCTGGTGCACGCCAACGACGTGGAGTGGATGGAGTGGGGCGAGGCCCCGCGGCACCACCTGCTGAGGATCCTGGAGGCATGAGCGCATGAGCCCCACGACCCTGGGCCCGTCGCCCTGGAGCTTCGATGCGTCGCAGTGGCCCGACGACGACTGCGTCGCCGCCGGAGCCGACCTCGCGCCCGAGACCGTCCTCGATGCCTACCGGCACGGCGCATTCCCGATGCCGCACGGGGACGTCCTGCTGTGGTGGTCGCCGATGCGGCGCGGCGTCCTGCAGCCGGATGACCTGCACGTCAGCCGCTCCCTGCGACGCTCCCTGCGCCACCTCAGCACCACCGTCGACGAGGCCTTCGACGAGGTCGTCAGCGCGTGCGCCGACCCCCGCCGTCCCGGGGCGTGGATCGACGAGCCCGTCCGCGCGGCGTACTCGCGGCTGCACGAGCTCGGCTGGGCCCACTCGGTGGAGACCCGCGACGAGGACGGCCGGCTGGTCGGCGGCCTCTACGGGCTGGCCGTCGGTGGCCTGTTCGCAGGGGAGTCGATGTTCCACACGCGCACCGATGCGTCGAAGGTCGCGCTCGTCGCCCTGGTGGACCTGCTCGAGCCCGGAGCCCTCGTCGACGTGCAGTGGCGGACCCCGCACCTGGCGACGCTCGGCATCACCGAGTGGCCCCGCGAGCGCTACCTCGCGGCCCTGCCCGACCTCGTCCGGGCACCGCTCCCGACGATCTGGCGGTGACGGTGGCGCGCCCGAACCCCCGGGGTGCCGTGGAATGCCAGCGATCGATCCCTAGACTGGCCGTGGAAAACATCCACACAAGCTAGGAGTCCCCGTGGCAATCTCCCGCAGCGACCTCGTCTCGGCCCTCGCCGAGAAGGCCGGCACCAGCAAGACCGACGCCGACTCGGTGCTCTCGGCCCTCGCCGACAGCCTCCTCGACGCCGTCAGCAAGGGCGAGAAGGTCTCGATCCCCGGCATCCTGTCGGTCGAGCGCGTCGAGCGTGCCGCCCGCACGGGCCGCAACCCCGCGACCGGCGAGACCATCGAGATCCCGGCCGGCTATGGCGTGAAGGTCAGCGCCGGTTCGAAGCTGAAGGCTGCCGCCAAGTAAGGCAGTCCGATCATCGGACGGCCCCGGACCACTACGGTCCGGGGCCGTCCGACGTCACAGGGTGCTCCGGTCACAGGTTCCCGGCCGGCGCTGGACCTCAGCTGGTGACGGGACGGCCGGCGGCCTGCCACGCGTCCATGCCGCCGGCGAGGTTGACGACGTCGTGGCCCTGCTGCGCCAGCCACGCGGTGACCCGGGCCGAGCGGCCCCCCACGTGGCACACGACGACCGTCCGGGTCCGCGGATCCAGCTCGTCGATGCGTGTGGGTACATCCCCCATCGGCACGTGCACGGCTCCCCGCACGTGGCCCGTGGCCCACTCGTGCGGTTCGCGGACATCGAGCACCACGAGGTCCTCGGGCAGCGGGTCGGGCAGGTCGGCAACGGTGATCTCGGGCACGTCCATGCCCCGAATCCTCCCAGCCGTCACGGGTCTGCGGACGATTGGTCCGCCTCCAGGGGTGGAAATGGGCCACCACCTATGGCTATTTTGGACTAGTGGCCACCGATCGAGAGCCCCTCGACACCGCCGCGGACGCCTTGGCGCCGCGCGCGCGGGTCCGACTGCCCTTCCATCCCTCGACGCCCAGCATCGCCCGCACCAAGCTGGCGGCGTTCCTCACGGTCCACCGCGCCGAGCCCTCCGTCATCGACGATGCGCTGATCGTCGTGAGCGAGATGATCGCCAACGCGATCTCCCACGGCGAGCCCGACTCCGACGAGACGGTGGAGATCACCTGGAGCCTGGACCGGTCGCGGCACCTGCTGGAGCTCAGCGTCCACGACGCCGGTGAGGGCGCCACCCTGGACCCGATCGACTTCGACGAGGACTCCCTCTCCGGACGCGGGCTGTCGATCATCAGCCGCGTCGCGGACCGCTGGTGGGTCGACATGAGCTCGGGCACGCGGGTCAACGCCGAGCTCGCGCTCTCCGAGCACTGACCGCCCCACGCGGCCGCGCCCGAGCGCCGTCTAGGGTGGCTGCCCATGGGCAAGAAGTCGCGACGCAAGGGGCCGGACCGTCAAGGCGGAGGCAAGAAGCAGCGCATGCCGTTCGTGGCGCGCACGTTCGAGGGGCTGCCCGGCGAGGGTGACTGGATCGCCCTGCGCGAGTTCGTGCCCTCGGGCACGGCGGACGTCGCCCTGGCCGACGGCACGACCGTGCAGGTCTGCTCGCTGCTGCCCGGCAACGGAGCCGCCATCCGGCGACCGGACGGTGACATCTGGGTCGGGCTGCAGGTGCAGCACAACTTCGGCGACGTGAGCCGCGACCTCGCCCACATGATCGAGACCGCACGCGAGACCGAGCCCGGGAACCCGGTACCCGTCACCGACCCCGGCGTCGGCCCACGCCTGCAGGAGCTCATCGACCCGTCCTCGTCCTTCGACGTGGCCGTGCACGACGGCTTCGACTTCTGGGTGGCCGGCACCGACGCCGAGGGCTCGGACGCGCTCGCCGCGGCCAACGACTCCATCTCGCCGACGGAGCGTCTCTCGTCGGTCGACGCGGCCTACTGGACCCGCATGGGCGATCGTCGCTACCTGCGCTGGGTCGTCACCGAGGACGAGGGGAAGGTGCTCGACGCCTTCGCCCGCCTGCACGAGGCCGACGCCGACCGGCTCGGCGACGGCACCCGACTGATCGGCATGTTCCGTGCCCACGGCCTGCTCGTGCCGGTCTGGGAGATGGAGGACTCCGTCCCCGACGGTGCCGGTCCGCTGGAGGAGCCGCTCGCAGCGGTCAAGAAGCGCCTCGACGACGCCCTCGCCGACACCTCGGACCTCACCAGCGCCCAGCGCAACGTCCGCAACGGCCTGGCCAGCCGACAGGTCACCATCCGCTGACGCCGGCTGGCGGGCCGACGACGAGCGTCGGTCGTACGCTGACGCCATGAACAGCCAGGACCGTGAGCCGCTCGAGGCGGTGCGCCGTGCCGGCATCGAGACGACCGGCATCGAGATCATCGCCGAGTCAGAGCGGACGGCCCACCCGGCCCAGCTGTTCTGGCCGTGGTTCGCGGCCAACGTCTCGGTCTTCGGCATCTCCTACGGAAGCTACGTCCTGGGCTTCGGGCTCTCGCTGGTGCAGGCGACACTCGTCGCGGTGGTCGGGGTCGTCGTCTCCTTCGTGGCCTGCGGACTCGTGGCCGTGGCCGGCAAGCGCGGCTCGGCACCGACGATGGTGCTCAGTCGTGCGCCGTTCGGCGTCGTCGGGCAGAAGGTGCCGGGAGTCTTCTCCTGGCTCATCTCGATCGGCTGGGAGACCTTCCTGGCCATCATGGCGACGCTCGCCACCGCGACGATCCTGCGTCAGCTCGGGTGGGGTGGCGGCACGACGACCAAGGTGCTCGCGTGCGCCGTCATCGCCGCACTGATCGTGGCGGCCTCGGTGGCGGGCTACCACCTGATCATGCGGCTGCAGTCCGTCCTGACCTGGCTGACCGGCGCGGCCACCATCGGCTACATCCTGCTCACGCTCGACGAGATCGACCTCGCCACGGTGACCGCGATGCCGTCGGGATCGGGGCAGGCCGTGATCGGCGCATTCGTCATGGTGATGACGGGGTTCGGCTTCGGCTGGATCAACATCGCGGCCGACTGGTCGCGCTACCAGGCCCGGTCGACGTCGGGAGCCAGCATCGTCGCGTGGAACACCATCGGTGGCGCGCTGGCACCGGTGGTCCTGGTGGTCTACGGCATCCTGCTGGCCGGCTCGTCCACCGCGCTGCAGGACGGCATCGTCGTCGACCCGATCGGCACGCTGGCCACGGTGCTGCCGTCGTGGTTCCTCGTGCCGTTCCTGGTGGCCGCGGTGCTGGCGCTGGTCAGTGGTGCCGTGCTGGGCATCTACTCCTCCGGGCTCACCCTGCTCAGCCTGGGCGTGCGCATCCCGCGCCCGGCCGCCGCGGGTCTGGACGGGCTCATCCTGACGGCCGGCACGATCTACGTGGTCTTCTTCTCCACGACGTTCCTTGGCCCGTTCCAGAGCTTCCTCATCACGCTCGGCGTCCCCATCGCGGCGTGGGCCGGCATCATGATCGCCGACATCGCGTTGCGGCATCGCGACTACGACGAGGGGGCGCTCTTCGACTCCACGGGCCGCTACGGCGCGGTTGACTGGACGTCGGTGGGCACGATGCTCGCGGCCTCCGTGGTGGGCTGGGGCCTGGTGGTCAACGGCTTCGCCGAGGACGCGTCCTGGAACAACTGGCAGGGCTACCTGCTGGAGCCGCTCGGTCTCGGCACCCGCGTCGGTGGCGGAGCCTGGGAGGGGGACTGGCCATACGCGAACCTCGGCGTGCTCGTGGCGTTCGTCCTCGGTCTGGTCGTGACGTTCGTGGCTCGCCGGGGGGTCGTCCGCAGGCAGGAGGCGAGCTCGTGAGCGCGTGGCTCGTCGTCGTCGACCCGCAACGTATCTTCGCCGCGCCGGACTCGCCGTGGGGCGCCCCACGCTTTGCCGAGGTCGTCGACCCCGTGCGCCGGCTCGCCGAGGAGCACGCCGGGCGCGTCGTCGTGACGCGCTGGGTGCCGCCGGCCCACAAGCGGGGGTCGTGGGTGGACTACTTCGAGCAGTGGCCCTTCGCCGACCTGCCCGCGCAGGACCCGCTGCTCGACGTCGTGCCTGAGCTGGCAGGCCTGACGGACCGACCCACGATCGACCTCCCGACCTTCGGCAAGTGGCCGGGCCTGGAGGCTGTCACCGGCCCGACGCCCGAGATTGTCCTGGCCGGCGTCTCGACCGACTGCTGCGTGCTCTCCACCGCCCTGGCCGCCGCCGACGCGGGCGCCACCGTGCGGGTGGCCGCCGACGCGTGCGCCGGCTCCACCGACGAGGCCCACGAGCAGGCCCTCGCCGCGATGTCCCGGTACGCCCCCCAGATCACCCTGGTCTGACGGTTTACCACGGTCCCTCGGCCAACCTGCTCCTCCCAAGCTTCCCTGGGGGAGTGCGTGTTTGCCGTGGGGCGCACCACCTGGGACCGGTCGAGACGAGCGGTGGCCCGGGTGTCACATGTCGGGATGCTGCGTCGTCTGGGAGGTGAGAACCCTTGGAGAGGAAACGTCATGTCCCGCATCCAGCCCCTTGCACCCGCGGCCGCCGGCTCGTTCGTCCGCCTGGCCTACCGCCTGGCCCGACGACAGCTCGGCGAGGTGCCCGAGCCCTTCGCCGTCACCGCCCACCACCCCCGCCTGTTCCGGACGTCCCTGCGCCACGAGCTCGGCCTGCAGCGCGCGAGCCACGTGGCGTCGGCCCCGCTGGTCGAGCTCGCGGTCTACCGGACGGGCCGGACCGTCGGCTGCTCCTGGTGCGTCGACTTCGGCGAGATGCTGCAGCGGATGGAGGGCCTGGACGTGGAACGTCTGCGTCACATCGACGACTTCGAGACCCACCCCGCGTTCACCGAGGACGAGCGCGAGGTCATCAGGCTCTCCGATGCGATGACCGCCACGCCGATGACGGTGACCGACGAGCAGGTGACGCGGCTCGTCGCGCAGCACGGCCGGGACGGCGCACTCGAGCTCGTCTACCAGGTGGCCCACGAGAACCATCGGGCCCGCTTCAACCACGCGCTCGGCATCACTGACCAGGGGTACTCCAGCGGCGACGCCTGCCGGGTGCCCTGGGCGACGACCTGATCAGAGCCGGACGCCGGCGTGCTTCTCGGGGTTCGCGACGTCGAACGTGGCGGCCACCCGCCCCTCCAGGACGGTGAAGCCGCCGACCCGGGGTGGGGAGGACAGCCGTGGCTCGGGTCCCGCGATGCCGGGGAGCCAGACTCCGAGCTGGCCGTTCACGCGCACCGGCCGGGCGGCCTCGAGCGCACCGTCCCCGAAGCGTGCCAGCAGGCCGAGGTAGAACCGCGCC
Source organism: Aeromicrobium sp. CF4.19 (assembly GCF_051262555.1). Lineage (NCBI taxonomy): Bacteria > Bacillati > Actinomycetota > Actinomycetes > Propionibacteriales > Nocardioidaceae > Aeromicrobium > Aeromicrobium sp. CF4.19. The sequence goes on along the minus strand of NZ_JBIMEU010000007.1, from coordinate 21,967 downwards.
ACCTTCTCCGCACCCGTGATGACGTTCAGGGCCGTGCTCGTGGTGCCGTTCGCGTCGCCCGTCGCCGTGGCCTCGGGGTGCAGTGCCGCCACCACGGCGGCGAGGTCGCCTGCGGCCAGGGCGGCGAGGAAGCGTCCGACGGCCTCCTCGTGCACCGGGTCCGGCGCCGGCTCGGGAGCAGCGGCCGTCGCCCGGCGCGCACGCGAGGCGTGCTGGCGCGCGGCCTGCGCGGAGAGGCCGAGCACGTGGCCGATCTCCTCGAAGGGCACGCCGAAGGCGTCGTGCAGGACGAGGGCGACGCGTTGCGGTGGCGTGAGCCGGTCGAGCACGACGAGGGCGCCGAACCGCGCCTCCTCGCTCGCCACGACGACGTCGAGCGGGTCCGGCGCCGCCTGCTCCCACGGCCGCACCACCGGCTCGGGCAACCACTGGCCGACGTAGGTCTCGCGCCGGCGGGCAGCCGAGCCCAGCCGGTCCAGGCAGATCCGCGAGACGACCCGGGTCAGCCACGCCTGCAGGTCGCGGATTTCGGCATCGGTCCGATGCAGACGGAGCCAGGCCTCCTGGACAGCGTCCTCGGCGTCGGCGACGCTGCCAGTCAGGCGGTACGCCACCGAGAGCAGGCGCGGTCGCTCCCGCTCGAACGCCTCCACGCCCGACACCTCGTCGTCGCGCACCATGCTGCCGGTTTACCACGGTCCCGTGGGAGACCCGCACATCCCCAGGGTTCTCTCCCCCGGGAAGTGACAGCCTGCCGAGGGACCGTGGTAAACCGTCAGTCGCGAAGGATCGGGCAGGACATGCAGCGAGGTCCGCCGCGTCCCGAGCCGAGCTCGGAGCCGCTGATGGCGATGACCTCGACGCCGTGCTCGGCGAGCCGGGCGTTGGTCTGCTCGTTGCGCTCATAGGCCACGGCCAGGCGAGGACCGATGGCCAGGGTGTTGTTGCCGTCGTCCCACTGCTCGCGCTCGGCGGTGACGGGGTCCAGCCCGGTGTCGATGCGGTGCAGGGCGTCGATGCCCATCGCGTCGGCCGTCGCATCGAAGAAGGAACGCTCCGGACCGACGACGAGACCCCCGTCGCCGGCCGTGACGGCGAACGCGCGCAGGTGGTCGGCCATGTTGGGGTAGATGACGACGCTGTCGACGTCGACCATCGTGACGATCGTGTCCAGGTGCATCGTGGCGCGCTCCTGTGCGATCGGCACCGCCAGCACGGTGCTCGCGAGCCCGCGGGACAGCACCTGCGTCGTGAACCGCTCGAACCCGGCCGGGGTGGTCCGTTCACCGACCCCGACGGCGATGACCCCGGGTGCCAGCAGCATGACGTCGCCACCCTCGAGGTGCTCCAGGTGCGGCCCGTGCATCCGGTCGGAACCGGCGAAGCGGGGGTGGTGCTCGTAGATGATGCCGGTCAGCTGGGTCTCGCGGACGCGCGCGGGCATGGCCAGGCTCGTGACGGCGACGGTGCCGGGCAGCCACACCGAGGAGTCGCGGGTGAAGAGCAGGTTGGGCAGCGGGTCGATGAGGAAGTCCTCGGGCTGCAGCAGGCTGGTGACGATGCTGCGGTGCACCACCTCGTCGTTGCGCAGGCCCGCCGTGACCACGGTGGCCAGGTCCGCGGGGTGCAGGTCGACCATCGCGTTGCCCAGGTGGGCTCGCAGGCTGTCACCCAGGTGCAGCGTGGCCAGCGTGCTCTCGATGATCTGCTGGCGGGCCTGGGCGTTGCCGAGCGTCTCGGTGAGCAGGTCGACGAGGTACAGCACCTCGACGTCGTGGTCGCGCAATGCCTGGGCGAAGCCGTCGTGCTCGTCCTGGGCCCGGCCCAGCCACGGGATCGCGTCGAAGAGCAGCGAGTCGTTGTTGCGCGGCGTCAGGCGGGCCAGCTCCGCCCCTGGCCGGTGCAGCAGCACCGTCCGCAGCCGGCCGACCTCGCTCGATGCCCCGAGAATCCGTGCCATGGGCTCACCCTAGTGTCGCTCGCGCACGACAGGTCGATGGCGCCCGACCGGGCTCGATGCGGGGGAGCTCACGTGGAGGACACACATCGGGCCTAGGCTCGTGGGGTGGACTGGAATGACTATGACGTGGCCCTGTTCGACCTCGACGGCGTGATCACACCGACGGCCGAGGTGCACATGCGCGCCTGGGCGCAGATGTTCGAGGACTTCCTCGCCGGACGGGAGGGGCAGGACCCGTACACCGATGACGACTACTTCTCGCACGTGGACGGCAAGCCGCGCTACGAGGGCGTGCGCGACTTCCTGCACTCGCGCGGCATCGAGCTCCCCCAGGGGAGCCCCGAGGACGACCCCGCCGAGGAGACCGTCGGCGGTCTCGGCAACCGCAAGAACGTCGTCTTCGAGGAGATCCTCCAGCGCGACGGCGTGCAGGCCTACCCGGGGTCGGTCCGGCTCGTGGAGCAGCTCGAGGCGGCGGGCACGCCGATGGCGATCGTCTCCAGCTCGCGCAACGCGCCCAAGGTCCTCCAGGCCGCCGGCATGCTCGGCCACTTCCCGATCATCGTCGACGGCAACGTCGCCGGAGACCGCCAGCTCGCCGGCAAGCCCGCACCGGACACCTTCCTGTTCGCCGCCCAGCAGCTGGGCGTCGAGCCCGCTCGCGCCGTCGTGCTGGAGGACGCCGTCAGCGGCGTCGCCGCCGGCAGGGCGGGACGCTTCGGCCTGGTCGTCGGCGTCGACCGCGGGGTGGGTGCGGATCGCCTCACCGAGAACGGCGCGGACATCGTCGTCGACGACCTCGAGGAGCTGCTCTGATGACGCCGCTGGACATGCCGCCCGAGGGCTTCGCCTTCGACTCCTCGGGAATGGGGCCCTCGCACGAGGCCCCACCCGTCCACGACTTCCTCGACCGTTCACGGTTCCCGGCCGACCCGTGGCGACTCGTGGAACGACGCCACGAGCCGGGCGACCTCGGGGTGACCGAGACGCTCTTCGCGGTCGGCAACGGCTACCTGGGGCTGCGCGGCAACGTGGAGGAGGGTCGCGACGCACACACGCACGGCACCTTCGTCAACGGCTTCCACGAGACGTGGCCCATCCAGCACGCGGAGGAGGCCTTCGGCTTCGCGCGCGTCGGTCAGACCATCGTCAACGCCCCTGACGCCAAGATCATCCGGATCTACGTCGACGACGAGCCGCTGCTGCTGACCGTCGCCGACCTGATGGAGTACGAGCGCAGCCTCGACCTGCGCGACGGCATCCTGCGTCGGCACCTGCTGTGGCGCACCCCCTCGGGCAAGCGTGTGCGGATCGACTCCACCCGCATGGTGAGCCTGACCCAGAAGCACCTCGCCGTCATGACGCTGGAGGTCACCCTCCTGGACGAGGCCGCCCCCGTCGCCATCTCCTCGCAGGTGCTCAACCGCCAGGACGGCGAGGACGAGTACCACGTCCGTGCCAAGGCGATGGGTGAGGGCGCCGACCCGCGCAAGGCCGAGAAGTTCGCCCGCCGGGTGCTGGTGCCGCAGGAGAACGAGGGCGAGAGCGAGACCGGCCGCCTCTCCCTCGGGTTCCGCTGCGCCGAGAGCGGCATGACGCTGGCCGTCATGGCCGACCACGACCTCCAGACCGACAACGAGTACTCCTCCCGGGTCATCACCGGTAAGGACCTCGCCAAGACGACGTACCGCGTCGTGGCCCAGCCCGGCGTCCCCATCACGCTCACCAAGACGGTGGCGTACCACAGCTCGCGCGGGGTGCCCTCGCGCGAGCTGCTCGATCGTTGCCGCCGCACGCTCGAGCGGGTCCGCGAGCAGGGCGTCGCCCAGCAGTGGGCCGACCAGCGCGCCTGGCTCGACGACTTCTGGGCTCGCGCCGACGTCGAGATCCCCGGCCAGCCCGAGGTGCAGCAGGCCGTGCGCTGGAACCTGTTCTCCGTCGTGCAGGCCTCCGCGCGCGCCGAGGGCCAGGGCATCCCGGCCAAGGGTGTCTCCGGCTCCGGCTACGGCGGGCACTACTTCTGGGACACCGAGGTGTACGTCATGCCGTTCCTGACGTACACGACGCCTCGTGCGGCCCGCAACGCCCTGCGCTTTCGCTACTCGCTGCTGGACGCCGCCCGGCGCCGCGCGGACCAGCTGGCGCAGAAGGGCGCGCTGTTCCCGTGGCGCACGATCAACGGCGAGGAGGCGTCGGCCTACTACGCGGCCGGAACGGCGCAGTACCACATCGACGCCGACATCGCCTACGCCCTGAGCCAGTACCTCGGGGCCACCGGCGACATGGAGTTCCTGCACCGCCAGGGCATCGACATCTTCGTGGAGACCGCGCGCCTGTGGGCGGACCTCGGGTTCTGGCGCAGCGAGGGGGGCGGCACCTTCCACATCCACAGCGTGACCGGCCCCGATGAGTACACGACCGTCGTGAACGACAACCTGTACACGAACGTGATGGCGCGCTTCAACCTGCGCCGCGCGGCCGAGGCGGTGCACACCCTCCGGGACGTCAACCCCGCCGAGTACGCCGACGTCGTGCGCCGGCTCGAGCTCACCGAGCACGAGGTGTCGGAGTGGTCGCGGGCCGCCGCTGGCATGAGCATCCCGTTCGACGAGCACCTGGGCATCCACCCGCAGGACTCGCACTTCCTCGAGCGCGAGATGTGGGACCTCGACCACACGCCGCTGGACAAGCGGCCCCTGCTCCTGCACTACCACCCGCTGGTGATCTACCGCTTCCAGGTGCTCAAGCAGGCCGACGTCGTGCTGGCGCTGTACCTGCAGGGCGGGGAGTTCACCGCGAAGCAGAAGCGTGCCGACTTCGAGTACTACGACCCGATCACGACGGGCGACTCGACCCTGTCGGCCGTCGTGCAGTCGATCATCGCTGCCGACGTCGGCTATCACGACCTCGCCTACCGGTACTTCCTGTCGGCGCTGTTCGTCGACCTCGCCGACCGGCACGGCAACACCTCCGACGGCGTGCACGTCGCCTCCACCGGTGGTGTCTGGAGCGTCCTCACGGCGGGCTTCGGCGGGTTCCGCGACCACGGTGGAGGCCAGTGGTGCCTGGACCCGCGGCTGCCGGATGCCTGGGAGTCGTTGACCTTCCGCGTCACGTTGCGCGGAACCCGTGTGCGGGTGACGGTGCGCCAGGAGGAGGTGGAGCTGGCCGTGGAGGACGGCGAGGGCCGCCTGGCGTTCGACGTCCGTGGCACCGAGGTCGTCGTCGCGCCCGGTGAGCCGGCCATGGTGCCGCTGGAGGGACAAGGCCCACGGCTCGAGGGCGAGCCGGGCCTCCCGTCCGGTACGCGACGCTCCGACGGCACGGTCATCTCCGCGATCGTCCCCGGGACCTGATCCGTGGGGTCGTCCCCCGGGATCTGATCCGTAGACTGGGCGCCGTGCTGATCGTTCGGTGGGAGCTGCAGTCAGGGACGGGCGGCGAGGACGTGGTCCTCGCCGGCGACAAGTGGGTCTTCGGACGCGCCGTGGGGGAGGAACGACCCACCGTCGAGGTCGACGACCCGCGCGTGAGCCGCGCGGCGCTCGTCGTGCGCGACGGCGGGGGCGGACCGCTCGTCTTCCGGGGTCAGCGGGGCGAGAACGCCGAGGTCTCGGTGCGCGCCGTCGACGGATCGGTCCAGGTGCTGCAGGAGGGCACGGCCGGGAACCTCAGCAACCAGGCCCATCGCGTCGAGATGTCCCTCGGGGGCGAGCACCTCATCACCCTCGAGGTCGACTTCGCCGACCGTCCCAGCGTCGTGGAGCGACAGCAGCAGGCCGAGTCCGCCTTCGCGGACCAGGGGTGAGCCTCGACCCGGCGTTCGTCGCCGCCCTGCCGAAGGCCGAGCTGCACGTGCACCACGTCGGCTCGGCCTCCGTCGCCGCCGTCGCCGAGCTGGCCACGCGCCACCCCGACTCGCCCGTGCCGTCCGACCCGGAGGCCCTGGCCGACTACTTCGAGTTCTCCGACTTCGGTCACTTCATCGAGGTCTACCTGTCCGTCGTCGATCTGCTGCGGACCCCTGAGGACCTCTGGACCTTGACCCACGAGGTCGGGCGCGACCTGGCTGCGCAGAACGTGCGCTACGCCGAGCTGACCCTGACGCCGTACACGTCGATCGTGCGGGGCATCGCCGCCGAGGCCTACTGCGAGGCGGTCGAGGACGCCCGACGCGCGGTCGAGCGCGACCACGGCACGGTCCTGCGGTGGTGCTTCGACATCCCGGGTGAGTCCGGTGTGCCGGCCGCCGACGTCACCCTGGACACGGCCCTGCGACTGCGGCCCGAGGGCCTGGTGAGCTTCGGCCTGGGAGGACCGGAGGTCGGCGTGCCGCGGCCGCAGTTCGCCCCGCACTTCGAGCAGGCGCGGGCCGCCGGGCTGCACAGCGTGCCGCATGCCGGGGAGTCCACCGGTCCGGAGACGGTCTGGGACGCCCTGCGGCACCTCGGCGCCGAGCGGATCGGCCACGGCATCACGGCCGCGCAGGACCCACGGCTGATGGACCACCTGGCCGCCGAGGGCATCGTGCTGGAGGTGTGCCCCACGTCCAACGTGCGCACGCGATCGGTGGCCTCCCTGGCGGAGCATCCCCTGCCGGCGCTCGTCGCGGCCGGGGTGCCGGTGACCATCAACAGCGACGACCCGCCGATGTTCGCCACGACGCTGAACGAGGAGTACCTCGTCGCCGCCGACCTGCTCGGCCTCGACGAAGCGGGCGTGGTCGACCTCGCCCGCGTAGCCGTGGACGCCTCCTTCGCGCCCGACGACGTCAAGGCCGCGCTGCGTACGGAGCTGGCGGCCGCCCGGGGCTGACCCGCTTCAGACCGAGGTCGTGACAGGCACCACCGGCACGCGCACGAGCAGGACGCCGGGATGCACCTCCGCGGTGATCTCGCAGCCCTCGCCGACCGGGTCGCCGTCCAGCTGCATGGGCGTCGGCGAGGATGCCTTGACGTGCACGCGACTGCCCGTGAAGCGGTCGAGGCGCTCGTTGGTGCGCTTGCGCCGGGCGACGACCCGCCAGACGATGCCGAGCCAGCCGAAGAACCGACGCGGGGCGAGGACCACCACGTCGAGCTTGCCGTCGTCGATGCGGGCGTCGGGCAGCAGCGGGATCCCGCCCTGCAGGAAGCCGACGTTGCCGATGACGACCGTGCGGGCGCGGAACTTGCGGGGCTCCTCGTCGTCGACGCTGATCTCGACCTTCATCCCGGGGAAGCGCAGGGCCTTGAGGCCGGAGACGAAGTACGCGGCCCAGCCGACCTTCTCCTTGAGCCGGTCGTCGACGCCGGTCATGATCATCGCGTCCATGCCGAGCCCGGCCATGACCAGGAAGACGGTGTCGACGCCGGAGTCCGTGGAGTAGCTGGCGAGGTCGATCGCCTTGTCCTGGCCACCGAACGCGGCCTGGAGGGCATCGCGCGCGTTGAGCGGGACGCCGAGGTTGCGGGCCAGCAGGTTGCCGGTGCCGTGGGGGATGATGCCGACGGCCACGCCCGTGCGGGCCGCCTCCTCGCACACCGCGCGCACGGTGCCGTCGCCACCGGCGGCGATGATGAGGTCGACGCCGGCCTCCAGTGCCGCGGTGGCCTGGCCGTGCCCCGGGTCCTCCACGGAGGTCTCGAACCAGAGCGGCTCGTTCCATCCCTGGCGCTCGGCCTCGAGGCGGACGCGGGACTTGAAGTCCTCCACGTCGCCCACCTTGGCCGGGTTGAGCACGACGGCGGCCGCACGCCGTCCCGTGCCGGTGATCATGGCCAGCTCTGCGGGAAGGCGGGTGACGTCGTTGGCCACCAGCAGCCAGAGCGCCAGCGTGACGACGATGCCGAAGGCCAACCCCGCAGTGACGTCGGAGAGGAAGTGGACGCCGAGCAGCACCCGGCTCGCAGCGACGAGGATCCCGACCGCCACCCACAGCGTGATCAGCAACCGGCGTCGCCAGCCTCGTCCGGTCTGCACGATCGTGAGCAGCACGAGCACCGTGACGAACAAGCCGGCGCCGGCGGAGTGGCCGCTCGGGAAGGAGTACCCGCCGATCTCGTGCAGGGGCTCGTCCCAGAACGGCCGCTCGCGGGTGAAGAGCAGCTTGAGCAGCACGTTGCCCAGCAGGGCGGCGACCGTGCTCAGCACCACCCAGGCGCCGATGCGCCACTCCCGCCGCCAGAAGGCGATGCCGGCAGTCACCGCGAGGACGCCGGCGATCGGCCAGTTGCCGAAGACCAGCGCCACGATCTCCATCAGACCCACGAGCCATGGAGCGCCCGAGCTGAGCTCGTAGGCGCCCTGCGCGACCTCCTCGTCGAGGTCCAGCAGGGGCTCCCAGCCGGTCCCGACGGCCAGCGCGAGCAGCGCGAGCAGCGTGGTCAGCGTTGCCAGGACCACCAGCAGGATGCCCGGGCGGCCGGGCGTGGCCCTGCGCAGGTCGATCGACACGTGCTCCCCCTCATCGTGGTCCGGTGGTCTGCGGCTCGGATCAGCGTAGTGCCACCCGGCCATCGCCTCGACCCGCACGCGACGAGGGGCCGACCCGGTGGGCCGGCCCCTCGTCGCGGGATGCGGAGCGGCTCAGCGCTCCTCGTCACCGCGTATGAAGGCCTCGAGGCGCTCGCGGCCGACGTCGTCGGGGCGCTGCTCCGGCGGGGACTTCATCAGGTAGGACGACGCGCTCAGCAGCGCCCCCCCGATGCCGCGGTCCTTGGCGATCTTGGCCGCGCGGATCGCGTCGATGATGATGCCCGCGGAGTTGGGGGAGTCCCAGACCTCGAGCTTGTACTCCAGGTTGATGGGCGCGTCACCGAAGGCGCGGCCCTCCAGGCGCACGTAGGCCCACTTGCGGTCGTCGAGCCAGGCGACGTAGTCCGACGGGCCGATGTGGACGTTCTTGTCCTCGGTCTTTCCGGCGAGCGAGCCGGTCAGGTTGGAGGTGACGGCCTGGGTCTTGGAGACCTTCTTGGACTGCAGGCGCTCGCGCTCGAGCATGTTCTTGAAGTCCATGTTGCCGCCGACGTTGAGCTGGTAGGTGCGATCCAGCGTGACGCCGCGGTCCTCGAACAGCTTGGCCATGACGCGGTGGGTGATGGTGGCACCGACCTGGCTCTTGATGTCGTCACCGATGATCGGCACGCCGGCGTCCTCGAACTTCTTGGCCCACTCCGGGTCGGAGGCGATGAAGACGGGCAGCGCGTTGACGAAGGCGACGCCGGCGTCGATGGCGCACTGGGCGTAGAACTTGTCGGCCTCCTCCGAGCCCACCGGGAGGTAGGAGACGAGCACGTCGGCCCGGGCGTCCTTGAGAGTCTGGACGACGTCGACCGCCGGGGCGTCCGACTCATCGATCGTCTCCCGGTAGTAGATGCCCAGGCCGTCGAGGGTGTGGCCGCGCTGCACGGTGATGCCCGTGGGGGGCACGTCGGTGATCTTGATGGTGTTGTTCTCGCTGGCCGTCGTGGCGTCCGCGAGGTCGAAGCCGACCTTCTTGGCGTCGACGTCGAACGCGGCGACGAACTCGATGTCCTTGACGTGGTACTCGCCGAGCCGGACGTGCATCAGGCCCGGGACGGTGCTGTCGGGATCTGCGTCCTGGTAGTACTCGACGCCCTGGATCAGGGACGTGGCGCAGTTGCCCACGCCCACGATCGCCACGCGTACTGGACTACTGGCCGAATTCTGGGCCGAAACCATGGGTTCTCCTGTGATCATTGGTCGGGCTTGTCGTCGGTGACGGGACGATCCGGTGGAACGTCCCGCTCTGCCTCGTACCCGCCGGAGCGCTCGCGGTCGATGAGCTCGGTCAGCCAGCGCACCTCGCGCTCGACGGACTCCAGCCCGTGCCGCTGCAGCTCCCGCGTGTAGGAGTCCGCCCGCTGCCGGCCGCGCTTGGCGGCCTCACGGACGTTCTCGAGTCGCTCCTCCAGACGGCTGCGCCGTCCTTCGAGGATGCGGACCCGGGTCGGCGGGTCGGTCCGCGCGAAGAACGCGAACCGCACGCCGAAGTTCTCGTCGTCCCACGTCGATGGGCCCGACTCCTCCAGGACGCGGGCGAAGTGCTCCTTGCCCTCGGCCGTGAGGCGGTAGACGATGCGATTGCGGCGACCGCGGACGGTCACCTCGGGATCCTCGTCGTCCACGATGTGGCCGGAGCGCACGAGGGCCTTCAGACACGGGTAGAGCGTGCCGTAGGAGAGGACGCGTCCCCAGCCGAGCAGCACGATGAGCTGCTTGCGCAGCTCGTAGCCGTGCATGGGCGCGTCGTGGAGCAGGCCGAGCACGGCCAGCTCCAAGGTCTCTCCGCGCCGTGCCACAGGGCGTCGTCCTCTCCGATGTGTCGCCGAGTCACATCGACTCGGTATATCGGGACGATACATCGGTTCGACTGGACTGACGAGCACGGCATGCCCATGATGCGGGTCACATGTGGCCGGTGCCGTTACCGTGCTCTCAGGATGATCGGTCAGACTGGTCGCTGGCCTGCCGCGCCGATGCCTCCGCCTGCCATGGCACCACGCCCCGACGAACCGACCGGGACCGACCGAGAAGGACCCTTCCTTGACCTCACGCCGAGCGAGCACCTCCTCCCGCCGCGGCCTGATCGGACGCATCAGCGGCAACGGCCCCGTGTGGGCGAAGGCCCTGCGCTGGCTGCTCGTCACCGCCGTCGGCGGCTTCCTGAGCGGTGCGATCGCGTTCTTCGTGCTCTACAACGTCATCGAGGTCCCGAGCGCCAACGCCGACTTCGAGACCCAGACGACCAAGGTCTACTACAGCGACGGCGAGTCGCTGCTGGGCGAGTTCGCGATGCAGGACCGCGAGCGGGTCTCGCTCGACGACGTCCCGGAGCAGATGCAGGCCGCAGTCATCGCGGCCGAGGATCGCAGCTTCTACGACAACCGTGGCATCGACCTGGGCGGCATCATCCGCGCGGCGCGGGACAACGCCCGCAGCGGCGAGATCACCGGCGGCGGGTCCACGATCACCCAGCAGTACGTGAAGGTGCTCTACCTGACCCAGGACCAGTCCTGGAGCCGCAAGGTGCGCGAGGCCGTCCTGTCGGTCAAGATCCACAACCAGCAGAGCAAGTCCGAGGTCCTGGAGGGCTACCTCAACACGATCTACTTCGGCAACGGCGCGTACGGCGTCGAGGTGGCCTCGCAGACCTACTTCGACCGTCCCTCCAGCGAGCTCACGTACGGCCAGTCGGCCCTGCTGGCGACCATCATCAACCAGCCCAGCTACTACGACCCCTACGCCGAGGGCGCCCTGGATCGCATCATGCCGCGGTTCACCTACGTCCTGAACGGCATGGTGGAGTCCGGTGCCATCACGCAGGAGGAGGCCGACAAGTGGGCTGAGCGCTACCCCAAGGTCGCGGACAAGCAGTCCACCGACCGCTTCTCCGGCCCCAACGGTCACCTGCTCGCGCTGGTGCAGAAGCAGCTGCAGGGCCTGGAGTTCACCGACGCCCAGATCCTCGGCGGTGGTCTGCAGGTGACCACGACCTTCGACCGGCGGGTGCAGAACGCCGCCGTCGACGCGGTCGAGGCCGTGCAGCCCCCGGGACTCGACGAGCTGCACACCGCGGTCGTGTCCGTGGAGCCCGGCACCGGCCGGGTCAAGGGGATGTACGGCGGCGCTGACTACATCGACAGTCAGCTCAACTGGGCCACCCTCGGCGTGCAACCGGGATCGACGTTCAAGTCCTTCGCGGTGCAGGCAGCCCTGGAGGACGGCTTCAGCCTGAACACGGTGCTCAACGGCAACTCGCCGATCCAGGTCGGCGGCGGGACCGTGGCCAACCAGGGAGACAGCGGCGGACGCTCGTTCGGGCGGATCCCGTTGCGCACGGCGACGCAGGAGTCCGTCAACACCGCCTTCGTCGACATCACCCAGCAGCTGGCCGGCGGGCAGGACGCCGACATCACCGCGGGCACCGAGAAGATCGGTGAGGCCGCGGTCGACGCCGGCATCCCGCAGGGCGTGATCGACGAGATCGATCCGGCGGCCTCGGTGTACTCCCTGGGCTTCGCCCCCGTCCCGCCGGTGGACATGGCCAACGCCTACGCGACGTATGCCGCCGGTGGCGAGCGTGCCGACTGGTACGTCGTGGAGAGCGTCAGCGACAGCGACGGCAACGAGCAGACCATGCCCGAGCGCGAGACCGAGAAGACCATCCCCGACGACGTCGTGGGTGACGTCGTCGCCTCCCTGGAGGGCGTCGTGGCCAGTGGTACCGGCACGAGCGGCGCCACGGTCTGCCCGACGCTGGGCAAGACCGGCACCGCGACGGCCGGACCGGACGACGACCAGCGCGTGTCCTCGTCGTGGTTCGTGGGAGCGACACCCAAGCTCGCCACCGCCGTGATGTACAACCGCGGCGTCGGCAACGAGGACCTCGAGGGCTACCTCGTGCCGTTCTTCGGTGGCACCTTCCCGGCGCAGACGTTCAAGGCCGTCATGGACGCCGCCGTCGACCCGGCCGACTGTGGTGCCTTCCCGGCGCCCGGCAACATCCAGGCCGACAAGGGCACCGACTTCGTCCCGCCCCCGCCGCCACCCGAGCCCGAGCCTGAGCCGGAGCCCGAGCCGTCCGAGGAGGAAGAGCCCGAGCCGGAGCCCGAGCCGTCCGAGGAGGAAGAGCCCGAGCCGGAGCCGACCGGCGGCGGCGACGACGACGAGGACACAGACCAGGGGTTCGGCGGATTCGGTCGTCGGAACTGAACGACGCGTCAGTCCGCCAGGACGACCCGGTCGAACGTCGCGGTGGTGAAGCGGACGGCCACGCCGACCGTCTCGCCGACGGCGGGTGCGGTGGCCGATCGCGGCAGCAGCACCATCGAGGCCTGCATGTGCGGCGGCTCGGCGAACCAGCGTTGGCGGCCGTCGACGGTGAACGGGCTCAGCGAGAGCCCGGCAGCCTCCAGGCTGCCCTTGGCGAAGGTCTTGCCTCGTTGCACCACACCGGTGCCGGGGCGGGGGGCCTCCAGCCCGATGCCGTGGCTGGTGCCACCGGAGACGATCAGCAGGTAGCCGTCGCGCGGTACCGGCCGCTGGCGGTAGCCGATGCGCTCGCCGCGGCTCACGTGGTGCACGTCCAGCACAGCGGACCTCACGGACAGGGCGCCGAGGTCACCCAGCCACAGCGACGTGCCGATGCGAGGGCGGACCTCCAGCTGGGGGCGGCGCTGGCGCAGCTCGAGGAGCTCGTCGGGCGTCAGGTGGGAGACGAACAGGCGGGACGTCTGCACCTGGGAGGTCTCCAGCGCGGCGGCCCAGCTCTCGGCCTCCGCGAGGTTGCCCCCCGCCATCGGCAGGTGGACGGCGAAGCCCTCCAGACGCAGCGACCCGAGCGCCGCGGCGGCCGCGGCCAGCTCGTGGCGGTCCAGGCCGTGGCGGGACATGGACGTCTCGCCCTCGAGCACGACGCGGGCGTCCGGTCGTGTGGCGGCGAGAGCGGCGACGTCCTCGACGCGGCCCAGCGTGTGGACGACCCTGTGCCCGTTCTCGGCATCGTCGGCGTGGGTCCCCACGAGGAACGCACGCCACGGGCTGAGCACCATGACGTCCCCGGAGAACTCGGCGAGCGCCTGCGGCACCTCCTCGTACGTGCCGACGGCGATCGTGTCGCAGCCCAGGGTCGTCGCCTCGGCCGTCAGGACGTCGCGCCCCAGGCCGTAGCCGTTGCCCTTGACGACCGGCACGAGCCCGGGGGTGGTCCCGCCCACGGTGCTGAGGTGGCGACGCCAGCGCGGGGCGTCGACGACGAGGTCGAAGCTCATCCTCGTCTCCTCATATCCGCTTCGCGGATTCGTCGCTCGGCTGACGCGCACGAATCTGGAGTCTCGAGATGACGCCCGGTGATCGAGAGCGGTCGACTCGTGCGCGTCATCCTCGTCTCCTCATATAAGCCGTGAAGGCGGCGTGCAGCGCCCTGTTGAGGGGCAGGTCCCACTCGCCGAGGTACTCCACGGCGTCGCCGCCGGTCCCGGCCTTGAACTGGATGAGGCCGACGTGCGGATCCTTCGGGTCCAGGGTGTCGGTGATGCCGCGCATGTCATAGACCTCGGCCCCGGCGGCCAGCGCGGCCGTGATCATCTGCCACTGCACGGCGTTGGAGCCGCGCACGTCGCGCTTCGCGGTGGTGGAGGCGCCGTAGGAGTACCAGGCGTGGGTGCCGACCCGCACGAGGGTCGTGGCCGCCACGAGATCGCCCTCGTGATGGGCGAGGTGCACGCCCATCCGGTCGGGCGCCTCGTCGTTGAGCGCGTCCCACATGGTCTGGAAGTAGGAGAGCGGCCGGGGCGTGAAGTGGTCGCGCTCGGCGGTCTCGACGTAGATGCGGTGGAAGTCGACGAGGTCGTCGCGGGTGCCGTGGGTGGTCTCGACGCCGGCCTTCGCGGCCTTCTTGATGTTGCGCCGCCACAGCTGGTTCATGGCGGCCAGGACCTCGTCCTCGGACTTCGGCGCACCGTCGTCGTGGGTGAGTGGCACCCAGAAGTTGTACTGCGGCTGCCCGGCAGCGAAGCCACCCTCGGTGGCGAGCTTCTTCCAGCCCAGTGCGGTCAACGAGTCGGCGACGGCGAGGTGCTCGGGCACGCTCACGTCGGCGGGCGTCTCGCCCAGCGTGCCGAGAGCGTCGTCGGCGATGGCCTGCTTGACCGTGCTCGCGTGCCAGCGACGGGTGACCACGGGCGGCCCGATCCGGATGCCGAACGCCTTCTGCCGCTTCAGATGGTCCGCGAGCGGGGCGAGCCAGCGGTCGAGGTCCGGATCGGTCCAGTCGATGGCCGGGCCCTCGGGCAGGTAGGCCAGGAATCGCTTGACCCTGGGGACCTGGCGGTACAGGACGAGCGCGGCTCCGACGATGCGCTCGCCCTCGCCCGGGTCGGCGCTGAACCAACCGATGGACTCACCGCGCCACTCCGCCTTGACGTGCGCCCACGCGGGCGTCTGCAGGAAGCTCACCGAGGACCGGGAGGCGATGTGCGCCAGGTGCTCGTCGGTGCTGATGGTCCGGACCCGGAGCTGTGCTGACGTCACCCGTGCGAGGCTACCAATGCCTCATGGCACCCGCCCCCTCGTCACGGCTCCACCCTCACGACACTGCCGGCCCCTGCTCCGCGGCGCGGGCGTGCGCGGCGACGGGAAGCAGGCTGTCGGCCGCGAACGTCACGTGCCCCAGGGCCACGCGGTCGGGCAACGCCTCGCGCACGGCGGCGACGGCGCTGGTCGTCATGCCCCCGCAGAGCTCGATCAGTGTCGCGCCCTCGGCGGCGAGGTCCACCGCCACGGCCGGGGCGCTCGAGGCGTCGGGGACGGCGACGAGCACCGCGCGGACGTCGGGCGTCGCCAGCTCTGTGCGGTCGTGGACGGGGTCGGCGCCGGGGTGCTCGAAGAGGTAGGCCCAGGTCTGGCGTGAGGTGGTCATGGGCCCAGCCTGCGACCTCCACCATGATTGAGGTCAAGGAGCGACCCGACGACCCTGACGCATCGGTTAGGCTTGCCTAAATCCTTCGTCGTCGTCTGGAGAAGTCATGGGAGCAGTCCGCACCCGCATCGGCACCGTGGTCTCCACGAGCCGGATCACGCCGCACCTGCGCCGGGTCACCCTGGAGGTGGGCGACATGGCGTCCACCGGCGTCCCCGACGAGTACGTCCGGCTGATGATCCCGGCCGAGGGGGCCGAGCTCGTCCTGCCCGAGATCGATGACCAGTGGAACGTCACCTGGCCCGAGGGTGCCGTGGAACCCGCCTACCGGGTGTACACGATCTCCGACCATCGCTGGATCGACGGCGTCGCCCACGTGGACATCGACATCGCCCTGCACGAGGCGGGCGTCGGCTCGGCCTGGGCCCGGCGCTGCCGGCCGGGCGACCGGATCGGCTTCGTCGAGCCGCACGGGCTCTACGTGCCCACCGAGGACGCTCCGTGGCAGCTGCTGGTCTGCGACATCACCGGCCTGCCCGCGCTGGCCCGCATCCTGCGTGGGCTGCGTCCTGGGCAGCGGGCCGAGGCCGTCGTGGCCCTCACCGACGCACGCGACGAGATCGCGCTGCCCAGCGCCGCCGACGTGGACGTCACCTGGACCGTGGTGGAGCGCGAGACGGACCTCTGCGTTGTCCTGACCCACGCCGTCACCGAGCGCGAGCTGCCGACCGAGGGCCCGCGCTACGTCTGGCTCGCCGGCGAGGCGCGCTCCAGCCGGGCGGTGCGGCGGCACCTGCGTCGCGAGCTCGGATGGCCGCAGGCGGACTTCTACACCTGTGGCTACTGGCAGATCGACGCCGAGACGTGGAACGCGCGCTACGAGCAGGTGCAGGACGTCGTCCTCACCGAGGCCCGCCGGGTCCAGGCCGAGCTGGGCGACGACGAGGGCGCCTACCTCGACGCGATCGAGGACATCTACGAGAAGGCCGGCCTCTGATCCGGCCGACCCACCTCCCGCGGTCCCGTGAGCGGTGACCTGCTGGTCCTACGGGGCCGCGAGCGGTGCTTGGGTCGTCGAATGCGTCGGGATTCGACGACGGACTCACCGCCCTGGGAGGGGTAGGACGAGCAGGTCACCGCTTCACAGCAGGAAGCCGGACGGCGGTGCCGACGGGGTGATGAGCAGTGTCATGCCGGCCTCGTGCGGGGTGCGGTTGGCCTTGCGGTGGTTGCAGCGCAGGCACGCGGCCACGGCGTTGTCCCACGTGAGGGTGCCGCCACGGCTGCGCGGGACGATGTGGTCGACGGTCTCGGCCTGCCCGCCGCAGTAGGCGCACATCTTGTCGCGCGCCTTGACGGCCGACTTGGTGCACAGGTGGCTCCGACGATGCTTCCACCGGGCCACGACGTAGCGGATCAGACGCAGCACCTTGGGGCGGGGAAAGGGCCCGAACGTGCCCTCGTCCTCCTCCTCGATGACGGCGACCTCGCGGACCAGCATCTTGATGGCATGGCGCAGGGAGACGCGCTGCAGGGGCTCATAGCTCGCGTTGAGCACCAGGACGTACGTCTGTGCCATCGGCCGACCTTTCCGGGGTCAGCCTAGCCCGGCGCGCCCGGCCGCGGGGGCGGCCACACGGGTGCTCAGGCGATCCACACGAAGCCGACAACGGTGGGTGCGGCGGCCGCGAGCATCCACAGCGGCGAGAACAGCCGTGCGCCGAGGATGAGCCGGATGCCCACGTACATGATCGTCGCGGTCAGCCCGGACATCACCAGCAGCCCGACGGCATCGCTCTGGCGGCCCTGCCCCGCGACGACGTGCGCCGCCCCCACCAGGCCCAGGACGCCGTGCACGATGACGGCGAAGAACGCGAGCGCCGCGACCCGGCGTCGGACGCGGTCCAGGGCCGCCGTCTCCTCCGCACTCATCATGGGCACGGGCCCAGTCTCCCAGACCCCCGACGTGCGACCCGACGCCTGATTGGATAGGAAGGAGGCCAACCCCCACCAGTTGAGGTGAGACGTGGACGACGCACACCTGTTCGACGGCTACGGCCCTGTCGTCGGCTTCGACGAGATGTTCTCCGCCTCCGAGCTCCGCTCCGAGTACACCCGAGTGCACTCGGCCTTCCGCGACATGGGCAACGAGGAGATCCGCTCCCGCGCGGAGTCCCTCGCCTCGGCCTACCTCGACCAGGGGGTCACGTTCGGCGTGGGCGGCGAGGAACGTCCCTTCCCCCTGGACATCGTGCCCCGCATCATCGAGGCGGCGGACTGGCGGCACGTCGACACCGGTGTCCGGCAACGGGTCAAGGCGCTCGAGGCGTTCCTGGCCGACGTCTACGGTCCCGGAGAGGTCTTCACCGATGGCGTCGTCCCGCGCGAGACCGTCCTGACGTCCCCGCACTACCACCGCGTCGTGGCCGGGCTGGAGCCCCCGAACGGTGTGCGGGTGCACATCTCGGGCATCGACCTCATCCGTGACGGGGACGGCGACTTCCGGGTCCTGGAGGACAACTGCCGCGTCCCCTCCGGCGTCTCCTACGTCATGACGAACCGGCCGGCGATGTCCGCGGCGCTCCCCGAGGTCTTCGCCGACCACCGCATCCGGCCCGTGCAGCAGTACTCGCGCAACCTGCTGGCCGCGTTGCGTGCCGCCGCCCCGTCGGGCGTGAGCGACCCCAACGTCGTCGTCCTGACCCCCGGCGTCTACAACTCGGCGTACTTCGAGCACACGCTGCTGGCCCGGACGATGGGCGTCGAGCTCGTCGAGGGCCGTGACCTCGTCTGCCAGCAGGGTCGGGTCTCGATGCGCACCACCCGCGGCCTGGAGCCGGTGCACGTCGTCTACCGCCGGCTGGACGATGAGTTCCTGGATCCGATGCAGTTCTACCCCGAGTCGGTCCTCGGCGTGCCCGGCCTCATCAACGCCGCACGTGCCGGCAACGTCACGATCGCGAACGCGGTCGGCAACGGTGTCGCCGATGACAAGCTCATCTACACCTACGTGCCTGACCTGATCCGCTACTACCTGTCCGAGGAGCCGATCCTGGGCAACGTCGACACCTGGCGGCTCGGTGACGCGGAGCAGCGTGAGGAGGTGCTGGACCGCCTCGACGAGCTGGTGCTCAAGCCCGTCGACGGCTCCGGCGGCAAGGGCATCGTCATCGGCCCCAACGCGGACGCCGACGAGCTCGCTGCCCTGCGCACCAAGATCGGCGAGGACCCACGGGCCTGGATCGCCCAGCCGGTCATCTCGCTGTCCACCGTCCCGACGCTCGTGGAGGACGGCATCCGTCCTCGACACGTCGACCTGCGCCCCTTCGCCGTCAACGACGGCGACGACGTCTACGTGCTGCCCGGCGGGCTGACGCGCGTGGCGCTGCCGGAGGGCGAGCTCATCGTCAACTCATCGCGCGGCGGCGGGTCCAAGGACACCTGGGTCCTGGCCGACCCCTACACGCCGCCGGACCCCAAGGACACCGCCGACGAGGACGAGGACGACGACCTGGGGGCCGATCGCCGGCCCCGGCCGTCGCAGTCCCAGGACGAGGAGGTGGGCTGATGCTGAGCCGCATCGCGGAGCAGATCTTCTGGATCGGCCGCTACCTGGAGCGGGCCGACGACACCGCCCGGATCCTCGACGTGCAGATGCAGGTGCTCGTGGAGGACCCCTCCATCGACGAGGGGCTCTCCTGCCAGCAGCTGCTGACGGTCATGGGCGTCGAGGAGCACCCCGAGAACGTCAACCGGTGGACGATCCTGGACCTGCTGGCCCACAACCCGGACTCCGTCGGCTCCATCGCCTCCACCATCGAGTCGGCCCGCAGCAGCGCCCGCGGCGCGCGCGAGATCTTGTCCACGGACATCTGGGGCGCCATCAACACCACGTGGCGCGGGCTGCCGGCGGCCCGGACCGGGCGACCGCCGGACCTGTTCGCGTGGGTGCGCAACCGCATGGCGATGATCAACGGCATCGCCGACTCCACCATGCCCCGCGACGAGGGCTGGCAGTTCTTCGTGCTGGGACGCAGCATCGAGCGCGTCGACATGACCGCCCGGCTGCTCTCCACGGCCGCCCTGGCCTCGGACACCCAGATCGCCTGGCCCACGACGCTGCGGGCGTGCGGGGCCTACGAGGCCTTCATCCGTGCCTACCGTGGGCTGGACGGTGACCGGCAGGCGGCGGAGTTCCTGCTGCTGGACCGGTGGTTCCCGCGCTCCATCGTCTCCTCGTTGCAGGAGGCCGAGCGGGCGTTGAACCTGCTGGAGGCCCGTGGCCAGCGCACCGGGTTCGGCGACGAGGCCCAGCGCCTGCTGGGCCGGGCCCGCACCGAGCTGGAGTACCGACCGCTCGCGGAGATCATCGAGGAGATGCCCACCGAGATGGAACGCCTGCAGCGCCGCTGCGCCGATGCCAGTGACGCCATCCGCAGCCGCTACTTCTCGCACTCGGAGTCCCACGCCTGGACGGGAGGGGTGGTCCTGTGAGTGAGCGCCAGCGAACGAGCCATCGAGACCTCACGGCGTCGCGTCCGTATTCTTCGCCCTTTCACACGGAGGTGACGCCGTGAACGTGTCTTCTGGCCGCGGGATGCAGCTGCGGATCCGCCACACGTCGGGCTACACCTATGAGAACCCGGCCGTCGCCTCGTACAACGAGGCCCGCATGACGCCCCTCACGACCCCGGAGCAGATGGTGCTGCGCCCGCGGGTCGACGTCACGCCGACCGCCTGGTCGCAGGAGTACCGCGACTACTGGGGCTCGACCGTCACCTCCTTCGAGGTGCACGAGCCCCACGACGAGCTGGTCGTCGTCGCCACGTCGACGGTCGAGACCAGTGGGTTCGAGCACCCGGTCGTGCCCGGTGGGAGCTGGGCCGACCTCGAGCCCGTCGCAGACGAGCTCTGCGAGTTCCTCGTCGATGCGCACTGGACCCGTCCCTCGGACACCCTGGTGAGGGAGGTCCGCGCCCTGCGCGACGTCTCGGACACGCCGGGCGACTACGCCCGGGCCACGCTGCGCCTGGTGCACGACCGCATCCGCTACGTCCCCGGCGCCACCGAGGTCACGACCCCCGCGGCCGACGCCTGGGAGGCCCAGGTGGGCGTGTGCCAGGACATCGCGCACGTCAGCCTGGGCGCCCTGCGCTGGGCGGGGGTCCCGGCGCGCTACGTCTCGGGATACCTGCACCCGGACCCGGACCCCCAGGTCGGTGAGACGGTGCCGGCGGAGTCGCACGCCTGGGTCGAGTTCTGGGACGGCGACTGGGTGGGCTTCGACCCCACCAACGACGTCGCACCGGGCGAGCGGCACGTGGCAGTGGCCCGGGGACGCGACTACGCCGACAACCCGCCCCTGCGCGGCATCTACTCCACCCGGGGCGCCTCGGAGCTGTTCGTCGCGGTGGAGATCACGCGTACGCGCTGAGCACGCCGGCGGTCGCGGCGGGGAGACGACGTCGACCTGCGCGTCCGGCGAGCGTCGGTAGCGTCGGGGGCATGAGTGAAGAGCGCTACTGGGCCGACCCCGTGCCCGAGACCCACCGTCCCTACGTCGCCGCCGAGGACCGCTACCAGCACCTGGACTACCGACGCCTGGGCACGAGCGGCCTGCTGCTGCCGCCGTTGTCGCTGGGGCTCTGGTACAACTTCGGCGACAACCGGGCCTTCGACGTCCAGCGCGAGGTGCTGCGGCACGCCTTCGACCACGGCATCAGCCACTTCGACCTCGCCAACAACTACGGTCCGCCGCACGGCTCGGCCGAGGAGAACTTCGG
Organism: Aeromicrobium sp. CF4.19; assembly: GCF_051262555.1. Lineage (NCBI taxonomy): Bacteria > Bacillati > Actinomycetota > Actinomycetes > Propionibacteriales > Nocardioidaceae > Aeromicrobium > Aeromicrobium sp. CF4.19. The sequence continues at coordinate 801 of NZ_JBIMEU010000007.1, read as the reverse complement.
CCGCATGATGCGGACGGACTTCAAGCCCTACCGCGACGAGCTGGTCCTCTCCAGCAAGGCCGGCTGGGACATGTGGCCGGGCCCCTACGGCAAGCTCGGCTCGCGCAAGTACCTGCTCTCCAGCCTCGACGCCTCCCTGGAGCGGATGAGCGTCGAGTACGTGGACATCTTCTACTCCCACCGCGTCGATCCCGGCACGCCGCTGGAGGAGACGATGGGCGCCCTGGACACCGCCGTGCGCTCGGGCAAGGCGCTCTACGCCGGGATCTCCTCGTACTCTCCGAGCAAGACCGCCGAGGCCGTCGCGATCGCTCGCGACCTCGGCACTCCTCTGGTCATCCACCAGCCCTCCTACTCGATGCTCAACCGCTGGGTCGAGGACGGCCTGCTCACCGTGCTGGCCGAGCACGGGCTGGGCAGCATCGGCTTCACTCCGCTGGCCCAGGGCCTGCTGACCGACCGCTACCTGGGTGAGGACGCGGTCGAGCGCGCCACGCAGCGGCCCAGCCTGGACGAGTCGGTGCTCACCGATGACAACCTCGAGCGGCTGCGTGGCCTCGCGGCCATCGCCGACGAGCGCGGTCAGTCCCTGGCCCAGATGGCCATCTCCTGGGTGCTGCGTCCCGGCGGCGTGACCTCGGCGCTCATCGGTGCGTCCTCGACCCAGCAGCTCGACGAGAACCTGGCCGCCGCGCAGCAGACGGACTTCACCGACGAGGAGCTCACCCGCATCGACGAGCTCGCCGGGACCACCGACGGAGTCAACATCTGGTCGGTCTCCTCCGAGATCTGAGGCCCCCT